>JAFXCV010000074.1 GCA_017521325.1 Oscillospiraceae bacterium | reverse complement strand
GATCATCGTTTCCATGGTCATCATTTCCAACACCACCAAGGCAAGCGTGTTTGCCCGTCGTGAGGAGATCCAGATCATGAAATATGTTGGCGCAACCAATGCCTTTATCCGCCTGCCGTTCTTTGTGGAGGGCATGGTAACAGGATTTCTGGCAGGCTGCAGCGCACTGGTGATCACATGGCTGCTGTACGATGCGCTTGTGGGCATCCTGCAGGATCAGGTGGCGCTTCTGAGCATCATCGGTATGGGCAGCATTATCCAATTCAGCGAAATTTATATTCAGGTAACACTCTCCTATGTGATCGGCGGCGCACTGATCGGCGCAATCGGAAGCGTTATTTGTACGAGAAGACATATCAATGTATAAGGAAGGTGATTTCTGCGTAAAGCGGAGTATGAGAAGATTTGGAATGAAGGCAATTGCCGTTTGTCTGGCAATGCTTTGCTGTACCGGACTTGCCTCTCAGTCATTCGTCAGAGTACAGCATGCAGAAAGTGCGACCATCGCAGAGCTGGAAGCACAGAAAAAAGAAAATAACAAGAAAATCAAGGAATTTGAAGCGCAGCTTGCGCAGTACGAGAAGAACCAGCAGAAGCAGAAGGAATACCAGAAGGCGCTGGAACAGAAAATTACCGTGCTGCAGGATAATATGCGGATTCTTGACGAGGAGCTGGAAGCCCTCAACGAGAAGATCTACAACCTTGATATCGAAATTGCAGACCTCAAGCAGGTCATCGAACAGCAGAAGGTGGATATTGAAGAAGGTCTGGAAACCTTCAAGCTCCGCCTGCGTGCCATGTATGTCAACGGCAACGACAGCCTTGCATCGGCGCTCATCGGTGCAACCGATTTCTATGATCTGCTTTCCAAGTATGAGCTGATCACCTGCGTTGCAAGGCATGATGACAAGCTCATCAACGATCTGAAGAATCAGCTGGAATCCTATAATTTCAACCTTGCTTCCCTCAAGACGCAGATGGGCGCATTGGAAGTTGCCAAGGCAGAGGCTGAGGAAAAGCGTGAAGAGATGAAGGCTTCGATGCAGGATCTGCAGGATTCCGTAGCGCAGACGCAGGCAGAGATCGACCGTCTGGCGCAGGAAGAGGCAAACCTGAACAAGTCCATTGAGGAGAAAAAGGCAGACAACGACCGCCTGGATGCCGCTGAGGAGCAGATTCGTGAACAGATCCGCCGTGCGGAAGAGGAACGCAAGCGTAAGGAAGAGGAAGAACGCAAGCGTCAGGAGGAAGAAGCCAAGAAGCAGCAGCAACAGCAGCAACAGAATCAGAACAATAATAACAACAACAATAATAATAACAATAACAACAATAATAACGGCGGCGGCTACACCGGCACATCCTTTGCATGGCCCTGTCCCGGATATTATTACATATCCAGTTATTACGGCTGGCGTTGGGGCAGAATGCACAAGGGCTATGATATTGCGCAGAACAAGGGCGCAACCATCGTTGCCTCCAGAGCCGGCACAGTCATCGGCGTATCCACCGGATGCAGCCATAACTATCCCAAGAGCAGCAACTGCTGCGGCAACGGCTACGGAAACTACGTACTGGTTTCTCATGGAGATGGCTTCTCCACGATGTACGCACACATGCAGTCAGTCAATGTATCCGTCGGTCAGAGCGTCAAAAAGGGACAATCCCTCGGCAAGGTCGGCTGTACGGGACATTCCACGGGCTTCCACCTGCACTTTGAGATTCGTAAGAACGGCAGTGCGGTGAATCCCGGCAACTATCTCAATTATTAAGACACAGGGACGGCGCATGCCGTCCTTGTTTTGAAAGGAGCATCGTTCATAGTCTATGAATAAAAAAATCAGTCTTGGTCTGACCATCAGCATTGCAGCGCTCGTGGCGGCAGTGACCTTTATTGTAACGACCTTCTTCAATCTCAGAGGCTTCAACGAAAAGGTGCAGGCAGTCAATGAAAAGGCAGCGAAATACGAAAGACTTGAAATGCTCGACAGCTTTGTGCGGAAGAATTTTTATACAGAGCTTGACGAGGAATCCATGCTTAACGGTATGCTCAAGGGCTATGTGGCAGGCCTGCAGGATCCCTATTCGAATTATCTGACGCCGCAGGAATATAAAGCGCTGCTGGAAAAGGAAACGGGTACCATGATCGGTATCGGCGTGACGGCACAGCTGCAGGAGGACGGTACCATAAAGATCGTTGCGGTACAGGAAGACTCTCCTGCAGAGGAATCGGGTCTGCAGCCGAATGATGTGATCATTGCCATTGACGACCGTGATGTCACCGAAATGGAATTTGAGGATGCGGTCAATCTGATCAAGGGCGATGAGGGAACAAACGTCAGAATCAGAATCCGCCGTGATGACAGAGAACGCAATGTTTCTGTCATCCGCAGGACATTCGATGTGAAAACCGTGAAGGGAAGGATGCTCCCCGGAAATATCGGGTATATTTCCATTTCGAATTTCCGTGACAACACCGGTGAGCAGTTCCGCAGCACGCTCGATGATCTGATCGCAAACGGTGCTGGTTCCTTGATTTTCGATGTGCGTGACAACGGCGGCGGTCTGCTCAGATCGCTTGAAGAAAGCCTTGATCCCCTCCTGCCGGAAGGCGAAATTGCCATTGCCACCTATCGGGACGGCACGACGGATACGGCGGTATATTCGGACGCAGCCGAGCTTGATATCCCGATGGTCGTTCTCATCAACGGCTCCTCGGCAAGTGCGGCGGAATTGTTCGCAGCCTCTCTGCGTGATTTCGGCAAGGCGAAGCTTGTGGGTGAAAACAGCTTTGGCAAGGGAATCATGCAGATTACGAAGGAGCTTGATGATGGCAGCGGACTGACGCTGACGATTGCAACCTACCAGACCACACGCTCGGAATGCTACCACAAGGTGGGGCTTGCGCCGGATGTTGCAGTGGAATCGGGCGAAGAAACGGTGATCGAAAATGTCGATCCCGCAACGGATCCGCAGCTTGCCGCAGCAATCGAATTGCTGCGGTGATAAAAAGCAACACCTCACAAAGACCGCCTGACGGCTTTGCACAATCTTTGTGCGGTATTGCCTAAAACGCTGTATTGCGCCTTTGCAATACAGCGTTTTTTGTGATATATCGTGATTTTGGCGCAATCCACTTGACAATCCGCCCGAAATATACTATAATAATAAGGATACAGAAAACATGGGTTTTCTAAAAATAATAACATCTCAGATAGATAGGAGTAGAATCATGGCTAAAATGCAGATGTCCCGTGAGGGCTACGAAAAGCTTCAGCAGGAGCTGACACACCTGATCACTGTCAAGCGTCAGGAGGTTGCACAGAAGCTGAAGGAAGCACGTTCCTATGGTGACCTTTCCGAGAACGCAGAGTACGACGAAGCAAAAAATGAACAGGCGATTCTTGAGGGCAAGATCGCAGAACTGCAGGCAATGGTGGACAACGCCGAGGTTGTGGATGATGAGAATATTTCTCTGGACGAAATCGGTATCGGTTCTGTCATCACCCTGCGCAGACTCAGCGACGGCAAGGAAGAGAAGCTGAAGATCGTGGGCACGACGGAAGCAAACTTCAGAGAACACAAGATCTCCGATGAATCCCCCATCGGCAAGGCTGCCATGAGAAAAAAAGTGGGCGATGTATTCACGGTAGAGGCTCCCGCAGGAGAGCTGAAGTTTGAGGTGCTGGAGATTTCCAAGTAAAGAGAGAATATCAAAGATAAGGGTGAAAGATATGCAGGAAGAACAGAATGTGATGGAAGAGCTGCAGCAGGAGGACACCAATTCCCTGCGGCAGATCCGTGTAGATAAGCTTGAGGAGCTGCAGGCAAAGGGCGAGGATCCGTTTGCGCTGACAAGCTTTCCCGTTTCGATTCATAATGCACAGCTGCGTGCAAGCTTTGAGGAAAGAGAAAAGGCTGTGACAGAAGCAGCGGCAGGCGATGAGGAGAAGCTCAAGGCAGGTCTTGACGAGATCGCTGCTGAAACTGTATTCATTGCCGGCAGAATCATGAGCTGGCGTAATATGGGCAAGGCAAACTTCATTGACGTGCGTGACCATACCGACAGAATGCAGGTTTATGTTCGTATGAACGAGATCGGCAAGGAAGCGTTTGAAGCATTCAAGAAGTGGGATATCGGCGATATCATCGGCGTTGAGGGCTTTGTATTCCGTACACGTATGGGTGAGATTTCCGTGCATGCCAAGAAGGTGACGCTCCTTTCGAAGTCCCTGCTGCCTCTGCCCGAGAAGTGGCACGGTCTGAAGGATCAGGACATGCGCTATCGTCAGCGTTATCTGGATCTCATCTGCAATCCGCAGGTAAAGGATACTTTTGTGAAGCGCAGCCAGATCATGCGAGAGATCCGCAATTACCTTGACGGTATCGGCTATATTGAAGTGGAAACTCCCGTTCTGCTCCCCATCCAGATTGCAGCGGCTGCAAGACCGTTTGTAACGCATCACAACACGCTGGATATGGATATGTTCATGCGTATCGAAACAGAGCTGAACCTCAAGAAGCTGATCGTCGGCGGCTTTGACCGTGTGTACGAGGTCGGCAGAATTTTCCGTAACGAGGGTATGGATACTTCCCATAATCCGGAGTTTACAACCGTAGAAATGTATCAGGCATATACCGATTATATCGGCATGATGGATCTGATCGAGAATATGTACCGCACCATCGCTATGAAGGTATGCGGCACGGATACCGTGACTTATCAGGGTATCGACATTGAAATCGGCAAGCCCTGGAAGCGTATGACCATGGTGGAGGCTGTCAAGGAGTATGCAGGCGTTGACTACAACGACTGGGCAACCGATGAGGATGCAAGAGCCTGTGCAAAGGCAAAGGGCGTTGAGGTCGAGGAAGGCGCAAATGCCACCAAGGGCCATGTCCTGATTGCATTCTTTGATGCATTTGTTGAGGAAAATCTCATCCAGCCGACGATTATCTATGATTATCCCGTGGAGAATTCTCCGCTTGCAAAGCGCAAGCCCTCCGATCCGGCGTTCACAGAGCGTTTTGAATACTTCATCTACGCAAGAGAGATGGGTAATGCGTTCTCTGAGCTGAACGATCCGATCGACCAGAAGGAGCGTTTTATCAAGCAGGTTGAAGCAAGACGTGCGCTCGGCGATATGACGGGCGAGGTAGACGAGGACTTTGTAACTGCACTCGAATACGGCCTGCCCCCCACGGGCGGTCTGGGCTTCGGTGTGGACAGACTTGTGATGCTGCTCACAGACAGTGCTTCCATCCGTGATGTACTGCTCTTCCCGACAATGAAGCCCATTCCGGTCAACAGCGGTCGTCCGGTGGAGGAGAGCGAAACTGAGGAATAAGAAATAACAGAACTACTGCCGATTTGGAATTCCTTTGGGCGCAGCCCAAAGGAATTCCATCACCGGCGGCGGTTCGCCACTGGGGACGGACTTCGGGAGAGGTCTGTCCTTTTGTGCAGGAGGATTTATGAAGCGGAACGATGTTATAAAAGGCAATGAAATTTCAGAGCTGTATACGTTTACCCTCGGCGGCTTTCCGCAGAAGGTGCTGATCGAGGGAAAGAGCCGGAATTTGCCGATCGTTATCACACTGCACGGAGGTCCGGGAACCCCGATTCCGTTTTCTGTAGGATGCCGTGGGCTTTTTCCTGCATTCACAAACAAATTCATCATGGTGTACTGGGATCAGCTCGGCTGCGGTATCAATAACCATCCCATTGACGGCAGCTTCACAATTGCAGCATTTGTCAATATGACCGCCGACCTGATTCGGGAAGTAAAGCAGCTCTTTCCGGAAAATCGCATTTTCCTGTTTTCCACATCATGGGGTTCCATCCTCAGTGCAAAAGTCATTGAACAGGAACAGGTTGACGGCGTGGCTGCCTGTGGTCAGATTGTGCGGAACGTGTTTTTCAATGATATCGTGTACCACGAACTGGAGCAATCAAAGCTTCCGAAAGAGAAGCTTGCAAAGATCCGGAGCATCCGTATCGAACAAATTACAAATAAGGACATGATGCTGGTATCCGGCAGTGTCCGGAAGTATACCTATGGCAACGTCAATCCGAACGGCAAGAAAGCACCGATGGGCAGCATGATCTGGGGACTGCTGACCAGTCCCGACTACAGATTCCGGGATTTCAAGGCGATCATGATGAACGGTTGTCAGGGAAATTTGACGCTTTGGAAAGAAATCCTTACACTTGATCTGACCGATACTCTGCGGAATGTGAAGATCCCCTATCTCATGGTGCAGGGGGATACGGATATTGTGGCGACAACGGAATATGTGCAGGAAATCGTAGAAAACAGCGGAAATCCACGTCTGCAATGCCGAGTGGTCAAGAACTGCGGACACGAGCCGACAGCGGATATGATGGATGCGGTGTTTCATGCATTGGATGAACTGACAAAGGAGTAAGCACATGAGCGAAAAAAACGAAAAGAAACCAAAAGAAAAAAGCGTCATGGACATTGCCCGTGAGATGGAGCTGCTTCGTCAGGAAGAGGAAGAAAAGGCACGGGAGCTTGCAAGGCAGGCGGAGGAAGAACGAAGAAACGCCTATGAAAAGCAGCTGCGTGAGGAGCGTCTGGAGCTGATGCGCATGAAACAGGGCGTGATCGAGGAGAGCGAAACCATCCGTGAGGAACAGGAAGAAAAGAAGAAATACACCATCGGGCAGAAGATCAGCAACTTCATTTATCACAACAAGTGGTGGATGGGTGTCAGCGCCTTTTTTGCGGCGATTGTCGGTGTTCTTGTGTACCAGACGGTCACCATGGTGCGGCCCGATCTGATCGTGATGCTTGTGTCGTACGATTCTAATTTCAGCACGCAGTGTACGGCGAATATCAGCACGCTGTTTGAACAGTACATTGATGATGTCAACGGCGACGGCGAGATTTCGGTGGATGTGTACTACATTCCTGCGTCCGATGATGCGACAACGATCAACGCCTTTTCCGGCGATACGCAAAAGCTGTTTGCGGAATTCCAGATGGGTGAGGCTCTGATTGTCATTTCCGACAGCGATGCGGACAAATTCATTGTCCCCGACAGCACGTTGGAGGATCTCGAACCCTTCTTCGGGCAGTATGAGCAGACGGAGGCAATGCGCTTCTATCTGACGGATACGGATTTTGCAGAAGCAGTCGGCTGGGATGAAAAACTCGATGAGGATATTTACATCGGCATCCGTAAGGTGAAGGATACGTTTGATTTCAAGGAAAAGATGCAGAAAAATTACGATATTGCATTCCCTGCACTGCAGAAGTTTATCGAGCAGTTCGGAACAGTGGAATAAAACAAAAAGCCGCATTTCTGCGGCTTTTTGTTTTTTGTTTCAAAAGGCGGCAGCCTTTTGGCGGGAAGGGGGACGCAGTCCCCCCCTCTTACCCCCTCCCCTCTGGGGATCATGGAGAGGCAGG
>JAFXCV010000073.1 GCA_017521325.1 Oscillospiraceae bacterium | reverse complement strand
CCCTCCCCAAGGGGAGGGGCTATAGTTCGGGGACTTCGTCCCCGAACCCCTATGCTGCTTCTCTTCAAAACAAAAATGCCCATCAGAGGATGGGCATTTCACATTTCTGCTTTACACCAGAATCGGATACTGCGCCAGAACCTGCACGCCCTTCTGCGACAGTGCCTTGACAGCGGCATCCACCTGTGCGGCGTTCATTTCCACATTCACGATGCATACGGTTTCCTCGTCATCGGAAATGGTTCTTTCCGCAACATCTCCGAACACCTCTGTCAGCAGTGCCACATCCGCAGAGGTCGTGCGGAAATAGCGGCATGCACTGAATGCTGCGAAATCCTCAATGAAATCAGCATTATCCGCACTTTCCCATGTCTGTGCGGAAATCGTACCGTCAAGCTGCACCTGCTCGATCATATCGCCAAGCACTGCGCTTGCCGTCGGGAACTTGCCTGCGCCCCTGCCGTAAAACATGGAGCGATCCGCACCGTCCGTGTCGGTCATCACTGCATTGAACACATCGTTCACCTGAGAAAGGAGATTGGTGTTCTTGACCGCCATGGGCATGACTGTCGGCAGGATCTTGCCGTTGTCGAGTGCCTTTACCTGTGCGATCAGCTTGATAGCGTAGCCCAGCTGCTCGCAGTACTTTGTATCCTTCAGCTCCACCTCACGGATGCCCTTGGTAAATACGGACTCCGGATACACATGCTTGCCGAACGCAAGGGAGGAGAGAATGCAGATCTTGCGGCATGCGTCATGTCCTTCTACGTCAGCCGTCGGATCCTTCTCCGCATAGCCCAGCTCCTGCGCAAGCTTGAGAGCCGTTTCAAAATCCATGCTGTCACAGATCATCTTGTTCAGAATAAAATTGGTTGTGCCGTTCAGAATACCCGCAACTGCGGAAAATGTATTTGCCGCAAGGCACTTGTGCATCGGACGGATGATCGGAATTGCACCGCCCACACTTGCTTCAAAGAAGAAGTTGACATTGTGATCCTTTGCAGTTTGCAGCAGGATATCGCCCTTCTTTGCCACAAGCTCCTTGTTGGAGGTGGAAACGCTCTTGCCGGCTTCCAGACATGCCTTGACAAATGTGAAGGCAGGCTCAACGCCGCCCATGCATTCTGCAACAACAGTCACATCCTTGTCCGCAAGGATGGTATCAATACTCTTGACAACCTTATTGCCATAAGGTCTGTCAGGGAAATCACGCAGGTCAAGAATATAGCCCATTTCCAGAGATTTTCCGCATCTCTTTTCGATCAGCGCCTTGTTTTTCTCAAACAGTTCCACAACACCTGAACCGACAACGCCGCAGCCCAGAACCGCAAATTTTTCCATTTTCTTATCCTCCTAAGGGTTTATTCTCCTGAAAGTATTTTTACTTCAACAACGCCCTGCACGGCGCTCACTAATTGCTGGAGCTGGTGGGGCGACTTCACCTCACCGTTCAGACGTACGGAAAACGTCACGCCTGCAACGCCGTCAATGGGAATGTTCTGATTGACTGTCAGAATGTTGGCGTCCGCATCATACAGCGCCGAAAGAACACTTGACAGAACGCCTGCTTCATCACGCAGCACAGCATGCAGATTGATAATACGCTGTGTGATCTTGTCTTCATAGGAATACACACAGTTTTTGTATTTGTAATATGCACTTCTGGAAATTCCCACACGCTTGCACGCAGCAGCGGAGCTTTTCTCCTCCTTGTTGGCGAGCAGCTTCTTGACCTCCAGAACCTTGCCGATCACATCCGGCAGCACGGATGCATCCACCACAATCAATTGTGTCTGATGTTCCATACAAACCCTCCCGACTTACAAAACGTCCGTGTAGAAAGTACACTTGTATTCATATCTTATACTATACCATGTTTTCACCCGTTTGTCAAGGGCGATTTCTTTTTTTTGGTAAAGTGATGAAAACCCGACTGTTTTTTCTGCTGACGCTATGCGATTATATGCGTATGGCATCGGCTTTTTCGACATGCGGTGCCGCATTGCAATTTCTGCGAAGAAATTACAGAAATGCCCTTGCTTTTTTCAGATATTTCGATTATAATAGTAATTAGTTGAGTCGTGCCGCAGAGACGGCACAAATTTGAAAGGAATGATTACACATGAAAAAGACATTTTCTATGATGACAGCTACCGCTTTGCTGGCAATTGCAATGACCGCATGCACAAGCGTGCCGGCAAACACCGTACATACAGCGGATGATCTGGTGAACAAGACCATCGGCTGCCAGCTCGGTACAACGGGCTATGTGTTTGCAGGCGATGTGGAGGGCGCAACCGTAGAGCCCTACAATAAAGGTGCGGACGCTGTACAGGCACTCAAGCAGGGCAAGGTTGACGCAGTCATCATCGACAGCGAGCCTGCCAAGGTATTTGTCGAAAAGAACGACACACTCAAGATCCTCACAGATCCCTTTGTGGAGGAGGAATACGCCATTGCCTACAAGAAGGGCAACGACGAGCTGGGCGACAAGATCGACGCTGCACTGACACAGCTCAAAGAGGATGGCACACTTGCCGAAATTACCACACACTGGATCGGTGATGATGCGGATTTCGTATCCTACACGCCCGATGCGAGCGTTTCCCGTGACAACGGCAAGCTCGTGATGGCGACCAATGCGGAGTTCCCGCCCTATGAGAGCATTGACAACGGCAAGATCGTGGGCATCGACGTGGATATGATGCAGGCAGTCTGCGACGTTCTGGGCATGGAGCTTGTGATTGAAAACATGGAATTCGGTTCCATCATCGCAGCCGTGGATTCCGGCAAGGCAGACGTTGGCGTTGCAGGTCTTTCCGTTACTCCCGACCGTGAGAAGAACGTTTCCTTTACACAGGGCTATGCCGTTTCCACACAGGTGATCATTGTCCGCAAGGATTAAGGAGGCTGCCCGTGAATTTCTTTGAACAATTCGCAGACAAGCTGTACTCGACCTTTATCGAGGGCGCACGCTGGACATATCTGACAGACGGTCTGAAAACCACACTGATCGTTACATTCTTTGCAGTCATTGTCGGCGTCATTCTGGGATTTCTGATCGCAGTCATCCGTTCCACTCATGATAAAACAGGCAAGCTCAAAATTCTGAACTTCCTCGCAAAGGTCTATCTGACCGTCATTCGTGGTACACCCGTTGTTGTACAGCTTCTGATTATTTACTTTGTCATTTTCGCATCGGTCAACATTGACAAAATCTTTGTTGCGGTGCTTGCCTTCGGACTCAATTCCGCAGCCTATGTTGCGGAGATCGTCCGTTCGGGTATTATGTCCATCGACAACGGACAGTTTGAGGCAGGCGCAAGCCTTGGTCTGAACTATCCGAGAACGATGATCTACATCATCATGCCGCAGGCGTTCCGCAACATCCTGCCGGCACTTGCCAATGAATTTATCGTACTGCTCAAGGAAACCTCCGTTGCGGGCTACATCGCCCTGACGGATCTGACCAAGGGCGGCGATATTATCCGAAGTGCAACCTATGAAGCGTTCCTGCCGCTGATTGCAGTTGCGCTGATCTATCTGATTATGGTCATGATCCTCAGCGGACTCGTGTCCAAGCTGGAAAGGAGGCTGGCGAAGAGTGATCGAGGTTAAGGAGCTGCACAAGCATTTTGGTGATCTGCACATTCTCAAGGGTATCACCACAAAAATCGAGCAGGGCGAAAAGGTCGTGATTATCGGCCCGTCCGGCTCCGGTAAAAGTACATTCCTGCGCTGCCTGAATCGTCTGGAACAGCCCACGGGCGGACAGATTCTGTTCAACGGTGAGGATCTGACCGCAATGAAGGATGCGCAGCTCTATGCTGTGCGTGAGAGAATGGGCATGGTATTCCAGCACTTCCACCTGTTTCCGCATCTGACGATCAAGAAAAACATTACGCTTGCCCCTGTAAAGCTGGGACTGATGACGCAGGCGGAAGCAGATGCCAAGGCGGATGTACTGCTCACAAAGGTGGGACTTTCCGACAAGGCAGACCAGTACCCCAATCAGCTTTCCGGCGGTCAGAAGCAGCGTATTGCTATTGCAAGAGCGCTTGCGATGAATCCTGAGGTCATGCTGTTTGATGAACCAACCTCCGCACTCGACCCCGAAATGGTGGGAGAGGTTCTCGAACTTATGCGTGAGCTTGCCGAGGAGGGCATGACGATGGTGGTGGTAACGCACGAAATGGGCTTTGCCCGTGAGGTCGCATCCCGTGTCATCTTCATGGACGACGGCAAAATCATGGAGGAAAACGAACCGCAGGAATTCTTCACAAATCCGCAGAATCCAAGATTAAAGGAATTTCTGTCAAAGGTACTGTAACAATATCCAATGCCCCGTTCATCGGGGCATTGTTTTTTATGATGGGAAGAATTTTGCTTGACATTCCTCCTGCAATCGGGTACAATAGAAGTATATGATGTATTCCCGAATGGGAAATGAAAAAAGGCGGTAACACCATGAATACAGCAAACATACAGGAAGAAATCCTGAAACTGAAAAAAGAAAAGGGCGTGTGCATCCTTGCCCACAGCTATCAGGCACGAGAGATCTGCGAGATTGCCGATTATGTGGGCGATTCCTACCAGCTGAGCGTATGGGGTTCGCAGGAAAAGGCGGATACCATGCTGCTGTGCGGCGTTCGCTTTATGGCGGAAACTGCGAAAATCCTCTCCCCCGAGAAGAAAGTCCTGCTGTCAAATCCCATTGCAGGCTGCCCGATGGCGGAGCAGATGAGCAGGGACATGATTGCAAAAATCAAAGAAGAATACCCTGACTACACGGTGGTTGCCTATGTCAACACGATCGCAGAACTGAAAACCATCTGCGATGTCTGTGTGACCTCGGCATCGGCGGTAAGGATCGTTGATCAGATCCCGAATGACAAGATCCTCTTTATTCCCGACTGCAATCTCGGAGCATATGTCGCAAAAATGCTGCCGCACAAGACCGTCAAGCTTCTCAACGGCGGCTGTCCGCTGCATGCGGCAGTGACACCGGACGAAGTGAAGCTTGCAAGAACACGCCACCCGGAAGCCAAGCTTTTGGTACATCCCGAATGCATTCCGGAGGTTGCCGCTGCAGCAGATTTCGTCGGCTCAACAACGGCAATCATGAAATACGCACAGGAATCCGATGCCAAGGAATTCATCATCGGCACCGAGATCAGCATTGCGGAGCATCTGCAGTATGACTGCCCTGACAAGAGATTCTATCCGCTTTCGATGAACCTCATCTGCGCCAATATGAAGGCAACCACGCTCATGGATGTGTACCGTGTACTGCAGGGCGAGGCAGGCGAAGAAATTATTCTGGACGACCGGACCATTGCGGATGCAAGAAGATGCATCGACGCAATGATCGCACTGGGAGGTTAAGATGGCAGAGCGTGCCATGATCGCCATGAGTGGGGGCGTTGACAGCTCCGTGGCAGCGCATCTGATGCTCAGGCAGGGGTACGAATGCGTGGGAGCGACCATGAAGCTTTTTGCAAACGGAGATTCTATCGTATGCGAAAAGACCTGCGGTGCGCCTGATGATGCCGCCGATGCGGCAGCAGTAGCCGCAAGACTTGGCATTCCCCACCACCTCTTTGACCTCTCCGACAGATTCCGCAGCGATGTCATGCAGCAGTTTGCGGATGCCTATCAAATGGGACATACGCCGAACCCTTGTGTGGAATGCAACCGCTGTCTGAAATTCGGCGGTATGCTGGAAAAGATGCAGGAACTCGGGCTTCATTATCTGGTGACCGGTCACTACGCACAGGTCGTGTGGAGCGAGGAATTCGGCTGCCATGTGCTGAAAAAGGCAGTGGATGCATCGAAGGATCAGACTTATTTTCTCTATACGCTGACGTCTGAGCAGCTGCGGCACGTCCGCTTTCCGCTTGGTGCACTGGAAAAATCCGAGGTGCGGCGGATTGCGGAGGAAAACGGCTTTGTCACCGCACGAAAAAAGGAAAGTCAGGACATCTGCTTTGTCCCCGACGGAGATTATGCAGGCTTTATCGAGCGTTTTTCGGGAAGAAGATTTACAGAGGGCGATTTCACCGACACAAAGGGAAATTTCCTCGGAACGCACCGTGGCATCATTCACTACACCATCGGGCAGCGCAAGGGCATTGGCATCGCCGCAGGACATCCGATTTATGTGTGCGATATTGATACGGAGCAGAACCGTGTGGTGCTTGGCGAAAATGCCGATCTTTTCACGGATACGCTGACTGCGGATCGTGTGAATCTGATCTGCCCCGACAAATTTGCAGTGCCCATGAGGGTGCTTGCCAAAATCCGCTACCGCCACAAGGAACAGCCGGCAAGTGCATGGCTTTCGGAGGATGGGCGGCTGCATGTAAAATTTGACGAACCGCAGCGTGCGGTCACCAAGGGACAGTCTGTCGTCCTGTATCTTGATGACATCGTGATCGGCGGCGGCACGATCATTTCGGTTGGTTCATGAGATGATGGGAGTTCTGCGGACAGCAGCACTTTCGTATAATAGAAAACAATATGGAGGAATGGATATGAAGGAATTAACACTGATTATGGAAAACTTTGAAACAGAGGTTCTGCAATCCGATATCCCGGTACTGGTGGATTTCTGGGCAACCTGGTGCGGTCCGTGCATGATGCTCGCTCCCATTGTTGCAGAGATTGCCGAAAAATATGAGGGAAAGATCAAGGTTGGCAAGGTCAATGTGGATGAGCAGCACATGCTCGCTGCCGGCTATGGTATCACCAGTATTCCCACACTGATCCTTTTCAAGGATGGCAAGCCTGTAAAGATGGCTGTGGGCTATCAGACAAAGAATCAGATCGAGCAGATGATTGGTTAAAAGTAAAGGGCTGTGCTCCATGATGGAACACAGCCCTTAGCTTGTCAAAAAAGGATTATTTCGTTTAAATTTGCCCCACCCCCTGACCCCCTCCCCAGAGGGGCGGGGGAAAAGGCAGGGTGCTGCCGCTGAACAGCCCGTCCCCTCTGTCTCACTTTGCTCGACATCTCCCCACCCCGTGGGGAGTCACCCTACCCCGCCCTCCTGCGGAGTGCTTTTTCAATAAACTGAAGGGCTGTGCTCCCGTTGTGGAACACAGCCCTCTTTTTTTATAAAAATCAGTCAAGCCCGTTCTGCTTCTTCATTGCAGTCAGGGTATTCTTCATCAGCATTGCGATCGTCATCGGACCTGCGCCGCCCGGAACAGGGGTGATCCATGATGCCTTCGGCTCAACTGCTTCAAAATCCACGTCGCCGCAAAGCTTGCCGTTGTCCAGACGGTTGATGCCCACGTCAATGACAACCGCACCCTCCTTGACCATATCAGCAGTTACAAAATTTGCTCTGCCGACAGCTGCCACGAGGATGTCAGCCTCACGGGTCACAGCAGGCAGATCCTGTGTTCTGCTGTGGCAGATCGTTACTGTACCGCTTCTGTGCAGGAGCAGCATTGCCATGGGCTTGCCCACGATATTGCTTCTGCCGATCACAACGCACTTCTTGCCTGCGATCTCCACGCCTGTGGAATCAATCAGCTCCATCACGCCCGCAGGTGTGCAGGGCAGGAATGCATAGTCGCCGATCATGATGCGGCCTACGTTCTCCGGATGGAATGCATCCACATCCTTTTCAGGAGAAATGGCATTAATGATCGCCTTGTCGTCAATGTGCTTCGGTACGGGAAGCTGCACGAGAATGCCGTTTACCTTCGGATTATTGTTCAGTGTATCCACCAGCTCCAGAAGCTCCTCCTGTGTGGTTTCCTCAGGAAGTGCATACTCGTAGGATGCAAAGCCCACTGCCTCACATGCCTTCTTCTTGTTGTTGACATACACACGGGATGCCGGATCATTTCCCACGATTACGACTGCAAGTCCGGTCTTGACACCGTGCTTTTCAAACAGAGCCTGTGCTTCTTCACGCACCTGCTCCTTTACCTTTGCGGATACCGCTTTTCCATCAATCAGATTCGCCATTGTTTTCGTCCTCCTGTTTTGCTTCAGTGTTATTTTCTGCAGCCGTTTCTTCCGATTCAGCCGCTTCTGTTGCCTTTGCTTCTTTTTTTGCCTTGCGAGCAAGCTTTTTCTGATATTCCGCTTCCAGTCTTGCGTCAGCCTCAGCAAGCAGTTCCTTTGATTCCTTCGAATTGCAGTACAGCACATAATCGCTTCCCATGCGCTTGACCTTGAAACCGAACACAATGAGCATGACGACGGATGCAACCACGCAGATTGCCGCCAGCACCTGCGATACACGCAGCGTACCGATCATCAGGCTGTCCGTGCGCAGACCTTCGATGAAGAAGCGTCCGAATCCGTACCAGCCAATGTACATCAGGAAAATTTGTCCGTCAAATTTGCGCCATTTCTTAAGCGCAACTGCAAGCAGTGCAAAACCAAGCAGGCACCAGACGGATTCATACAAAAAGCAGGGATGCACGGCAATATTTGCATCTATGGAATAATCACCCATTGCGTTGTAGTTGCTTGCAATCCATTCCTGAATGCGTCCGCCCGACATACAAAGCAGACTGTCAGTATTGGAACCGAACGCCTCCTGGTTAATAAAGTTGCCCCATCTGCCGACGCCCTGTCCGATGAGGAAGCAGATGCCGACGATGTCAAGCAGCGGAAGAAGCTTTACCTTCCGCAGTTTTGCCACAATACCGCCCACAAGCAGTGCGCCGATGATTCCGCCGTAAATGGCAAGTCCGCCGCTTCGGGTATTGAGAATCAGAAGCAGGTCACCGGAAAATTCGTCCCAGTTAAATGCCACATAGTAAAGTCTTGCTCCCACAAGTCCGCCAATGATGCCGCCGATCACGGCATCAATGGCTCTGTCGGGATCAATGCCGAGGCTTCGCATCTGACGGAAGCCAAACAGCATTGCAAGCAGCAGTCCGACTGTGATGAGAATGCCGTACCACTGAATTTCCACCCCGAATACCGTGAAAGCGGTGGGGTTGATCGTCACGTCAATTCCGAGCTTCGGAAAAACGATCTGGTTGAAATCAAGATTGCTATATCCCAGTTCTTCTACCGTAGACATCCTCATTCCTCCTGTTCCTTGTTTTGCACAACGGAGAGCGTCACATTCTCCGTATCAATTTCGTCACGCAGGAACTGCAGTGCATCCTCGTAGGTGATCTCTGCAAGAACAGGCATGGAAGAGAAGGGCTTGAGTCCACTCATGAATGCACCGAGCATCTTGGTGGCATTTGCCTCAACGCTTTCACCGCTGCGGATCTTTGCACCGTATGCAGTACGGCGGATCAGCTCAAACGCTTCCCTGTCAAATCCATTCTCCTTGGCATCACGGATGACTTCAAGAATTCGGTCACGCACTGCCTCGGGATCACGGGATTCACCGCCGCAGATCACTGCAAAATAGCCGTCGCCGCTGAAGGGCGCATCCACGGAAAATTCGGAGTTGATCAGTCCCTTTTCCGTCATTTCCTGATAGAACGCAGAGGATGTGTCCAGAAGCGTCTGCATGGTCATCAGTGCAAGGTATTCTGCCTTGACAAGCTCCTGACCGCTGCGGGGTCTGAGCTTGAAGCCGAGATTGAAGATGGGCGCACCCGTGGGAAGATTGTCGTATACCGTATCCTTGACGATCTCATACGGCTCCTCCGGGAACACCTGCTCGAGTCCGTGGTTCTCACAGGGCTTGAGCAGTCTGTCACAAATTTCCAGAACCTCGTCCGCATTGACGTTTCCGGCAACGGAAAGCACCATATTATGCAGATTATAGAACGTGTTGTAGCAGCGGTAGAGCAGGTCTGCGTCGATCTGCGCAATGCTGTCGATTGTGCCTGCAATGTCGATACGCACGGGATGTGCATGGTACATGCCACGCAGGAGATTGAAGAACACACGCCACGACGGCTCATCGTCATACATCTGAATTTCCTGTCCGATGATGCCCTGTTCCTTGGCAACACTCTCTGCCGTGAAATACGGTGCCTGCACAAAAGAAAGCAGAATTTCAAGCGACTGTGCAAAATTTTCCGAGCAGTGGAACAAATAGCAGGTTCTGTCAAACGAAGTATAGGCATTTGCATCCGCACCGGTTCTTGCATACTGTGCAAATGCGTCGCAGTCCTCGTTTTCAAAGAGCTTATGCTCTAAGAAATGCGCAATTCCTTCGGGAACCTCGGCATAATCCTCCTCGCCGCCTAAGCGGAATCTGGTATTGATCGAACCGTATTTCGTTCCGAACAGCGCATGCGCCGTATGATAACCGGGCATCTCCATAATATAGATTTCAAGGCCGCTTTCATGCTTGACATGCAGGCAGCTCTCGCCCGTCATTTCACATCTGATCGTTTCCATATTTCTATTCATGCTCCACCTCCTGCTGCATCAGGTAAACCGTATCCTCACGCAGGGCATTGGCAGCGTCGATCATATCCTGACGGGTCATGCCCTGATATGCCGCAACGATCTCCTCAATGCTCATCGTTTCCTCTTCACAGTATCTGCCGTGGCTCCAGCCAATGCAGGAGAACGGCGTATCACCGATGCCGTGGAGGCTGTTGACTGCACTGCGCTTTGCATTTTCCAGCATCTCGTCCTCAAACTCGCCACGGCGGATGGCATCGAGCTGCGCAAGAATCGCCTCATGCGCCTTTTCGGCATTTTCCAGCTCCACGCCGCTGCTGACAAATACCGCCTGCTTGCTTGCCACATAGCGGCTTGAACAGTAATAGCAAAGGCTCATCTTCTCACGCACATTGTTGAACAGCATCGAAAACGGAGAACCGCCGAACATGAGATTCATCAGGTTCATTGCATATTTCTTCGGGGTTTCACCCTTCAGAACGATCACAAGCTTTGACTGTGTGACTTCCATGGGCTCTGTCACTCTCACTGGCTCCGCCTTGCAGGGGCTGGGCGTTCTGTAAGTCAGCTCCACGGGGCAGCGCTCCACGCCTTCAAATGCAGTTTGCAGGCGGCCCGCAAGCTCCGGTGCAGCCTCAGGGCCGACATGGTAGATGCGGATGACCGCTTCACGCAGCATTTTCTGATAGGCTTCATAAACGGATGCAGGTGTGAGCAGCTCCACATCCTCCGCCGTACCGTCAAGCGGATAAGCAAACGGCTCACCCTCAAATGCCGCAGCCACCGCACGATCGGTTGCATAGGCACGCTTGTCATTGATTTCGGCTTCGATGGCATCGAGAAGATCCTGCTTTTCGATGCGGAAATCTGTTTCCGAAAATGCGCCGTTCTCCGCATGCGGCGCAAACAGGCAGCTGAGCAGAAGCTCGGTCAGCTCCGAGAGCAGATCCTCGCCTTCAAGCGCATAACGGTTGGCGATCACGCTTGCCGTCAGGGAAAGCTGCAGGACATCGCCACGCTTGATGGTGCTGCCCTTGAGCGTTGCACCATACATACTGCTGAGCTTTCTGGACATTGCCGCAATACTCGGATGCGCAGCACAAGTGGAGGTCAGCAGAGCCTCAAGCAGTGCATATGCGGAATTATTCTGCTTTCCTGCAGGAAGCATGAAGATCATTTCGATGGTATTGGTTCTGAATTTCGGCTCTGCAATCGAAACAAAGTCGATGGCTCTGCCAATATTCTGTATCTGTTCCTTCACAGGTATTCACTCCTTTCACTTCTTGCCGCAACATGCGGCAAACGCAGCGCTTTCAAAAAAGCACTACCTTTTTATTATACCATGAATCCCCCGATAATGCAAGCATTTTTTCAAATTGCCACAGCCGCATCGCTTCTTCGAACTTTGCACGAAATTCTCAAATCCCCTTGACTTTATGCTGCGGAATGCGGTATAATATTCCATAGGATTATAATGCATCACGAAAACAAAGGAGAAGACTTATGAAATTCAGTAAAATGCACGGAATCAGCAATGACTACGTTTATGTAAACGGTTTCACCGAAACGATCGGCGACCCGAATTCCGTTTCAAAATTCATCAGTGACCGCCGCTGCGGTATCGGCTCGGACGGCATGATCATGATTCTCCCGTCGGAGGTTGCAGACTGCCGCATGCGCATGTTCAACGCCGACGGCTCCGAGGGAATGATGTGCGGCAACGGCATCCGCTGTGTGGGCAAGTACGCCTATGACCACGGCATCGTCACAAAGCCCGAACTTTCCGTTGAAACAAAGTCGGGCATCAAATACATCACACTTGAGATCAATGACGGTGTAGCGGTTGCGGCAACGGTGGACATGGGCAAGGCGATCCTCAGACCTGCGGATATTCCCGTAAAGGCTGAGGGCGACGATTTCATTGCAAGACCCATTTCCGTCAACGGCAAGGAATACAGCGTGACCTGCGTTTCCATGGGAAATCCCCACTGCATCGTATTCTGCGAGGATCCGAAGGACGTGCCTCTGGAGGAGATCGGCCCGTATTTTGAAAATCACGAGCTGTTCCCCGAGCGCATCAACACGGAATTTTTGCAGGTAATCGACGAAACCACGCTTAATATGCGTGTCTGGGAACGTGGCAGCGGCGAAACCTTCGCCTGCGGCACAGGTGCCTGCGCATGTGTGGTAGCTGCGGTTCTCAATGGCTTCTGCAAGCACGACACCGAGGTGACAGTGCGTCTTCTGGGCGGTGAACTGAAAATCACCTACAGAAGCGACGGTACGGTCATGATGACGGGGCCTGCAACCCATGTCTATGACGGCGAGATCGACATTTCGGGAATCCCCTCCCCGCTTTCCATGGCACTGTAATTTTCGCTGTAACTGAAAACAGGATTTCTGCCCCGTCTTTGACGGGGCTTTAGTCTGTCGAAAGCCCTCATGGATTCAAAAGGCGATAGCCTTTTGGCGGGTGTGGGTACGCAGTACCCACGAAACATAGCCCCTCCCCCTCTGGGGGAGGGGCTGGGATGGGGGTAAGTTTAGAGAAACTTACTCTTTTTTGACAAACTGCTGCCCGTTTTTGACGGGGATTTTTTCCCCTTCCCTAAAAAATACACTTGTAATTCTTGCAAAAATACGGTATAATACAATTATACCACTGCATCAAGGAGGTATTTATGCAGTATCTCATCACATTTCTGGAGGGGATCATTTCCTTTATTTCCCCCTGCATGCTGCCGATGCTGCCGGTCTACATCACCTATTTTGCAGGAAATGCGGACAAAAAGCAGCGCACCTTCGCAAGGGCGATGGCTTTTGTGCTGGGCTTCACGGTAGTTTTCAGCCTGCTCGGTCTTTTTGCCGGAACACTCGGCGGGCTTCTGGCGCAGCATCGCTCTCTTGTCAACATCATCAGCGGCGTGATCGTCATCCTTTTTGGTCTGAGCTACCTGGAAGTTTTTCGTATTCCCTTTTTCAAGGGCATTCAGGACAGGCATGAGATCAACAGCCTGTTTTCCGCCTTTCTGTTCGGCATCATCTATTCCGTCAGCCTGACTCCCTGCGTCGGGGCGTTCCTCGGCTCGGCACTGATGATGGCATCCGCTTCGGGTACTGCCCTGCAGGGCGTACTGCTGCTGGTAACCTATTCACTGGGACTTGGCATCCCTTTTCTCATTTCTGCCGTTCTGATTGAAAAGCTGCACGCTGCCTTTACTTTCATCAAACGGCATTACCGCATCATCAATCTCGTCAGCGGCATTTTCCTCATCGTTACCGGCATCGCCATTGCGCTGGGCTTTATGGGAAAGCTGATGGCATTCTTCTCGTGAGGTGACTTATGAAGCAAAAAAAATTTCTTCTGCTCCTGCTGGTCTTTCTTCTGCTGCTTGGCGGTGCCTTTGCGGCATACCATTTTCTTTCGGGCAGATATGAAACTGAAAATCCCTCGACATCCTCTCAGGATGCCGTCAAGGCTCCGGATTTTTCCGTGCTTGACAGAAATGGGAATTCCGTAAAGCTCTCCGATTTTTCCGGCAAGCCAGTTGTTCTCAATTTCTGGGCAACCTGGTGCGCTCCGTGCAAGGCAGAGCTTCCCGCATTCAACAAGCTCTGCGGAGAATACGGCAGTGAGGTGGAATTCATGATGGTCAACCTCACCGACGGGCAACGTGAAACTGTCGATGGCGTAAATGCCTTTCTCACACAGAATGCCTATCGTTTTCCGGTGTATTTCGATACGAAATACGAAGCAAGCTACGCCTATGGTGCATATTCCATTCCGCTGAGCATTTTTATCGACAAGAATGGCAATGTGGTACAGTCCTACCTCGGTGCAATGAGTGAGGAAACACTGCGCAGCTATATTGAAGAGATCCAATAAAGCACTCCCCGACATCGCAGAATGTCGGGGAGCTTTTATTCTCTATTGCGAAAGGTCAAGCCCTCTGACTTTCTCCCTGACCTTCAGAACAAAGGGCGGAGATACGGAAAGCTCGTCAATGCCCATGCGCAGGAAAGCTTCCGTCAATGCCGTGTCGGACGCAAGCTCACCGCAGATGCCGATCCATGCTCCGTGTCTGTGCGCATGCTCCGCCGACATTGCAATTAAACGAAGAATGGCTTCGTGATGCGGATCACAAAACGGCTCAAGCGCAGGATTCTGACGATCACAGGCAAGAGTGTACTGCGTCAGATCATTGGTGCCGACGCTGAAAAAATCCACCATGGGCGCCAGAAGATCGCTGATGAGTGCCGCTGCAGGCGTTTCAATCATCACCCCAAGCTCCACTTTTTGTGAGATCTCCGCCCCCTCCTGCCGCAGCTCCTCTCTGACAGCTTCGCAATGTGCAAGACACTGCGTAAGCTCCGCTGTGCTTGTAATCATCGGAAACATGATGCCGAGATTTCCATAGACGGACGCCCTGTACAATGCACGCAGCTGTGTGCGAAAAACCTCCGGTCTTGTCAGGCAGATGCGGACGGCACGCATTCCGAGTGCGGGATTTTCCTCAGTTTCAAGCCCGAAATAGTCCGCCTGCTTGTCCGCACCGATATCCATCGTGCGGATGATTACCTTTTTTCCTGCCATGCTCTCCAGCACCTTCTTGTACACCAGAAACTGCTGCTCCTCCGTCGGATAATCCCTGCTCTCCAGATACAGAAATTCACTGCGGAACAATCCGATGCCATCCGCATCATTGAGCAGCACCGTACCAATCTGCTCCGTGCTGCCGATATTGGCATAAATGTTGATTCGCTGCCCGTCAAGCGTTATGTTATCCTTGCCCCTGAGTGCCTGCAAAAGCGACTTCTTTTCTTCATCCTCCCGTTGTTTTTTCAGCATTTCCTGCATCGTGTCTTCATCGGGACAAACCAGCAGCTCCCCCGTGAAGCCATCCACGATCGCCTTGTCGCCATCGGATATCTCCATCAGAAATTCTTCACCCACGCCGATAATCGCAGGAATATTCATATTCCTTGCAAGAATTGCCGTGTGGGAATTGGAAGACCCGTGCGCCGTTACAAATGCAAGCACCTGCGATTTGTCCAAAAGCACCGTTTCGCTCGGTGCAAGATCGTCAGCGCAGATGATCATTTTCCCCTGATCCTGCAGCTGCTCATCAGGGACTGTCCGCAGATTCCGCAGAAGCCTGTCGGAAATATCCGCAACATCCGCTGCTCTCGCCTGCATGTAGGCATCCTCCATCGAGGCAAACATTTCCTTGAAATTATCCGAAGTTGCCGCAACCGCATATTCCGCATTGACCGACTGGCTCTCTATGATGCTGCGAATGGATTCGTTATAATCCTCATCCTCAAGCATCATCATGTGTATCTCAAAAATTCTCGCATTGTCCTCCCCGACCTCACGCAGCGCCTTTTCGTAAATCCCCTGCAGCTGTGAGAAAGCCCGATGTTTCGCATTTTCTACACGTTCAAGCTCCTGTGCGGTATCTTCCACATGCATGCGCCTGACAGCGATCTCCTGCCGTCTGAATACCGTTATCCTGCCGATGGCAATGCCTCCATATACGCCTCTGCCTGTGAATTTCTTCATAGGAATCACCTCGCTGTAATTTCCGTTTCCGTAAAACTTCTCCCATAGTATTGACACAAATCCCAAAACTATTACATTCCCTCATTTTCAGATTCGGTTTTGCCATCTCGCTTTGTATATTTTCTATGAACTTTCCACCAAAACTATTGATTTTTTAGGGAATTTGTGGTATCATAGGAGTATAATTACAAGTACTCTGTCTTTTAGAATCAGTCAGGAGTTGAGAACATGTCGAACTTTTCAAACATTCAACCATTTTCCTGTAAAAACGAAACCGATCTGCTGACCGGTGCACTCAGCAAGTCTGCACTTGTTGCAGCCGTGGAAGAAATGACTGCCAACAACAATGCACATGCCTTTATTCTGCTTGACCTTGACGGCTTCAAGCAGCTCAATAATACCCTCGGACATGTTGCGGGAAATCAGCTTCTCGTGGATGTTGTGAATTTCCTGCGAAAAGGTCTTCGCAGAAATGACATCATCGGACGCATCGGAGGCGATGAGTTCTTCATCTGCATTTCCAATATTTCTGATCTCAATTACATTCACCGTATTGCAAAGCATATCTGTGTCCTTTCACGTCATCCCCTTCAGAACGGCGGCATTTCATCTGCAAGTCTTGGAATCGTGCGCAGTCCGCACGACGGAATTTCCTTCGACGAGCTTTATACAAGAGCACGTTCCGCAGTGCGCAGCGCAAAAAAACGTGGCGGAAACTGCTATGTTATTTATGATGATCCTGATGATGTGGCTTCTCATCTCTCGGGCGCAGAACACGGCTGCCGAAGCATGCGGTTCTATGACAGAAACTGGCTTGCGACGTATGACTGTAATACGGACACGTTCCGTTACAATTCCAAGATCGGTGCTCCCATCTGGGAACTCATGGAAAAAAACAACTATGCCGATCAGGAAACAATTGCGCATTTCCGCAGCCGATTTACAAAGCTCGTTGAATCGGATGTTCCAAATGCCTACTTTGAGGAATATCTGTTTTATGACGAACAGCAGCTTCCCCACTGGTACAGGGTCGGATTGATCTATCCCGTTGTGGGGGATGTGATCGCCATTACCTTTACTGACATTCAGGAAGAAGTCAGTGCCAGACAAAGTCTGGAGCGCATGACGGAATATGACGAGCTGACAGGACTTACCAACCGCAGTATGTTCTGCCGCATGGTGGAGCATCACATTAAAAAGAATGCCGACATCGCAGAATCCGGCGTATTTGCGATGATTTATTTCGACGTCATCCGTTTCAAGGCAATCAACGATATGTTCGGCATGGCGGAGGGTGACCGTCTGCTCATCTTCATTGCCGATACCGTCACACGGCTGCTCTCGCAGGATGATATCGGCTGCCGTATCGGCTCCGACCGCTTTGTGGCATTTGTTGACATCACCAAGCGTCCTCCGGAGAAGTTCATTGAACAGCTGCTTTCTGCAATTTCCATGTATTATCTTCCGGTTGAAATCACATTCAACGCCGGTATTTACATCATTGACAATATCAGAATGACTGCCGACGCCATGCTTGACCGTGCCATTCTTGCACAGTCTTCCATCAAGGGCAGCTATACGATGCGCTATCATTATTATGACGAATCCCTGCGTGACGAAATGCTCACAGAGCAGGAAATCGTCGGTATGATGGCAATTGCCCTGAATGCGGAGCATTTCGTGGTATATTATCAGCCGCAGTACAACCATTCTACCGGCATGATCGCAGGTGCAGAGGCACTTGTTCGCTGGATGCATCCCGAGCGTGGTCTGATCTCGCCCGGTCTTTTCATTCCGATTTTTGAGAGAAACGGCTTTATCACAAAGCTTGATCTGTATGTCTTTGAGCATGTGTGCCGTTTTGTACGCAAGTGTATTGACAGCAAGCTTCCGCTGATCCCGATTTCTGTCAATTTCTCACGGCATGATATTTACCAGACGAATTTTGCAGAAATGCTTGAAGAACTGCGTCTGAAATACGATGTCCCCGTCAGATACCTTCGTCTTGAGATCACGGAATCCGCCATTATGGCGGCAGCCAGCACACGAACGAAATCATCCGCAAGCTGCACGATTATGGCTATATCGTGGAGATGGATGACTTCGGAAGCGGCTATTCCTCCCTCAATGTCCTCAAGGATATTGAACTGGATATCATAAAGCTCGATATGAATTTCCTCGCCGAGCAGTCCGACAGCAACCGTGGCGGTACCATTCTCAGCTCCATTGTACGCATGGCAAAATGGCTCTGCCTACCCGTCATCGCTGAGGGCGTGGAAACTGTGGAGCAGGCAGATTTCCTGCGAAGCATCGGCTGCGACTGCGTACAAGGCTTCCTGTACTCCCGCCCGCTTCCCGAGGAAAAATACGAAGCCCTCATCAGCGGCAATATCGTCGGCGCAAAGATTCCGCAGATGGAGCTGCTTGACATCATGAATGCCTGCGATTTCTGGAATCCCAAATCACAGGAAACCTTGATTTTCAGCAATTACGTCGGCGGTGCGGCGATCTTTGACTACCACAACGGCAAGGTCGAGGTGCTGCGTGTCAACAAGAAATACCTGCAGGAGATTGGCATGAACCTTTCGGAAAAGGAACTGATCGAGGGTGATCCCATGCGGTTCTTTGACGAGCACAACAAAAAGATCTACCTTGACATGCTTGAACGTGCAATGCAGTCGGGCGAAGAAGAGGAATGTGAAACATGGCGAAATATCGTATCCTCCTGCTGCGGCACCGAGCGCATCTGCATCCGAAGCAACGTCCGCATGATCGGACAAAGCGGCGGCAGCACACTGTTCTATGGAATGATCCGCAATATCACTGCGGAAAAGCAGCAGTATGCCGATATTCTGGAGAGCGAACGCCGATTTAAGATTGCAAGCGAACAGATCAACATCTACTACTGGGAATACACCATCGCCACAAAGGAGATGCGTCCGTGCTTCCGCTGCATGCGTGATCTGGGACTTCCGCCGCTTCTGACAAATTATCCCGAGCCTGCCATTGAGCGTGGTATTTTCCCGCCGGAAGTTGCGGATATGTACCGTGACTGGCACAGACAAGTTGCAGAGGGCGTCGAGCATCTTGAAGCAATCATTCCACTGACACCCGACAGAATTCCGTTCCGTGTGAGATACACAACGGAGTTTGATGAGAACGGACTCCCCGTAAAGGCATACGGTTCGGCAGCGCTGATCGTTCAGTAAACTCGGAATCCCTTATAGCAGCAGCTATAAGGGATTCCTCTTGACATAAAAGCATGTATCAGGTGGATATACTATTCCCATACTACAATGAGAGGATCACTATGAAAACAGAAAAGAACGAACTGCTCCACACGCTGCTGGATTTTGGTGAAGCAATGCTGCGGTCGGGGGCTGAGATCTACCGTGTGGAAAATACCATGTTGCACCTTGCCAAGGCATACGGTGCAACGGAAATCAGCATTTTCGTCATCACCTCCAGCATCATCGCCACCATCCGACTGCCGGACGGGCAGGAAGCTACCCAGTCACGCCGCATTCTCAATGCATCGGGGACGAATCTCGGCACCCTTGAAAAGCTCAACGCCCTGAGCAGGAAATGCTGCAAGACCCCTATTCCTCTGCACAGGCTTCGCAAAGAAATTGAAGATGCAAAGAGCAGCGTCAGCCTGCCGATTTTCCTCATCGGCAGCATCCTTGCCGCTGCAAGCATGTGTATCTTCTTCGGCGGAACCGCATGGGATGCCGTGGCTGCCGCTGTATTTGCGCTTCTGATCTGCCTTTTGCAGAAAAAACTTGCACCCCTTTGCCCGAACAACATTGTGTTCAACCTCCTTTGCTCGTTTATCGCAGGTGTTGCCATCTGTGCATCTGCCCGATTGATTCCCGTGCTGCACACGGATAAGATCATCATCGGCGATATTATGCTGCTCATTCCGGGTTTTGTGATGACCAATTCCCTGCGTGATATGCTCGTGGGCGATACAATGTCGGGCATCATGCGTTTTACGGAAAGCCTGCTCTGGGCAATCGGACTTGCAAGCGGCTTCATGCTTGCCATCTGGCTGATCGGAGGTTAAAAAATGGGTATTCAGATTATTACCGCACTGCTCGGCTCTCTTGGGTTTTCGCTGCTTTTCGGGCTTCGTCCACGCTATCTGTGCTTTGCAACGCTCGGCGGCGGCATCTGCTGGGCATTCTATCAATGCTGTCTGCAAATGGGGCTGAGCGTTTTTGTCACCTGCCTTCTGGCATCTGCATTTTCAGCGATTTACGGCGAACTTCTCGCAAGAATCATGAAAGCACCCGCACCGCTGTTCTTCATCCCGACGGCGATTCCGCTTGTTCCCGGAAGCACGCTCTACTACACGATGAGAAGCGTCGTTCAGGGAGAGCTTTCGACAGCCGCTGACTACGGAATACAGACGCTGCTGACCGCCCTTGCCATCGCTGCAGGCGTGAGCCTTGTGTGGTCGATGTTCTTTATGGAAGACAGGCTGGAGTCGTATTTGAAGAAGAAATAAAAATTGATGAGCCATCCCTGCGTGCAGCAGAGATGGCTCATTTTCTGTTATTCTTGATTTTGCAGCAGCATCCTCTTTAAAACCGCAAGGTCAAACGCATTCACTTCTCCATCCTCGCTAAGGTCCGCTGCCTGTGCCTGCTCCACTGTGAGGGATTCGAGTGTCAGCAGGTATTTCTGCAAAAGCACGGCATCCGCTGCATTCACACTGCCGTCGAGATTCACATCCCCACGCAGGATTTCTGCCGAAATCTCCGCCACCTCGCAGATCTTAACGAGCTTTTCCGCACCATGCGGTGATGTGATTTTTACCGCATACACGCCCGATTCCGCCTTTTCTACATCAAGCTGTGCCGTGTCGGCACCGTCGATGGGCTTGCCGTCGAGCATCCACCGGTAGGTCAGATTCTCCGTAATTGTGCGCACCTTTAGCTGCAGCGGCTTGCCCTTTGCACCGTAGAG
The DNA here is from genome assembly GCA_017521325.1 of Oscillospiraceae bacterium. Lineage (GTDB taxonomy): Bacteria > Bacillota > Clostridia > Oscillospirales > Ruminococcaceae > UBA3855. Next base: position 7,741 of record JAFXCV010000073.1, on the reverse strand, counting down.
TGTGCGTTTTGCGGAATACACGGGGAAATTATCGGGGATGGTGTATTCACCGGAATTGATCTCGCCGACATTCACCCATGAATTTTTCTCATCCTGAATGGACACACGGACATTCTCCAGCTTCACACCGGCACCGAGTCCCATGATCTCACCAAAGGGAATGCGGAATTCCACAATGCTGCCCCCGTTGCGGTACACACAACCATAAGGATAACCGCCATTGAAATAGACAAATCCGTTCTGCTGATAATAGAGCCAGTGGAATGAACCCTTATCCGCATTTTTGATCTGGAGATTGAACACAGGACCGGCCGCATCCTGCGGAATTTCCGCTGTGATATACAGATATCTGTCATCGCTTGCAAGGTACAGACGCTTGTCCTCCTCTTCCACGCACAGCGTATCCTCCGAGATTTCATACGCACTTGTCACACAGCCGTCCGACTCGCAGATCTGAATACAGTTGTACATCTCGCCGTCCGAACGTGCAATCTCCCCTTCCGCATTCACCTGATAGAAGCTGCCGTCCGCAAGCTGTGCGGAATCTGTTCCCTTCGTCACAGTGAAGCTTCCGAAATAGTTTGCACCGAGCGCAGGATTCCACACATCATTGTTGGCAAAGTGGACGGAGCGCATGTGCATCTGCTCGATCGTATTGTTTCCGACGGAAAGCTTGAGGAAGACATTCCACTCACCCGGTTCCAGACCGCCGGGAATCTTCATTTGAAATTCCGGCGTCACCGTCGTTCTCGAATACCATGTGCGTGTGTCAATATCCAAATCGGTTCTGATGTAATTCCCATCCTTTTCGAGAATCAGCTCTGCCTTCTGCTCCTTGATGGGATTTGCAAAGCCCGTGTTTTCAATTTCTGTCTGTACGGTGAGGACACCGCCCTGTTCTACTTCTTCGCTCAGATCGGAATCACGGATGACAAAGCGGTAGCCAAGGTGGTCACGCATGAATTTGAACACCGTTTCGCCATAATACGCACTGTTATCGACATTTTCCACATCATACTGCTCACCGAAGGTGTAATCCTTATAGAGCTGATAGATATTGGAATTGATGTAGCTCAGGTGCGTTTTGTACATTTCGGGAATGGCATTTTCGGGGAGATAGGTGTCGTACTGCTTGGTAAACTCCAGATTTCCCGAAAATTCGCCGCCGAAATACGATGTCACTGCCTGTCTGCCAAGCCATGTGGTATCCCGTTCACGATCGTGGTAGGTTCCCAGATCCGAATCCGAACCCATGTAGCCGTCATTGTACAGTCCGATTCTGGATGCATCACTGCCAGGCTCTGAAATATACTCGCCCAGCTCCGATTCCTCGATGCCTGCCCATGTCGCAAAGGTCAGGGGCGTACGCACGGTGATGGGGATTTCCTCCGGAACCACGTCCAGCAGGATATCCACAAGTCTTGCCTTGTCGGGCATGGAACAGTATTTGCCGCCCCAATGCTCACCCCACGAGCCGACAAAGCCCGTTTCCACATAGGCGATGATGTCCTTGTAATCCTCTAAGAAGCCATCCGCACGGATCTGTTCGATGTGCTCGACCATCTTTTCATAGGTGGCAGGCTCCGGATTCGAATAGCCGTTGGCATCATAGCGGAAACGGATGGCAATGGTGCTTCCGTTGCGCCTGCAATACGAAAGTGTTTCACGGAAATTCTTGAAAAACGTTTCATCCAGATCGTAATCCACACCGGGCGTGTAGTTTCCATCATCATCCCTGACGCCGTTGACGCCGCTTGAAAAGCCGCCGATGTCCACAAGCAGCAGCACAAGATTTCCCGAAGGGCTGTAAACAGGGGTATTCTCGGGCTTGCAGGAATACCACAGCGGACTTGTGTAGCCTGCCGCAGGGTTGTTGATCGTTTCGGTGCATTCGGTATAGTCAATGCCGGAATCCACAAGCTTCGGGGATTCCTGTGCCTTGACAGCAGGCTGCGAACAAATGCAGATTGCAGCTGCAAGTGCTGCGCTGTATAGTCTTTTCAGTTTCATATGTTCCTCCTTATTTCAGTCAGATGTCAACTCCATCTGATTGAAATGCTCATTTCTGTAAACATGGGGCGTCACGCCCAGTTCCTCACGAAAACGGGAAATGAAATGGCTCTGTGAGGAAAACGCCAGAAGCTCGGAAATTTCCGCACAGCTGTAATCCGAATGTATGAGCAGATTCTGTGCCGTTTCGATCTTACGCAAAAGGATATAGCGGCTCACAGGCATTCCCGTTTCCTGCTTGAAGAGCTTTGAAAAATAATTCTCGTTGAGCTTCACGGCTGATGCAACCTCTGCCGCTGTGATTCTGCGGTGAAGATTTGCATAGATGAAATCAATGCTCATGACAATGGGCTTGGAGTAAATGCGGTCCTTGCGCAGCTTCTCCATGTGTCTGACGTAATCCAGACACATGTCACGGTTGATCTGCATGATCTCCTCCTGGGATGCCGCCCTGTCCGCACGCCTGATGTAGAGATCCGACAGCTCATATGCGCTGTTGCAGTTCATACCGCCCTCAATGCAGAATCTTGCAAGCATTGCCGCCGTCACGGTCAGATGGTATTTCAGGCTCTGCAGGGGGTTATCCGAAAGCGGTTTATCCACATTTTTTTCAAAGCCTTTGCGTTCAAGTGCCGCAAGCACTTCTTCCCTTCTGCCGAGCTTGACAAGATTATAAAAGCGCATTTCGTTCTTGTGCGTGTCCGCCGTTGTTTCACGACTGATGTATTTTTCGATAATCGCAACCTTTCCCTTTTCACTGATCATACCATCACCTCAATATCCGTAATTTCAGGAATTTTCCGACTCGATTTCCATAAACAATCTTTTCTTCATTATACCATGAATGTGATAAAAATGCAATAGTCATGATATCAATTCTTCAGATAATCTGCTATAATGATGATACAAACTGAAAGATCGGGGGATCCTGCTATGAACAGAACACTGGACTGGAATCAATATCTTTCGACCGCTGCGCTTGCGGTTTCGGAAGGCATTGTGATGCTGAAAAATAACGGCGGCGCACTGCCGCTTTCCATGGAAGAAGAAATTGCCGTATTCGGCCGCATGCAGCTGCACTATTACAAAAGCGGAACAGGCTCTGGCGGTATGGTCAATGTTGCAAAGGTCACGGGAATTCTCGACGGACTGCTCGAAAGCGGCGTTAAGGTAAATGCCGCACTGCTCGACACCTACAGAGCATGGGACGAGGCGCATCCGATCAACCTCGGTGATGGCTGGGGCGGTGAGCCTTGGTCACAGGAGGAAATGCCCCTGACGGAGGAGCTTGTAAAAAATGCCGCAGATGCGTGCAAAACCGCTGTTGTCATCATCGGCAGAACTGCCGGCGAGGAACAGGACAACCGTCTTGAAGAAGGCTCCTACCTGCTCAGTGCAGCCGAAAAGGACATGCTTTTCAAGGTAAGGGCAGCCTTTGACAAGATGATCGTGCTGCTGAATGTGGGCAATATCATCGACATGGGCGATCTCGAACGCTGCGCCCCCGACGCACTGCTCTATGTATGGCAGGGCGGCATGACAGGCGGCACGGGTACAGCGGATGTGCTGACAGGAAAAATCAGCCCCTCCGGCAAGCTGCCCGATACCATTGCGCTTTGCGTCAAGGATTATCCGTCCGATGCCTATTTCGGCGACCGTGACAAGAATTACTACAAAGAGGACATCTACGTCGGATATCGCTATTTTGAAACCTTTGCAAAGGACAGAGTGCTGTATCCGTTCGGCTTTGGTCTTTCCTATACAGAATTTGCATGGGATCTGATTTCCGCAGAGGAAAAGGGCGACGAAATTGCATTCCGCATTGCGGTGAAAAATACAGGCAGCTACAGCGGCAAGGAGGTCGTGCAGCTCTATGTTGAAGCACCGCAGGGCAGACTCGGCAAGCCCCTGCGTGTACTGTGCGGCTTTGAAAAGACAAACACACTCGCACCGGGCGAAACACAGGAGCTGTGCATTGCCGTGAAGCTCTCCGAGCTTGCATCCTACGATGATACAGGCATCACAGGACATGCATTCTGCTGTGTACTGGAGGAGGGTGACTACCGTTTCCATGCAGGCACGGATGTGCGCAGTGCTATGCCCGTACATGCCGTCAATATCCCGCAGCTTTGTGTTGTCAAGCAGTGCGAGCAGGCAATGGCACCCGTGGAGGAATTCACAAGATTCCGCCCTGTGATCAGCGAAAACGGAACTGTGACTCTCGGCGAAGAACCCGTTGCCCTGAATAAAGTGGACGAGCCTGCACGCAGAATTGCAGGTCTTCCGGCAGAGATTCCCTACACCGGCGATAAGGGCATCCGCCTTGCGGATGTTCTGCAGGGGAACGCTGCAATGGACGATTTCATCGGTCAGCTTTCCGATGAGGACCTTTCCTGCATCATCCGTGGCGAGGGCATGGGAAGTCCGAGGGTAACTCCCGGCACAGCCTCCGCATTTGGCAGTGTTTCCGATTCTCTTGAAGGCTTCGGAATCCCCTGTGCATGCTGCTCCGACGGTCCTTCCGGTATGCGTCTGGACTGCGGCACCCATGCATTCAGCTTACCCAACGGCACACTCCTTGCCGCAACCTTCAACCGGAGTCTTGCACAGGAGCTGTTCTCCCTCACCGGTCTTGAAATGACCGCAAACAAGGTAGATTGTCTGCTCGGCCCAGGTATGAACATTCACCGACATCCGCTTAACGGCAGAAACTTCGAGTATTTCTCTGAAGATCCCTATCTGACAGGCAATATAGCGGCTGCACAGCTGCGTGGTCTGCATTCCGCAGGCGTGACAGGCACGATCAAGCATTTCTGCGGCAACAATCAGGAAACGAACCGTCACTTCCTCGAATCCGTGGTTTCCGAGCGTGCGCTGCGTGAGATCTACCTCAGGGGCTTTGAGATCGCCGTCAAGGAGGGCGATGCGGATTCCATTATGACCACCTACGGCTGCGTCAACGGTCTGTGGACTGCCGGAAGCTATGATCTGAATACCATCATCCTCCGCAAGGAATGGGGATTTACGGGATTTACCATGACCGACTGGTGGGCAAATGTCAACAGCCGTGAGGAGAAGGTTTCCCGCAACAATTTTGCTGCCATGGCAAGGGCACAGAACGACGTCTACATGGTATGCGCCGACGGCAGCAAACACGAGGACAACACACTCTCCGAGCTTGAAAACGGAAGACTGCTCAGATGCGAGCTGCAAAGAAATGCCGCAAATATCTGCCGTTTCCTGATGGGTACCAATGCCATGAAGCGGCTCATGAATGAGAAAGTGCAGGTCGAAATCCTCAACCGCCCGCAGAAGGAACAGGCAAGCGACGCTCCCGTTGTATTCCATGATCTGGATAAGGATCTGACACTTGATCTGAGCGATATCCGCACAGATAAGGGTACCGTCCACAGCTTTGCGCTGGTTGTAGAGAATCCGGGATTCTACCGTGTCACGCTCACTGCAAGCTCCACGCAGAGTCCCCTTGCACAGATTCCTGTAACCCTTTTCAGCATGGGCTCCGCAAGCGGTACGTTCACATGGAACGGAACGGAAGGCAAACCCGTTTCCTTCAGCACCGGAATCCCGCTGTTTTCACATTATACTGCAATCCGCCTGTTCTTTGCACAAAGCGGACTGAATATGCACAGCATCCGTTTTGAATACGATGATAAAACTCCCAATGCACCGAGAATGACGCATGAAGAATAATTCAAACAGAAAGAAACAGCCCCCTAAAAAGGGGGCTGCTTCTTTTATGTAACGGCTGTTGTTATGATGAGAGGGTTGGTTTGCTGCGACGTCTTGTGTGATAATGTCAGATCAGGAAATGAGTGCGGAAATTGCAGTCTTGTCTGCCTGGTTGATATAGCCGTCCTTATTGTAATCAGCGTTGAACGCATCTTCGCTTGAATTTAGAAATTTTCAGTTTTCCTACTAAGTCCGTTTTAACAGTTTGTTCAAAATTGACAGGTAGATAAAAAAAGAATCTTTATGCTTTGTACAAAGCGAAGAATTGTTAACAACATGTATATTATACCACAGTAAACGTCATTTGTCAATAGTATTTCCAATATTTTTTATAATTTTTTTGGATGCGGCTTTTTTGTTGGAATTTCAGAGGTTTTTCAAAGAAAAACGGCGCAATCTCGAACATGATTTAAGTTAAGAATGTTCTTGTATGATTGTTTTATTTTTTATGTAAATATTATTTTCACATGTATAAAAATCCACCTTAAAAATGAAGTTTCTATAAATGTTAAAGCTTAAAATCGCAATTTAATGTTTTGTTAATATTCAGTAATAAAAAAGGTGTAAAATATGATGGTCAGGCTTTCGCCTGACCATCATTACAAGGGAAAATATTTGATTTTCTTATTTCGCCTTAAATGCAAACCTTACAAAATTGTACATATGCGCACGGATGCAGTTACCGCCGTGATAACCGCCGTTGACATAGTGCCAGATATGCGGTACGCCATTCTTTGTCATAATATTGTGATAGCCCTCGGGGGTATTGAAAACTGTCTGGTCGTTGGAACCCGCTGTCAGCAGCAGCAGATAGGGAGATTCGCCCGTGAACTTGTAATCATTCTCTGCAATCAGACCGGGCGTTACGCCGGGAGCAGGGCAGATTGCACCTACATAACCGAACATATTGGGAAGCTTGTGCGCAATATACAGCGATTCTCTTCCACCCATGGAGAAGCCCGTGATCGCAGTGTTGTCCTTACCGGTCAGAACAGAATAGTTCTTCTCGATATAGGGCATCAGATCATTTGTCAGTTCATTGATGAAGTTGTCATACGCTGCATTATTTGCATCGTCCATGCCGGTTGCGCCTGCCTGCGTTGCACTTGCATAGATGTAGGGATATACAATGATCATATCCTTTGCCTCACCGGCTGCAATTGCATTGCCGATGATCTGACGCAGACGCATGGTTTCGTCTGTTTCACTTGCCAGAGTATCTTCATTCTGATAGTAACCATGCATTGCATACAGAACGGGGTACTTCTTGCTTGTGGAATAACCTGCAGGAAGAAGGATGTTGAAGCTGCGCTCACGCTTGCAGGTGTTGGAATAATATTTCACCTTCTGCAGTGTACCATAGGATCTGCCGGAATGTTCGGTTCTGTCGATTTCCGGCTCCTTCTCCACCATCTTTGCAGCACACTGCGCAGTGTACTCTGCCATGGAAACAGTGACATTGCTGTTGTTATTATCATTATTGTTATTATCGTTGTTATTATTATTGTTGTTGTCGGGAGTTTCGGTCTGCTCATCTGCTGTGAACTTGTCGATCTGTCCCATTACGAACTTCACAATCTGCACAACGTCCACCACTTCGAACTTGCCGTTCTGATTTACGTCAGCAGCAAGTTTTGCGGATGCATTTGCCAGATCCTTTGTGAGTCCCTTCTTAGCCGCTGCAACGTCAAAGCCGTTGATCACGCCGTCGCAGGTTACATCGCCAAGGATGAAGCTGATCGGTGCGGGACCTTCAACCTTTGTACCCGGCAGTGCGCCGATTGCTTCATCAATGTAGAAGTTGATCGTGCTTTCTGCGGTTTCCACGTAGATGGACATGTTCTTAGCATCGGACGGAATCTTGTAATTCGGATTTGCAAGCTGTACCCACTCACCCTTGATTGCATTTGCTTCTGCAATTGTCGAATACTGGGTTTCGCCGCTTCCGTCAGTGTACTGGAGCTTGAGATAGAATGTATCT
>JAFXCV010000072.1 GCA_017521325.1 Oscillospiraceae bacterium | reverse complement strand
GTGGTATAATAACTAAGTGATATGCACCATTAGCTCAGTCGGTAGAGCAACTGACTCTTAATCAGTGGGTCCTGGGTTCGAGTCCCCGATGGTGCACCACCTATCAGGCCCGTTGGTCAAGCGGTTAAGACTCCGCCCTCTCACGGCGGCAACACCAGTTCGAGTCTGGTACGGGTCACCACTATAATCGGTGTCTATTGCAAAGAGGTTCCACCCGTTCCCATTCCGAACACGGAAGTTAAGCTCTTTTGCGTCGAAAATACTTGGCTGGTCACGGCCCGGGAAATTAGAACGATGCCGATATAGATTCCTCCATAGCTCAGTCGGTAGAGCACTCGGCTGTTAACCGAGTTGTCGTTGGTTCGAGTCCAACTGGGGGAGCCATGAAAATCCATCAGCAAATGCTGATGGATTTTTTATTATATCAGAAAAAGGGGATGAAAAATTGCAGCGCAAAAAAATACTGGTTGTGCTGACAGGCGGTACGATCTGTTCTTCTGTCAACGCCGAGGGAATCCGCTATTCCGATGCAAAAAATGTAGAGATTATCAGTGCGTTCTATCGGAATTACCCGGAATACTGCGATAAAATTCAATTTGATTCCGTGATGCCGCTGGATATTCTGAGCGAAAACATGACGCTCGACAGCTGGAATATACTCCTGCGTTTCTTCCGTTCCGATGTGAATCGGAATGCATATAATGGTGTGATTGTGCTTCACGGAACGGATACGCTTGCTTACACCTCCTCACTTTTATCCCTTGCTCTGGCGGGATTTGAAATCCCCGTATGCATGGTATCCGCCCAGCTTCCGCTTTCTTTTGCGGAAACCAACGGTCACGACAATTTCCGTGCCGCTGTGGAACTGATTATGAACGGCATTGCCCCCAATGTCTATGCTGTCTATCGCAACAGCGATGGGGAAATGTACCTGCACTACGGTGCAACTCTCCTGCAATGCGGCAATTATAGTCAGGACTTCTTCAGCCGTGAAGCGGTTATAATTGATATGGAGCATCCTGCAAGAGCTGAGGGCAGAGCATTTGAGACACAGGAGCTTCTGCTTGACCGCATGTCCGATCTCACGCCCTGTGTTCTGCAGATCATGCCGTATGTGGGGCTTCGCTATGATGGAATCTGCCTTGACGGCGTTCGGGCGATCGTCCACGGCACCTATCATTCGCAGTCCGTCTGCGTGGAACGAAAAAATGGGGAAGGGGAATACGCCTCCTCCTCCGTCCTGTATCTCCTTGACAGGTGCAGGGAACGTGAAATTCCTGTATTCTTAGCCCCCTGCAGTCCGCAGGCATTCTTCTACGAATCAACGGGCGATGCGATCGCTCACGGTGCATGCTGCATGAACGGAATGACCTCAGAAATGGCATATGTCAAAACACTTGTCGGCTGTGCGCTGGGGCTTGAGGGAGTTCTGCTGCGGGAATTCCTTGATTCTGATGTAAATTTTGAGCGCAGAAACGATGGAGTGTAAGGCTTTTCCATTGTAAAATCTGACGAATCCGTTCCCGTATTTTGTCGTTCGATTTTTGAAATTTTGCTATTGACATCGCCAAAAAAATATGATATACTGTATCTATAATGGCGATGATGGAGAGAGTACTGCAGGGTGCTTGTTCAAAGAGAGCTGTTGATGGTGGAAATACAGCAGCAAGTCCTGTGAGAAAAACACTCCGGAGCCTGCGGAAGAAAATCGGGATTCCGATGAGTAGAACCGCACGTTCATCCCGTAAGGATGCAAACGAGTGGATCGGCAACGATCAATTTGGGTGGTATCGCGGAAGTTAACTTTCGTCCCATGTTCAGGGACGGAAGTTTTTTTGTTTTTATACAAGATGTATGGATTTCCGTCATGAAGGAATACTATATCAGAAACTATTGGAGGAAAATGCTATGTTGAGAACTCATACCTGTAATGAGCTGAACCCCGATCATATCGGGCAGAATGTCAAGCTGACCGGCTGGATTGACACGATCCGTGACCACGGCGGCGTGCTTTTCGTGGATCTGCGTGACCACTATGGTGTAACCCAGATCGTATTCTCCGATGACAGCCTGATCGCAGGCATGTCCAAGGAAACCGTTGTTCTGGTTGAGGGTACGGTTACCATGAGAGATGAAGAAACCGTCAACCCCAAGATCAGCACCGGTCTGATCGAGGTTCGTGCAGAAAAGATCGAGGTACTCGGCCCCTGCCAGCTCGGACTTCCGTTTGAGATCGACGCTTCCACACAGACAAGAGAGGAAGTTCGCCTGAAGTATCGTTATCTGGATCTGCGCAACAACAAGATCCACAATAATATCGTGCTGCGTTCCAAGATTCTCAGCTTCCTGCGTCGTCAGATGGAGGACATGGGCTTTATGGAGATCCAGACTCCCATTCTGACTGCATCTTCTCCCGAGGGTGCAAGAGATTATCTGGTTCCCAGCCGTAAGCACAAGGGCAAGTTCTACGCTCTGCCGCAGGCTCCGCAGCAGTTCAAGCAGCTGCTGATGGCATCCGGTTTTGACCGTTATTTCCAGATCGCTCCCTGCTTCCGTGACGAGGATGCTCGTCAGGATCGTTCCCCCGGCGAATTCTACCAGCTCGACTTTGAGATGGCTTTCGCAACACAGGAGGATGTATTTGACATCGCTGAAAAGGTGATCTACAACACCTTCAAGGAATTTTCCGATAAGGAAATTTCCAAGCCCCCGTTCCGCCGCATTCCCTTTGCAGAATCCATGCTCAAGTACGGTACCGATAAGCCGGATCTCAGAAACCCCCTGCTGATTCAGGATCTGACGGATTTCTTTGCAAAGCATGAATTCCTGACCATCAACGGCAGAACAGTGCCGTTCAAGAATAAGCTCGTTCGTGGTATCGTTGCCAACTACCTCGTGAAGAAGGACGGTGACGGCGACGGCAAGAAGGCTTTCGAAAAGGCAATTGACGCATATTCCAGAAGCATCGGCATGAAGTTCGGTATCGGCTATATTACGCTGGAAGACGGCGAGTACAAGGGCCCGATCGCAAAGTTCCTGACCGATGAGCAGAAGGCTGAGCTGACGGCTCTCGTTGGCATCAAGGAGGGCGAATCCCTGTTCTTCATCAGCGATACCGCAAAGGTAATCAACCAGCTTTCGGGCGAGATGAGAACATGGATTGCAAACGAGCTGGGACTGATCAAGGACGATTCCTTCGAGTTCTGCTTCATCGTGGATTTCCCGATGTACGAGCTGAATCCCGATACCAATAAGATCGACTTCACACACAATCCCTTCTCCATGCCGCAGGGTGGTATGGATGCACTGATGAACAAGGATCCGCTGGAGATCTTCGCATACCAGTATGATATTGTCTGCAACGGCGTGGAGCTTTCCTCCGGTGCGGTTCGTAACCACAACCCCGAGATCATGAGAAAGGCATTTGAGATTGCAGGCTACGGCGAGGAAGATCTCAAGGCAAAGTTCGGCGCACTTTATACCGCATTTGCATACGGCGCACCGCCTCACGCAGGCATGGCACCGGGTGTTGACAGAATGATCATGCTGATTGCCGGTGAAGAAACCATCCGTGACGTTATCGCATTCCCGCTCAACGGCAATGCGCAGGATCTGATGATGGGCGCACCGGGCGAAGTTACCGAGCTTCAGCTGCGTGAAGTTCACATCAAGGTAAGAGATTAAGTTCTGTTAATTTGGAAATGAAACAGATTCAAAAGGTGATCGCCTTTAGCGGGTAAGGGTACGCAGTACCCTCCCAAGAAAAAGTACCTGTATTTCATTGCCTAAGTCATCAATACGGAATTTTCAGTCCGTCCGTTCTGTGACGGGCGGACTGCTTCGATATCAGAGAAAAGGAGAGAGCTTGTATGGAAAGAGATACACTCAGAATACTTGAAATGCTCAATCAGCTGAGCCTTACCGATACGCAGAAGGAAGATTTTCTGGCATTCTGCGCAAGCCGTGAACAGGAACTGGAAGTTCTCAATGCAGTGGATACTTCCGATGTTGAGAGAATGGTACATGTGATGCCCATTCTGACCGTTGTGCGTGAGGATGTCGCTTCCCAGCCGTTTTCAAGGGAAGACCTCCAGCGTGGCGCACCCGAAACCGATGAGGGCTACTGGTGCGTTCCCCGTGTCGTAGAGTAAGATGAGGAGGAAAACGGAATGAAATTTTATACAGCAAAAACAGATGCCGCAGCAGACCGCATGGTCGTTGTGGATGATATGATCCTGACAAAGGAGATGCCCACAGCAGCAGGCTCCAAGATGCTTGACGGCTATATGAGCCTGTTCGATGCCGAGGTTGTGACAAGACTTCAGCAGGCAGGCTATGCCATCGGCGGCAAGGCAGATGTCGGTGAATTTGCAATTGACATGCTGGGCGAAACTTCCTATAATGGAACTCCCGAGGCTGACGGAACACTGGTGAATGCCTCCGCTGAGATCCTCAAAGAGGGCGGCGTGACGGCAGTTGTCGGCATGGATGTGAATGGTTCCGTGCGCCGTGCAGCAGCTGTGAATGGCCTTGTGAGCGTCAAGCCCACCTATGGCACGGTTTCCCGTTACGGTACAATTCCGGTGGCATGCTCCGGCGAAACTGTCAGTGTGATGGCAAAGTCCGCAGATGAGTGCTTTGAGGTGCTCAAGGCAATCGCAGGACATGATGATAAGGACGGCACAAGCCTTTCCGAAGAGCAGTGCGCCGCAGCGACTGCACAGGATGCGAAGGTTTGCCGTGTGGCAATTGTGAAATCCCTGACTGACGGCGTGGATGCGCAGACTGCTGAAAAGCTTGCAGCTGCAAAGGCAGCACTTTCCGCAAACGGCGTTGAGGTTTGCGAAATCGAGGAAACAAAGCTCTCCGCTGCACGCATTGCATGGAACATCCTGATGAGTGCGGAGCTTTGCAATAACGTTTCCCGTTATGACGGCGTGAAGTACGGCTACCGCAGCCAGAATTTCACCAATATTGATGAACTCTACACCAACAGCCGTACCGAGGCATTCGGTGATCTGCTCAAGACAGCAATCCTGTTCGGTTCCGATACTCTTTCGACCGAGAACTATATGAAGGTCTATGACAAGGCACTGCGCATGCGCCGTGTGATTGCAGAGGCTTTCGATGCGATCTTTGCGCAGTACGACGCAGTGCTTGCACCCGTTTGTGCAAAGACTGCCTATACAACGGAGGATGTGAAGGCGGACAGATATCTTTCCTTCACAGAAAACCTCTACACAGCACCTGCATCCATTACAGGACTTCCCACCGTTGTGGCAGGCGGCGTTCAGCTGATCGGCAAGGCGTTTTCCGAAGGTGCGCTGCTTGCAGCTGCAAAGCTGTTTGAAAAGGAGGGCGAATAATCATGAGATACGAAACTGTCATTGGTCTGGAAGTGCATGTGGAGCTTGCCACAAAGTCCAAGATCTTCTGCTCCTGCAACGCAAAGTACGGCGCAGGCCCGAATGAACATGTCTGCCCTGCCTGCTGCGGTATGCCCGGCATGCTGCCCGTTGTCAACAAGCGTGTTGTGGATTACGGCATGAAAGCCGGCATGATGCTCAACTGCCACATCAACCGCACAACCACATTTGATAAGAAGAGCTACTACTATCCCGATCTGCCCTGTGCCTACCAGACAACACAGTGGTTTGCGCCCGTTGCCGTAAACGGCACCGTGGAAATCGAAACCTCCAAGGGCAAGAAGAGCGTGCGCATCAAGCAGATCCACATGGAGGAGGATGCCGGTAAGCTCGTACACGATATTGCGGAGGATACCACCCATGTGGACTTCAACCGCACAAGCGTTCCGCTGATCGAGATCGTAAGCCAGCCCGATCTTTCCAGTGCTGAGGAAGTAGAGGCATATCTGGAGCGTCTGAAGATGCTGCTGCGCTATGCAAAGGTTGCAGAATGCGCTATGGAGCACGGCACAATGCGCTGCGACGTGAACCTTTCCGTTCGCCCCGAGGGCAGCGACAAGCTTGGTGTTCGTACCGAGATGAAGAACATGAACTCCATCGAGGCGATCAAGCATGCGATCGAATACGAGACAGCTCGTCACATTGATGCGATCGAAAACGGTACAGAGGTTCTCGTGCAGGAAACACGCCGTTGGGATGACATCAAGGGCAAGAGCTTTGCGATGAGAAACAAGGAAACTGCGGGCGATTACCGTTACTTCCCCGATCCGAACGTGATGCCCGTTGTCATTGACGATGCATGGTTCGATTCCATTCAGGCATCCCTGCCCGAGCTTCCTGAGGAGAAGTTTGCACGTTACACCGAGGAACTGGGACTGAGTGAATACGACGCAACACAGCTGATCAAGAGCATTGCGCTGTGCGAGTGCTTTGAGGCTGCCTATGCAGTCTGCGGCAACGCAAAGGATGCGGCAAACTGGATGATCTCCGAGATCATGAGCATCCTCAACAAGAGACAGATGACCTATGACATGCTTTCCATCAACGGCACTGCACTGGGCGAGCTGATCAAGCTTGTTATGGACGGCAAGGTAGGCCGTGCAAACGGCAAGAAGATCCTTGCAGCGATGTTTGAGGATACCACCATCGAGCCTGTAGCTTATGCGGAAGCAAACGGCTATGTGATGTCCAACGACACGGGTCTTGTGGAAAAGGTCGTGAAGGAAGTGATTGCTGCTGAAGAAAAGGCAGTTGCGGACTATAAGGGCGGCAAGGAAAAGGCTCTGATGTCCATCTTTGGCAGATGCATGAAGGAACTCAAGGGCAACTGCGATCCGCAGACGCTCAGAACGATCCTGACGGATACGCTCAATAAGATGTAACTCATAAATCCACGCCGCTTCATGAGAAGCGGCGTGGAATAAAAAAGTTTCAGAACCGTGTATACAATCCACACTTTCTGCATATACTATCATCAGAGAGGGGCAAAGTCCCTCACAGATTCCTCCATAGCTCAGTCGGTAGAGCACTCGGCTGTTAACCGAGTTGTCGTTGGTTCGAGTCCAACTGGGGGAGCCAGCGCAGCGTCTGCGCAATTAGACGCATTTGAAAGCTTCCGAGTGATCGGGAGCTTTTCTTTTTACGATATGGTTTTCCAACCGCATGATGCTTGCTTCGCAGAGCATCATTGCTATTGAGAATTTTTTACTAATCTCCTTAGGGCATTGATGCAGACTCTCCTCCCCAACTCAGCCGAGTCGGGGCATTGCGTTTTCTGTTGGGGTGTGGTATAATGAAAAGGACAATAAATAAGAGTTTGCAATTCTACTTTTGATGGGTTTAATAGCTAAAGATATGATGATATACTATGTACCGAAAGGAGTGGTATTATGAATCAAATTGAAATCGGAAGGTTTATTGCAGAATGTCGTAAAAGCAAAAATATGACACAAACCCAACTTGCTGAAATACTGAACACAACCAATAAGTCCGTTTCAAAGTGGGAAAATGGAATTTGTCTGCCCGATGCTTCCTTGTATGAGCCATTGTGTGATATATTGGGTATAACAATAAATGAATTATTTGCAGGTCATAAGATTAAGAGTGAAGATTATCAAAGAACAGCAGACGCAAATTTAATGAAAATGTTAAAATATAGGTTGTATCAGTTAAGCGATAAAAGTGTAGCTTTTGCAGAATTTGATAATGCATTAAACAGAATGGCGGAGGTAACAACAATATTAAAGCAATTTGAATCAAAAAAAGAAGCAGTTGATTATTTGGTGAAAGCGACAAATTTGTCTGTAGAAGAATGCTCAACAGCGTATGATTTTTATATGAGTCTGTTTAAAACAGATTAAGACGATTCCCAATTTGTCGAACATTTTCCATATCTCAGCCGCACCCCGCCACAAGTGCGGCTTTTCTGTACACACAAAAACCCTCCCCGACTCATCGAGTCGGGGCATTGCGTTTTCAGTAAGTGTGTGGTATAATGAGGAAAAACATTGACGAGGTGATTTGATTGCGTGGAGTAAAACTAAAATGTAATGAATGCAATTATGAAGCGTCGTTTTCATGGGGATTCGCAATGCTTTCACCGCCTGAGGAATACGAAAAAGAGGAAAAGGCAGTTTCTGACTTCAAAGCCGAAGTGGAAAATGGTGAGCATGGTGATTTTCTGAAAACAGTATGTACTTTGCATGAAAACCCACAGTTTCTTCGAGGTGAACGGTTAATGCAATGCGGAAGCTGCTATGCACTCCTTGTCCATAGAATAAAGGAGATCCGTTTTCACCAATGGAATGACCCGCATACACATGTTGTAACTATGCGTCAACAGTGCCCTGTATGCGGTGAAAACGAGTTATATAAAGCAGATCTGCATCCGCTTTGCCCGAAATGCAAAGGTAGTTTCTTAAAGACGATTTCATTATGGATGGAATGAATCCAAAACAGCAATCTCTGCACACAAAAACCCTCCCCAACGCATCGAGTCGGGGAGGGTTCGTATTATATTGCTATTTCTGCAAATCCGAGATTAGTTCTGATCAGCGATAGCAGCCTGTGTCGCAGGTCACAAATCCCTGTGTTTTTATGTGCAAGGGCTTCGGGGAGCAGGTTTTCCGCAATCCAGTATGTACTGTGACAGTCCTCACTGTCACAGATGGTCAGCTCTGCCTTGTTCTTTCGTCCCGTGAGGCAGCAGCGGATGTGTTCGTTTCGTTCTTCCCCCAGATTGATCACCCAGTCGAAGTGGGTGTTGTCCATGGGCATGATGCGGGACACGAATTTGTCGATGATTTCCTTATGGATATTCCCCTGCTCGATGGTCAGAAGCTCACGCAGGCTCTGACGGATCTTCGCCATGTCGATCGCATCTCCCGCAAGGGATTCGGGGTCTGCCTGCTGCGTTTTAGCAGCGTTCAGGGCATCCAGTTCCTTTTGCGTGGCAGCACGGACGCTGTGGTATTCCTCCTTGCCGATCTCACCGTCGGCGTACAGTTCCACCAGCCGGAGCAGTTTCGTTTCCAGACGGGTGATCTTCGCCTGCATCATATCCTGTTCCCGATGGGCGGCGGTGCTTTCCGCTCTGCTGCATTTTTCGATCGTCGCCATGACCTGCTCGATGACTGCTGCACGGTCGGGCAGCATCTCCCCGAAGATCTTCTCCGCCATCATCTCCAGCTTCCAGTCGCAGATGCCCTTGATGTCACAGATGCCCTCGGCAGAGATGCCGTGGTTTTCCAGATACTTGCGGCTGGCAGTCATACTCCGTGCGTAGCAGGAATAACCGTACACCTCCTGTCCGCTTTTCTTGTTCACACGCCATTTGTACCGCTTGAATCCGCCGCCGCAATGGCATTTGAGCTTCCGCAGCCACGGATCGGAGGAGATACGATGCCCGAAGCAGCGTTCGTGACCATTGCTGTCCACAAAGGTTTTCGTGCGTGACTGCATGATCTTGTGGCAGGCATCCCATTGCTCCTCGGAGATGATCGGTTCGAAGTCACCCTTCTTGTAGACGTAGGTATCCAGATCGTTGTTGTTGATGCGTTTCTGATCGAGGTAGTTGTTGGTGTGGGATTTGTTGTAGCCGATATAGCCCTTGTAGGTGGCGTTTCGCAGAATCCGCCGCACCATGACGATCTCCCATTTGACCTTGCCCGAAGCATTCTTTCTGCCAAGCCGCTGCAGCTCGTTGACAATCCGCTTGATGCCAAGCCCCTGCAGATAGAGATCATAAATCAGGCGGACG
The DNA here is from genome assembly GCA_017521325.1 of Oscillospiraceae bacterium. Classification (GTDB taxonomy): domain Bacteria; phylum Bacillota; class Clostridia; order Oscillospirales; family Ruminococcaceae; genus UBA3855. Next base: position 2,741 of record JAFXCV010000072.1, on the reverse strand, counting down.
GTTTCTGCCTGTTCGGGGTTGATGACATAGGTGCTGCCCACTCGGTCATAGCCGAGGATATTGCCGTTGCCGTAGAGCACACCGTTTTCACGGCTGATATACTGTCCGGCACGCACTCGCTCGGAGACCTTGCGGCTTTCATCCTGTGCAAGGGTTGCCATCAGCGAGAGCCGCAGCTCACCGTCCCCATCCATCGTCCAGATGTTGTCCTCCACGAAGAACACCTCGACTTCAAGGTTCCGCAGCTCTCTGGTGAACATGAGTGTGTCCACAGTGTTGCGGGCGAAGCGGCAGACCTCACGAGTGACGATGAGATCGAATCTGCCTTTGCGTGCATCCTCAATCATCCGCAGGAAGGACGGACGCTTTTTCGCCTGTGTGCCGGTGATGCCCTCATCAATATACTTGCCGATGATGTTCCAGTTGGGGTGGTATCTTGCCTGATCGTCATACCACTGGAGCTGGTTCTCCAGTGCGGAGATCTGTGCTTCATGCTCGGTGGAAACTCGTCCGTAGAACACCACATTTCTCGCACGGTTGCGGTCGGGTTTTGTTGTTGTGTACATAGCATTCCTCCATTTCTCTGAACAGGCTCACTTAAGCAGCTTTTTGCTGCTCGTTCCGATTCATTTCTTTCATCACGTTGAGGTAGGTTTCCTGATTGAGCAGTCCTTTTTCAAACAGAATCTCAATCAGCATCTGCACGGCATATTCGGTTTCGATTTTCATGTGCATCCCTCCCAAGTCAATTATACTATTCTCGTTCGGAAAATGGAATCATCATACTCAACGACAATTTGTCGTCGGGTTTGTGCAATAGCAATGAATGTGTTCGCCTGCTGTATATTCGGGTTTCTCCTGATACAAACTGTTTTTAGGAGAAACTTCGCATAATGCCTTGACTTTTCTCCTAAAATTGATTATAATTAGGATAAAACAAGGAAAGGCAGGAGAAGCGATGCGGTCATTTGATTACAGCGTCCTGAAGGACGGACAGTGGGACAATACCATTCTGGGGCTTGTGGCACAGATCCACGAATACAAGGGACGGCAGGAGCTGTATCTGCGGCAGAAGCCTGCACAGCTGGAACGTCTGGTGGAAATCGCCAGAATCCAGAGCACCGAATCCTCCAATGCCATCGAGGGGATCCGTACCACGAATACTCGTTTGCAGCAGCTCATTGCGGATAAAACCACGCCACGCAGTCGTGACGAAGAAGAAATCATGGGTTATCGTGATGTGCTGAACACCATTCATGAGAACTACGAATACATCCCCATGCGCCCGAACTATCTCCTGCAGCTGCACCGTGATCTGTACAAGTATTCGCACAAGAACATCGGCGGCAGCTTTAAGAACACACAGAATTATATCAGTGCGGTGGATGCGGACGGACGGGAGTTTGTGCTGTTCACACCCATTGCCCCCTATGAAACCCCTGCGGCAGTCGAGGCAATCTGCGAGAGCTTCAACCGGATGCTTGCTTCGCAGGAGGTCGATCCTCTCATTCTAATTCCTGTTTTCATTCATGATTTTCTCTGCATTCATCCGTTCAATGACGGCAACGGACGCATGAGCAGACTGCTGACAACGCTGCTTCTGTATCGTGCCGGCTATCAGATCGGCAGATATATTTCGCTGGAAAGCAAGATCGCCAAAACGAAGGACACCTACTATGATGTGCTGCAGGCTTGCCAGAATGGCTGGGATATGGGGACGGATGACCCCACACCGTTCATCCGCTACCTGCTGCAGACCATCCTTTCCGCCTATCGTGACTTTGAAGAGCGTGTGGATATGGTGGGTGAGAAAACCCCAGCCCTCGAAACGGTTCGCCGTGCAGCAGAAAGCAGGATCGGCAGATTCACCAAGCGTGAGATCATGGAACTGTGCCCCACACTGAGCAAGGCTTCCGTAGAAAGTGCCATCAAGCAGCTTGTGGATGCAGGACAGCTTGTGAAGCAAGGCTCAGGACGCAGCACCTTCTACACACGAAGCGACGCACAGTAGTGCTACCCGATCATCCCTTGTTCTTCAACTGCTTCGGACAAAGCAGCTGCTCGATCTGCGCTTTCAGCATCAGGTCGCTGCGCTTACGCAGTTCTTCAGCCGCCAGTTTTGCGGCAATGGCATCGGGGAGATTCAAGATTTCGGGCTTGTGATTTGTGTTCTGATTCATATTTTTCCTCCTGAAATGCATGCTGCTGTCAGCCAGACTGACGGCAGCTTTTGTTTTGTGGTGGGGCGTGTTCTACGCCCGACCGTTTGATTCAAGTTGATTATATTCTCTGCAACCGCCGCCCCAAATCAGGGCAGTGGTTTTATCTTCGATGGGCTCGTGTTTCACGACCCCATCGTTTGCTTTTGGTAGACCACGTCGTGTTTCACGACGTGGTCTCTTTTATGACGGGATGATTCGTCCCGTCACGGTGAACGAATTGTTCACCGTCAAGCCACCTGCACCGAAACAGTGCGGGTGGATAACTGCTTGCGGCAAACCACCTAGCGTTTCACGAGGTGGTCTCCTGACCGAACGATTCGTTCCGTCAGATTGAGCAAGGGGGCGGTGAAACAACTCCCCCTGCATGATACCTCGACTACCGAAACGGTAGCTGAGTCGGAGATTCGTTGGGTCAGCTGTTCCATGAGACGGAGTCACGTTTCGTTACCCCGTCAACCTTTCCTGACAAGGATCTCGTGAAACACGATACCCTTTTATGGAGTCACGTTTTGTTACTCC
>JAFXCV010000001.1 GCA_017521325.1 Oscillospiraceae bacterium | reverse complement strand
TCAATCAAATCACTGTACTTTGCGGCAAGCTCATCCGCAAAAGCCTGCATGCACAGATAATAGTCATAACCACCCTGTGAAACTTCCTTCAGATCGGAACAAAGAGCACAATTGCACTCTTCTGCATGATATCGTGTGAATTTGTATCCCATATACGGATTATAAACGGACTCAAAGCCTTCCAGTTCGGGGATCACCTCGCTGTTGAGTTCCGCCGCATCGTCTTTTGGCTTGATGATCACAGTGGGACCGGCGGCTGCAGTGCCATATTTCTCAAAATCCACAAGCCGTACCTGTGTAACACAGCCGTTTGAAAGCATGAAACTGCGTCCGAGCTTCGTCAGGGTTTCGGCATCGTCCGAGTCGATGCCGACCATGTATGCCGTACCCTCCGGCTGATAGTTAATGCTGCATTTTCCCCACACCGTGGTATAAGTAAAGTGTTCCAAGGGAATAAGCTGAGAAAAGCCACTCAGTCCTTGCAGCATATCTTCTGTTAACTCCGTGCCGTCGGTTTCCACCAGAAAGCCCTTGTACATTTCACATTGATAGTCATAACCGATGCCGCCGTCTTTTGTTCTGAAGTGATACCAAGCTGAGGAGGCAGTCATTGTTCCGCAAGCGGAAACACAGCAGATTGCTGTTAACAGTGCGAGAAGATTCTTTTTCATCATAGGAATACCCTCCTTATATATCAAATTTATACACAATGCAAGTATTTTCCTAATAAAAATGTGCCAAAAATCAACAATAAATCTTGTGCAGACTGCTTGTTTTTGTTCCGTCATACCCCTCTATCATAGTGATCGAAACATATGATAGAAATGTGACAGATTTTTCCGAAAAAAATTATTTTTTTGGAGTTTGCGTATCATTTTCTGTGTAAAATCGGTGTAATTTCTGAAAATCTGAAAAAACTGATGACAAATCAAAAAAACTGTGGTATAATATGGGGGTAGAGCAAACAGAAACAGAACTCCGCAGAATAAAAAGGAGAGAAGACAATGACATATGGAGAAAGACGCCGTCGCAGAAATGACGGCAAAGGAAAATATATTGCATTGCTGCTGCCGCTTTGTCTGCTGCTGATCTTCGCCATCGGTCTGATCGTCAAGCAGAAGGACAAAGAACAGTCCGATTTGCAAAATCCCCCCCAGTCCACGCAGACGAGCGATGTACACACAGAGCCCTTGCAGACAAGCACCACGCAGAGTGTGGGAGAGCCTGCCGAAACGCATACGGTTCCTGCTTCCACAACGCCCATCGAGCCGCCCACGGACGGCAACGGCGTGGCGGCAAATGCAGAAAGCGGACATATCTATCTGCGTGTCAACCACGAAAAGCAGGTGGAGCTGCCGCTTGATTTCGGCGCAGCTTCGGAATATTCCATCAGCGACGACAATGTTGCCTATGTAGCGCAGGACGGCATGCTGATGGGACTGCAGAAGGGAAGCTGCACGCTGACCGTGAAGGGCAGCGGCAAAACGCTGGAGATCCCCGTGACCGTGCGTGAGATGGTCATTGAAGACGGCTGTACCTATGTGGACGGTATTCTCGTTGCAAACAAAACCTACAGTCTGCCGAGGGAGTATGATCCCGGTCTGCTGCCCGTGACGGAGGAGGCATTCAAAAAGCTTGTCGCTGATGCAAAGGCGCAGGGACTTCACATTGAAAATTCCTCGGATTACCGCACCTATGATTTCCAGAAGGAGTGCTATGACAGCATTGTCAACGGCTACAGCAAGGAGTATGCCGACAGCATTTCCGCAAGACCGGGGCATTCCGAGCATCAGACGGGCTACACCATCGACTGCAACAGCATCGACAACACCTTTGCGGAAACTGCGGAGGGCAAGTGGCTTGCGAAGAACTGCTGGAAGTACGGCTTTATCATCCGCTATCCTGCGGACAAGGTGGATCTGACAGGCTATGCCTACGAGTCGTGGCACATCCGCTATGTGGGCGTGGAGCATGCAAAGGAGATCATGGAGCAGGGGATTTGTCTGGAGGAATATCTCGATATTGATTCTGCGTATCAGGATTAAAAAAGAAGCGACGGCGTTTTGCCGTCGTTTTTTATAAGCAAAGAGGACGGCTTGCTGCCGCCCTCTATTTTGTTTGGATTTGCGCTGTTCTCTCAACTTACGGTGCCGCCAACTGCCGCTGCCGCTGCATCCTGCAGGATCTTTGCTGCGTCAAGCGCATTCACAAGACCATCATCATTGTAATCTGCATACAGCTGCTCCGTGTCGCCCGGAGAATATCCCGTGGAAATTCGTGCTGAAAGTGCGAGGATCTCGTATGCGTCTATCGCATTGATGTTTCCATCCCCGTTGAAATCTCCGACCTGCGGATCAATGGGGGCATCGGTGGTTTCGGGCGGTCTTGGAGGCGGATCTTCCGAATCGTATTCACCCTTGATGAAACCTGCAAAATCCTCGGTTGGTGCTGTTGTGTACATTGTATCCGGATTTTCCGTACCATCCGCCGCAAACGCAATGGACATGCATAACGATGCCGTGCAAAAAAGTACGGACGCTGTTCTTAGTAAAAAAACTTTTATTCTTTTCATAAAATTACCCCCCCTAATGCGTATATATGTGCCTGTCATACGATATATGTCACCACCCCTGTCGTTATAACTATTATAACATATTCAAATAGATTATGCAATGCTCGGAAGATAATTTTGTATATTGCTTACAGTTGACACCTGTCAAATTTGTTCATATCACCAAAATTGAAAAAGGCTATGGAAATCGGGGAGGGAATGTGCTATAATAAAGGAATAAAGCGGCGGATTTTCCGACGCCGAATAGTTACAAAATCAACGTAAAAACGCAGGAGGTACGGGTTATGAAAAATTTCATCAAAATTGTCTGCATACTTGCCATTGTATTCGGTGTACTGTTTCTCGCACTGAAGCTCGCTGACCGTTTCTGCGGAAAAATGAAGCGGTCATACATGACTGTTGATTAACGGCAAAGGAGTCTTGAAAAATGGAAATCAAATTTGAAAAGGCTGCGACTTTGAAAGAAAAGCCGGCAGATGAAAGCAAGCTCGGTTTTGGTAAAATCTTTACCGATTACATGCTGGTCATGCCCTATGACGAGGGTCAGGGCTGGCACGATCCGGTGATCAAGCCCTATGGGCCGATCTCCCTCTATCCGTCCGCAATGTGCCTGCATTACGGTCAGACCGTATTTGAGGGCATGAAGGCATACCGTACGGAAAGCGGCGACATTCAGCTGTTCCGTCCGGAGGAGAATTTCAAGCGTCTGAACGAGTCCAACCGTCGTCTGGTTATTCCGGAGATCGACGAAAAGCTGTGTCTGGAGTGTCTTAATGAGCTGCTGAAGGTGGAGAAGGACTGGGTTCCGCATTCTGAGGGTGCATCCCTGTACATCAGACCGTATATTTTCACGACAGATCCCTTCCTGGGCGTTCGCCCCGGCGATCATTATCTGTTCATCATCATTCTCTCACCGTCCGGTGCCTACTACGCAAGCGGTCTGGATCCTGTGAACATCTATGTTGAAACCAAGTATGTCCGTGCCGTTCGTGGCGGTATGGGCTATGTTAAGACCGGCGGCAACTACGCTGCATCCCTGATCGGTCAGGACGAGGCACACAAGCAGAATTATTCCCAGGTGCTGTGGCTTGACGGCGTGGAGCAGAAGTATATCGAGGAAGTCGGCGCAATGAACATCTTCTTCATCATCGACGGCGAAGTGATCACACCGCAGCTGCAGGGTTCCATCCTGCCGGGTATTACGAGAAAGTCCGTTATCCAGCTCTGCGAGAGCTGGGGCATGAAGGTGACAGAACGCCGCATTACGATCGAGGAGGTTGCCAAGGCATACGATGAGGGCAAGCTTGACGAGGTATTCGGTACGGGTACGGCGGCAGTTATTTCTCCCGTTGGCCACCTCAAGTGGGGCGACAAGGTCATGGAAATCGGCGGCAACAAGATCGGCCCTGTTTCCCAGAAGATCTACGACACGATGACCGGTATCCAGTGGGGCAGACTGGAGGATCCGTTCGGCTGGATCGTTCCGGTAAAGTAATCGGATACAAACAGAATAAGAATCAAAAGCACATCCTGATTACAAAGTGGGATGTGCTTTTTGTGCCTGTTTTTACGCATTCTTTGGTTTTTCTTGACAAGAAAATCAGAATACGGTATAATAGAAACGGAGAGAAAATTCATTGATGAAATGAGGGTATAGAAAATGAATTCACAAAAGTTGCGGAAAATTGGGATTTCCGCAATTCCCTACGGCATCAGCTTTTTGCTGGCATTCGGTATCTGTTTCATTGCCTACATGCAATTGAAAATCTATCCGTTCGGAGAAAATTCCATCATCAGTATGGACCTCTGGGCGCAGTACTTTCCTATGTACGCAGAAAAACAGCAGGCAGATTCCCTCGCCGATCTCTTCTGGTCATGGAACGGCGGTCTTGGCTTTAACCAGTGGGCGCAGAGTGCCTATTACACCAACAGCATCTTTACGCTGCTCCTGCCGCTGATTCCGATTGAGGGGCTTCTGAACTTTATCGACTGGCTCGTGCCTGTCAAGATCGGTCTGAGTGCGGTGACCTGTCTTGGATTTCTGCGCTATAAAACCGAAAGCCGATCCCCCGTTCTCGTCGGCGGTGCGGTTGCCTATGCGGCCTGCGCCTATATGCTTGCCTTCCTGCAGCAGATTATGTGGACGGACTGCGTAATTTATTTTCCGCTTCTGATGATCGGTCTGGAACGGCTCATTCACAAGAAAAAACCACTGCTGTACACGCTGATGCTTGCAGTGATTCTCATTACGAATTTCTATATCGGCTTTGCTGTCTGTGTGTTCTGCTGTATCTGGTTTGCCGCAGGCGCAGTGCCGATCATGCACTTTGTAAAGAATAACAGACGTGCGGATACCCGCTATTCTCTGCTGGGTGTCAAGGAATTCGGGCTTTCCGTGCTGCGCTTTTCCGTATTTTCCCTTCTCGGAGGCGCAATTGCGGCAGTGGTACTGCTCCCCATGGCACTTGCACTCGGTCATGCCATTTCTTCGGAACTTGCCGCACCGGACAAGCTTGAATGGTACGGAAACATTGCCGATATCCTGCAGCATATGCTGCCGACGCACCCGATATCCATCCAATTTGACGGCTTCAACCTTTCTGTCGGAATTGCGGCGTTCCTTTTGGTACCGCTGTATTTCTGCAGCAAGGGCATCCCGCTGAAGGAACGCATTGCCAACGCTTGCGTTCTGGTATTTCTGGGACTGTCCCTCTTGTGCAATTTTCTCGATTACTTCTGGCATGGCATGCATTTCCCGAACCAGCTTCCTGCGAGATGGTCGTTCCTGTTTTCGTTCGTTCTCGTGACGCTTTCCTGCAGGGCGCTTGCGAAAATCAAGGAAACCTCCCTTATAGCATGCATTGTCAGCATTGTCATCGGCTCTGCGGCGGTTCTGTTCGGTGTCAAGGGAAATGAAACGGCATTTGCACTTGGCGTGCAGCACTGGTGCCTGCTTGCGGTTTTTGCGATCCTGCTCATCGGATTTGTTTTCTTCAGCAAGGAACAGAAAGGTAAAAATACTGCGAAGCTTCGAAAAATCGCCTCCGTCGCTTGTGTACTGCTGATTGCGGGAGCGATGGTGTATGACAGCGGCTTTTCCTTTGTGAAAACCTATCTGACCACAGAAAAGGCATTCTTCATGCCAAGACCGTCCGAGAGCTTCCGCAACAATCAGCTTCTGGAATCCCATTACGGCAGCGCTTATTCCCCCGATGAGGAGGAATGGTATCGTGCGGCGGCAAACGGCGGTTACAAATACGATGGCCCCATGATCGGCAATTACCCCGGACTTACCTATTATTCCTCCACGATGCGTGGAACCAACTATTACCTGATGCAGTATCTCGGAAACCATGTTTATGCAAAGAATGTCAGCACCATGTATCATCCTGCTTCCGCCCTGCAGAATTCTCTGCTGGGCGTGCGGTATCTGTTTGACTACAGACAGAATCTGCAGCACAATATTTCCAATTCGCAGGTTGCAGAAAAGGATACCGACTGCACCGTGCTTGAGAATCAGACGGCACTGTCGCTTGGCTATGCGGTATCTGAAGATATCCTTGGTCTTGAGATCACGGACGAGGTGCGTGCGATTCAGAATCAGGATGAATTTCTCGATCTTCTGTGCGGCGAGGAGATGGGCGTGTTTACACAGCTGAAAACGACAAGCTTCTCCTATTACAACCTGACGCTTGGCAGCAGTGCAAACTGGAACACGCTGTATTTCACACAGAACGGCACAGGAACGCCTGCATTCACCTATGTCTATACCTGTGAAAAGGATGGACTTTTCTATGTGGAAAACAATTTCAGAGCAGGAAAAATGACTGTGCAGTGGGACGGCGGCAGCCGCAAGCTGACTCCGGGCGATTTCAAATTTGAATCGCTTGGATATTTCCACGCAGGCGATCAGATCACCATCCGTGTGGAAATTGAAAACATCAAAAAAGGCTGCTGCGGTCTGAATCTTTACTACTTTGATGAGGACGCATGGCAGCGTGCCTATGAGAAGCTTTCGGCAGAGGAAATTGAGGTTGACACCTTCAAAAACACTTATATCAAGGGAAAAGTTGATCTTGCAGGGGAACGCCTGCTGATGACGACGATTCCGCAGGACGGCGGCTGGACGGTGTACTGTGACGGTAAAAAGGCGGAGAGCGTGGTGATTGCAGGGGAACTGCTCGGACTGCGCCTTCCGGCAGGACAGCACACGCTGGAATTCCGTTACCGTGTGCCGGGCATCACAGCAGGTGCAATCATCAGCCTGCTCGGACTGCTCCTGACGTTCGGGCTGACAAATTCACGGCTGTGTGAAAAGGTTTTCCGCAAAAATTCGGAGGATGCTGAGAAGTCGGAGAATGTCAAAAAAGCGGCGAACAGCAAGAAACCGAAAGCCGGCAAGAAAGCATAACATACAAGAAAGAGGACGGCAGTGCGCCGTCCTCTCAGCTTATCAAAAAAGAGTAAGTTTGTCTAAACTTACCCCCACCTTACAGGTGCCGTCCCCTCTGCCTCACTTTGTTCGGCATCTCCCCACCCCGTGGGGAGTCGCCCCAACCCCTCCCCCAGAGGGGGAGGGGCTATATTGCGAGGGTACTGCGTACCCTCAAACCCGCCAAAGGACTTCGTCCTTTGAAACTGATAAGTTTTTTTCGACAGACTGAAAGGACGGCAGTGCGCCGTCCTCTTTCTTGTTTCTTCAAAAATCATACGAGATGTGACAGATACTCCTTGAAACTGCCCGTACCGCCGGAACCGGCATAGGCAGCATATTGCAGGATGCGTGTTGCGTCAGCGGCGTTGTAGTCACCGCTGCCGTCCGTATCGGCGGCGGCTTCCTGTGCAGCCGATAATCCCGAGGAATTTCCTGCACCCTTGGCAGCGGCAGCCACCAGAAGCAGGGCAGCGTCGGTGGCATCCACCCTGAGATCCGCATTCAGATCGCCAAGCTCCACCCCTGTGGGCAGGAAGGAGAATCCGTTTGCCTTTGCGTATTCTTCAGCAGCCGATCCGTTGCTGCCGTAAATTACAGAATCCACCCGTGTGAAGTTTGGAGAATAATAGGTATAGCCGACTGCATGTTCTCCGATGGAAGTTACAGAATCTGCAATGGTGATTTCCCTCAGGCTAAATGCGTTGAGGACAGCGGTGGAGCAAATTTCAGTAACGCCCTCTTCAAAGGTCAGTGCTTTCACGCTGTGGCAGCCATGAAATGCGTGATCGGGAATGGTGGAAATCGTCCCCGGCACTGTAATTTCTTCGAGGGAAATGCAAAGCTGGAAGGAACACCTTCCAATGCGTTCCACCTGATTGAGGTCAATGGATTCCAGACTGTGACAGGTGGTGAAGGCGTATTCCCCGATCGTTTTCAGACTGTCGGGGAAATTGATGGTTTTCAGTTCCCTGCAGTCTGCAAAGGCCTTGTACTGAATTTCGGTGATTGTGTCGGGGAGGGTGACGTTTTTAATCGTCAGATTGTCTTCAAAAGCGCAGCTGCCGATTTTCGTCACAGTATGGTTTTCGATCATAGCCGGAATGGTGATATCGGCGGAATCGCCCAGATACCCCATGATGGCTGCGTTCCCGTCATCCTCCACGATAAAGGTGAAATCCTGATAGACGGGGGAATCCGCAGAAGCGGCTGCGGCAGGAGCTGTGCCTGCGATGCACATTGCGAGGGCGGTCAGAGATGTGAGAAGTTTGTTCATGGGTCTATGTTCCTTTCTGTTTTATCTAAAGTGTCCTTGCGTATTTCTTCACGAAGCTGTGTAAGATATTCGGAGAAAACGACCTTGTCATCCGCATACGTCTTGTTCAGCTCGTACTCCTTCGGAATCCATGTGGACAGATCGGAAATATTGTGCTGAATCAGTGCTTCCAGTCCGTCAAGTGCTTTGAAGATCTTTGCTTCCAATGTTTCTCGCTGTTCCATTTCGGCATACAGGGCGGTCATTTCATCTCGGAGAGGCTCCGGCAGCGTTGCAAGCCATGCATGCAGCAGCTCCTTTTCAGTTTGTTCATGGGCATCGTTCTTCTCAAAGGTCGGGATATCCCCTGTGAATGCTTCGCCCAGATCATGGATGATGCACATTTTCATGACCTTGTCCATATCCGCTTCGGGGAATTCGTCCTTGATCAGAAACGCCATCAGTGTCACCATCCAGCTGTGTTCCGCCACACTTTCGTGTCTGCCGTTTTTGGTGTAGCAGTGGCGGGTGGCGTCCTTCAGGCGTTCGGCAACGCTCAGTGCTTCAAGCAGTTTTCTTGGTTCCATGTTGTGCCCTCCGTATTCTGATTTGCCATTGTATTCATTATACCACATGCCCACCCAAAATACAATCCCCTTGCAATCGCTGAAAAATTATGCTATAATTACAGAAAAGCTCTTGACTCTGACGTTACGTCATAGTGTACAATCAGAAATACGGGAGGTGATCTCATGAAACTGCACATTAAGGAATTTGCAGAGCTTACAGGTGTCAGCGTGCGCACACTGCATTATTACGACGATATCGGCTTGCTCAAGCCTGCCGCCGTTGACGAGCAGAACGGCTACCGTTTTTATGATGAAGCGTGCCTTGCAAGGATGCAGGAGGTGATGTTCTATCGTGAGCTGGATTTTCCGCTGAAGGAGATCGGCGCAATTTTATCCGCTCCCGATTATGACAAGCAGGCGGCATTGTATACGCAGAAGCGTCTGCTGACGCTCAAAAAAGATCGTCTGGAACGGCTGATTTCGGCTCTGGACGATGCAATGAAAGGAGAAGAAGTATCTATGAAAGCATTTGACAACAGCGAATTTGAAGCGCAGCGCAGCGCCTATGCAGAGGAAGCCAAGGCAAAGTGGGGCGGCACTTCCGCTTACAGGGAAAGCGTCGAAAAGACAAAGGGGTATTCCAAGGAAAAATGGAACGCTGTCACAGACGGCATGAACGCACTGATGGCGGAATTTGCACAATGCAAAGCGGATGGATTTGCGCCCGAAAGCGCTGAGGCACAGGCACTTGTGAAGCGCTGGCAGGACTACATCACGGAACATTTTTACAACTGCACCAAGGAAATTCTGGCAGGGCTTGGGGAAATGTACACCGCCGATGAACGATTCAGAGCGAATATGGATGCACACGGCGAAGGCACGGCGGAATTTATGCGTGCGGCAATCGGGGTGTATTGCAGGTAAAATCCATTAAAAACGACAGCCGGATTGACAGAATACAGGGGGTATGGTATCATAATAGATAAAGATATTTCTTAAATAAAAAGGGGAATGAACGGATATGAAACGAAAAACAGCTCGTATCATCGAGCTTTCCATACTTGGGGTATTGATGCTTGGCTTCGGCGGCTATTATCTGCTCAGGTACAGCGGCAGTACGGTCAAGCCTTCCGTGGAGAGGACGATCTATGAAGCGAAGGACTCCGACAGCAAGCTGATCGACATTGACGGCAAGACGCAGGAAACACGCATACTTCCTCCCGAGGACTATACCCGTGTGCAGGCAGAGGATGACAGCCTGCTGCATTTTATGCGCAATATGGAGCTTTTGCCGAACGGAAATCCGATCGTGACCTATGCGGGCGATGAATTGCACAGCCACTGTGCAGCTGTGTATGCAATGGATATCGGTGCGCATAATCTCCAGCAGTGTGCGGACAGTGTGATTCGTGTATACAGCGAATACTTCTGGTCGCAGGAGGCGTATGACAAGATAGAGTTTCACCTCACAAATGGCGAACTGATGCGGTATACCGACTGGCGTGACGGCAATCGCCTTGTGGCAGCGGGCAGCTTTACGCAGCAGCTGCGTATGCGTGGGGAGAATGACAGCTATGAGTGCTTCCGTGCGTATCTGGAATGTGTGATGCATTATGCAGGAACCAAATCCTTGCATGCGGAAAGCGAAACGATTCCGCTTTCAGAGCTGAGGGCAGGGGATCTTCTGCTGATTCCCGGCGCACCAGGGCATGTAATTCTAACGGTGGATATGGCGGAGAATGAAAACGGAGAAAAGTGCTATCTCTTTGCGCAAGGCTACATGCCTGCGCAGAGCTTTCATATCGTGAATAACAACGCACATGAGGAGGATCCGTGGTTTTATGCGTCGGAACTGGAGGGGACATTCATGGTCGGCTCATACAGTTTTACACAGGATTCGATCCGCAGATGGCAGACGGGATTCTGATGTGTCGGCATTTATTGCAAATAAGAATGCTTAATTAAAATGGGAGGAGATTGAAAGAAAGGGGAGGACAAATTCATGACGATGTTTGACAACAGCGAATTTGAAGCGCAGCGCCTATGCAGAGGAAGCAAAGGCAAAGCAGGCGGCAAAATTGCAAATATTTCCCGGATGCGTTTCGCATATTTCCGAAAATACGGCAAATACTATGTTTGCAAATCTTGCAAACAAAGGAGTTAAAATTATGAAAGCAACCGGAATTGTCAGGAGAATCGACGATCTCGGCAGAGTCGTCATCCCCAAGGAAATCCGCAGAACGATGAGAATTCGGGAGGGCGACCCCCTCGAAATCTACACAAACAATGACGGAGAGGTTATTTTCAAGAAATATTCCGCCATCGGTGAGATGAGCGAAAATGCCGGTCAGGTGGCGGACATCATGCACAAGCTGGCAGGCTGCCCCGTGGTGGTGTTTGACCGTGACCATGTGGTGGCAACATCGGGCGTGACGAAGAAGGAATTCAGCGAACGCAGGGTTTCACCGGAGCTTGAGGAGCTGATGGAAGGGCGCAGACAGTTCTTTGCAGAGGATGCGGAGCGTAAGTTCTATGCCGTGGAGGGCGTGGATCATTCCGCACTCGCCTGCATGCCCATCCTGTCCGCAGGCGATGTGACGGGGGCGGTGACGTTCCTTTCAAACGGCAATAAGCAGACCGTTTCGGAGCTGCAAAAAAGCCTTGTCAATGCCGCTGCGCAGTTTCTGGGCAGACAAATGGAATAAAATCCCTTGCGGAGGTGCTGCACAGTGCCTCCGCATTGTTTTTTCGAAATCGGTTGCAAATGCGGCTCTGTTGTGCTATAATATAGGGGATTAGTATCAGTACATAGGAAGGAGTGAAGGACATGCAGGCAGGCGTTTCAACAGCGTGCTTGTATCCGCAGCTGCTTGAGGAAGCGCTGTACGATCTTGCGCTGAACGGAATAACACATGTGGAGCTGTTTGTCAATGCGGACAGCGAGCTGCGCCGTCCGTTTGTGGAGAATATGGCGGACATTATGGAACGCTTCGGCGTGACCTGCCGTGCGCTCCACCCCTTTACGGCACCGTCGGAGCCGATTATGCTGTTTTCACAGTACGAGCGCCGTTATACGGATATGCTCGACTATTACAAGCGGACGTTCGAGGCAATGCAGCGCATCGGTGCGGAAATTTTTATCCTGCACGGCAGCAGCGTGCATAACCCCGTGCCGGTGGATTTCTACTGCGAGCGTTTTTACGGGCTTGCACAGGAGGCGAAGAAATACGGGGTGAAAGTCGCACAGGAAAACGTCGTGCGCTGTCAGAGCGGAACGCTCAAATTCCTGCGTGAAATGACGCTGCGCCTTGGCGGCGATGTCCATTTTGTGCTGGATACCAAACAGGCGGTGCGTGCTGGGGAGTCCCCCATCGAAATGCTGCGTGCGTTGGGCAGTCATGTGGTGCATGTGCATATCAGCGACCACAGCGACAAGGGCGATTGCCTGCTGCTCGGGTCTGGAAATTTCAGAATCCGCAGTTTTCTGGAGGATCTGCATACCTTCAGCCCCGAAAGCTCCGTGGTGCTTGAGCTTTATCGTGCAAATTTCAGAGGAATTTCGGATCTTGTGAGCAATTACCGCATGCTCTCGTGGATGATCTCACGGGTGGAGAAGAATGCAGCGGAGGAATAGCAGATTTTACGGCGATTTTTAGATATGCCGTCCATAAAATGATGGAATTTCTGCATGGGAGTTGTGAATGTTCGATATTGACAAAAAAGTGAAAATCCTGTATAATATGTATGTAATCACTGCATGCTGCGAAATGGGGTGACAGATATGAAATGTCCATATTGCGGAAAAACGGAATTCAAGGTGATTGATTCCCGCTCCAAGGAGGAGAAGATCCGACGCCGCCGGGAATGCCTGCATTGCGGCAGACGCTTCACGACCTATGAGGTCGTGGAAGAACCGCTCAGACTGGTGGTGAAGCGGGACGGTTCCATCGAAACCTACGACCGCAATAAGCTGCTCAGCGGTATCTATCAGGCAATCAAAAAGCGTCCCGTTACGGTGGCGCAGGTCAATTCCATCGCCGATGAGGTGGAGGATAAATACACCGGAATTATCAACAGTCAGATGACCTCTGACAGGATCGGTGCGATTGTTCTGGCTTGTCTGCGTGATATTGATGCGATTTCCTACATCCGCTTTGCGTCCGTGTACCAGGACTTTCATGATGTTGCGGGCTTTATTGCGGCAATTTCGGCACTTGACAGTGACAAAAAATAAATAAGGAGGCATACATATGAATTTTGAGAATCTCAAGGAGCAGTTCCTGCATCCGCAGGATGTTTCCGACATGTTTACAGCGGAGGATATCGAAAAGAACAAGGTGGTTGGTGCACTGGCTTGTGTTCCGTTCCTGTTCTGGCTGCCGCTGGTAGCTGCAAAGGAGTCCGGCTTTGCGAAGTTCTATGCAAATCAGGGCCTGCTGGAGCTGATTCTGGGCATTGCGGTGAGCGTTGTAACAGTGATCCTCGCTTTTATTCCGTTCATCGGCGGTCTTCTGGGAACTATTGTTAGCCTGGTTCCTGCAGCAGCGTTCCTGTTCCTGATCATCAATGCATTCCAGGGCAAGGCAAGACGTCTTCCCGTGATCGGCGAGATGATCGAGGCATTTAAGTAAGAAAAAAATAAGATGTCGAAAAACCTCATGGATTAAAAAGGCGACAGCCTTTTAGCGGGTGTGGGTACGCAGTACCCACGCAATATAGCCCCTCCCCCTCTGGGGGAGGGGATGGGGTGGGGGTAAGTTTAAAGAAACTTACCCTTTTTTGACAAACAAAGATTTCCCCACAGTATTGTGGGGAAATCCAATTTATGCCGGTTCTGCCGCCTTTAAGGTGAACGGCTCTCCCCGAAGATCAAGCGTCTGACCGCCTTCGGGAGTGTAGCACTGCGCACCGATGAGAATGCCGTCGGCAACGAGAAGCTCGGCGTACATCGGCTGTGTGCCGTTTTCAATGCGGTAGGTTGCGCAGAGTGCGGATTTTCCGGCGTATTTTCTGAGGGGAAGCTGCAGCTGCGATTGCAGTGCTGCATAATCTGCGTAATTTCCCGAAAAATCCAAGGGGATGCGGATTTCCTGCGTTTCCGCAGGTTCTGCGTCAAGCCCCTGTGCGGCAAGCCATTCGAGCTGCTGCGCCTGCGTTGCGGCAGGGATTTCCTGCACAGGATCTCGGAAATGCAGAAAAACGGCGAAGCCCATACCAAACAGGAAAATCAGTAAAATGGGCAGATATCTGACACGGTGTTTCATGGGAGCCTCCTTTGAGTGCTTGGGTCGGTGTCCGTCCCTTTAGTGTATGCGGTGGATACGCAGTACAGAACGGAGGAATTATGGCATTAATCAGACTGGATAAGCTCCTGTCTAACAGAACTTCCCATTCACGCAGTGAAATCAAGGGCGTTCTGAAAAAAGGCTGCGTAAGGGTGGACGGTGTGACCGAATGCAGGGGCGACTGCAAGGTCGATCCCGATGTGCAGGAGATCACGCTCAACGGCAAACCCCTCGTCGGACAGAGCCACGTCTGCATCATTCTCAATAAGCCGCAGGGCTATATCTGCGCCACGGAGGATCGGATGCACAAAACGGTGCTTGATCTTCTTCCGAAGGAGCTGCGTGTGAAGGGATTATTTCCGGCAGGCAGACTGGATGTGGATTCCACGGGGCTTGTGCTGCTCACCGATGACGGGGATCTCGCACACAGAATGCTCGCTCCGAAGAGCCATGTGCCGAAATATTATTTGGTCAAACTAACAAGACCGTGCCGTCCGGAGGATGCCGCAAGACTTGCACAGGGTCTGGAGCTGGGGGATGGTACGAAGTGCCTTCCGGCAGAGGCAAAAGCACTGGAGGGCGTGAAAAACTATGCCCTGATCTGCCTGCATGAAGGAAAATATCATCAGGTCAAACACATGTTTGCAGCCTTGGGGAATCATGTTGAAACTTTGCATCGAGTGGCAGTCGGAGGCATGTTTCTTCCCGAAAAACTGGGCTCCGGAGCATGTATAGAGGTTTTGCACAAAGATGTTGAAAACATGTTGAAATCGGGCAATTTCGGAAGCGTCTATGAACGAATTGTGACAAACTTTTCGTCATATTTGATAAATGCAGGTCAATAACTTTAGGTAAATAGCGACTTGAAAAATGCTTCATAATTTGGTATGATAGTATATAGACATACAGACCGCAGGTGAAAACTGCGGCGTCAAAAAAATTTGTAAACAGGAGGACTGGAATAAATGGCAAGTTTATCACTCAGAGGAATTTACAAGAAGTATCCGGGCGGCGTAGTAGCTGCATCCGACATCAATCTTGAAATCAGAGACAAGGAGTTCATCATTCTGGTAGGACCTTCCGGCTGCGGTAAGTCCACAACCCTGCGTATGATCGCAGGTCTGGAGGAGATCTCCGAGGGCGAGCTGTACATCGGCGACCGTCTGGTAAATGACATCGCACCGAAGGACAGAGACATCGCAATGGTGTTCCAGAACTACGCTCTGTATCCGCATATGACAGTATTTGAGAACATGGCGTTCGGTCTGAAGCTCCGCAAGGTGCCGAAGGATGAGATCGCTCGTAAGGTAGAAGAGGCTGCAAGAATCCTCGACCTGTCCCACCTGCTCGACAGAAAGCCGAAGGCAATGTCCGGTGGTCAGCGTCAGAGAGTTGCGCTCGGCCGTGCTATCGTACGTTCTCCTAAGGTATTCCTGCTTGACGAGCCGCTGTCCAACCTCGACGCT
>JAFXCV010000071.1 GCA_017521325.1 Oscillospiraceae bacterium | reverse complement strand
ATTATCTGTTCGCCGTTTTCAAGAGTAAGTCTTATCTTACGGTTGAGTTCAGATTTAAGAGAACGGATGAATTTAAGCTGAACAAGAGAAGATTTGCTTATGCGTAAAAATTCACCCTGACAGAGTTGTTCTTCAACCTCATAGAGTTTTAGTTTTGATTCAAAACAATCATCTTGTGTATAGACGAATGTCTTTCTGTCAACCGATTCGATATAGGCTATTTTTGCAACATCGAGTATATAACTTTCATCGTTTTTACTGACGGTAATCTGACTGTCCAACATACGAAGTGCTGCAATTATCCTTTCAATTTCGGGAGTAAGGCTGTTGCTGTTTATAACAATCTCCGTATCGGTACTATTTTCGTTGATGTTGATCGAAATTTTCATCGTATCACCTCTCTGTCATTATCTTACCACATGTACATAAATTTTGCAATGGGGTTTAACGCAAGCTGCCATTTTCATCACCCAAGCTGCCAAAAAGCGAACACATACAAAAACTCCACCGTATTGGAATACGGTGGAGTTGCATTGTTAGAATATGATGTGCTTATTTGTCAGCAGTTTCAGAAATTGCTGCTGCACTTTCCTTTTTCATACCCATCAGCTGCATACCAATGATGATCACGCCGCCGATGATGAAGAAGATCCAGTTGAATGTGCCAAAGCTCAGGGCATCTCTCGGAACATCCAGTGTCTTAGGGCCGACAACAACGGAATAGAGAGAACCAAGCATCAGACCGATAATGAAAAACACAGTAAGACTGCGGAATTTTTCAAGTGCAACACGGATCAGACGAACGATGGAAACAATGCCGGTAATTACACCCAGACCGAACACCAAAAGTATCGGGAAATACTCGAAATTCAGGTGCATCAGTTCCTTGATGGCATTGATAATGGACACATACAGTCCGAAGATCAGAAGCAGTGTGGAACCGGAAATGCCGGGAAGTACCATTGCGCAGATGGCGATGGCACCTGCAAAAAAGACATAGAAGTATGTTCCAACGGAAGGATTCTGAATGCTGACGGTATTGCCGCCGCCGCCCACAGTGAAGTAGGACAGCAGAACAACGAGTGCCGCACCGATGAGCAGCGCAAAGGCAGCCCACGGCTTTTCCTTCAGGCATTTGCGTTCCTCGTAGATCACAACGGGGATCGCAAAAAGAATAAATCCGATAAACAGCGAAGAAATGCTGTAGATATGCTCCTCAAACACGGCTGTCAGCACAAGAACCGATGCACCAAAGCCGATCACCCAGCCTGCACCGAGCTTGATCAGATAAATGACTGCCTTTTTTTTGGCTTCCATATTGCCCGTCATGAGGTCATTGAGAGAGCCGATGAAATTGTCATAGAATCCCATCAGAAACGCTACCGTTCCTCCCGATACCCCCGGAACGCTGTCGGCAAGCGCCATGCAGAAGCCGTGGATCATGGTCATGATTAGTTTCTTCATAAAATTTACGCTCCTTAATTTGTAGTTACAGGAATTGCAATTGCAATTCTGTAAATCTGTCATATGGATAGTATAGCATACTCTGCCTGAAAAATCCAGTCACCTGCCAAGGTTTCACAAAGATTTTGCAAGGATTTTACATCAGACCATAAGCTGCATCAGAACATAACAAAACAGTACAACACCAATGGCAGAAAGCGGAACACCGATTGCGGCAATGAGAATACTGTACCAGTCAAAGAGAAGATGAAAGCGTTTGCACTGCCAGAGTCTGACACGGCAGGTGCGATCCTCATGGTAGATTTTATTCTGGAAAATAAACTCCGCAGGATACCAGTTGAGATACTCCTTGCCGTCAATGAGATAGACGGCAGTCCCCCATTTTCTTTGCTTGTGGATGCGGACAAACTGTGCATCATGGGGCTTTCCTGCCACGATAAAGAACAGGCTGATGAGGAAAAACCACGCCATGAGCACGAGAAGAATCGCCATAATCCAGAGGATTCCTGTCATGATCGTCCAAATGCTCACACCGAGGATGAGAAGCAGCAGTATGATAATTGCAGCAGCAATTAAAATTTCCATCACAGATTCCCCGTTTCATTCAGATAATGACTTGCAAGATAGAGCGAACCGCAGATAACCACTGCCCCCTTGGAACCCTTCGCCCATTTGATTGCATAGGGCAGTGCAGCATCAAGCTCCATGGGGCTTGCCATGGCATGCTGTCTGACAAAGGCTGCCGAAAGCTCGTCCTTTGGCAGCGCACCATCCGTGAATCCATCCACACACAGCACCTTGCGCAGCACGAGTGCCAGCTGGAATGCCGCCGCATCCCGATCTTTGGTTCCTGTCATGCCGCAGATGCCGATCCAGTTTTCAATACCGCTTTCGTCAAGCGCCTTGACAAGCGCACCCACGCCGTCGGCATTGTGACCGCCATCAAGAATGACAAGGGGATCCCTCTGCAGAATCTGGATGCGTGCAGGAACGGAAGTTTCCGCAAGTGCGGACTGTACCGCTTCCTGCGGCAGATCAAATCCACGTCTGCGCAGAACCTCCACAGCCTCAAGCACAGTCAGCGCATTGCTGATCTGGTGCTTTCCGCCCATATTAAGCGAATATTCCGAGCCTTTGTATCGGAATTTGTTTCCTACAATGGTACTTTCCAGAATTTCGCATTGCTCCGTATCGGGAATATGATAGGGGCAGTCTTGCTCCTCTGCTGTCTGAATCAGGACATGGAGTGCCTGCGGCTTGGAATCGGGCGCAAAAACAGCTTCACTCCCCTGTTTGATAATGCCTGCTTTCTGTGCGGCGATCTGTTCGATGGTGTCGCCGAGCACCTGCATATGATCCATGGATACGGAAGTAATGATGGAAACAAGGGGCGGTGCGATGATGTTCGTAGAGTCCACAAGTCCGCCAATGCCGGTTTCCAGAACCACAACATCTGCATTTTCCTGCCGGAAATAGAGCATGGCAATTGCCATGGTGATTTCAAACTGGGAATACCCTTCGTCCCCCACTCTTTCTGCAACGAAATTGCAGATCTCTGTAAAGGCGTCCTTGGGGATGTCCTCCCCGTTCAGGCGGATTCTGTCACGATAGTGGCGGATATAGGGGGAAGTCAGCGTTCCTGTGCGATAGCCGCATGTTCTGAGGATATTGGTGCAGTATTCCGCAACCGAGCCTTTACCGTTTGTGCCCGCAATATGGATGAAACGAAGGGAATCCTGCGGATTTCCAAGCGATGCCATCAGTTTTTTTGCACGGCTGAGATTGGTTGTGGGCGTACCGCTGCGGCTGAAGCTGTCAACAAATGCCCTTGCCTGTTCGTAATTCATTATGATCTCCCTGTGTGGAGCATGTTCCGAAGAAATGCATTCTTTTCCATGAGCAGCGACAGCACAACACCGCCTACACAGCCTGTAAATCCCTGAATTAGATTTGCAGGAATTGCGGCAAATGCGCCGAGTCCCAGCCCGAGAATCAGCGATTCGTACAGGAGATAGCCCGTCATCATGATGAGAGCCGCTGCTACTGCACCAAGATACTGTCCTCTGTGGCTGTGGAATTTTCTGAAAATTGCCCATGCAGCAAGCGCCATGCACGCTTTGATCACAAATGTCGCAGGGGCATAGATTGCATAGCCGCTGAGCATATCGGCAAGCATGGTACCGATGCCTGCTGCGGCAGCACCATAAACTCCGCCGATATACCAGGCACAGAGCAGAACGATACTGTCACCGAGGTTGATATATCCGCCCGTAGCCGGTACAGGAATCTGTATTACCATCGTACAGATACACGCAAGTGCCGCAAGCATTGCGGAAAATACAAGTCTGCGGATATTGGATGTTCCACTACTCATCAAAAATCACTCCTTCATTCATCTCAAACACGCAGGGGAGCAAATTCATGCTCCCCTGCATGATACTTACTGATAGCTTGCCATAGAGGCAAGAATCTTATCCATCTTCTCCTGTGCCTTTGCAAGCTTTGCCTGCTCCGCAGCAATCAGCTGCTCAGGAGCCTTTGCAAGGAATCCCTGATTATTGAGCTTTCCGCTGAGGAAGTCAATGTCCTTCTGTACCTTTGCCTTTTCCTTCTCCAGACGTGCCAGTTCCTTTTCCTTGTCTACAAGCTGATCCATGGGGATGAAGATTCTTGCAGCATCGGTTACCGCACTTGCGGTATTTTCCAGAGCAAACTTTGCACCGGTTTCCACTTCGGATGCGGACGCAAGCTTCTCAAAGAATGCGGATGCACCTGCAAAGAGCGCTGCATCGGCGGTTTCGATATAGAGCTTTGCCTTGACAGACGGCGGAACATTCAGCTCTGTACGGGTATTTCTGACTGCCTTGATAGCGGAAATGATCTTTTCGAAGTCGTTTTCCTCTGCTGTAAAGTCGATGCTTTCATCAAATGTCGGATAGCTCTCCAGCATGATCATGCTGTTATCGCCCACAAGCACCTGCCAGATTTCTTCTGTAATGAAGGGCATAAAGGGATGCAGAAGCTTGAGCATACCCTGCATGGTCCATACGAGGACTGCCTGTGCGGATGCCATTGCATCGCCCCCTGCCTGGATTCTCGGCTTTGTCAGCTCAATATACCAGTCGCAGTAAACATCCCAGATGAAGTCATAGATCTTGGAGGATGCCACGCCAAGCTCAAACTTGTCAAGGTTGTCGTTGACTTCCTTTGCAAGGCGGTTGAACTTGTTTACAAGCCACTTATCCTCAATGGTCAGGTTCTCGGGAAGTCCCTTGAATTCAAAATCCTCGGGCAGATTCATCATGATAAATCTGGATGCATTCCAGAGCTTGTTTGCAAAGTTTCTTGCAGCCTTGACCTTATCGTCAATATAGCGCATGTCGTTTCCGGGGGAATTGCCGGTTGCAAGCATAAATCTCAAAGCATCTGCACCGTACTGGGAAATAACCTCCAGCGGGTCGATACCGTTGCCGAGGGACTTGGACATCTTTCTGCCCTGTGCATCACGGACAAGACCATGGATGAGAACGGTATCAAACGGTACCTGTCCCATATTCTCAAGACCGGAGAACATCATGCGGACTACCCAGAAGAAGATGATGTCATAGCCGGTAACGAGGGTATTGGTCGGGTAGAAGTACTTCAGATCCGCTGCATCCTTGTCCGGCCAGCCCAGTGTGGAGAACGGCCAGAGGGCGGAGCTGAACCAGGTATCCAGCGTATCGGGATCCTGACGCATTGCCTTACCGCACTTCGGGCAGACTGCGGAATCTTCCTTTGTTACCACCATTTCGCCGCATTCGTCGCAGTAGAATGCAGGAATCTGATGACCCCACCAGATCTGACGGGAGATACACCAGTCACGGATATTCTCCAGCCAGTGGAAATAAATCTTATCGAAACGCTCTGGAACGAACTTGGTATCGCCCTTCTTGACTGCATCAATGGCAGGCTGTGCAAGGGGCTTCATCTTTACAAACCACTGTGTGGATACTCTCGGTTCCACAGTCGTGCTGCAGCGGTAGCAGGTGCCGACATTGTGGCTGTAATCCTCAATCTTGACAAGTGCGCCCTCAGCTTCAAGATCTGCAACGATCGCCTTTCTTGCCTCGAATCTGTCCATGCCTGCATACTTCGGATAATCCTCGGTAATTCTCGCATCATCCGTCATCACATTGATGATCGGCAGATCATGACGCAGACCAACTTCAAAGTCATTCGGGTCATGCGCAGGGGTGATCTTTACAACGCCTGTACCGAATTCCATTTCTACATAGTCATCCGCAACAACGGGAATTTCACGGTGAACGATCGGCAGAATCACCATCTTGCCGATGAGATCCTTATAACGCTCGTCATTGGGGTTGACTGCAACTGCGGTATCGCCCAGCAGCGTTTCGGGACGGGTCGTTGCCAGTTCCAGATACTGATCGGTATCCTTTACCTGATAGCGGATATGCCAGAAATGACCTGCCTGATCCTCATATTCTACCTCTGCATCCGAAAGAGAAGTCAGACACTTCGGGCACCAGTTGATGATACGCTCACCACGGTAGATCAGACCCTTTTCGTAGTACTTGACAAAGACTTCCTTGACAGCCTTTGAGCAGCCCTCGTCCATGGTGAAACGCTCTCTGTCCCAGTCGCAGGAGGAACCGAGCTTCTTAAGCTGTTCCACGATTCTGCCGCCGTACTGCTTCTTCCATTCCCATGCACGCTTCATAAAGCCCTCTCTGCCGAGGTCTTCCTTGGTTACGCCTTCCTTGCGCATTGCCTCTACGATCTTAGCTTCTGTTGCAATTGCTGCATGGTCGGTACCGGGCAGCCAGAGCGTGCAGTATCCACGCATTCTCTTCCAGCGAATGAGAATGTCCTGCAGGGTTTCATCGAGTGCATGACCCATGTGCAGCTGACCTGTGATGTTTGGAGGGGGAATCACGATCGTGTAGGGGGTCTTGTTCTCGTCAATTTCCGCATGGAAGCATCCACGCTTTACCCATTCGCCGTAGATTCTGTCCTCGAATTCTTCGGGACAATAATTTTTCGCAAGTTCCTTTGCCATCTTTCAGACTCCTTTTCGTTAGTTTTCGGATGTAAAAAACGCCCCGAGCCGCAAAGCTCAGGGCGAACATTTTCAGTCCGTGTTACCACCTGAATTCGGATGCACCGCATCCGCACTCATGCAACGGGAGATGCTCTCCGATTGCGCACCCTGTAACGGGAGTACCCGCCGGAAACTACTGAGGGCAAACCTGTTCGAACCGGAACTCAGGGGCTACCTTCCCATGTACCGCACGAATCCTTACACCTGCCGGATCCTCTCTTTGCTGTCGGATACAAGGTACTCTTCCCCGTCATCGTTTTTGGTGAATATTGTACTATATTATTATACTGGATTCTTTCCGGTTTGTCAAGCACTTCGCATTATTTTCGGTAAAAGTATCAGGATTCTGTCACTTGTCACACGCTCATTTTTGACTTGAAAATGTACTTCCCGTAAATTTTTCACGCCATCTATTGCAATTTAAGACAAAAAATGGTATAATGTATTAGAAAATTTTGTACGCATGAAAGGTTGATGATCCATGCGCTCTCCATATTGTAAAAATGTGATTGCTGCGGTATCCGCAGCTGTGTTTATGTCCGCACTTCTTCCTGTTTCTGTTTCGGCGGATATTTCTCCGAATCCCCTCATCAGCCGCAACTGCCCCGTATACTGCGGCAATGGTCAGGGTACTGCTGCAAACGATGAACATTATTTTTCATTCTGGTTCAGCAATGCTCCCGATTATCTTGCCTATGACCTGTCGGAAGTTCCGCAGGAAGAACGCAGTACGGTCGTTTGTGCATGGTATAATGCGACGGGACATTATGATCCGAGTATTTTAAACGGCGGTTCCACGAACGGCGTTCCGAGCAATTACACCGTGGAAGTCAATGCGGCAGACGGCGGCAGCTATCCGCAGGATGGCTGGGAAGTTGTGGACACGGTTACGGACAACACGATGCATTCCCGTCAGCATGTGGTGGATCTGGAGGGATACAACTGGATCCGTATGAACATTTCTGAATCCGATGGAAAAGCGGGCGGCAGCGTGAGCATTCAGATGGACATCCACGATGCATCCGAGGGCATTGCCGACAGCTGGATCTTCTTCGGGGATTCCATTACAGCAGGCGGTATGATGAACTGCTATGGCACAGGCTATGCAACACTTGTCAATGGGATCGACAGCCGTTATTTCCCGATACAGGAAAACGGCGGAATCGGTGGTATTCTCAGCACGGACGGCAAAAAGCACATTGACCGCTGGCTCTCTGCATTCCCCGGTGAATATATCAGCATTGCCTACGGCACAAATGATGCTTGGGGCAACCAGACGGGGGCGGAAACCTATTATGAGAATACGGTCTACATGATCGAAGCGATCCTCAAGCTTGGCAAAACGCCGGTACTGCCCACGATCCCCTACGCAACGGAAAGCGGTGTGAGCAATTATCTGGATGACTACAATGCGATGGTGCATAAGATTTATGAGGAATATCCGCAAGTTGTGAAGGGGCCTGATTTCTACACATTTCTGAAGGAAAATCCGGAGCATCTGAGCAGTGACGGTGTACATCCGAGCAGCGAAGGATATGCCGCCATGCGGCAGCTCTGGGCGGAAACGATGTACAAAGCCATATATACAGCGCAGACAGATGGGCCTTCTGATTTAATCGGTGACATCAACGGAGATTCCCTTCTCAATGTTCCCGATGTGATCCTTTTGCAGAAATATCTGCTGAATCTCGAAACATTTGACATGGCTGCCTTTACAAAAGCCGATTGCAGCGGCGACGGCAATGTCAATGCCTTCGATCTATCCATACTGAAAAGACGTATTTTTGCCTGATGCGGAGCATCAGAGCATGATCAATACAAGGAGCAATTTGCTTATGACAAATCCAAAGAAAAACGTAATCGTTCCCTCCGGTCCCATCGAAACTCTCGACGGCACGGAGCTGCTCAGACTTTCCGAAGCCGGCTATCCGGAGGCACAGGTTGCCTATGCCGATCACCTTGCAAGATCATGGGGCAGCAAGGAGGAACAGCTCAAATGGCTCAGCCAAGCGTATCTTCATGACAACGTAATTGCTGCGTGGAAGATCGGCTGTCTGTACGCAAAAGAATACCACGACGACGAGAATGCGTTGGTATGGTACGAGCGTGCAGCGGAACGGGATTTTCCCATTGCGATGATGTCGATCGTTTATCACTACCTTTCCAAGGTCACCTATAACTCCTATGAGGAAATGCTGGCGGGCTATGAAACGGCTTTTGCATGGCTGATCAAGGCTACGCAAAAGGGAAATGTCCATTCCTATCGCACCTTTGCGGATTTCTGCTTCTTTGGCGTGCAGATGGAGCAGGATTACACGCAGGCGATCCGTTATTACGAGCGTGCGGCACAGGGCGGCGATGACATTGCATGTGTGATGCTCTGGTACTGCTACAAATACGGCAAGGGCGTTCCACGTGACAAGGAAAAGGTGAAATATTGGTTCGGAAAGTGCAAAAAAATCAATCATCGCATTCCTCTGCGGCATCATCTGATTGCATGGAAGAAGGTTGCCAAACGCTACAAGGGTGCGTATTCGATGGATCTTCGAAAATATGTATTGTAAAAAAATGCGGAGCATTTCGAAACTGAAATGCTCCGTTTATTTTTATTTTACAGGGAGTGCGTCGATCAGACCTACAAGATACTTCATGATATTCAGAGAATCCGCAGGTGTCGGCTTTTTGTCCTTATCGACATCGGCATTGGCTGCCGCATCATCCGACAGGGAAGCTGCACCGAGCAGCGCACGGTTGAGGACGATGATATCAAGGATATCCACATCGCCGTCGAGATTGACATCTCCGTAAACTGCCT
>JAFXCV010000070.1 GCA_017521325.1 Oscillospiraceae bacterium | reverse complement strand
CGCATTTGTGGCAAATTCTATGCAAAGTGCAAGCAGCGGTGACTTGTCCTCCTGCTCAAGCACTTTGATCATACGCCACTGAAAATCGCAGAGTTCCTTGACAAATTCAGTCAGAACATGTTCTCTCTGCGGATAATGAAACGTCAGATTGCCGGGGCTGATATTCAGTATTTCACAGACTTCCTTGTTGCTGGTATCTGTAAATCCCTTTTCAATATATAGTTTAGATGCTATCTGAACGATCATTTCTTTGGTTGGTCGGTTCTGTATTCCTCTGGCGATGATAACCGCCTCCTTTCGATAGTATACGAGCTGTTTCTTGCAATTCTTTCCTTTATTATACACGATTCGGCGGGATATGTCAATAGCATCCAGACTATTTTTGAAAACTTTGCATTCAAATCGGCGGATGCCATCGTCAGCCGCCCTCAAACCCCAATTTTCTATTGGGGTTTGAGGATTCGTATTACATATTGAAAATCAAGGAATTATGTGGTAAAATAAAGAAAAGCGGTTAAGGGGGAACCCATATGAAATTGAAACTCATGTCCACCAACATCAATGCACAGGGCGTGTGTCTATCATTGCGATAGGGTACACAGAAATTATTTGTTTGACTTAGGAGGGTGAAGCTATGAAAAAACAGCTATTAAGCATTCTGCTTGTACTGGTCATGGTAATCGGCATAGTGCCGGTCAATGTAATTGCGGAGGACATCGGTTCAAGCAGTTCCCAGACGGAAAATTACGGCGAATTTACTGACGGCGAACAGGTGATCAGTGATATGATCGAACAGAACGGCATGTATGCGCATCCTCGCATCATCATGTCGGAGGAAAGATTTGCAAAGCTGAGGGAGAGCATCGGACAGGATTCCGTGACAGGCATTCTTCTTGAAAAGCTTCGGGGAGAAGCGGAGCGGCATATGAACGAGCCCGTATGCCAATATGAGATCCCCGATGGCATCCGACTGCTTGAAACCTCCAAACGCATCCAGCGCCGTGTTGCCGCACTTGCGATGGCATACAATATTTTCGGGGACGAAAAATATGCGCAGCGATGCTATGCGGAGCTGGAAGCCGCCTGCAATTTCAAGGATTGGAATCCAAGGCATTTTCTCGATACTGCTGAAATGAGTACCGCCTTTGCACTCGGTTATGACTGGCTCTACCATTGGATGAGCGATGCGCAGAGAGCATTCCTCAGACAAAACATGATCGAAAAGGGACTCATGCAGGTCATGGAGGACTATGAGGACAAGCCCCGCACCCGTACTTACCGCTGGTATCAGGATTATCCCGGCGACAATTGGAAGCTTGTCTGCAACGGCAGTATGAGTATGGCGGCACTTGCTATCGGCGATGAAGATGATGCAAACGACATTGCTTCCGAGGTACTGACCTATGCCTACAAGGAATCCTATGCCTTCGTTCGCCGTGCCTACAGCGCAAAGGACGGAACCTACAGTGAGGGACTGGGCTACTGGGATTATGCGACCTACTATCTCGGACTGTATTCCTCCGCACTGACAAGTGCCGCAGGAACGGACTATGGTCTTGCGGATCATGAGGGACTGCGCAAATCCGTTGATTTTGTCCGCTATATGAGTTCCAACACGCCCAAATCCTTCAGCTTCGGTGACGACCGTGAAAGTCGGGATACGGGCTGGGCAGTGCTTCTGTGGCTTGCAGAATACTATCAATCCTATGATATCGCATCCACCCGTCTTAAAAAAATCGAAAACGACAGCTTCAACTACCTCGATCTTCTGTGGATTGATGAAGAGAAGACACCGGATTCCGCCAGCGACTCTCCCACGGACTGGGGAGAGGTCGGCGCATCCAATGCCAGCTTCCGGAATACATGGGAAGAAAGCGGCATCGTGACGGCACTTCATGCCGGCGAAAATGTCTATAAGTATCACGGACACTACGATTTAGGTACATTCTATCTTGAATCAAACGGTGCAAGATTCTTTACGGACCTCGGAAATGAGAATTATGAACTTGAGAATCGTCTGTATTCCTACCGCATCAGGGCGGAAGGTCATAATACACTTGTCATCAACCCCTCGCAGGAACTCGATCAGCAGGAAGGAGCAGAATGCCTGATCACGCAGTTCGGCAGCGGAAACGAAGCGTATGCTGTCACGGATTTAACTGCTGCATACGAGCCAAGCGGTGCAGAAAGTGTTGTGCGTGGATTGAAAATGATCAAGGACAAGGAATGCGTGATCATTCAGGATGAAATCTCTCTCAGTGCCCCCGGTGAGATCTACTGGTTTGCGCACACAAAGGGAGAGATCACGGTTGCTGATGACGGCAGAAGTGCTGTTGTGACCGTCGGTTCGGAGAAAATGTGGGTGGGACTCATCAGTGATGGCGGTACATTTACGGTGATGAACGCAGAACTCCTGCCAACATCCCTTCCTGTGCCGAATCAGACGGACAACAGCGATTACAGAAAGCTCGCTGTGCATCTGACAAATACCAAGGATACGACAATTTCTGTGGCTTGTATTCCGCTGAAACGGGGAGAAATGCAGCCGTCATGGATGCCGTCTGTGAAAGCAATCTCTGAATGGACGCCTCAGACGACAGAGGGTGATGTGAATGCGGATGGTAAATTCGACGTTCTCGATGTGGTATTACTTCAGAAATGGCTGCTTGCCGTTCCCGATGCAAAGCTTGCTGACTGGAGAGCAGGGGATTTCTGCACTGACAACAGACTGGATGTATTTGACCTGTGTCTGATGAAGCGTGAGCTTATATATAGGGCTTTTGATTGATCCGATCACGTCTTTTTACCGTACTTTCCGAGGAAACAAAGGCCGCAGGACGCAGCCTTTCGGGAGTTTTGTTGTTACGGACATCTGTGTCATCTTCTCTCTTTTGAAATCTGACCTCCGTAATGACAGACATCTGTAAAAAAATCCACATTTTTATAAAATTTTTTAGTTGACAGTGCATGGAAAACTGCTATAATTAAACCATGGGTAAAATTAGTCGCTAATGATCGTGCTTGGATATACTTCCATTACGATAAGGTTTCATATAAAGGAGTCAGACTATGAAAATCAAAAAACTATGTGCAGCATTGCTGTCGTCCGTTATGGGGTTCAGTATGCTTACGGGAATGATCCCGAGCAGCATTCCTACTTTCCTGACAGGAACGGACACTGCCATCACGCTGGAGATGGAGCCTATGACCGCAGAAGCGGCCGGTAATTTCAGACGTGTTTTGTCGAATGAATCGCCCATGTGGATCATTCACATTGATTCATGGAACTACGCCGATCCCGAAAAGATTATTGAGCTTGTTCCCGAGGACGTACTGCCCTATGTGGTATTCAACATCTCCCTCTCCATCAACTGGAGCAGCACGGAGCATAGGTGGCTCATGGTGCAGGACGGTGTCGAAACTGCAAGATCATGGATGAAGGCTTGTGCGGATAAGGGCGTGTGGACGATGATCCAGCCCGCCAGCGGCGGACAGTGCCATTTCCCCGATTACAAGGCAACGGACGATCTTGACAATACCATCTTCGGAGAATTCTTCCGGGATTATCCGAACTTTCTCGGCTTCAACTACTGCGAACAGTTCTGGGGATTTGCTTCACAGGATTTCCCCGTAACATATCAGCAGAGATACGATCATTTCTCCGCACTGCTCAAGCTGTGCAACAAATACGGCGGCTATCTCGATATCAGCTGGTGTGAAAACCAGTGGGGTTCGCAGCTCAATCCCGTCGCAATGCTCAAAACCAATTCCAACTGGGAAAGGGCAGCACGCACCTACGCCGAAAACCTCATTCTTGAGGAAAAGTACACACAGTCGGGATACATTGCAGCCGTGGAGAGCGAGGTTTACGGTGCATATATTTCCGGTTACTGCGGAAACTTCGGTGTCCGCTGGGATGATACGGGCTGGTCGGATTATCCTTGGGTCGGCGGCGATCTGGATCCTCAGACGAAGGATCAGTACAGACTCGTGACCTCCGTCCCCGTACTTCTGGAACGTATGGTACAGAACGGCATGACTGTTATCGACGGTCCGGAGCTTATCTGGGCGGACTGCATCAAGGAGAACTGGATCCAGCGTGATCAGGAGGGCTACGAGATCAGAAACTGGTCCTTCTATGATCAGTACCAGAATACAGTTCTTGACATCTACAGAAAATTCAACGACGGTTCAATCCGCATTCCTTCAAGGGAAGAAGTCATCAAAAGAACCAAGGTTGCAGTCATTCAGGATGTGAACAGCGGCAGCAACGATGACAAATACTGTATCTACAAGAGTATGTTTGAAGGTCTTTACCGTGCCGAAAATGACGGAAATCTGAAGGACAACCACAATCCCTTCAAAGCCACGGGCAGATATCAGACCATTCCCGTTGTGTATGCTCTGGCGGACGATCTTGCAAAATCCATTCCCGTTCAAATTAAGCAGTCGCAGATCCCGTCAAGATGGAACAGTATTCAGGCAAAACAGGATGAATTCAACAAGCTTTACGCACAGGATTATACAGGAAATATCTATGCCGGCAGAAACGAAAACAGCTGGGTGACCTACAATCCTTACAAAACGGGCTCGGAGGCAAGCGGTTACCTGAATCTGAAGTACAACACCTGCAAGCAGATCGAGCTGAAATATCCCCGTTACAGTGCAGGCCTGATCAATGAGTATTCGGATCACATTGATTTTTACCTCAGCAACTATGACGAGGATGATGCAAAAACGCTGAAAACTGATGTGATCAAGATCCACGGCTGTGCATCCGAACCGACGATCACACTGCAGCAGGACAGGGGCATCGCTCAGCAGCCGAGCGAGGTGACGACCTCCTACGCCGACGGCACATTCACCATGACTGTAAAGCATAACGGCCCGATCGACATCAGCGTATCCTGTGCAGGAAACGAAACAGGCCGTCAGACAGCATTCCGTGAGGCAAACCCGTTTGCTCCTGATTTCCCGGAATCCTATAACGGTATTCGTCAGTACGAAGCAGAGTACTTTGACAGAAAGAATATTGAGGAGAATGTGACCAATGCCTGCAGAAGCGATGTAACAGGCTGCTGGGGCATGGGCTTTATGAAATTCGGCACAAAAGACAGTGCCGCTGCAAGAGATGATGTCAACACCGCTAAGGCTGGTACATTTGACCTGACGCTGCGGTATTCCTCCGTTGCGGATAGCAATCATGTTGACCTGTATGTAAACGGTGAAAAGGTGGAAACACTTTCCCTGCCGAACACCACCTCCTACAGCACATGGAAGACCGTTACTATCCCCATTACGCTGAATAAAGGCGATAACAAGATTGAATTCATTGCAAATTCCGAATCTTCAAGCTCACTCTATCTCGACTGTTTCCGGGTTTCCGGCGATTTCGGAATCAAGACCCGTATAGAACCCATTGAGGGCGGCAGACTGTTCACCGAGCTGATCGTGTATGACGGTGAAAATCGTTCCGACTGGTCGGTATACGATGATTTCGGAGTTGGCTCCTCCGTATTCGGTGATCGTGAGATCAACACTGCTTCTGTTCCGGAGGAACTGCTCGGTGCTGAAGCGATCAGAACAGCGTGCGATTCCAAAATGTACGCTAATAATCTCGGCACATTCACCGCAGGCGATGACATGACGCTGTACATCGCAACCGATACGAGAGTGGTAGAAATGGGACTTCCGTCGTGGTTCTCGGCACTTACCGACACGGAGGAATCCATCCTGCTTGACAACGAGCTTGTTCTGAGAGTCTACAAGACGGAGCTGAAAAAGGGTGAAACCTTCACACTTGGCACGAATGGCGGCAACGGCAACAATGTCTGCTACATCGCACTTGCGGTTTCCGAAAACACTGTCGTTCAGGGGGATCTCAACATGGATGGAAAGTTCGATGTTTTGGATGTGGTACTGCTCCAGAAATGGCTGCTGGCATCCTCCGATGCAAAGCTTGCAAACTGGAAGGCAGGCGATTTCTTCGAGGATGACTATCTGAACGCATTCGATCTGGCGATCATGAAGAGAGTGCTTCTTGGCAATTGATACGATTCTTTACATTGCAGATCGTAGGTACTGACAAAAACCTTTATTGATAAGTTGAGGCTGTGCCCTTGGGCACAGCCTCAGTCTGTTGAAAAAGCCCCGATTCCACCAAAGGAATCGGGGTTAAATTTTCAAACGAAAAGCGCTGAAAGCGTGATGATGCCGGTCATGATTCACCCGTTACCGGGAAATATCATTACAGAATTCCGAACATTACCGATGCCTTTAAAAAAAGTCCCATCTTCCAAGTTCTCCGCAATGCCGGAATCATTGAATAGCCCCTATGTTTGAAAATCCTTCAGCGTTGTGCTATAATAAAGCAAAAAGAAACCGGAGGGAATGCTAGGAAAAAATTCACTGCACGTTTGGGTTATTCCCAGTTGCGGACTGCTTCGTTGTAATACTGAATGAGCACGGGCTTTGTCAGCTGATTAACAGAAACCTCCGCTGTCTGTTCGTCCTTGCCGAATGTAAAAAGGGAAGGGAGATTTTCCTGCGTGAGAAATCGGGTATCCTCCAAAAGCGGATGCTGCTGTTTCAGTTCTTCGTTTCCTGCCATATTGAAGCCCCAGTCGCCGAACGCAGGTACCTGCAGATGATACGGCACAACATTGCCAAGCTCACTTTCGATTGTGCGGCTGATGCACCAGAAAGCGTTGACCGCATAATAGGGGCTGGTGGACTGCACATTGAGAACACCGCCGGGTGCAAGATGCTGCTTGCACAGGCGGTAGAAAATGTTGGTGTAGAGCTTGCTGAGGGATTCATTGTTCGGATCGGGAAGATCCACCAGAATCACATCATACTCCTGTGTGCAGCCTTCCAGATACTCATAGGCATCCGTATTGATGACAGTCACACGCTCATTTTCCAGTGCGCCTTCATTGAGCTGCGCAATATGCGGATGTTCCCTGCAAAGCGTCGTCATCTGACTGTCAAGATCCACGAGGGTGATCTCCGTGTCAGGGTACTTCAGAAGCTCCCTTGCGGCAAGTCCGTCACCGCCGCCAAGCAGGAGGATTCTTTCCTGATTCTGTGCATATGCCATCGGAACATGCACCAGTGCCTCGTGATAGCGATATTCGTCCATGGAGGAAAACTGGCAGTTTCCGTCAAGGTACAGACGCATATCATCCTTGTGACGTGTCATCACGATTTTCTGATATTCCGTCTGCTTGCGGAGGATCACCTTGTCACGATACAGTCCGTCCTCGATCATATTTCCGGCATTTTCCGCAAACAGCATGCCGCCCGTCATACAGAGCAGCAGAAATACGGAAACAAATCGGTACAGGCGTTCATGGCGGAGTCTTTTGCGATAGCGGAAAATAATCAGCACTGCGGCAAGGAGATTGAGTGAACCGACAAGGAATGCTGTTGCAAAATAGCCGAGATGGGGGAGCAGCAGCATGGGAAATGCAATGGATCCGATCAGTCCGCCGATATAGTCAAAGGAAAAGATCGACGAGATTGTCACACGCAGATCCTTCCTGTCCTCTTCAATAATGCGGGTCAGAAGCGGAATTTCAAGTCCTGCAAAGGTGCCGATGACGATGATCTCCAGATACATCACGATCGCATAGGATTCCAGATGGAGGTTGGCAAAGAACAGCGTCAGGGAACTGAGTCCACCGACGATACCGATACCGATCTCAACATTGGCAAACCAGTTGAACAGATCCTTGCGGATGAATTTGGAAAGAAAGGAGCCAATGCCGAGTGCACACATGTACAGACCGATGGTGATCGAATACTGCAGCGTGGAGTTGCCCACAAGATACGAGCTGACAGCACTGATGATCAGCTCGTATACCATGGAACAGCCGGAGATCATCAATGTTGTCAGCATTAACAAACGATAATTTTTCATGGAAACTCAGATTATGCGATCACGCCGCTGATGACGATTGCCAGACCGATGAAGATACCGGCAACCATAATGCCTGCAGCGGTATTTCCGCAGCCCACCTCGTCATTGAGGTTGTACTTCTTGTTGAAGAAACGGATCACAAGATAGCCAACCATAAAGAAGAGAATACCGATGACGAAATACAGGATGCTGCCCACCAGACCGCTGAGCAGAGTTTCCTTTGCTGCGTCTGAAGCAGGGGAAGAAATGGCAGCCTTGAGCAGCATGCCAACGCCGATGTTGGTGCCTGCGGAAACAAAGCCGACAGCCTTGTTGCCACGCTTGATTTCCTCGGGGAAGGAGCAGGGGATGATCAGGTCGATCAGAAAATTACCGAACATCATCAGTGCAATGCCCAGACAGGAATAAATCGCCACTTCCATAATATCCATTAAAATTGCCATAAATAAAAACCTCCTGAAATTATTTTCCGCCGCTCAGACCGCCGCCCGAAGACGAACGTGCAGCAATGCTGCTCTGACGGATGCTGTTCGAATAACTGTTATAAACGTTTGAAGACGAGTATTCAATGATATCTCCATCGTAGGAACTGTAGGGCGATGTGTATTTGCTGCCGTAGTCCATACTGTCGGAGTAATAGCCGTTGGAATAATAGAAGCCTCTGTAATATCGCCTTGCATGGGATGTACCGTGGTAAAGGTCATCATCAGTGGTGTAGGCGTATTCACGATCGGAAACCTGCACCAGCACCGTATCCTCCAGTGACATGTAGATCACACAGTACTCCTTGTCTGTGAGAATTGCAAGTGCACCTTCTGTTTCGGCATCATCCTGCTGGACATACTCTGTATCACCCTCGATGGCGTTGATGATGTCCCTTGCCGTTGTTTCGATGGTATAACCGGCAGGGGCACGGTACACATCTGCCGACTGCTTTTCGTTGCCGGTGATAGAAGTCTCATAAGTATAGCTGCTGTTCTTCTTCAGATACTTAGAGATGGTTGTGGTAAAATGGAAGCTGCTCAGGATCGTGGTCAGGATGGGCATTGCAAATACCAGACCAAAGATTACCAGCACCAATGCACTTCCTGCCTTTTTGGTGTTGGCGGCAGTACGGGCAATGGGATTGCTGCGAACATGCCAGAATTCATGCTCATCCAGATAATAGCCCTTGGAATGCTCCGTGCCGTCACTCCAGATTTCATCAGAAATGATCAGTTCCTCCGTTGCATCCTCGTATTCTGTAAATTCCGCACGATCTCCTCGCTCTACATCCACATCGCCGTCGCAGAAAACAACGACCTCCGTTCCGTGATCACTCCAGTGATAACCGGATCGGTCGGGAACACGGAGCATCTGCCAGATGGAATACTCCTTGTAGACATCGTCCACGGAAAGCCAGTGTTCAGAGCCATCCTTTTCTGCAATCAGGCGGTATTCATCCCACTTGCATCCGTCATCCGCATTCTTATATGTAATTCTGCCGATGACCTGATATAGCTCACCGTCCGCACAGATCGTATCTCCCAATTGAAACCTCAAATGTCTCACTCTCCTTTCAGGCTGCGTTCGACAGCCCGGATTGTTTGTTTGCCTGAATGGAATGCAATACGCAAAGCGTCCGCCACTGCTTCGGGGACTTCATCACTGCAGGAAAATACATCCACTGCTGCATACCCGAATTCCGGCCATGTATGGATCGAAAAATGGGATGCGGAAATCACCGCAATGTAGGAGATGCCGATGGGGGTGAAATGGTGCATGCATTCCTCCACGATCTCCGCCCCGATGGAAGCAACCGCTTCCCGTGCAGCTTTCTGAACAAGTGCTTCGTCATCAAGCAGCTTTGCGTCACATTCGTACAGATCAACGATCAACTGTAATGCCAATTTCTCACCCTTCCCTGCGCTTGCGTCATATGCATACTAATATATTATAACGTTTTATTAAAAAAATGTCAAGTGAATTCTTCAAAAATGTCAACAAAATTTACTTGTCAATGTGTAAAGAAAAGCAGTGTCACCATTGCGATGGCACTGCCTCTTTACTTGCTGCTTATGTGTTTTCTGTCAGATGTTTGACAATCCTTCAGCGTTGTGCTATAATAAAGCAAAAAGAAATTGGAGGGGAATCCTATGAAAAAATTCACTGCACTGATTTCTGTACTTGCCATGCTCACGAGTCTGACTGCATTTCCGGCATCCGCCGAAACCGCTGTTCCCGTAGACGTGAACGCAGACGCCTACGCCGCACTGCTTGATTCCTACGGCTGTGATGCTGACAAGGACGGCGTGGTCACCGAGGAGGAATTCCGCAGCGTGCAGAGCCTGCGGATGAATCCGTGCGGCTTTGAGGATCTGAGCTGGATGGCTGGGATGGATGCACTTACCTCAATCACATTCGAGGAGGGGACACTCAGCGATGCCGCCGCACAGTCACTTCTGCAGGTTCCGCAGATCGACACGGTACAGATGTACAACGTCACACTCGATTCCATCGGTTTTCTGCGTGATATGAAGCTGAAATACTGCCGGATGCAGGAATGCACGCCGTTTTCGGATTCGGAGCTCCTCTCCATCATGCGTGTGGAGAATGTCACCGTGCAGAAGGGATTTGCCGCAAAGGGCGGCGTGTTCCCGGAGGGACTGTTCAGCACAAAGGATCTCATGCTGACGATTGAAGATACCTCCGTTGCGTGTCTTGATACCTATGGAACTGTGCAGTCACCGTCCTCCAACAGCATTTTCTATGGCAAGGAGGTTGGCGAAACCACCTTTTCGCTGTCCATTTACGGCAGGGAGGAATTTACGGGCAAGATCATTGTAGAGGACTTCACCCCCGAAGTCGTTCCACTGCATGAAACGCCTGTGGAAGCTCCGCAAATTCTGGATGCCATCCATCATGGCGGCGGTATCGGAACGGCACTTCTGAAGGGCGATACGATGTATTCTTTGAATGACGGGGCGCTGCAGGTAGAGGCGGAACATGTCAGGTCATTCCACAGTGACTATATTTACGACGAAACCGGAAAGAACGGATACTGTGATATTGTGGTGCACCATGACGGTACAGTCACGACAAACGGAAAGCAGCTGCATACCGATCAGAAATTTGTTCACGGCGAGGACGGATGCTGCATTACTGAGGACGGCGAGCTTTATGTAATCCGAAAGGAAAACGGTGAGTATTACGCAGATTTGCTGTATTCCGATTTTGGAATGTATGACCCCAAGGTCGGTCAGTGCTTTTTCAGCAAAACGGGCGAGGTGATATACAAGTCGTATATGGAGCAGGAGGATGGCAGCTGCCGCTGGCAGGCATTCCCGACGGGCATTACGGACGTGATTTCCGCACAGGCGAATTATTTCGTGGACAAAAACAACATCCTCTGGCAGGTCGAGCATGAAAAGGGAGCAGATCCGCAGGTCGTGAAGGTTGCGGAAAACGTTGCATCCATAGGAATCCACAAGTATGAGGAGTATCCAATTGCTACCGTTATCTATATCGGCATGGACGGCAAGGCCTATCAGCCGAGTACGGGCAAGGAGGTTACGCTGATTGAAGCGTCGGAGGATCCGGAAAAGGTGCAG
This sequence comes from Oscillospiraceae bacterium, assembly GCA_017521325.1. Taxonomy (GTDB): domain Bacteria; phylum Bacillota; class Clostridia; order Oscillospirales; family Ruminococcaceae; genus UBA3855. The sequence continues at coordinate 19,158 of JAFXCV010000070.1, read as the reverse complement.
CATTATCTGGATGCAGCGAATTTCTCAGTCTGGTATGATGAGAACGGCAAGATGATGAGCGATCCGTCCGTTGGTCATGATTATCACCTGACGAGGGACAACGTGCTGACGATTGATTGCCGTGGCAAAAAGACTGCGATCACGGATGTGGTGCAGTTTGTGGATAATGAGTATTCCGAATACGGCAAGGTGCTGTACGCCTATTTCCTGCGAACGGACGGCAGCCTGTGGTGCTATTCGAGCGAAACGAACGATTTTTCAGAGATTACCTTCGAAGTGCCGGAAGCGATTGCAGGTGATGTGAATCTGGACGGCAGCGTGGGCGTTGCGGATGCAGTTCTGCTCCAAAAGTATCTGCTGGGCAAAACCGTACTTTCACCTGCACAGGCAGAGAATGCAGAGCTTTGCAAGGATCACAGAATCAACGGCTTTGATCTGGCGGCTTTGAAGAGAATGCTGCTTTCATCATGAATGAAACGCCTTCAGGGAGGAATGAAATGCTCGGTAAGAGATCCGGAGGTTACAGCATTGCTATGGCGGTCAGTCACGTTCCGGGGCTGTCGGTGCGTTTGCATTAGGATCGGGGCAGCTGCCCCGATTTTCTCTTTTTCTTGTGTTATTTATAGAATTATGTTATAATGAGAACGATGGATTCCATGCTTGCAGAACAGCAAATGCAGGCGAGTGGCATCATTTTTATCGGATCAAATCAAAAAGGGAGCTAATTATGGAAAAGATTAAAAAAATACTCTGCATTGCATTCTCACTGCTGCTGTGCCTTTCGTTCGTTCTGTCATTTGTTGACACGAACGACCTGTCTGCAACGTCGGATTTCAACCATGACAATATCCATGCGCACATTGAAAAAATGTGCGAAGCGGGACCTCGCTCGATCTTTGATAAAGTGGAAAACAAGCAAGCGCAGGAATATATCATTTCTCAGCTTGAAAGCTTCGGTATCACAAATGCCGACACGACGGATTCCCCTGCATATCTCGTTCAGAGCTATGTGACAACAAGCAGACGATACCAGAACTTTTATCTTGAAAATGTCATTGTTCACATCCCTGCAAATGCCCCCGAAAAGACAAATCAGGCGATTATGACAATGGCACATTTCGATTCTGTTCCCACAGGGCAGGGTGCGGCGGATGATGTTATGGCTTGCGGCACCATGCTCGAGGCGATCCGCTATTACCTCGACAGGATGAACAATGGTTACACCATCACAAATGACCTTGTGTTCTGCTTTGTCAACGGCGAGGAATACGGACTTCTGGGTTCAGAAGCGTTCATGGAGGAATTTACAGGCTTCGATCACCTTACCAAACGCATCAATTTTGCCATCAATCTGGAGGCACGAGGCACCTCGGGAACGCAGATCATGTTTGAAACCGCCGCACAGAATTACAACACCGTAAAACTGTTCGGGCAGGTGAACGATAACCTTTTCACCTGTTCGATCGCCACATTGATTTACGGAATGATGCCCAACGGTACCGATTTCTCGAACTATAAGAACTACTATCAGGGCGTCAATATCGCCAATATCGCAGAGGGCGAAAACTATCACACCCAGAATGACAGCCCCGAAAATATCCGTGAAAGCTGTCTTGCACAGCAGGCACAGATTGTGGAAAAGCTTCTCGACAAGCTGGGAAACTATGACCTCGACAAGCTGTATGAAGCGGAAGAAAATGCAATTTTCTTCTCCTATCTGAACATCGGCGATGTTGTCTACAACCATGCTTTTTCAATTATCCTTGCGATAATCGGAATTTTACTGCTTGCGGCAAATCTTGTTCTTTCGCTTACCAAGAAAAAGAAAAACCTTGTAAAAACCCTGAAAGCGGTGCTGACAATCATTATCGGACTTGCACTCACTGCGGGCATCACATTCGGCTGTTACTACCTGTTCCAGCTGATTGCCGCTGTTTCAGGCAATATTGATTTCCACCTGATCGGAATGATTTCTTTCTCCAATGTGCCAATCGCTGTCGGCATTGCCATACTCGCTTTGGGAGCAACGACGCTTACAGCGCATTTCGGATGCAGACTGTTCAAAATTCAGGCAGGCGACATCAGAAGAGCATTTGCCTACATCCATAGCATCCTCGGAATTGTACTGACATTTGTTCTTCCCGATGCAAGCTATCTCTTTATGTTCAGCGGACTGATGCTGATGCTCAATGAGATTGCGGTTACCGTAAAGCCCGATCTGGAAGATTGTCATTTCGAGCTTCTTGCACAGGCCCTGTATATGCCCGTGATCATCCCCATCATCACGATCGCCGCATCGGCGCTTGGCCTGAATATGGCATATGTTTTCGGTCCGGTGTTTGCCCTTGCAACTTTCGGCATTGCAAGCTGCATCGCCCCTGTATGCGGATATTTCTCGGTCAATGCCCTTTTCAGAAAAGACAGGAGCAAGCCTGTTGCCGGATGGGTGGGTGCTGTGCACATCATCGGAGTTTCCCTTGTGATGTTCCTCTGTGTTTCCCTTACGCCTTACAGTATGCATTCCGACCTTGGCGGCGGTTTCAGCGATATGGATGACAATGCGCTGATCTATTCAACGGATGATGAAAGCTTCTACGCTTACTGCGTCTATGACCTGAGTGCCTATAAGGCGTTGAAGAAGTACTGCCCTGAGATGGAATATGACAAATACGATTTTGGCTATGTGACTGAAATGCAGCCGCTTGTACTGGATATTGCGTCGCAGTGCACAAGTGATGGCAATGTACTGAATATCAGGCGTGCGCATGAGGATTCCGTGGTTTCTCTCACATTGATGGAGGCGGATGCAGACTACTTCCTCATTGATGACGGAACGACTGTACAGAGATTTGAAATTTCCCAAAGCGGTTATGCGCATGTGCTGATTCACAGCGACTGCACCGTAACCATATACGGCGGTACTGCAACGGCAACCATTATAGAATATATCGTTGACTATCCTCCGCTTATCCCTGAGAATTACAATCCCGAGGAGAAGCTGCATTTCAATCTGTGGCTCTGGAAGGAATTCAAGCTTGCGTAACACGGCATTCACGCTTGATTTATTGGGATACATATGGTATAATAGTAACATCACAACGAAAGGAGCGAGGCTATGGAATACACGCTGATGCACAAGAAACTCCCTGTGGCACAGATTGAGATTGACGAAGAAACCGGCTGTATCAGTAAGATCATCGAAATTTACCGTGTGGAACATCTGCTCTGCTCGATGTGGATGATTTTGCGGAAGCGTTGATGCCGTTCCGTGGGGAGGTATGACGGGGATAAACATCTATGATATTCACAGCGGAAACACGTTGCCTTTTCTGCAAAACAGTTACTCAATATTCACAGGAGCAATACTATGAAAACCATTTCGCAAATTCTGAAAAACTTAATCGTTCTTTTTGTTCTATGTATATTCCCGACCGGTATTTTTCTAATAATCGAATATGCAGTCACCCATGATATTTCACGGAGTTCTGAATATGCACCGCTGTGTACACTGATTGGTGCGGTGCTTTCTGTGATTGTCTTTTCAAAGGAAAAGTCGGTTTCCATTTCTGTTCAAGTGCCGAGTGTGCGGTCAATGCTTTCCATGTTAGGGATCGGATTTGCATGCAAGCAATGCCTGCTTTATTTGCTGTGCTTAACGATTGGAATGAATATCACCGGCAGTTTGAATACATCACTGTTCGCCTTGGTTTCCATGCTGTGCATAACCCCCATCGGTGAAGAAATGATATTCAGAGGGATTCTGCCCGATTTGCTGAATCCTCAAAAATCCAAAACGAAGCTCAGCTTTGCAGCGGTTTTGTTGATCGCATCATTGATCTGGACGGCAGTGCATCTGTATGGAATGTCCGTTGCTTCCCTGCTGCTTTTTGCAGATGGTGTGATGATGACGGCAATTTATCTCAAGTGCAGAAATCTGGTTCTTACAATTTTGTATCATGCTGCACTGAACACTTCTATGCTGATCGTTGGAACTCTGAATGAAAAATACTACGGTATTGCAGCGGTGATCTGTGTGCTGATCCTCATTGCATCGGTTTTCAATCTGATTCATCTGAAACATTCATCAGCTTCAAATGCAGAATGCAATACGAATTTACAGTCAAACGAATGATCACAAAATCCCGGAAAGAACTTCCAAAATGAATTGCTTCATCGCAGCCTGCCACGGCATGAAATGCAAGGTATACCGCCATTTCCTGAACAGAGTGCATTTAAAAGAAATCGCTCATGAAATTTCTGCAAGTCGGCGGACTTGCCCCGACAAGCCGAAATCATTTTGCGTGGTCGGATTTCCGGCGTTGGAAATTGTGAAGCGGCTGCGGAGCAAATCATGCGAATATTCAATGGAAACAACAACCCCGACTTCTCAAAAAGAGTCGGGGTTACTGCTATTTTGCACCTGCTCATCCTCTGATCAAAAGTGCGATTTTCCATTATGAATTTGAGTTCATTCACCCATTTCAGGACGGTAACGGCAGAATGGGCAGAATGTGGAACAGCCTGCTGCAGCGGCATTTCCGGCTTGCAGCGTTGTAAAACTGCTCTTAAAAAAGTCGATTGCAATGACGATATTCATGGTATCGCCTCGGCGCTATTGATGATTATAGTATAGCATAAAATCGGACGGATGACAACAGGATCGGGGCAGTTGCTCCGATTTTCTGGCTTTATATATTGAAACATGGAGGGGGATACTGTTATTCACACTCTCTCAGCCTTTCAACAACTGATTTTTTTGCCAAAACTGCGTATGTAATTACGGGTACTACTACTCCGACCAATGCAAAAATCGGAATGGTAACCGCCATAGGAATAAAGGTGAATCTGAATTCACAGAACCAGAAAAGCTTTTCAATGACGGACGACATCGGAATGGTAAGCAGGTTAAGTATCACAGCCGTGATTGCCGCACCGGCTGTATAGAATAATCCCTCGCAGATCAGCATGGTCTTGAGCTGTTTTCCCGTCATACCGATCGCCTGAAGTGTTGCAAGCTCCTTGCGTCTGGAAATGATACCTGTCAGAACGGTGTTGACAAAATTCAGTACGCCGATAAGTCCCACAATAAAGCTGAGTGCTCCACCGAGAATAAGAAACATCCTTCTGAAACTTTCAAATTCCTCAGCTTTTTTTGCACGGCTGGAATAATCAAGAAAACTGTTATCAGTGTATTCTGAAAGAAATTGCTCTGTATCCTGTTCCGCTCCGTCGCTGACATCAAAAGCAACGTAGAGTGGAGCAATGTTTTCTGTTTCGGTTCTGAAGTTTTTCACATCAAGCAAAAACAAATCACCTGAGATGGAATAGCGATAGCCGAGAGCATATGGTATATCAACCACAGCACAGATTTCATACCAGACATCGTGATATATATTTTCAATCTCTATGTCGGCATACTTGGATTTCGGAATATCTTCAAAAGATGTATATATATTTCCGTCAGCAGAATTAACATACTGAACAAGGTCGGTATATCTCACCTTAATCTTATCTCCGAGCTTAAAGAAATCACTTTTCTCAACAGCAATATATCCGCTTTCGTTAAGTTTTTTCAAATCACCCTCCAGTACCTTTAACCTGCCCAACCCCTGGCTATCCATTCCAAGAACCTGAACTGAATTTGCAAACATACCATTTTCGTCTCTCTCTGCTGAACTGATATAGCCGTCGACGTAGTCTTTATCAAGTCCTAAGGCTTCAGAGTGACTGCGAATAAATTCTTCGCTGTAAAATGCATCAGGATTGTTTGTTATTGAAGTGCCGTAAGCACAGAAACTTTCTGTTACTCCATCTGTGTTTCTGAGAAAATCTGTTTCCTCAAAAGTCATTGCTGTTTCAGGCTCCCATTGAGTTCCCGACATAAAGTAATCAACGGTTGAAACCTGAAAATCAAATGGCGTGTCAGCAAGATATTTTTCCATACTGAAGCTGTTTGCAAATGTAACTGTAAATGTAAACAACACCACAGACAATGAAAGGGATATGATTGTAAGTACTGTCCTTACCTTGTTTACGACAAGATTAGCCGCTGCCATTTTAGGAATTGAAACGCCTTTTGTACCCTTTCTGAAATGATTGTTTATCATTGTTTCGTTGTATCTGAGTGCCTCTATTGGTGATACTCCTGCGGCAATTCTTGCAGGCTTGAAGCAGGATATAAGTACAGTAAGCACTGCAAATATTGCAGAAAAAACAAAGATAATCGGGCTTGTCGAAACCCCTGCACTGTGAGAAATATTCAGTTCATTGATTACAACAGGAGTCAGAGCCACACCCGTACCGAAGCCGAACAGAAGTCCCAATGGTATGCCGAATAACGAAAGAAATATAGCCTGAATAAGTATCATACTGTAGAGTTGTCTGCCTGTTGTACCGATTGTTTTCAGCATCCCATAGCGACGAATTTCGTTCGAAACGGAAATTCTGAATACATTGTATATGATAAGATATCCCGTTGCTATTATCATAACAAGCATAACAACTATTGCAAAAATCGTGCCTGCGTCAGCACTTTCTGCAAAACTTTCGCTCATATAGCCCCAGTTAACGCCAAGGGCAATATAATTTTCATCTGACGCATCCGTAGAAAAGTCGTTTCCCGAAAGAATATCGTTCATCTTTTCTTCTATATTATCAGAATTTTCAAGCATAACTGTCAGAGAATAACTTCCTGTATTTTCGTCATCAAACTGCGTATCAAGTTTTTCAAAGGTTTCTTCAAGTCTGCTTTCGGGGATAAGAATATTGCTTGCAGGGGAAGCACCGTCAAATTCCCACCAGCCGCAGAGAACGAAATTCTCCGTTGTTATCGTTCCGTCAACGTCAATGGATACAGAAAATTCCGAGCCTGCTTCAACAGGTACTCCGAGAGCATCAAGCAAACGAGTATCTGCGGCTGCCTCGTTCGTATTCTCCTTGGGAAGTCTGCCGTTTGTGGGGGTTACAAAGCCCCATTCAGCCGCATTTTTGTCCATAAAGCTGATTTCGGTATAATTCTTTATCAATACCTCGTCCGCACCAATGCCGAGCACTCTGCGCAATCCATATTCCTCTATTGCATCGGCAGTTTTAAGCAGGTTGAACTGTTCCTCGGTAAGATGCTTGAATTCGCCGTGAGCACGTGTGCCTATCTGACGGAAATTCGAGTATTCAAAGCCTTTTGAAATTGACATTATGATGGTAAAAAGTGCAGTAAAGAGGAGCGTAGTAAGAGCTACCGCTATAACAGCTATGATATTTCTCACCTTTGATGATTTCATGTTTTTAAGGCTGAGACGGAATATGCATTTTTTGTTCTGAACTTTCATCATATCACCTCTTATGCCTTCAGGGCGATTTTTCCGTCCTCAATTCTTATGATGCGGTCAGCAAGCTGTGCAATTTCCTCGCTGTGGGTAATCATAACAATTGTCTGAGTGTATTTACTGCTTGTAATCTTAAGAAGTCCGAGAACATCCTGTGAGGTCTTACTGTCGAGATTTCCCGTTGGTTCATCCGCAAGAATGATGGCAGGCTTTGAGGCGAGAGCTCTTGCAATAGCAACTCTCTGCTGCTGACCGCCTGAAAGGTTGTTGGGCAGATTTTCAAGCTTTTCCGAAAGTCCGAGAGTTTCGATGATGGAATCAATGTATTCTCTGTCAGGCTCTCTTCCGTCAAGCTGAACAGGCAGAACAATATTTTCATAAACGTTAAGAGATGGCACAAGATTATAATTCTGGAACACAAAGCCGATTTTTCTTCTTCTGAAAATGGTCAGCTCCTCGTCCTTGAGAGAAAATATACTCTTTCCGTCAATCGTAACCGTGCCGCTGTCGGGACGGTCAAGTCCGCCGAGCATATGCAAAAGGGTGGATTTTCCACTGCCCGATGTACCTACAATGGAAACAAATTCACCCTGTTCCGCTTCAAGACTTATTCCGTCAAGGGCGTGTACTTCGTTTTCACCGCTTCCGTACACTTTTTTTAGTTTTTCACATGATACTATCGCCATAATTTTACTCCTTTGCAAAAAATCCGTATTGTAAATTTCTTTACAATACGGATTATACATCATAATTCTTTCCACAATATTTCCATAGCAGAATCAATTCTTACAGTTTTGAAAGAAATACCGAAAAATTAGAGCCCTTTCCGATTTCAGACGAAACCTTGATATATCCGTTTTCCGCCGAAACGATCTGTCTTGCAAGATAAAGACCGATACCGATACCTTCTTCCGATGCAGTTCTTTCAGAACGGTAGAAGCGTGAAAAAATCTGCGCTTGTTCCGCTTCCTCAATACCGCACCCTGTATCGGAAATGTCAATGCAGACAAACATTTCATATTCCTTTACTTTGATTTTCACACCGCCTGTTTCCGTATATTTTAAGGCATTGTCAACGATATTCCATATAGCTTCATTGGTCCATTTTTTATCAAACACAGCCTTTTCGCTGCCGCATTCAAGGGTAAGATAAAGTCCTTTTTCCTCCGCCTTTGCCCGTGCCTGAGAAACAATATCCTGAAGCATTGGTGCAATGTTGTTTTCCTTTGGCAAAAGAGAAATGATGCCCGTTTCCAAGCGTGAAAGCTTTACAAGAGAGGTAATAAGAAAGGCGAGTTTTTCTGTTTGAGAAGAAATACGGCCGGCATATTCTTTCTGCTCTTCTGAAAGCTCACTCTCGGAAAGCAATTCGGAATAAAGTTGTATATTTGATACAGGAGTCTTAGTCTGATGAGAAATGTCTGCAATCAGCATTTTAATTTTTGCCTTTTCTTCATTGGCTTTTCGTGCGGAGATTTCTGATGATGACAAATATTTCCACAGCTTGCTTTCCAGATAAGAAAGCTCCGACTCATCAAAGATGCTTTCGGTAAAACTCCCGTCAATTGCCTTATCAAGCATTTTGTCGAGCTTTTTCATATTCTTCCGCAGAATGATATGGCAGTACACTCCGTATGCAGCTGCTGCAATTGCGGCAGCTGCCGCAATGATAAGCCATATATCAAAATATCTTGTGCTGATCTCATCACTGAACATCATTTTTTACCCACACATATCCGATTCCATATACCGTTTTAATAAAATCCTTTGCGTTAAGCTTATCACGAAGCCGTTTCACCGTTACAGAAAGAGCATTTTCGTCTACATATTCCGCCCCGTCCGTCCAGATCCTGTCCACAAGCTTCTCACGGGAAATCGTTATTCCCGCATGATCGGTAAGGATACGCAGAAGCTTCTGCTCAGTTTTGCTCAGCTCAACCATAACGCCATCGACGCTGAATTCCATATTTTCGAAATTGAAAAAATAACCGCTGTCTGTGAATCTGCTGCTTTCTGTTTTCACAGCAGGCTTGCGAAGCTGTGTGTTCACTCTTGCACGAAGTACTGCAAGGCTGAAGGGCTTTGTGATATAGTCATCAGCACCTGCCTCAAGTCCGGCCACAATGTCCGATTCAAGGTCATTGGCGGTAAGCATTATCACAGGAATGCCATATGTATTTTTTACGAACGGAAGAAAGTCAAAGCCGTTTCCGTCAGAAAGATTCACATCAAGGATCACTAAAGATATTTCACACTTAGCAAGCTGTTCTTTTGCTGCATGCAGGCTTTCCGCAGGGATGGTTTCTGTCTCTTCGCCTTTCAGTGCACGGCACAATCCCATAGAAAGGGCGCTGTCATCTTCAACTATCAGTATTCTTTTCATATTACACCGTCTCTTTGCATTTGTTTTGCTGCGCTTGTCTGAAGAACGCAATAGCAGCAGAGATTTTTACACTTACATCCTCATGAAAGACTCGATGCATTGCATTTTTCCATCGAGAATTAAAACGTTTCCAGCAGCTGCCATCCTTGAACCCCTTCTATATCTAAAAATTATACCACATTTTTTTCGAATAGTCAACACGAGGTTTCGACGTATCTGTAATCGATAGAGTCTATGGGGAGTTGTTTACGCATCTGCGATGCGGCTTTCCGACAGAAAATTTCTGCACCAGTCTGCATCCGCCCCCAAAGCCCGTACATACTCCCTCAAATACTTGAACGGAAATGACGGGTAAATATTAAAAATGTGATTTTCCATTGAAAAAATCAAATAGATGTGCTATTATTAAAGAGAGACAGACATACCGGATGAAAGGGGCGGTCACACCATGACAAAAATCTTACTTGTCGAAGACGATAGGGATATTATCACAAATCTCACAGAATTTCTCTCTTCCGAGGGCTTTTCGGTGAAGCATGCGGCAGGGCAGAAGGATGCGCTGCGGCTGATGGAGGAGGAACAGTTTCAGCTGGTTTTGCTGGATGTCTCTCTGAGTGATGGAAACGGCTTTTCCGTGTGTTCGGCGATCAAGGCGGAATACCGAGTGCCCGTCATCTTCCTGACAGCTTCGGATGATGAATTCAGTACGGTGACGGGTTTTGAGCTTGGTGCAGATGATTATATTGCAAAGCCCTTTCGTCCCCGTGAGCTGGTGTCGAGGATCCGCAACATCCTGCGCCTGACGGGAAATGCAGGCACCACAGTTCGTCTTGGCGATGTGATCGTGGATACTGTCAAGGGTACTGCCCAAAAGCACGGGAAGGATCTGTACCTTTCAGCACTGGAATACCGCCTTCTGCTGATGTTTCTCAATCATCGGGGTGCGGTGCTGACACGCACACAGCTTCTGGAAAACATCTGGGATATTGCAGGCGAATTTGTCAACGACAATACGCTTACCGTCTACATTAAGCGCCTCCGTGAGAAGATCGAGGATGACCCGCAGAACCCCGTGATCATCAAAACCGTGCGTGGACTCGGCTATCGGGTGGACTGAGTATGAAGCTGCTAAGAAATCCCGAGGTGTTCCGTTCACTTCTGCTCCATGCCGTGCTTTCTGTTGCCGCATCTGTGGCAGCATGGATCTGGAATGTGAAATTCGGCGTATTTACGCTGCTGCTCTGTGCATCATTTACTTTGCTGCATGCAGCAGCAACCCACGCCAGATACCGCCGTATTGCAAAATTGAGCGCCGATATTGACCGGATTCTCCACGGCGAGGAGAATTTCACCGTCGATTGCCGGACGGAAGGAGAGCTTGCAATATTGCAGAGTGAAATCCACAAAATGCTTGTGCGTCTGCGGGAGCAGCAGCAGTGCATGAAGGAGGACAGGGTCTATCTTGCCGATTCCCTTGCCGATATCTCCCATCAGCTGCGTACGCCCCTGACTGCCATTCATCTGCTTGTTACAAGACTTTCCGAGCAGGACATGCCGCCTGAAAAGCGTTTGCAGCTGATGCATGATCTCAAGATTTTGCTGTCACGCATAGACTGGCTGATTACAGCTCTTTTGAAAATTTCCAAGCTGGATGCGAACACAGTCACCTTTCACGCAGAAACAATTCCGCTGGAACAGCTTCTGCATCAATCCTCCGAACCGCTGCTCATCCCTCTTGAGCTCCGCCGGATTTCATTGCAGCTGTCTGCAAACGGCAATTTCAGCGGCGATATTGCATGGACGAGTGAGGCCATCGGGAACATCCTTAAAAACTGCATGGAGCATACACCAACGGACGGCAGGATCACGGTGCATGCACAGGAAAATCCGCTGTTTGCGGAAATCGTGATTTCCGATAGCGGATGCGGCATCGCCAAGGAGGATCTGCCCCATATTTTCGAGCGCTTTTATAGGGGCAAGGATTCCGATGACAGCAGCTACGGCATCGGTCTTTCACTTGCAAGAATGATCGTTTCCAGACAGAATGGTACGATCAAGGCGGAAAATGCACCGGAAGGCGGTGCGGTATTTACGATTCGATTTTATAAGGGGACTGTTTAGCCGCAGTCCCTTTTTGGTGACATTTTTGTCATTTTAGAGTCACCGACATGTCACCATGCCATGGTATACTAAAGGCAAATCAACAAAGGAGATCAGATCATGGAAATCTTACGAGTAGAAAATCTTTGCAAAACCTATGGCAAGGGGGAAAATGCGGTGCATGCGCTCAATGATGTATCCTTCTCGGTAAAGAAGGGGGAGTTTGTAGCCATCATCGGGCCTTCGGGCAGCGGAAAATCCACCCTTCTGCACATCCTCGGCGGCGTGGATAAGCCTACAAGCGGCAGAGTGATCATGGACGGCTGCGATGTGTATGCACAGGATGAGGACAAGCTTGCGATTTTCCGACGCCGTCAGGTGGGGCTGATCTATCAGTTCTATAACCTCATCCCCGTGCTGAATGTCACGGAAAACATGACTCTTCCCGTGCTTATGGACGGACAGGAGGTCAATCAGGAACGCCTGAAAGAGCTTCTTTCCACGCTGGGGCTGAAGGGCAGGGAGAATCATCTTCCGAACCAGCTTTCGGGCGGTCAGCAGCAGAGGGTTTCCATCGGCAGGGCGCTGATGAATGCGCCCGCTGTCATGCTTGCAGATGAACCCACAGGCAACCTCGACAGCAGGAACAGCCAGGAAATTGTGGAGCTTCTGAAATTCTCCAACAGAAAATACAACCAGACGCTCATCATCATCACCCATGACGAAAATATCGCATTGCAGGCAGATCGCATCCTTGCCATTGAGGACGGCAGAATCACAAGGGACGAGGTGATACGCTGATGAATGTATTTCACAAGGTGACGCTCGAATCCCTCAAAAAGAACAGAACACGCACGGTCGTGACGATTGTCGGCATTATGCTTTCCGCTTCGCTGATCTGTGCGGTGACGACTTCGGTTGCAAGCTTTTTGAACTATGTCACACAGAACATCATCTACTCAAACGGCAGCTGGCATATTTCCGTTTTGGACGTGGAGGAGGAAAGCTACAAGGAACTGTGTGCGATGGAGGAAGTTGAAGACGCCGTTTATGGGCGACTGGAAGGCTATGCAGAAATTGAAAGCATGAACGAATACAAGCCCTATCTGTATGTGATGGGAGTAGGGGAAGGCTTTGAGGATATGCTCCCCGTGCATCTGACGGATGGAGAATATCCCGATGCTGCCGATGAAATCCTCCTGCCCGAGCATCTTGAGGAAAACGGTGGAGTGCAGTACAAAATCGGCGATACGCTGACGCTTGACATCGGGAACAGAATGCTGGATGGATATGTTCTCACTCAGAGTTCACCATGCTATGAGTATATGCAGAACGGAGAAACCGAATTAAACGGGGAAGTGCTGCAGGTGCATGAAAACCGTACTTACAGGGTTGTAGGATTCTATGAACGCCCGAGCTTTGAGGACTATAGCGCCCCCGGATATACTGCCATCACCATTGCCGATGTGGATGCTGCGGGCAGCTATGATGTGTACTACACACTGAAAGAACCAAGGGATGCCTATCGTTTTATTCAGACACACAGCGAATACTACAGCAGCGACAATGACACCCTGCTGATGATGCAGGGCGGCTTTCGGTTCAATGGCATGTACGGCATGCTCTATGGACTTGCAGCAATCTTCATCGGACTGATCATGTGCGGCTCGGTATCGCTCATTTACAATGCATTCTCCATTTCCGTTTCAGAACGAACCAAGCAGTTCGGGCTGCTCTCTTCCGTCGGTGCGACAAGGAAACAGCTGCGGCGGATGGTATTTTTTGAAGCACTTGCCATCAGCAGCATCGGCATTCCTCTGGGCATTCTGGTAGGTATTGCAGGTATCGGCGTGACGCTCCTGCTTATCGGACAGAAGTTTACCGCACTTTTTGAAACTACTATTCCCATGCGCATCTGTGTGTCGCCTGCGGCAATTGTGATTGCCTGTGTGGTTGCACTGCTGACAGTGCTGATCTCCGCATGGATTCCTTCCAAGCGTGCAACAAGGGTGACGGCAGTCGAAGCCATTCGCCAGACTGCGGATATCAAAGCGGACAAAAAGCCCATCCGCACACCAAAGATTGTCTACAAGCTGTTCGGACTTTCTGGAATGCTTGCGCATAAGCACTACAAGCGCAGCAAAAAGAAATACCGTGCAACGGTCATGAGCTTGTTTATGAGCATCGTGCTGTTCATTTCCGCATCCGCATTTACGGATTATCTGATGGAAGCAGCGGGAAATGGATTTTCGACCTATGGCTATGATCTGCGGTTCTATCTTTCACCGTATGACAGAGAAAAAACAGAGCCGGAAGAGGTCATGAAGCTGATACAGGATGAGGAAACTGTCGATGCTGTTGCCCATGCACAGGCATGTTCCATCATGGCGACTGTTCCGACATCCTTTCTGACAAAGCAAGCGGTGGAGATGTATGGTTATACGGATAAGAAAACCTCTGAAAACCTGGCGGATATCCATACCACGGTATATTATGTGGACGATGCATCCTTCCGTGATCTGCTTGAGGAACACCACCTGAGTGAAGCGGAATTTATGAATCCGGATGCACCGCTTGCGATTGCTGTGGATGGATTTCGCAAGTATGATCATCAATCGGAGCATTATGTGAAAATGAATGCTTTGAATTCCGATACCGCTGAATATACCTCCACGCATATCAAGGATTTCGAGGGGTATCAATATACGGGAATGGCGGAGGATATCAAGGGGAACCCTGTGTATCGCTATGAAAATGTCGAAAAGCAGTATGATTACATGGATCTTACCGAAGAAGAAGCCACCATGGAATTCTCCATGAGATCCGGTAAGACGATCTATGAGCGTCCGTATTTCGTCGGCGGGAACACCGATTTTTACCTGATCTATCCGCAAAGTGTCATGGAATCCGTTGTGCCGGAGGATCAGGAATCCTACAGCCATAGCTTCATGATACTCTCGGAGGAGCATAACGAATGCTATACATCCCTTGAGAAGAAGTTCAAAGAGAATTATCTGACAGCTGTGAATCTCGCAGATTACGCCGCTGAAGCGGAACAGGAGCGCAACCTTATCACCATCATTCAGGTGTTCTCCTATGGCTTCATCGTGCTCATCTCTCTGATTGCAGCGGCGAATGTGTTCAACACGATCTCAACGAATATTGCCTTGCGCCGCCGTGAATTTGCGATGCTCAGATCCATTGGCATGGCGGATAAGGAATTTCACAGGATGATGAACTATGAATGTCTGCTCTATGGTACAAAGGCGCTTCTGCTCGGACTGCCAGTATCGTTTGCTGTGACCTATCTGATCCATAAAGCGGTCGGAGAAGGCTTTGAAACAGACTTTCGTCTGCCTTGGGGTGCGGTGGGTATTGCCGTGCTGAGCGTGTTTGCGGTGGTGTTTGCAACGATGCTCTATGCGATGCAGAAGGTGAAGAAGGATAATCCGATTGATGTTTTGAAAAACGAAAATATATAATGTTTGTTGATTGCACAACACAAAAGCCTGTGGATTCTTCCACAGGCTTTTGCTTGTCAAAAAGGGGGCAAGTTTCTCTAAACTTGCCCCCACCCCCTCCCCCAAAGGGGAGGGGCTATATTGCGAGGGTACTGCGTACCCTCAAACCCGCCAAAGGACTCCGTCCTTTGAACCAAACAAGGTTTTTCGACAGTCTGAAGCCTGTGGATTCTTCCACAGGCTTTATTTCATGATATACTTTGAATAAATCTTCTGAAAGATTTCTGTACTGCATTGCAGAGCATATAACCACCTCATTATGTTTCATCATACCCATGCGCAATAAAAATCATAGCTTTTCGACGGCCTGCCCCCCAAAAAAATTTTTTTGCGGTTATTTTATTGAAAAAATCCGGTTTCCCTCTTGACAAATTATTATTAATGTGATATTATTAAAATATAAATAAGTGGAAGGAGTGATTCTATGGACTGCAAAAACATCTACGAAACGGGATTGCTGTATCACCATTATGCGAACACAGCATATCCTTTGACGCCCCGATCTTTTATGCAGTATAAGCTGACTGACAAAGGGGAGATTCTTGATTTTGTCAGCAGGCAATGGGAGAATGTCGAAGAGCTTAGCCTGTATATTCACATTCCGTTCTGCAAGAGCCGCTGCAAATTCTGCGAATATGTAGTGTTGGAGGGAACTGACGATGCGGTTGAGGATGAATATGTTGACCTTCTTCTGAAGGAGATGCAGATGTATTCGAAGATACTGAAAGGGAAACGAATCGTCGGTTATGATCTGGGCGGCGGAACGCCGACCAAGCTTTCCGTGGAAAATCTCAGGCGGATCACGGACGCTGTCAAGGAACTGTTCGCTTTTGAGGACAATGTGATATTCAGCATTGAAACCACGCCGCTGATTGCGGCAAATGAACCTGAAAAGCTCAAAGCGGTTTACGATATGGGCTATGAGCGTATCAGTATGGGCGTGCAGACCGTATCGGAAAAGCTGCTCTCGGAACTCGGCAGGGACGGCTCGCAAAGCATCTATGAAAGAGCAGTGGAGAATATCCGAAAAGCAGGCTTTGTGCGATTCAACATCGACCTGATGTATGGATTTTTGTATCAGAATGATGTCGATTTTGACAACACACTGCATTATGCCATCGGGCTTTCGCCGGAGTATATTACGCTTTACAGGAACAGATATAAGGGAACCAAGCTTGAAGGCGAAGCCGGCGGCGTTTCGATCTATAAGGCGATGCATCAGTACCGGATTGCCTATCGGATTTTAACGGATAACGGTTATATGGCAAATGTGGGAAAGAACACCTTCAGCCGTGTGGAAAACGATTATGGCACAAGTGATTATCTCACCAAAAGAGTGATCAACGGAACATCCTATGTGGGTATGGGACTTGGCGCACAGTCCTTCGGTACGGAGTATCTTGCCTACAACCTCGGTGCTGCGGATAAGAAGATGGAGCGATACCGCAAAGCCATCAATGCAGGCGAACTGCCGTTTCAGGATATTTACAGATTGCCGCAGGAGGAATCCATCGCTAAGATGGTTTCGGTTGCATTCTATTTTGCTTTCGTTGATATGGATGCATTTGAAAAGAGATTTCATATCAGCTTCAAAGAGAAGTTTGCAAAGGAAATCGAGTTTGTTCTGGAGAACAATCTGATGGAAATCAGAGGAAATCGAATCTATCTGACCGAGCGGGGTGCGGATTATATCAACGGTGTGATTCCGCTGTTCTATTCTGATCGTTCAAAGGAAGAACTCAAAACTGCCTTTCAGAAGAAGGCGCTGGCATCGGCAGAGGACGAGCGGTTGTTCCTTTCCGCCTATAACGCAAATGATTATGAAAGACCTTCTGTCGCTGCGGATATTGTCGTATTCTCGATGATGAACCCGAAGGATACCGAGCCGAAACGTTCGCCGGAACCGAAGCTCAAGGTGCTTCTCATCAAACGAGGAGAACATCCTTACATGAACTGCTGGGCTTTGCCCGGAGGATTCCTGAGAAATGACGAAACGATCGAAGAATGTGCGCTCAGGGAGGTTTCAGAGGAAACGAATGTCAGACCGAAAGCACTGCTTCCCATCGGTGTATTCAGTGATCCCGAACGTGACGTGCGGACAAGAGTCATTTCCAATGCGTTTGTTTCCGTGGTGGATGCGGATGCGTGCAGCGCACTTGGCGGCGACGACGCTGTTGCGGCGGAATGGTTCGACGTATCGTTCGACGCTTTGGAGGATGATAAGGTGATGCTCCGGCTGTCCTGCGGCGAAATCGGCATCGGATGCATACTGGAAGAGGCGGATGATTCTCTGGGAAACAGCACTTATCAGATCGTCGGGGACGGCGGGCTTGCATTTGACCATGCAAAGATCATTGCAGCTGCATTCCGCACGATGCGGAGCATGAAAGACGAGTACGACCTCGTATTCCGCTTTTTGCCCGAAAAATTCACGTTGTCCTCTATGCAGAAGACCTATGAGATTATACACAATATTTCCGAGCAGCCTGCAAATTTCAGAAGAAAAGTGATGCATTATGTGTCCGAAACGGATGAATATGAGGACTGCATCGGACACAGACCTGCAAAATTATACGAACGAAAGAGATAATCACAGCTGATTTATATGGAGGTTATTATGAAACATGTATTGGTTGTTGTAGATATTCAGAATGACTTTGTTGACGGTGCGCTCGGAACTGCCGAAGCACTTGCGATTGTAGAGAACGCAGCAAAGAAAATCAGAGAATTTGAGGGCAATATTTTTGTCACCTATGATACGCATTTTGAAAACTATCTGGATACTGCGGAAGGTGCCAAGCTTCCCGTTCCGCACTGCATCAGGGAAACTGCGGGCTGGGAACTGAACGAAACGATTGCCGAAGCTCTTGCAGACAGGAACTACACTGCGGTTGAAAAGATCACATTCGGTTCTGTCGAGCTTCCGAAGCTTATAAAGGAAGCGGTCGGCGATGAGGATTTCGACATCACGCTGATCGGACTTTGCACCGACATCTGCGTGGTGTCCAATGCGCTGATCCTTAAAGCGAATTTCCCCGAAAAGCAGGTGTATGTCGATGCGTCCTGCTGCGCCGGCGTAACGGTTGCTACCCATAACGCCGCACTTGCCACGATGAAAATGTGTCAGATCAATGTGATGGGCGAGTAATACGCCAAAGCCGTGCGGAGGGATCCGCTCACAATATCCCATGCAGGCGATCGGGGAATGTCCCCGATCGCTTTGCTTTTTGGGCAGCCTGCGGGGCAAAGGATTCTATGCACAAATCCGGCATGGTTCTGCTGTATAATCCGTCAAATTTTCCCGATAAGAATTGACATGTTTCTTATTTTAAGTTATAATAAAAATAGCGACCAAAATTTTCCGACAGATTCTGCGGAATGCACGTTCTGCTTTTTCTTCGGAGATCGACAATATCAATTTCACAAAGGCTGGTGTATAGTTTATGAAAATGATGAAACGTATCGTATCGGCATGCCTTGCCCTAAGCATCGCCGCTATGGGGGTGCCGATGACGCCCGACAGCATGGGGATTCTCCCCCTGCAGCCGCTTTCGGCTTCGGCGGCGGAGATTACCACTGTTGCCTCCGGCGAATGCGGTGCAGAGGGCGACAACCTCACATGGACGCTCGACAGCACGGGACTGCTGACGATTTCGGGGGAAGGGAACATGGTAGATTGTGCGACCTTCTCTGATTCTCCATGGTACAGTTGCAGGAAAAAAATCACAGCGGTAGTAATTGAAGATGGTGTCACAAGTATCGGAGATCGTTCTTTTATTGACTGTGAATCTATGACCACCTTTACTATTCCTGAAAGCGTTGTGGAAAT
>JAFXCV010000069.1 GCA_017521325.1 Oscillospiraceae bacterium | reverse complement strand
GAATCCCTTGCAGTGGGATCGGAATTCTCTCAAAAAGTGCTGAAATCCTCAATAGCGTAAGTTCGAATCCTGTTCCATAGCGTTTTTTCTCGAAAAACATCCACGGTTTCACCCTGAAAAAATTTGGCGTTGGGATAGCAAAAAAGCCCGAATAATCGGGCTTTTCGTGCTGGTGATCTAAAATGGTTCACCTAAATGGTCGGGATGACAGGACTCGAACCTGCGGCATCTTGGTCCCAAACCAAGCACTCTACCAAACTGAGCTACATCCCGTTTTTTCAGCACCGCATGCGGTGCTTTTTTATGGTGCGCCTGACAGAACTCGAATCTGCGCTCTGGGGAGTCGGAGTCCCCTGTTTTATCCAACTAAACTACAGGCGCAGATCTTTGCTGTTCTGCACAACCATTATTTATTATACCAGATTTTCCTTGTTTTTGCAATACTTCATTTCAGAAATTTCTGTGAACAGATTGTTTCTAAAATGTTTCGCTAAGATGTGAAAACACATGCATCCAGAAATGCATTGGTTCGCTTGTGACAGCATATAGGGCAAAATACAGCGGATGTTCCTCGTGCAATTCGGGGAGCTTGACATCATAGGAATTCTCAAGAAGCTGCAGCTTTGCCATTTGTTCCGTCACAGAAAGACTCGCTATGGCAATCTGTTCCCGATGCATGGTATTGTACCCACGCTGACAGACACATAAGCTGCCCCATACAACGCTGCTTGCAATGAAGTGCAGGCACAGACAGATTCCCACAGACCGAAAATTCCTACGCATACAAGCCACCCTCTCTTAGTGCGCCATCCCCTTGAGTGCCCTCGCAAGGGATGCACCGATCAATTCTCCTGCATATTCTGCCTGTTCCAAGGTGTTGCCGTGGGAACCGACCTCAATCAGAAGGCTCCCCGTTGTCAGATGCTGGTTGTATTTGCGGTAGTCAAAGAGTATGGGGCGGGTAAGCCCCGGATAATCGGATTCCAGCTGCTGCTGGAGAAGGCATGCAAAGCGGAAATTCTCCATGTAATGCGGCATTCCCATCGTGCCGTCGTCACAGCCCGAAATAATCATCACCTGTGCGGCATTTCTGCCACCGATTTCGGCAACTGGCTGACTGATGATGCCGCTCTGACTGATCGCATCCCGATGGATATCCAGAACCACCTTGATAGACGGATATTCCGCAAGGATTTTCTGCACGGTTTCGCCGCTTCTGCCATAGGAACCTGTGTAGGACGGATAATCATGGATCGTCGTATCATGAATGACACCGACCCCTGCCGCTTCAAGCTTACGGGTAATGGCATCCCCTACCATAACCATATTTTTGCTGCTGTCCGTGGTGCGGTAATTGAACGATGCATCATAATATTGACGTTCACAAGGCTCATAGGTTTCTGTGGTATGCGTGTGCATAATCAGCACCTGCGGCTCGCCATTCAGCTCAATTTTTATGGCAGGACGCAGCTTGCTCTCTGTATAGAGCGTATCATTTTCGACGGAAGTCTTGTTGAGAACCTGTCCTGCCTTCTGCAAATTGATATATGGCTCACCGGAGTAGGCGGAATAGGTCACAGGATGCACCTCTCCGCCCGTCAGATCCCATGTCTGCGGATAGGGCTTGGGGCCGGTATCCTGACTTTCTGCATTTGCATGCTCCGTCTGCGGCTCGGTGGGATCCAGTTCCTCTTTGAAACCATATCCCCTTGACAGAACCATCAGCGGTACCTGTGCAGGCGGAGCTTGTGTTTCCTGCGTGTATTCCGATGGCTCGTCCGTTCCCCAATCAAGGAAGCCTGCAATTGCAGGAATATTCCGCAGCAGCAGTATCATTCCCGAACCTGCGCCAACTATCAGCGTCAGCAGTATTGCCGCACGATACAGTACTCTGCATTTCCTGTGCCGCATATCCTCACCTCACAGTATTGTCATTTCACTGTAATGTATGCAGCTGAAAATACATTTATGACAGCTCAGCGTTTCTTGTGGAGAAGCATGCCGAGGGTATTTCCGATCAGCAGGATAATACCATAAACAACGACATAGAAGCACGCCGAGGAATTGTAGAAAATCCAGATGCTTGGGATAAACAATACCGTGCCGCAAAGCACAAACAGCCAGTGAAAGCCCTGACGGACACCGCAGATGAATGCGCAGACCATACTGATCAGCGGTATAACACCGAGCAGAATGAACATTGCCATTCCCGTACTGGTGATCAAAAACGGCAATGCATAATAATTGAGTGCAAGTACGATCAGATACGGCAGCATGCCAGTTGCTTTTTGTTTCATCATTCTTCCTCCAATACAAACAGATTTTCCACACTTGTTCCAAGCCGTCTTGCAAGCTTCATGGCAAGCTCCAGTGTGGGATTGTATTTATTGTTTTCAATTGCAACAATCGTCTGTCGGGATACGCCCAGATCAGATGCAAGATCCTCCTGCCGAAGTCCAAGCTCCCTGCGCAGTTCCTTGATATGATTTTTCATAGCTTCACAACCAACATGATGATTGCAGTTGTCACAAGATTGATGATCACTGCAATTGCACATGCAAGCAGGATAATCTTGAACAGCGGCTGCGAAGAATCATATTCATCATCATCCTTTACGGCATTGCGCTGCATGATCAGCTGTGAGAAATTCTGAATCAGCGACGCCCCTACCATCAGGTAGCAGGGAACAAGATTAAGATCATCATGATAACGAAGTGTCGTGACGCTTTCATAGATCGCCCAGATAAACAGTGCCGCAAGCAGAAAGCCATAGGCATAGGACTGCGAACGGTAATAGTGCATCTGCTGCATCTCATCCATATGACCAAATCGTAGTTTCTGAAACTTCCCCTTCATAACCATCACCTCAATGTAAAGAGTTCTTTACATTTATAATAACACAAATTCTAACAAATGTCAAGAACTTTTTACATTTGGTTTTATATTTTTGAAAAATGGAAACAAGGACACGCCCTGTGCATATACTCTTTCAGGGGGGAATAGCCATGTATCGTTGTTATAATCCAAAGCGATTTCTGAAGTTGCTGCTGCTCGATTCCATCGGCGTGATCATTCTGCTGCTCTGCATGCAGATCGGCAAGCTTGTCTTCTCGGCGGAAATGCCGCCTGATGGAGTTTTTCTTCCCGTTGTGATGTATCACAGTGTCACACCTTCCACGACAAGTGACTATCAGATCACGCAGGAGATGCTGCGGCAGGATCTGGAGTATCTTTCCACCAACGGCTTCGAAACCGTCAGCGTGAAGGAGCTTCTCGATTATACAAACGGCATCGGGGGTCTTCCCGAAAAGCCCGTCATGCTCACCTTTGATGATGGATTTTACAACAATCTTTCCCTTGCACTGCCGCTGCTTGAAGAATATGACATGTGTGCGGTAGTGTCCGTTGTAGGGAAATTCACCGATGTAAACGCAGCAAACGATCCGCATTCGGATCAATACTCTTATCTGACATGGGAGGATATCCGACTGCTGGAGGAATCCGGACATGTGGAAATCGGCAGCCACACCTATGATCTGCACAGTATGGATAATCGTGCGGGCTGCTCGATCATGTATGGTGAGGATGCGGAGCATTACAAGGCGATGCTGACACAGGATCTTCAGCAGCTGCAAGATCGTATGCAGGAGGAAACGGGAATCAATCCCACAGCATTTGCTTATCCTTTCGGCTATATTTGTAAGGAAAGCATTCCGGTGCTGAAAGAGCTTGGATTTGTATGCAGCTTCACCTGTTACGAACGCCCGAATTACATCACGCAGAATCCGGAATGCTTGTTCGGACTCGATCGCTACAACCGAAGCGGAGCAGTTTCAACAGAGGCATTCTTTGAGAAAGTACTCAGCAAGGAGTGATGCAATAATCCCTCAGCCGCAGGGCTGAGGGATATTTCCATTTATGCGATTCCGTCCTCCACCATTCCTGGAAGTTCTTCCAGATTGAAGGGGGTCTCCTGATAGACGCAGTAATTGAGCCAGTTGGAATACATGAGATTCGCATGGCTTCTCCATGAAAATTTCGGGGTGCAATTGGGATTGTCACCGGGAAAATAGTTGAACGGCACATCAATTGGCAGTCCCTTTTCTACATCACGGAAATACTCATCCTTGAGCGTATCTCGGACATATTCGTTATGTCCCGTCAGGAAAAACTGTCTGCCATTCTTGTTGGCAACGATATACACGCCTGCAAGGGGCGAATAGGAAAGAATTTCCAACTGCGGAATCTTCTCGATGTCCACACGTCTGGTTTCCGTATGCCTTGAATGCGGCACGGGGAATTCATCGTCAAAACCACGCAGCAGAGGGCTGTTTGCGACCTCCGCCTTATGCGGAAACACACCGAACAATTTCTTGTCCAGCTGGTATTTCGGCACGCCAAAATGATAGTACAGACCTGCCTGTGCCGCCCAGCAGATGTGCATTGTGGAGTACACATGCGTCTTTGTCCATTCCATAATATCACAAAGCTCGTCCCAGTAGTCCACATCGGAAAACTCCATCTGCTCCACAGGTGCGCCCGTGATGATCATGCCGTCATAGAAATCCTCATGAATCTGTGGAAATGTCTTATAGAACGTACTCAGATGCGCCTTGGAGGTGTTCTTTGAAACATGCTCGACCTGCAAAAGATCCACATCCACCTGCAGGGGGGAATTGCTCAGCAGACGCATCAGCTGGCATTCCGTTTCTATTTTTTTCGGCATGAGATTCAGAATCAGCACACGAAGCGGACGGATGTCCTGATGCTCCGCACGATCCTTCGGCATGACGAAGATATTCTCCTCTTCCAGTGTCTGATATGCCGGTAAATTTTCCGGAATTCTGATTGGCATTCTGCCTCTCTCCTTTCTGGTGGTGTACTTTATGGGCACAGGGTCTGTTCCCTGCATTCCGCCAAGAATGAATTGCTTGCAATTCAAGCGTTTTGCCTTTGCCCCATCGGGGCATTGGCAAAACGGCTCGGGAATCCAAAGGGATTTTATCCCTTTGGCGGGGGTGCAGGGGGCGGCGCCCCCTGCCACAAAAGTCTGCCATCCCCGGAAAGGAAATGGCAGACTGTCATATAGATTTTCGACTTATCTGCGACCTTTGCACCGTAGGTGCATTGGGAGCAAATCACCTGCACAGGTTCTGTGCTTAGACGGGATGTACCTGATTTGCGGGATCGCCATGCTTGCCGTCAAGACCGAACTTTGCGTTGCGGCGAGCTTCAAAGAACTTCACAGCAACCTGTCCGAACTGTGCGTAGCTCAGAACGTCCTCTTCCTGCTCTGTCCACTCTGCGCATTCCTTACGCAGCTTTTCAAGCTCAGGTTCAATCAGATCAGCAGGACGGCAGTCGATCGGAGCTTCATCGCCGATGATCTTCTTACGGAAATCCGGATCAATCGGAACAGGAGTCTGACCGTATTCGCCACGAACCATTCCCTTGAATTCCTTGGTTACCATCTTGTAGCGTTCGCCCATGATGACATTGAATACAGCCTGTGTACCAACAATCTGGGAGGACGGTGTTACCAGAGGCGGATAACCTGCATCCTTACGCACTCTCGGAACTTCCTTGAGTACCTCAGTCAGCTGATCCTCCTTGCCTGCCTGCTTGAGCTGGGACAGGAGGTTGGAAAGCATACCGCCGGGAACCTGATAGATCAGTGCATTTGCGTCAACAGCAAGCATCTTGGGGTCAAGCAGGCCTACCTTGATGTACTTTTCTCTCAGCGTCATGAAGTAATCACGGATCTCTGTCAGCAGTACGAGATCCAGACCAGTATCATATTCTGTACCCTGCAGTGCAGCAACCATGGACTCTGTCGGAGCATGGGATGTACCCAGAGCCAGCGGAGACATTGCAGTATCGATCACATCCACGCCAGCTTCAATACCCTTCATCAGGCACATAGAAGCAAGACCGGAGGTGTAATGTGTATGCAGCTGGATCGGAACATTTACAGCAGCCTTCAGAGCCTTGACAAGCTTCTCTGTTTCATAGGGAGTCAGGAGAGCTGCCATGTCCTTGATGCAGATGGAATCTGCACCTGCTGCTTCAATCTTCTTAGCGTAGTCTACATAATAATCCGTTGTGAAAACGTCACCGAGGGTGTAGGAAATAGCGATCTGTGTGTGTGCGCCTTCCTTCTTTGCTGCCTTAATGGCGGATTCCAGATTACGGATATCGTTGAGTGCATCGAAAATACGGATGATGTCGATGCCGTTTGCAACGGATTTCTGTACGAAATATTCCAGAACATCATCAGCATAGTGACGGTAGCCCAGCATGTTCTGTCCACGGAACAGCATCTGCAGCTTTGTGTTCGGCATATTCTTCTTGATGGTACGCAGTCTTTCCCACGGATCTTCGTTCAGAAAACGCAGACAGGAATCGAATGTCGCACCGCCCCAGCACTCTACGGAATGGAAGCCAACCTTGTCCATCAGCGGCAGAATCGGGAGCATTTCCTCCATGCGCATACGAGTTGCCAGCAGCGACTGGTGAGCGTCACGAAGTACGGTTTCAGTAACTTTTACCTTTGCCATAATCTTATTATTATTTTACGTTGCCGTAAAATCTTCCTTTCTTAGATTTTGAATGCGTCGGCTCTTAGCCCACTGTTGCCAGAGTATCGCCGGCATTTACGGTTGCACCCTTCTGTACGGTAATGCTTGTGATTGTACCGTCGCAGGGAGCGACAATTTCATTCTCCATCTTCATTGCTTCCAGAATCATGATGCACTGACCCTTGGAAACACTTGCGCCGTTTGCAACCTTCACATCGAGGATTGTACCGGGCATGGGAGCAGATACCTTCTCGCCTGCGCCTGCTGCTGCGGGAGCTGCTGCCGGAGCCGGTGCTGCTGCAGGAGCCGGAGCTGCTGCAGCAGCGGGAGCTGCTGCAACCGGAGCTGCGCCTGCGCCCAGTTCCTCAACTGCAACATCGTATGCCTTACCATTTACTGTTACGCTAAATCTTTTCATTGTATGTACCACCATTCATTTTATTTTATCCGCTCAGTTCAATCAGAACGGGAGATTATTGTGCTTTCTGGGGAGATTTGTCACACGCTTGCTCTCAAGCATTGCAAGTGCGCCTTCCAGAACACTGCGCAGCTCTGCTGCTTCCACGATCTCATCCACACATCCCTGCTGTGCAGCGGATACTGCGGATGCGAGAGTATCTGTATATTCCTTTGCAAGCTCTGCCCGCTTTGCAGAGAGATCCTCCGCACCTGCAAGCTTGTCATGCCACAGAAATTCCACAGCTGCCTCGGGAGCGAGCGGTGCAATGTATGCGCCATCAAGTGCATAAGTAAAGTCTGCGTTGCTGTACTTGCCTGCCATTGCTACGAATACAGGGCCTACTGCTTTGCCTGTGATCACGGAGATCTTAGCGGTTGTTGCCTCTGTATAAGTACCTGCAAGTCTTGTCAGTGCCTTAACTGCGCCTGCAAGCTCTGTATCGGAATTACCGTCAAAGCCCAGTGTATCCACCAGTGTAATCACCGGAATGGAGAAAGCATCAGCTGTGCGTACAAAACGAGCAAGCTTTGCACAGTCAGCCTCTGTCAGCTTGTCCTGTGTCTTGTTGGTTGCTGCAATTGCGACTGTGGAGCCTGCAACAGTTGCCAACGCTGTGTATGCTGCACCTGCATAATCTGCATACAGCTCAACCACACTGCCGCCGTCTGCAATGCTGTTTACGATGGAGTTCAGATCCTTGCCGGCTGTAGCTGCGGGAGCCTCGTATTCCATGCAGGGAACGGATGCCATGTTGTTTACGGGAAGAAGATTGATCAGCTCTCTTGCCTTCTCAATCGCTGCCTTGTCATCCGCTGCTGTCATTGCTGCAATACCGTTTGCAGCAGCTGCCTTTGCGCTGCCTGCGCCCTTTTCAAAGGACGGTGTCAGGAACAGTTCACTTTCCTCGGACATTACCACAAAATCAGCGGCACAAGCCATCATTGCAGCACTGCCTGCACAGGGACCTGCAACAACTGCGATCTGCGGTACAACACCGGAAACGGCTGCTGTCTTTGTCATGAGTCTGCTGTATGCATTCAGGGACTCTGCAGTTCCATCCATGAATGCGCCGTTGGAATCAAAAATGCCAACTACGGGAGCACCGGTCTTTGCCGCCAGGTTGTACACCTTTGCGATCTTGTCTGCCTGTGCTGCACCCACGGCACCCTTTTCCACACTCTGATCCTGTGCGAATGCATAAACAGGATTGCCGTTTACATAGCCATAAGCGCATACTACACCGGCAGGTGCTGTTTTTTCCATAACACAGGAACCAATTTCCTTATAAGAACCCTCATCAAACAGTGCGGTCAGGCGCACTCTTGCAGGGCTATTCAGGTTTTTTTCCATTTGCATAATATCGTTCCTTCCTAAGTTAGACTATATACATTATAATCATACTATTTTTTTCATTATTTTTCAAGTGTTTCACTGCGTATTTCTGCAACTTTTACAGTTATCCATAATTTCCGCAATATTATCAAGAGTGTTTCCGTCATTTTTCACAAAGCGAAGCTTCCGCATTTTCTCCATCATGCCGTCATCTTTCAAACAAAAGACCGCACGGTCAATTCCACGCAGCAACCCCTTGAAAAGCACCGAACGCACAAGACCGTCGCAGAGATACAGATCTCCCCCGTCGCTCACCGCATGGATCGCCACCGCACCCGGTTCATAGGCGTAGACGATATACCCCGTCACCTGTTCCCCATCGAGTGCTTCCGTCAGATAAAGCGGAAATTCCGTACTGATGGCATTGAGAACCTCACGATACGGTTCGTGATTCGTTTGTTCAAGAATTTTCAGCATGGCTTATTCCTTTCCGATGGCATTGCGGATGGCACGCAGTTCTTCCGCTGTCAGATCACGGTAGGTGCCGGGTTTGAGCATTCCGAGTTTGATCGGGCCGATGGAGGTTCTGCGAAGTCTTGCAACTTCAAGACCGACAGCTTCGCACATGCGGCGGATCTGGCGGTTTCTGCCCTCTTTGATCGTCATCTGCAGCACCACTCTGCCGGGCTCCTTGTTCAGCACGACAACGGTTGCAGGAAGTGTCTTTCTGCCGTCGAGCATCACACCGTCCGAGAGCTGAACGAGCTGATCATCCGAAATATCGGGGCGCACAGTTACACGGTAGGTTTTGGTCACATGACGGCTCGGATGCATGATGCCGTTTGCGAAATTGCCGTCATTCGTCAGAAGCAGCAATCCCTCGGAATTGCGGTCAAGCCGCCCGATGGGATACACACGTTCCTCCACATCCTCCAAGAGATCCATCACACAGCGGCGCTCCAGCTCATCGGCAACCGTGGTCACATAGCCACGGGGCTTGTTAAGCATGATATAGCGCATAGTTTTCTTCTTCGGAACATACACACGCTCGCCGTTCACTGTGATCAGATCCTTGGGAGATGCTTTATCTCCGAGCTTTACGGGACGGCCGTTTCGCTGCACCTTTCCTGCGGAAATCAGCGCTTCCGCCTTGCGGCGTGAACAGTAGCCCGCATCTGCCAGTATTTTTTGAATTCTGATATTTGCCACAGACATCCTCCTTTAAAACAGGTTCTTCACCCGATTCCATAGTTTTTGAAACAGGTTTCCGGAAACCTGTATTTCTGACATTCCGGCATCCTGCACCGCACACAACGGCACCGTACCGATGCACAGATCCTCATAATAATATTCCAGCATGCCCACTTCATCCCCTGCACAAATCGGTGCATAGGAAAAAGGAGGCTTCAAAATTTTATAAGTTACCGCAGAGGTATCCCCCTCAAATGCCCCAATGCAAAGTGTTTTCTCCGGCACAAGTGCAATCTGCTGCGTATCACTTCCGACCACCTTCTGGGAGAGTTCCTCCGGAATTGCAAGCTCCGTTTTCTGCACATGGGAAAAGCCGTAATCATAGAGCTTTTGGTGATCCTGCCAGTCATTCGGAGCGCTGAGCGTTACGCAGTACAGCGTCACGCCGTCACGTTCACAGGCGGATACAAGGCACCGTCCCGCTTCATCGGTAAACCCCGTTTTTACGCCGATCACGCCCTCGCACATCCCAAGCAGCTTGTTGGTGTTGTAAAGCGTTCGGGCATAGGGGGGATTGCCGAAATTGACATTGGCAGACTTCCTTGCACAGATCTCACGGAACATGGAATTCCGCATCGCCTCCCGTGTCAGGAGTGCCATATCATAGGCGGATGCGCCGTGTCCTTCCCCGTCAAGTCCCGACGGCGTCACAAAACAGGTATCCTTCATGCCGATCTCTGCGGCACGGGCATTCATCATTGTGATAAAATCAGGAATGCTTCCTGCAACTGCCACCGCCGCTGCATTTGCGGCATCATTACCCGACGGCAGCAGCATGCCGCAGCACAGGGCACGTTTTGTGACAATGTCATTTTCCTGCAGCCCCATGGAAGAGCCTTCCACATGAATGGCGGCATTATCCACGACAAATTCCTCGTCAAGTCCGCCGCTTTCGATACACAAAAGCGTCGTCATGATTTTTGTTGTGCTTGCCATGGGCAGTTTTTCCCGTGCATGCTTTTCATACAGCACTCTTCCCGTTGCCGCTTCCATCAGGATGCACGCCTTTGCGGAAACCTCCACACCCTGCACCTGCATCGGAAACAGCAGACCGACAAACAGACATACTGCCAGAAAAATACCTGTGAAACGTTGCATAGCCATCCTCCATAAAACGCAGTTTTACTGCCATTCTATGCGGACAAATTGTGATTTATTCGATGACTTCCTCTGCCTCTACAGCTTCTGCATCATCTGCGGATTTCTTATCCTTCTTCGGAAGCAATGCGGAGATCTTGTCAATAATCTCAGGGATCATATTCAGCGCAACATTACCCTTGTCCGCACTCATGGACAGCTGCACAAGGCGCACATCGCCATTCTGTACCACCAGAAAGCCGACTGGCTTGACACTCATGCCTGCACCTGCACCGCCTGCAAAGTATTCCTTTGCGGTTCTGGTCGGAATATCCGAACCGCCGGATGCAAAGCCCAGAGAAACCTTGGACACGGGAATGACGGTCGTGCCGTCACCGCACTGGATGGGATCGCCGATCATGGTGTTGGCATCCACAACGCTGCGGATCTTTTCCATACTGATGCCCATAAAGCCGTTAATTGCATGTTCACTCATAATATACTCCTCCTGCGGCTGTGCCGCTTATAATCTGTTTCTGCCGCTAAATCCGTGGATCAGCGATCTGTTTATCCGCCTGTTTGCCCGCACGCCAGTATTTCCAGAGGAACCAGAGTGCTGCTGCAAGTGCCGTACCGATACGCACCTTCACCTTGCAGCGGATATTCCATATGCTTTCATCCGCTGTAAAATCGCAGATGATGCTTACTTTTTTTCGTTTGACATGAATATATTTGCCCAGAAACGCAAGAACATTCTGCAAAGCGATCTGGATTTTCCCATAGAGCAGCGCCGTATCCGCAGCGTCCTCGCCGCCAATGCGGAAATCCGTTTCGAGATTTCCGAGTGTGACGGATTTCAAAAGCTTCTGCAGAGGTCCGGGAATTGCCGAAAGGATCTCCCCGATCATATCGCTGCGCTCTGCAAACCTTTGCATAGCATATTGTATCTTTTCCGCAAGCAGCAGCTTTTGGCGTTCTGCCTTTTCCGCCTGCTTTTCGGCTTCTTTTTTAGCCTTCTTTTCCTGCTTTTTCTGTTCTTTTTCTTCCGCCTTCTGCTTCTCTTTGACTGGATCCGGTTCCTTTTCCCGTTTGAACGGATACACCTGTATCCCGAAATAACGGACGGCATACCGGAATTCTCCGTTCCAGAATTCAACCGCAAGTACGGCGCTTGACAGCAGGATAATTGTCAAAAGCAGTACAATTACGAGCAGAATGATGAGTAAAATACGCAAGCTGTCACCTCCGTATCGGGATATTAGTCATCCGTTTCCTGCACATCCGCAATCTCACCCGTGAACTGCTCCGGCTGGTAGGGATCGGGCAACTCATCAAGCGACGTCAGACCGAATGCACGGAGAAACAGAGGCGTTGTCCGATAGGCAATCGGATGACCGGGAACGTCGATACGTCCTGCTTCCTCCAGAAGCCCCTTGTCCACAAGGGAATTGACGACCGACGAACTGTCGATGCCTCTGACACGTTCCACAAACCCCTTGCTGACAGGCTGGTTGTACGCAACGATGGTCAGCGCCTCCATTGCCGCATTGGAAAGCGGCTGCATGCGCTTGGTTTCCAGCACTGCACGGATCATCGGCGCAAATTCCGCACGGGTTCCGATCTGCCATGCATTGCCAAGATGCAGCAACTGCAAAGCGCTGCCTGTCTGCGTATATCTATCCTGCAAAAGCTGTGTGAGGTTATACACCTCAAGCTCGGGAATCTGCATTGTCTGGGCGATACGATCGGTTTCCAGCGGCTCGCCCGCTGCGAAGAGAATTGCCTCAAGCACTGCAAGCATATTCTGTTCTTCCATCCCTTAACCGCCTTTCTTTTCCTTCATGGAAAGCATCGTATTATCCTCGTTCAGCTCAATTCTGCCAAATCTTGTCAGCTCCAGCACCGCAAGAAAGGTCGCAACCCTTGCGGATTTGTCGCTGATTCCGTCATAGAGCGACTGCACGGAAACGGTATTGCCTGCATACAGTCTGCGCAGCACGAACATGACTTTGGAAATGACGGACACGACCTTCGTCTGCGTCACGGT
This sequence comes from Oscillospiraceae bacterium, assembly GCA_017521325.1. Taxonomy (GTDB): domain Bacteria; phylum Bacillota; class Clostridia; order Oscillospirales; family Ruminococcaceae; genus UBA3855. The sequence continues at coordinate 26,852 of JAFXCV010000069.1, read as the reverse complement.
ATCCGTGATCTTTTCGGACAGCTTCTGTCCGTTCCCCTTCGTTTTTCCAATCTGTGCAAGCGCTTGTGCAAGCTTTTCCGGTGAATGCTGCAAACGGTAGGTCTGATCGACCTTGATTTTCATGGGCTTGCGGACAAAGACATCATCCGCAATAAAGCTTTCCCGCAGCATTCCTGCCGCCTGCTGGCAGAGGGCATATTCAATCAGCGCACCCTGCAGCTCTCGCTTGATGCGCTCGGCTTCTTCGGGCTTTGGCAGAAGAGAGGCGCTTTTGATGTAGACAAGCCTTGCTGCCATTTCCAGAAATTCGCCTGCAAGCTCCAGATCCTGCTGCCTTGCCTGATCCATATAAATGAGATACTGCTCAAGGAGCTTTGTGATCTCGATATCGTTGATATTCAGCTGGTGCTTTGAGATCAGATGGAGCAGCAGATCCAGCGGCCCTTCGAATACATCCAGCTTAAACGTCATTTCCGCCATAGCTTAACCCAGAAGCATGGGAATCCATGACGTAGCGAAAAACATACCATATTTAACCAGTGTGGACAGGATATTCAGCGGCGTGCTGAGAATGCCCGTTGCCATGAGTACGATTACAATAATGTAGAAGGTACGCTGATTTTCAAAAATCCACTTGTCCACCTTATAGGATGTAAAATAGCTCAGCACCTTGGAACCGTCAAGGGGCGGAATGGGGATCATATTGAAAACGGCAAGTCCGATATTGATCTCCACAAAAAAGCTCAGCATTAAGGCGACATACAGCATCACGCCTTCAAGAACTGCAACGGATTCAATGATCTGCAATGCGCATACGCCGACAAATGCGACAATGATGTTGGAAGCCGGTCCCGCAATTGCTGTCAAGAGCATGCCAAGACGGGGCTTTTTGAAGTGAGAGGGATTGACCGGAACGGGCTTTGCCCAGCCGAAGCCGAAGGCAAAGAGAAAAATCGCACCAATGAGATCAATATGTGCAAAGGGAGAAAGCGTCAGTCTTCCCATATATTTTGAAGTGTGGTCACCCAGCTTATTCGCAGTCCACGCATGCGCAAATTCATGAACGGGGAGAATCAGGAAAATAATCATCAATCGTACAAAATAGGTCAGGAAAAGCTCAATATTGAGTTCCGGAAAGGCAAACATATAAAACACTCCTTATCAGATTCCGAATGTGCATACACATTTATTATACTACAAATCCGGGGGTTTTGCAAGTGCTTTCACGAAGTTTTCACGGAAATATTCGAACACGGACAATTCCCACCGCCCCGAATTGTTTGTACATGGTGCATAAGTTGTTCTGTTGAAATGTGTTCAGATGTTTGCTTTTCAACGGAAATTATCAAATCAACGTTTTTTTGGCAAGAAAAGAAAAAAAACACTTGCTTTTTTCGGGAACATCTGCTATAATAGTAACATAAGTGTTTTTCCACATGGTTTAAGGAGGTGTATCCTACAATGGCAAAGTGCGAGATTTGCGGCAAGGGTGTAACTTTTGGTAACAAGGTTTCCCACTCCCATAGACTGACAAACAGAACATGGAAGCCCAATGTTCAGCGTGTAAAGGCAATCGTGAAGGGAACTCCCTGTCACATTCATGTATGCTCCAGATGCCTGCGTTCCGGCAAGGTTGAGCGTGCGTAATTGCATACGATGAAAAGCAATCAGGAGAAATCGGCTCTTGCCGGTTGTGCTCCTGATTTTTCATATCCCCTGTTTCCGCCCTGTGGCGGATTTTTTATTGATGCTTCTCATATACTACTTGACGGAAAACGCAATTCTACAAAAAACACAAATATGCGATTGACTTCATGGCGTTTTTATGTTATAATGTCCATAACAGTTGATTGGATAGGCGGCGAGCCGCTTGTTACTGTAAAAGTTTATAATGAGGTGAACATTTTGGCAGAACAGAACAACAACCAAAAGCCTGTTACCAATCCTTTTCTGGTAAAGGCTATCGAAGAAATGAAGAAGGAACGCAATCAGCAGAGCGAACTTGCATTTGTCAACGCACTCAAACCGGCACGTTTCATCGTTCCTGCAAAGGTCAACACAGTACAGCAAGCTGTTACAAATGCGGATGGCACGGTTGAGCTGAAGGAACAGTCGCAGATCAGCTTCCTGCTTTTCAACAACCAGGAAGGCAAGAAGCATTTTCCGCTGTTCACGGATGATGCAGAGTATGCAAAGTGGGACAAGCACGCAGAACACCAGAAGGCTGCAATCACTTTTCAGGATCTCTGCCACATTCTGCAAAAGAATCCGGACGGTGAGGCAGTGGGTGCAGTAATCAATCCATTCAGTCAGAATGTGATGATTCCGAAGGAAACATTGCATCGCATTAACAACACTGATGCCGTAGCTCCCGGCACCAAGATTCAGATCGGCACACTTAAAGAAGAACCGACTCCTCTGCTTGATGTACTGAAGGCATATCTGAATACACAGGATGTCATCACAAAGGCTTATCTTCGTTTGATGAAGCGTGCGGATAAAGAAAACCCGAATTTCCTGCTTGTTCTGGAGCATGATCCTTCCATGACTGAGGCTGAAGCAAAGGCTGTCTATGACAACGTAGCAGAAGCTGCAAAACCGCAGCTTCGCAATGTAGAACTGGCGATTGCCGGCACACACACCAAATTCGGACAGGCTGCACTGAAAGAAGCTGTTCCTTTCTTTGAAAAGTAACTGCAAGCTCCTCTGTTTATGGCAGGGGAGCTTTTTGTCAAAATTCAGCTCTTGCTGATTTGACATCCAATCCTTCGTATCCCTCTTTTTTCATGGCGGTTTTTTATTGGTAATTCTCATAAAAATACGCTGTGGAAAGAGTGTATTCTACATAGATTCTAAAAATGCGGTTGACTTTATGATATTTTTATGTTATAATGTCTATAACAGTTGTTTGGAACGGGCAATAGCTGTCCGTTGCTGTAATATTAAAATGAGGTGAATATTTTGGCAGAACAGAATAACAACCAGAAGCCGATCGAAAATCCCGCTCTGGACAAAGCAATGGAAGATATGAAGAAGGATCGTACCCCCCAGAACGAATCCGCATTTGTAAACGCAATGAGAACAGCTCGTTTCTTTGTTCCTGCAAATATCAAGAAGGTACAGCAGGCAAGTGCCAATGCAGACGGCACTGTTGAGCTGAAGGAACAGCCGCAGGTAAGCTTCATCCTGTTCAACAATCAGGACGAGAAGAAGTATTTCCCGCTGTTCACAAACATTGACGAATACCGCAGATGGTCTGAGAATGACCAGCATCAGCTGACTGGCGTTTCTTTCAAGGATATCTGCCAGATTCTGCGTAAGAACAACAGCCCCGATGTTGTGGGCGTAGTGATCAACCCCTTTGGTCACAACATTCTGGTTCCGTCCGAGACGCTGTATCGCATCCAGAGCACGGAGGCAATCGCTCCCGGCACCAAGATCCAGATCGGTACACTGAAGGAAGAACCGACTCCCCTGCTCGATGGTGTAAGACCCTATCTTGAGAGCCAGCCGGCGATCAGCAAGGTATATCTGCGTGTCATGAAGCGTGAAGACAAGGAGCAGCCGAACTTCCTGTTCGTTGTGGATGTTCCTCCTACGCTGAATGAAACTGAGCTGAAGTCCATTTTTGACGGTCTGGCAGAAGCTGCAAAGCCCAACATGCGCAATGTGGAGCTGGCAATTGTTCCGCTGCACAGCAAGTTCGGTACCGAAGCAATCAAGGGTGCTGAGCCGTTCTACGAGAAGTAATGACACAAGAGAGCCTGCCGGATGGCAGGCTCTTGTTTTAATGATGCAATGATTGAAGAAGCGGAGGCGAAATATGTTTGATGCTATTATTTGATTATTTCAGCTCAGAACAACAAAACTGGATTGATAAAATCCGTATCTGCGATTGGCGTGCGGCAAAATTTCTTGCAGAAATGTTGGCGCAGGGCGATTTTCACAAAGCACTTGGAAACGGCAGCCTGTTTATCATGGCTGACGGCGAGCAGCTTGTGTCCTTCTGCACCCTTACGCAGCGTGACTGCATCAAGGATGATGCACTGTTTCCTTGGATTGGGTTTGTGTTTACCGCACCAGAATATCGAGGAAATCGGTATAGCGGTAAGATTATCACATTTGCCTGTGACGAAGCGAAAAAAATGGGATATCAGAAGGTGTATCTTGCCACTGACCATGTAGGACTGTACGAAAAATACGGCTTTACATATTTGGAAAGCCGTACTGATATTTATGGTGAAGAAAGCAGGATTTACTGCAAAAACACAGAATGAGAGGAGAAATCATATGATGAAATTGGACGGCTTCGGCTTATTTGTAAACGACATGGGGAAAATGATTCGTTTCTACCGTGATGTACTTGGCTTTGAAATCAAGGAGGATGAGAACACCTCAAACGTATACCTTGTCAAAGACGGAACGCTGTTCCTGCTTTACGGCAGAAATGATTTTGAGAAGATGACAAGCCGTAAGTATGCGTATAGCAAGGGACTGAACGGACACTTTGAAATCGCACTCTATGTTGATACCTTCGAGGATGTTGACAAGGTTTATGAAGAAGTCATTGCAAAGGGCGCCGTTTCGGTACTTGCTCCCGAAACTGAGCCATGGGGACAACGCACCTGCTATATTGCTGATCCTGAAGGAAATCTTGTGGAGATCGGCTCCTTTAACAAGCCGTTTGAGAGATGAGAACAACAGACATATTCCCATAAATACGTTAAATCCCCCTTGTTGCCAAGGGGGATTTTTGTTATCCGACAAGACCCGATCGTTCGATACCTTCTGTGAAATACTTCTGAAGGAAGATATACATCACAAGCAGGGGCGTAACCGCCAGAAGGCAGCCTGCCTCCATCCAGAGGATCTGCTCACGGGGGGTTACCTGTGCCTGAACAGTGCCGAACAGCTCAAGCAGCAGGAGTTTATCCAGATTTTTGAGTTTCAGTGCAATGGTAGAATTGTTCGTAAAGAACGTGGAGCTTACATAGTAATCGTTCCAGTACCAAACCACCGAAAAGAGGAATACAGTCAGGAAGGACGACGCCGCATTCGGAACCATGACCTTGATAAAGGTCTGGAACGGACCGCAGCCGTCAAGATATGCCGCATCCTCGAGTTCCTTCGGAAGTCCCTTGAAGAACTGACGGAAAATGAAAATCATCAGACCTGCACGGATGCCGTTTGCCGTCAGTGCCGGCAGATACATTGTCAGCGGAGAGTCAATCAAATTGAAGGCACTGCCCACCTTTGAACCGAACGCATCTGCGATCATGGGCTGCAAGCCGAAGAAATAACGGAATTCCGTATACTGCGACATGGAGATGATCTGATGCGGCACCAGAATCATCAGGATGACCACGCCGAACAGCAGATCCTTGAATTTGAAACGGAATCTTGCAAAGCCATAGCCCGTGATCGCACAGGTCACCACCTGCACGAGGGAGCAGCCGATGTTCAGAAACAGCGTCGTTCCGAGCGTCGGCCAGAAATTCATGGCGTTCGCCGTCTGCTTGATGATGTCCAGCGTCAGGTGACGTGGAATCCACATAACTGTGGGATCGCTCATATCCGACTGCGCACGGAATGCACAGCTGACCATGTAGATCAGCGGATAGAGAATGATGAAGCAAAGCCCGAACAGGATCAGAAACCGAAAGAACGGCCAGACCTTCTCAGCCGCTTCCTTACGGCGCATATAGGCAATCTCCGTTTTGTCCATCTTCGACATACGGATGCGCTTGATTTCCTTTTTGGAGAGACCGTTGCCAATGACCTTTTCGCCTGTTTCAGGCTGTTTTTCTTTTTTTGCCAATGTGATCCCTCCTTAGTCCACTTCGTAGTAAATAAATCGGTTCATGATGACTGTAATGATTCCCACCGCAGCCATAACGATCAGGAAGTACACCCACGCCATTGCCGCTGCCTGACCGTAGAACCAGTCATGACGCACCTCCAGTACACGCTCCATCACTTTATTGTCAGGAGCTGTAAAGGAGTCGATGACGGTGAAAATGAGATTTGCCAGAATCATGGGACTGACATAGGGCAGGGTAATTTTCCAGAAATACTCCCATGCCGTTGCACCCTCCATCTGTGCCGCTTCCTTTGCGGAAACGGGAATATTCTGGAGCGCTGCAAGGAAAATCAAAATCTGAATACCCGTACTCCAGATGATGGTAAAAATGTTATTCGACACGGTTTCGATCATGCTCTGCATATTATCCGTCAGACCGTAGATGCCGATAAACTGGAAGAGTTCTCCCATCAGATCCGTGGAAAACATGGTGGAGAACTGTCCTGCACTGCTGGCACCGCTTGACGAAATGTCGCCGTTGATGATGTTGTAGACAGGGCCTGTAGCAATAATAACGGGCAGGAAGAATACGGCTCTTGCAAAGGTTCTGCCGGGGAACTTCTGGTTCAGAATAACCGCAACAAACAGAGAGAAAATCAGAATCAGCGGTGTTTTCCAGAGGGTATCGCCAAGCACGGACACGAGATACTGTCTGTACTTCTGATCCTCCGTGAACACCTTGACATAATTGTCAAAGCCCACCCAAGTACCGGTCATACCGCCTTTCTGTGGGCTGACATCCATGAAAGAATAGATCAGGGATGTGATGAGGGGATACAGGAAAAAGATTGCCGTACCCACAAGCCAGAGTGCAATAAAGCCATAACCGTACATTGCCTTGCGCTTTTCATAGGGCATGTTGTAGAACAGTCCCTTGCGCTTTTCTTTTTTGGTTTTCATCCGCAGGCTCACACTCCCTTCCCTGCTGACAGGTCTGCCAGCCGATATTCCGTGCCATTGACGGTAATGATTTCTTCTTCATAATTGACAATGATCTCCGTGCCGTTCTCATACACGGTCACAGATACGTCCCCATCCCTCACATAATCGGTAATGAGCTGATCGCTCACACCTGCGAGGATCTCGGACGCCAGTACATACTGCTCGGCAGCGGTTTTCTGCCAGAAGCCATAATGCGCATAGAAATAAGTATCCAGCAGCGTATCCTTCAGATCGCTTGCTTCTGCATAGATCATGTCATAGGCAGGATTGCAGCCGGTTGCAATGGATGTGAGGAACGCATTATCGCTGTCCGCACTTCCGTTGATGGCAGTTCCCGCATAGGGAATGACACCGTGCATGACGATCTGATAGAACGGGATATCCCCATCGAACACGTCAAAGCCGCTTGACTGCAGCGGAACATCGGAAATGCACGCTGCATAGGGGAATGCATAGGCTGCACAGGTATCCGCAAGCATAGAAAGTCCGCTGTCACGCAGAGACTGGTAGGATTCCTGCAGGGTCACTTTAGTATCCTCACGGGACATCTTCACCTTGCCGTAATCACCGTAAAGCGTGGAGGTCATTTCGCCAAGACTCACGCCTGTGAGGGATTTCTGCGAATAACGCTGTGCAAGCTTGTTATAAATTTCCGTGAAAGCCACAGGCGACAGCAAGGATTTTGTCTTTTCGGAAGAATCCTGCACGCCGTAGGAAAGATTATAGGTGGGCTGTCTGGAGAACGAGCCGCTGATGCGGATCGCAGTATCGGTAAAACTGTAATAGCCGTTGCCGGACTTGAAGGTCATGTTGCTCACGGACGGGTAGAAGGCAAAGCCCTGCTCCTCCAGATAATCGGTCAGATTATTGAATTTTCCTTTTCCGCCGAGAATGCCGGCAGGTTTCGCCTTGTTGTCCACCTTGCCTGTAATACCCTCATTCGTCCAGTTATTGTAAACTACGACCATGTCATCCACGCCGTATTCCACAAGACCTTCCACGATTTCCTGTGCTTCATCATAGCGTGTCATGGAGGTTTTCATCGTAATCGGAACACCCAGCACCGATTTTGCCTTCATCGTGCCGCCGTACAGATCAAGATACATCTTGGCAGAATCCGCCTGTGCGGTGATTTTGACATCACCATCACCGAGCAGATAATTGCGGTAGACTTCCGCAACGTCCATGTAGCTTGCATTTTCCTTCGCAGTGGGATAATGGCGCAGCGTGATCTTATCCGTCTTGATCTCGCCTTCTTCAAACATCGTCAGGGAACCGCCCTGGTTGCCGCCGAGCATGAAATTATCCGAACCACGCAGACGGAAGCTGAAATTGCAGAGATTGTAGCTGCTCAGGGACTGACCGCTGACGCTTGCATTGAGCGTCGCAATGCCGTCGCCTTCCTCAATGATGACGGTCATGGCATTATCCTTCTTGACAATACCATAGACGGGCATGAGGATTTTCTCGGTCACTGCGGGCTTGAGGTTCTGGATGGTGGTGATATCCCTGCCATACACGGGCTGGGAATATTCCTTGCTCCTGAGCTTGCCGTTGTTGAAATTCACAAGTGCGCCGCAGCCGTCGGGCAGAACGAAATATCCCTCCTCATCAGCTGCACCTGCACCGAAATTGCCAAGCAGCGTCAGCTGCGTGGTGGAAATACCGGAACCTGCCTTACTCTCCTTGATCTTGGTGCAATCCACGGACGTTTCCAGATAATCCTCTCGCAGCTTATAGGTCACGGGGATCGTAATGCCGGATTTGTCGTATTTATAAGTGATCTCCACGCCGTCGGTAATCTCCTTGATCTTGAGATCCGCAGAATCAAGGGAACGCTGGTTTGTCACGCTTCTGGACTTCGCTTCGCCGTACTGCAGCACCATTGAAGACTGCAGCTGCTTGGACAGAAGCTTTGTCGCACGCTCATCACGATTTGCACGCAAGGGGGATGACCACCAGATATAGCCATTCTGCTTGTTTTCGAGTGCAATCACGGCTGTATACTCATCCACATACAAAATGAGATCGTCATTCTCCGCAACCTGCTTGACGCATGCCCACGCTTCATTCTGTGCAGGACTGAGCATTGCCCAATAAAGCTTGTCGCTGCTGCGATAAATGCAGGATTCCGCATTTTTCTCGTCAAGCTTCATCGTCACATAGACTTCCTTATAGTCCTGCGTGTACAGTTCTAATGTCTGCTTATCCTGCGTCAGGAACAGGAATTCACTGTCAATCGTCGATACACGGTAGCGGATCTTCTGCACCTTCGTATTTTCTTCATTCAGCACGACCAGATAACGTCCTGCATCACTCAGATAGATGCTGTCTGCTTCCTCATTGAATACGGCAGCGGGCTTTCCGCTTGCGGTATCAATCATCGCAAGCTCCGCCTTCTGGAGCTGATCAATAATTTCATCGGCTGCATCCTCCGCTTCGTCCTCATCCGCATAAACGGAGCCGACCTTGGCAAGGAATTCCGCTTCAATTTCCTTTTTATAGTCCTTCGTGCGAAGATACACCGCATAGCCGTCCATTTCTCCGACGGACTTCATGTACTGCGTGATCACATCCGCTGAAATGCTGACTTCCTCGGTTTCCTCTTCAATTTCCACAGTTTCCTTATTGTCCGATGCCGCAGTATCCTCCTGCACCGCCGCATCGCCACCTTCCGGCTCCTCGGAATTGACATTCATACTGCATACAGGAAGTGCAAGCATTGCAGCAAGCAGACATGCCAGGACACGTTTTTTCTTATTTAACTGCATACCTTCACCGCCTTATACTTTGAGTCTGTATGCGATTTCTGTATAGATGGAGTAGACAAACACATACACCTGCTGCAGCAGAGAAAGCAGCAGCACCAGCAGAAACAGCATGATCAGCATTGCAGCGATCGTCAGCGCAATCGCAACGATGGTTTTGAGGAACGAATACTGATGCACCGATTTAATGGCGGAGAACACGAGAATGACGCTCCAGCCAAGACCGATGTATCTGACAGCCTCGATGAATACAAATTCATCACGGATGAGGAAATGGGACATGAATACATCCAGATAAATGCTGACAACATAGGGAACCAGTGCATAGGCACTGTAGACAAAAATATTCTTCATCGTCCCCTCTCCGTCAAGGAGCGTGCAGACCGCCCAGTTGCCGACAACCCATGTCAGAAACAGCACAATGGTGCGCACAATATAGGGAATGACATTGAACATCTTATCCGCCGACACATAGAACTGAAATCCGTAAAGACGGTTATAGAACACGGACGCAACGAACCAGAGCAGAACGATGATGATGGCATATTTCATCGAGCCTGCCTTTTTCCAGCGCATGTCCTCAAAGCCCTCAAAGGGATGCGTGACCGCATGCTTTACCCATTGACGGTTGGTCAGATCCATCATACCGTTTCTGCCTCCTTTCCGTTATCTGTCGATTTTCTGCGTTTTTTCAAATAGAGATAAGCACCGACACCGCCTGCGGCAATCACGCAGACGATCACGGTGATCTCCGTCAGATGGGCACTGAGAAATTCCGTTCTCCAGCCCTCAAAGGCTCTGTTGTAGCGATAGGGGGAATCCGCAAGCTTTGCATACTTCATCGAACCCTCATAATCGCCCTCAACGAGGAGCGCTGCGGAAATGCCCAGAAATGCACGTCGATAGTTGCCGTCATACTGCAGCACCTTATACCAAGGATCAAGCGCTTCTTCATAGTAGCCGCCGTTGTAGAGGTTGGTGGCTTCATGTACGATGCTGCCGAAATCCGTTTCCTCAAATACGGTAATATAATCCTTACGGGAATCCGTAACAAGCACACGTCCGCCGATGGATTCAATGGCGGATACCTCGGTAAAGCCGCCAAGCTGCTCGGAGGCGCTGCCGAAGATGAACAGCAGATTGCCTTCCTTATCATACTGGAAGATTCTGCCGGAGGTCAGATCCAGACAATTGATATTGCCATCGTCCGAGATCTCGATATCGCAGATCATGGACTGGTAGCTGCGTGCGGTATTGACATCGTAGAGGGATTCAAAATCGCCCCATGTTACGCCCAGATTGCTGAACAGATTCTTACCGGCAGGATTGAGCTTCTTGACAGTATCTGTTTTCTGTGATGTGGACTGGGTACAGGTATAGATAAAGCCCTCATCATCCAGATCAAAGCTTGTGATACCGGTCGGTACACTTCTGGCAGACTTTGAACGCATTTTCTCGGTGGAGATCAGCTTCCAGAAATAATTGACAATGACCTGTGAGGTTGCTTCTACGGTGTTGGCACCGTAGTAGCCCTGAAATTCGCCGTCGCTGTTGAACATTGCGGCACCCGTGGTGATGTTGCCAAGCACCACATAGACATTGCCTGCCTTATCCGCAATTACTCGCTGCGGCAGGAAGGTCAGCTCACTGGAGAACAGCTCCGATTCGGGCTTTGTGATCTCCATCGTCACATTGCCCTCATAATCGCATACCAGCACACGGGAATTGTTGTAGTCTGCAATATAGATCAGATCGCTTTCGGGAGAAACGTAAATTCCCTCGGGATCCCTGAGCGTTGTTGTAGAACCGTCCGGAAGGGTGAATTCCTCCAAAATCTTCACCACCTCCGTCAGCTCACTGTTTGTCACGACGATGCGGTGATTGCCGGTATCCACAATGAAAAACCGGTCATACGCATCACGGAAGATGTCGCTCGGAGCTGAAAAATCACCGATTCCCAGATCCTGACCGGACACGGAATGGGAGGCAAGGTAGCCTGCCTGCGACGGGATCGCTTCATTCCAGCGGTCGTAGTTATACACGTCATAATGCTCCTCGGCAGAAACCGCAAGGCTTGCACTGAAGGCTGCGGTCATGATTCCGGCAAGGGCGATGACAACAAGTTTTTTCAGTTTTTGCTGCACAAATACCACCCTTTCTTACTCCTTGATACCGGAATGTGCCATGGTTTCGATAACGTTTTTCTGCGCAAGCATGAAAATCACGATCGGCGGAATGAGCATGAACACGGCTGCTGCCATAGCAACGCCTGCTCTTGCAAGTCCTGCGCTCGCCGCCTGCTGTACAACGGTCGGCAGCGTCTTGAGTGCTTCATCATATACAAGCGTACCGCCCTGGATATTCCACGCACCCTGAAATGCAAAGATGATCATGGTCATCAGCGCAGGCTTCTGGTTGGGCATCACGATCCTCCAGCAGATGGTGAACATATTGGCACCGTCCACCTTTGCTGCCTCGATCATCGCATCGGGTGTGGTACTCATGGACTGGCGCATGAGGAACAGACACATGGGGGATGCAACAGAGGGCAGGATCAGCGCCAAGTAGGTATTGATCCAGCCAAGCTGCGCCATCACAATATACTGCATGATGTAGATAACATTGCTCTGGTAGAGCAGGGAAACAACGATAATGCTGTTCAAGAGCTTATTGCCGGGGAATTTGCACTTTGCCAGCACAAACGCCGCCATGGAAGCAAACACGCACTGCGCAACGGTAACGCTGATCGTTACAATTGCACTGTTTGCCACATAACGGGAAAACGGCACCCACATTTCGCTGAGCGTCTGGAACATATCACGGAAATTGTCCAGTGTGGGGTCGATAACATAGAGCTTCGGCGGGAACACGAACAGTTCATGCACGGGCTTAATGGACATGATGCATGCCAGATAGATCGGCAGTGCCATGAACAGTCCCAGAATCAGCAGAAATGCGAAAATTGCGATGGTTCCGCCGATTTTTCTTCCTGCTTGCTTGTTGGAGGCTTTCAGTTTTTTGGTATCCGTCATCTTTTTGCCTCCTTAATCCATGTATTTGCTCAGCACTTTGCTGATGAGCTTGTTGGTCAGGAACATGGCAACAAACAGCACCATACAAATTGCGGAAGCATAGCCCATCTCAAAACGCACCCAGCCATAGTCATAGGCATGTGTCATGATGGTATGTGCCTTATAGTCGGTACTGGGGAATCCCACAAGGCTCTGTGCCACAGTACCTGCGGTGAAAGAGCTGACGATCTGCATGACAGCCGCAAACATCAGCTGCGGTCCCATGGAAGGGATTGTAATGTAGATCAGCTCCTGCCAGCGGTTCTTGATGCCTTCAATTGCGCCTGCCTCATACTGGGAACGGTCGATATTCTGGAAGCCTGCACGCAGCGCAAGGAAGCCTGCACCGAGGCTGATCCAGAGCTGTACGACGATGGTAACGCCGAGTACATAGTTTCCATCCGTCAGCCACTGAATGGGGGATGTAATGATGCCCAGATTCAGCAGCACGGAATTGAGGTAGCCGTATGCGTCACCGCTGAAGATCAGCTGCCACACCGAATAGACATTCGCCATGGACGGTGCATAGAAAATCAGGGTGAAGATGGTCTTGAGCTTCGGATGCAGCTCGTTGATGAGCCACGCCAGCAGGAAACAGAGAATATAGCTCAGAGGACCTGTGAAAATTGCAAAAACGAGCGTTACTCTGATTGACTGCACAAAAATGCTGTCATTCAGGAACAGAGTAGTATAGTTGGACAGTCCCACGAATTTCGGGAGCTGTGCCATATCAAAATCCGTAAAGCCCATGGGCAGGGACATCACGACCGGTACAATGGTGAACACCAGAAATATCAGCATGAAAGGCGCCATCATCAGATAGCATTCCTTATTCTGTTTCATTTGCAGCCAGATCAGACGTCTGTTTTCCGCTTTGCTGCGCTTTCCGATTGCAGCATTATCCAAATGAAACCCCTCCTAACTTTATGTATTTTGCAAGGCTTTGCCTTTTAGTCGGTCGAAAGACCAAGATTTTCACGTTTTCTGGTGATCTCGGTGTTGATATCACGGTTGTACCAGAGGAGCGTGTCACGGGGATTTTCACCGTTATTGACCGTTTCTCTGAATGCATTCATGATATTTCTTGTCACGGCATAGGACGCAGGAATGATCGGGATCTCACGCAGCTCGCTCTTGGCTGCAAGCAGTGTTTCCTGCTCAGCCTTTGACCAGGAGAGCTGCTGCATTGCCTCGGTATTCGCCGGTGTGTATCTGCCGAGCTGACCGAGCAGTCCCTCGATCTGTGTGGCATATTCCAGCTGCACATCGGCAGAGGAGAACCACTTGATGAATTCCCATGCGCCTTCCTTATCCTTACACTTGTTGAAGATGACCGCACCTGCGGAGGTGGAATTGACCGCATGGGAAATGCTGCCATCCTCCTGCAGCGTGCCGGGGATCTGTGTGAAATCCCACAGTCCCTTGATTTCAGGGGATGCCACTGTCAGCTGATTGAAGAAGGAATAATCGGAAATGACGATCGGATATTCACCCGTGCGGAAACGGCTGAAGGCATCATAGGTCTGCTCAAAGCCGTATTTGGTATACAGATCCGTCCACTGTTCAAATGCCTGCACCGCTTCAATACTGTCAAAATTCGTGACGGTCTGTGCAGGGTTATAGTAGTTCTGATTCTGCTGCAGCATCAGCGCTGCAAAGGTGTGACCGGATTCTGTTGCTGCGGAAACACCCGTTACTGCGGGAAGCACAAGTCCCATGTACATGTAATTTCTCTGCAGCGCTGGGAGAATGTCGATGACCTCGTCCCATGTTTCGGGGGGAGCTGTCAATCCCAGCTCACTGAGGATGTCCTTGCGGTAAAACATCATTGCCCAGCTCTGCGTCAGCGGCATGCCATATACACCGCCTTCATAGCTGTATGGTACGGTTGCCTCAGGATGGAAACGCTGTGCCACCTGATCGAAATCATCAAATTCGCTCATATCCACAAGCAGGTTTCTTGCGGCAAGGTTGACGGGGAATTCACCGCCAAGGTAGAGCGCCACATCCGGTCCCTTGCCTGCGAGAGTCGCTTCCACAACGCCGCCCACAACGAGGTTGACGGAAACATTGGTGTCATGATTGGGCGCAAACTGCGAATCCACAAGGGACTTGACAACAAGCGCCTGATCTCTGCCGAGGCTGACCCATACATTGATGGCATCCTCGCCCATGTCATCGGAAAGCGTGGTGTAATCCTCAAAGAAGGAACTGTAAAAACGCTTCCAGCCGAATGCCATGGACTTGAAGAGATTTTCCTTGACTGTGCTGAATTCACGGTCAGCGGATGCGATCTCCAGATAGTCCACCTCAAGGGGCTGCCCACGATAATCGTGCATCCATGCGGAAAGTGCGGTGATATTGTCCTTGATACGGGACTGGAAATCCGGAATACGCAGAGGGCGTTCCAGACAGCTGTCCAGTACGATGTACATTCTCTCCAGCGCCGCAGCCTCGGATCCCTCAGAGCCTGCCAGGGATTCGATCTGCCCCTTGATACGCTTGAGATCATCGGAAAGACGCTGGAATTCATCCAGAAGCTCCGGAATCTTCTCATGCACATAATAATCCGTATACTTATCGGGAGAGGGGCCTGTGATCATCAGGATCTTACGGTAATAGGTGTTGATGTCCAGCACTGCCGCATCCAGAACACGCATGGCTTCGCCGATTTCGCCCGGCATCGCCTCAAGTGTGATGGTATGATCCTGTCCGCCCTCAAGATAGACGTAAATATCCTCATCGCCGGACTTCGGGGAGATCATCTGCCACTCGGTATCGTAGTAGCACTTGATCTGGTCAAGCTCCTCGCAAAGCACTTTGCCATCCACATACATTCTGCGGTTGGAATAGAAACCACGCATCTCGGACTGACGAGCTTTCATGCCAATCCTATACCAGCCGTCATTGGGAAGCTGCTCTGCGGAGATATTCCATGTAATGGTCTGGGTCGCCTTGCTCCAGTTACCTGCACCGATCGTATTGTAAACGGTCTTGGCAGGGTTTGAGGGGGATGCCAGATAACTGGAATTATCCGTCGTCGGGTAGAGCGTGGAATCACTCTTATATACCGCAGCCTCACCCTCAATTCGGATGAGCGTGGAAGGTGTTCCCTCCACTGTCACGCTGCTATTCGTGCTGTTTTTGTATTCTTCATAGGATGGAAGTGCATCAAAATTGCAAAGCTTGAGATATTCCAGTGCAAAATAGCCCTTGATAATGTCAAGCGTCAGTTCATGCTCGCCCTCCTCCAGATAAAAGAGAAGAGGAAGTGTATACAGACCCTCCACGTCCCACAGGGGCGTTGTACGCCACATGCCGATCTGCTTCTGGGACGGACGCACCTGATTGCCACGGGAATCCAGTCGGATCTCACCGTCGTTCACATACACCTTGTTGAGGGTCGCACGGGATGCGGTGTCATAGGGGGATTTTCCGTCGATCAGAATGGAAAACTCGATATTCGCCATGTTCGACGGAATCGGCAGGTAGGAAAATTCCATACAGTACACGCCTGTTTCCGGCACATCCATACGGAAGCTGACCTGCCCGTCCGGTGCGTTCCAGATCAGGACGTCATCCTTGTTCTCCTGTCCGTATTCTGCGCCGCAGCTGCCGATGGATACCTCTGCATCCTTCTCATAGCTCCATGCAGTGTAATCACCTCCCGCAATCAGGATTTCCTGATTGGGTCTGTGCTCCTGAGAATACTTATTATAATAATCGTTATAGGTTTCCTGTTCCACATACAGCGGCTTTGTATCCGTTGCATCGGTCTGAGCCAACGTCAGAACCGCCGCTTCATCCTGTACCTCCGGCTCATCCGCATCGGCAAACGCCGCCATCGGGAACGCCTGCAGCGAAAGAAATGCCGCTGACAGCATGCTGAGCAGACGCAGGGACATTTTTTTATGTTTCAACTCATCTCCGCCTTTCTTACTTGCTGCATTTACAGCAAAACATACATTAATATTATAGCAGGAAAGCCCCTGTTTTGTCAAGTATTTACAAATATCATACACAAAAAAACGGTTTTTTCACCAAACCTTTTATTTGTATCGCATTTTGTGTCTTGTTTTGAAATTAAATCAATAATTTTAACAATTAAAAAAGATACAAATGTCCACCACATCGGCGAAAGGATGGACTGTCCCCTGTTATGTCGGCTGTATATATGAATAATTACCGCAGGGTTTGAAATTTAGCAAAAAGCCACTGGAAAAATAATATTTTTTCAAAAAGGGGTTGATTTTTTTTGAAAATGTGATAGAATAGTATTGTAGAACATCGTAGATGCTCTCGCATTACATATTCGGAGGTGTTAAAGTTATGGCATATACAATTACTGACGCTTGCATCAGCTGTGGTGCATGTGAGGCTGAGTGCCCGGTAAACGCAATTTCCGCTGGCGATGATAAGTACGTAATCGACGCAGACGCATGTCTGGATTGCGGTGCATGTGCAGGTGCATGTCCTGTAGAGGCTCCTCAGGCTGAATAAGTTTGACAGAGTATTCAAAAAATGAACTGCTGTATTCCGTAAGGAGTACAGCAGTTTTTTCTTGTGATTGTATCTTCTCGTCCTTGATGCTCCTGCATCGTCAAAAAGCAAGATGGCAGAGTGAGAATTTCAGCAAGCAAAGCCGCAGCATTTGCTGCGGCTTTTTATTCGCTAAGATATCTGAAACAGCAATCCAAGCACAAACAATAATAATGAAAATGCACTCATTTCTATGCACTGGTTCAGAGGACCTTTCAACAGAAATTTTCTCATATCCTCACCAAAGGCATGCTGCGGAAGCTGGGGATCATAGAAAATATCGATTTCACTCCCAACTTTAGGATGACGTATCCCGGAACATCTTTGAATTTCAGTTTCTATCGTTTTACCATCCACCATATACTTCACTTTGGTTCTCACCGTTTTATTTGATGTTTCTTTAACATTCGGAATACCTGCCATACTTGCAATCACATTCACACCATCCTTTGCAAGTTGTTTATTGGAAAATTCCATCACAACAGGATGAATCACAACTGCTTTACAAGAAGCGCAACGATCAACAAAACTTTTGATTCTGTCACGATCTTTTTTGTAATTCTTTAATGAAATAACAAACAACACAAAGAATAAAAATGCAAGCACATAGTATATATAAAAAATCTTCCCCTGAACAACTAATTTTTCAACAAGTTCACTCATTTTACTTTCCCTTTATGAAACAATTCTCATTCCCAATTTTCTATTGAGGGTCTGTGTATTCATATCAATAACTATAACACGAGGTAATCCCCAGATACTCCTCCAGCGTCAGACCACTGTTATACACCTTCGCAGCGGTATCCTCCCCGAGATAGCGGATATGCCACGGCTCATACTTATAGCCCGTGATATGCTCCTTGCCCTTGGGATAGCGGATAATGAAGCCGAATTCATGTGCATGCGCAGCAAGCCATGCGGCTTCCTTGGTTGCAGCAAAGCTGTCATTCACGGTATTGACATCAATTGCAAGCCCTGTCTGATGCTCGGAATGTCCGGGGCGTGCCGACAAGGTATCCGTCTTTGCCTGACCGTATGCATTCAGAAAGCTGTTATAAACCTTAGTCTGGTACTCATAGGAACGAAATCCCGATGACAGGTAGATATTCAGTCCCTCCGCTGCCGCCGCTTTTCTGAGTTTCTCAAACTGTGATTTGCACGTCGGATCAAGCCCGGGATTGTAGTCCTTGGGCAGCGGATAGGTCTTGTTTGCAATCAGGATTCCCCCGATATAGGTCGGGCCGTTTGCTGCAGGTGGCTTTGTTTCCGTCGGAACAGTTTCCGTCGGCAAAGTTTCAATCGGCTGAGGTAATTCAGTTGGCGGCTCGGTTGCGGGCGGTTCCGTCACGGTAACAGACACCTGCGCCATCACTTCGGGATTATCACACGAAACCACCGTAATAATGCAGCTTCCCACTGCTTTTGCAGTGATTTTACCGTAGCTGTTGACCGAAGCAATGCTTTCGTCCGAGGATGACCACAGCTCGGATTTGTCGGTCGCATTTTCCGGGTGCATCGTCACAATGGGCATTTTGCTCTCACCGATGTACAGCTGCACCTCATAGAAAGTCAAGGAAATGGATTCCACGCCGATCGCCTCCGTTGTGGTAGTGGTAGTCGTAACCGTTGTTTCCGTCACGGTTGTGGTGGTCGTTTCTGTTGTGGTTTCAGTTGTTTTGGTCGTTGTAGTTTCAACTGCTGCACTCACCGTCGTTTCCGAAGTCTGTGCAGTTGTCGTTTCACTGATAGGTATGCTGTCGGTTTCTGTTTGAGAACCTGCGGATGTTTCCGAAGGAACAGAATTTGGCTGTGTTTCGCGCAGATAACAGCTTCTGCAAAGGATTCCTCCCAGCAGAATCAGCACCAGTGCAGCTGTAATTTTACCGATATTCATGACGATCATCTCATTCCCGCTAAAATCAATTCTTCCGACCCGCCGCAGGCAGATCGGAAGAAGCTGTCATTCTTAAAGGTTGAACATAATATTGTTCATAATGCTTTCAAGCTGCTCCTGTCCGCCGCTTGTCAGGGAATCGGTTACCTCACCCTTGGACAGCGCATAGGCTTCGAGATCAGCAAGTGTTGCCTTGCCGCTGATGATATCCGCACCGATGCCGGTTGTCCAGCTTGCATAGCGGTCAGCTACAAACTTGTCCATTCTGCCGTCGGAGATCATCTTATCTGCAATACGCAGACCCAGTGCAAAGGTATCCATACCTGCGATGAAGCTGTGGAAGATATCCTCCATGGTGTAGGAGCCACGTCTTGTCTTAGCGTCGAAATTCAGACCGCCGTTTGTGAATCCGCCTGCCTTGAGCACCTCATACATGCACAGTGCTGCCTCGTAGACATTGGTCGGGAACTGGTCGGTATCCCAGCCAAGCAGGGTATCGCCCTGGTTTGCGTCGATGGAACCGAACATGCCGTTCACTCTTGCCACTCTCAGTTCATGCTGGAAGGTGTGCTGTGCAAGTGTTGCGTGGTTTGCTTCGATATTCAGCTTGAAATCATCTGCCAGACCGTACTTGTTGAGGAATCCGATGACAGTTGCACTGTCAAAGTCATACTGATGCTTAGTCGGCTCCTTGGGCTTGGGCTCTACATAGAAATCGCCTGTAAAACCGATGCTTCTGCCGTAATCAACAGCCATGCGCATCAGGCGTGCCATGTTGTCAAGCTCCAGACCCATATCGGTATTCAGCAGCGTTTCATAACCCTCTCTGCCGCCCCAGAATACATAGCCCTGACCACCGAGTCTGACGGTTGCTTCCAGTGCCTTCTTGATCTGTGCAGCCGCATAAGCAAATACATCCGCACTCGGAGATGTACCTGCACCATGCATGTATCTGGGATGATCAAAGCACTTTGCCGTACCCCAGAGGAGCTTCTTGGAAGGATTCTCCTTCATCTTCTGCTCAAGATAGTCCACGATTTCGTCAAACTTCTCGTTGGTTTCCGAAAGTGTACCGAATTCGGGGGAAAGATCACGGTCATGCCAGCAGAAATAATCAATGGAAAGCTTGTCCATGATTTCAAAAGCGATGTCAACCTTTGCCTTTGCACGCTCCATCGGATCGCACTGACCCCAGCTCTTGTCCGTGGTTCCGCAGCCGAACATATCCGTACCGTCGCCGCCCATTGCATGCCACCATGCCAGCGCAAACTTCAGCTGCTCCTTCATGGGCTTTCCGCCTACAATCTCGTCAGGATTGTAGTACTTGAACGCCATCGGATTTGTTGACGCCTTGCCCTCGTAGGGAATTTTGCCGATGTTCTTGAAAAATTCGCTCATAACGAACCTCCTCAAAATATATTTCCGGTATTGCCGACTTCTACCATATCGGCAATTCCCGATATAAAACCGAATCCTCCGTCTGAGATCCGCACTATGCGGAAAACGGAGGAACGGCTGTTTCCTCAGGTCAGGTCAATCTCCTGCTTGGAAATATCAAAATATTCTTCCAGAACCGCAATATAGTAACGGAATACGGGCTTGCCGTTGCAGTACATGACGTCGCCGTGGTCGGGGATGCCGAGCTTTACGAGATCCGCATCCTTAAGGCTTGTAAACTTCACGGTTTTCAGGTTCTCCACCGTAATTCCAAGCTTCTTCAGTGCATTTTCGCTCAGGGAATCGAGCATATAGACTTCCTTGTCCGTCTCGAGCTTCTTCATCTGCTCTGCGGTCAGTGTAATTTCTACCGCATGATAATCTGCGGGCATCATCTTCATGGGAGAGCTGCCCGTATAGGTCACTTCATAGGCAGGAAGACCGAGCAATTCCATCTGCGCATCACTCAGTGTGACCTCCACATCTCTGGAAATCGAATTGATTTTGTTTGTAATATCCGTTCTCTTTTCGGACTTCCATTCGATCTTTGTCACCTGCTGCTGCGGTCTTGCAAGAAACACGGTACGTTCCATACCACGGATGCTGAAATACAGCATATCCATATCCTTGTCCATTGTGTTCGGTTCCACAACGACCTTGGTGCTTCCATCCGAACTGTCCACCGTGTTGATCACCTCATAGCGGTAATCGCCAGAGGGAGAAACGCCTTCCTCAATCACTTTGGAAACGGTGGAGGGCGCAAAGAGTGTGGTCATCAGGAAGTAAACGAGAGAGCCGAGCAGGTAAAGCAGTACGAAGATCGTACCATACACCGTTTTGGCAGTTTCGCCAAGTCCCGAAAAGAAGAAAATGACGAGTGCAACGACCAGCAAGGGAATCAGCACATACTATTGTCCGAAATACAGCAGCACCGCCGGAAGCAGTGCCGGAAGCATCACAAGGCTCGATACGATCGTCAGAATCTGTTTTCTCGAATAAAGCATGGTCACCAGTGCAAATACACCGATCGCCGAAAGCAGCACGCAAATTGTAACCGGCTTAATCATCGACATTTCATAAAATACCGACAAATAGGACAAATACACAAACGGCACACAGTAAAAAGGGCTCAGAATCGAAACCGCACGTTTTGTCCATACGTTTGAAAAAAATTTACCCATCTTCCTATCCTTCTGTCATCACAGCACGGAATGCTCTCATGCCGGACAGTCCTTTCTGAAATACATGTATAAAGCTATTATATCATTTTTTCATCGGAATGACAAGTGGTTTATGAAAATCTTTTTCAAAAAATTCAAATTTTACCATGAAAAGGTAAAAAACATGGTATTTTCATGCACACACTTGACTTTTGAAGGTGCGGGTGCTATAATTACAGCATTACGAGTATGATTTTTTTAAACAGACGCCGCTTTCAATACAGAATGAGCTTTTCAAACGGATACAGAAACCCTTTAATAAATGATTGATACATTATATAAAGGAGGCGTTCTGCCATGCTGTTTCCATCTCTGAAAGAAGTCGGACGGCTTTCTGAAATGTATTCCGTGATCCCCGTTTTCTGGGAAATTCCTGCCGAACACTGGTCGCCCCTGCAGATCTATGCAGCACTTTCCCGCAGTTCTGTGCATGCTTTTCTCCTTGAAGGCATCAGCACACCAGCAGGATTTTGCAGATGGTCGTACATCGGATGTGATCCGCAGCTGCTTGTCCGTGCCAAAAACGGCAGAACCGAAGTTTCCGCTTTCGGCAGCACTTATGAAGCTGCGGATACCGAACAGCTTGTACAAGAGATTCTTAATGGAAGGAGAAGCCCCGTTTTTCTCGATTGTCCCGAATTCACGGGCGGTTTTGCAGGATTCTGCCTTGCAGACGAAGCGACTTCCTGCACATTCGGGCTGTATGACGAGATCATCGCTTACGATCACCTGAAAAGCACGGCGGTGATCATTCTCAATCTTCACACAGGCACCGAAATTACGGCACAGTATCAGGCGGCGGAGATCCGTGCGGCACAGCTTGCGGCAGAGATCGAAGGCTTCAGGCTTTCGCCGCAGTTCCGAGATGACGCACCGCCCATCCGTGTCAAGGAGGGCGGCGTGGAAAATGCCCCCGACAGCTTTGAGCTTTACCGCAGAATACGTTCCCACTTCCCTTCTCCCCATCTTTGTTTCTGCAAGGAAGATGATGAAAGGCTTGCAGCTTCCTGCGCTTTGGCAAAGCAGGGTGAAAGACGGGCAGACGCAATTGCAGGCTACAGAGGCTATAACGGTTCTGACCTGCGGCTGTTTACCGAGCAGGCGGTGCATTATGCGGATGTAACGACAGCATTCGCTTCGATCAGATGCGAAAGGCAGGAGGACGTGCAGCATATTCTGGAACTGATGCGCTCGGCAAAATTTGAAAACACTGCAATATGACGTAAACTGTATATTATGCGGAGATTCTTGTCAAGGATTTTTGTGATTTTTAGGCATTTTCTATGATATTATCTAAAAATCGCACCAAAACTGCCTTTAAATCTGTAGAAACGCCGATTTTTGCAAAAAATCTTGACAAATCCCATAGAATCGTTTATAATACTAATATATTATTACTATTTGGAGGATGTAACCATGAAAAAAGCTGAACTGATTCAGGCAGTTGCTGAAAAGCTCGACTGCTCTAAGAAGGACGCAGATCTGGCAGTAAATGCAGTTCTGGAATCTATCAAGGATACACTGATTGCAGGTGAAAAGGTTTCCCTGACTGGCTTTGGCGTATTTGAGGTTCGTGAGCGCAGCGCTAAGAAGTGCAAGAACCCCCGCACAGGTGAGATGCAGGATGTTCCGGCATGCAAGGCTCCCGCTTTCAAGGCTGGTAAGAACCTGAAGGAAGCTGTAAACAAGTAAGCATTTTTTGAAATGCACCGCTTGAGCGGTGCATTTTTATTTTTTCTGCACCTTTTAGATTTGTGCGGATTTACCAAACATTCGTACTTTGATTTGTGCACTCTTCTAAAAGTGATGAATTTGTCACTTCCCTATTGACACGTCACAAGAGGTGTGATATAATTATCACATGGAGTGACAAAAATATCACTTAAACAAAGGAAAATGAAAACAGGAGGTACAATATGTTATTTCATAAGCGATCTAAAAACAAGGGGCAGAAAATAACGCTGAAACGAATGCACTTGATGACATTTCTTTCGGGGATAGGATTGCTGCTCCTTCTTATTTTCAGCTTATATTATGGTCAAGATCCATCTATTCCGGATTACGTTTCTGCACTCATAGTAATAGCATTTGCAATAATCATTTATGCAATTGTCAATTTATCATATCTGGATCTGGCAGGTGTATCACGACTTGATCCGGAGGATGAACTTGCAGTGATCAATCTCCACAAAGCGGAAAAATACTCGATAAAAGCATTATGGACAATCGGCATTCTGGTGTCGTTGATTTTCAACTTTTCAGAATTTCAATTCATGGTAGACGGTGAACTGTTCTCCACTATGTTGTTGATTTTCTATGCAGGGTACACAACGATGCGAAGCGGATTTTTCCTTCTGATCGAAAGAAGATACAGCAAGGGGTTGGACGAAAGCGAGGATTAACATGCCCGAACTGATCACAAAACTAAAAGAATACCGTAAGTGAAAATAATATCACTCGCATTATCAACAGGAGGGATTATAATTATGGAAAGCAAACGAATCAACAAAAGATTTTATAACAAGGAACACCCTGTCACGCTCAAACGAGTACATATGATGAATTTTTTAGGCAGCACGGCAATTTGTTTACTTTATTTTATTACTTGCTTCCACAAGTGTTTTGGACTGGGCAGTGAAAATCATGTAAACGTGATCACAATGATATTGTTTGCCATTATGGGCATTGTAACTATCAAGAAAGTGGGTATGGGAATTGACGATCGTGATCTGGAAGATGAATTGGCAGTTGAAAATCTTCATAAAGCCGAACGTTATATGCTGATTACTCTGATAGTGATAGCTTTTCTGATATCCTTTGCTTTCGCTTTTTTTGATCTTCATGTTATGGTGGATAGTGATATGTTTACTGCTTTTATAGTTATCATCTTGTGGGGAGGGCATTCGTTAAGAAGTTGTTATTTCCTTCTTATCGAAAGGAAATACGGCAAAGAATCGGACGAAAGCGAGGATTAACATGCCCGAACTGATCACAAAACTAAAAGAATACCGTGCAAAACACGATATGAAGCAGGGTGAGCTTGCCGAAAAGGTCGGAGTACGGCGAGAAACGATCATTCGCTTGGAACGAGGGCAGTACAACCCCTCCCTCAAGCTTGCGATGGATATCGCAAAGGTGTTCGGGGTTACGGTGGAAGAACTGTTCTCGTTTCCGGAGGAATAGCATTTTGAGAATTAACGTCGTATGCCGTGCAGACTTGACTTTTTGCGGGTACTGTGGTATACTTAATTGAATAAAAATCTGCAGTTTTTTGAAATTTGCAGCGAAAGGGAAGGAATTTCTATGAAACAGGCAAGAACAAGATTTGCACCCAGCCCCACAGGTTACATGCATGTGGGAAATCTGCGTACTGCACTTTACGCATTCCTGACTGCCAAGCATGAGGACGGCAGCTTTGTACTGCGTATCGAGGATACCGATCAGGGCAGACTCGTAGAAGGCGCCGTGGATGTGATCTACAATACACTCAAAGAAAATGGTCTGAACTGGGACGAAGGCCCCGATGTGGGCGGTAATTACGGCCCCTATGTACAGAGCGAGCGCATGGGACTGTTCAAGCAGTATGCCGAGCAGCTTGTGGCTTCCGGTCATGCATACTACTGCTTCTGCACAGAAGAACGCATGCAGGAACTGCACGAACAGCAGAAGGCTGCCGGAGAAACAGTTGGGCACTACGACCGCAAGTGCCGTGATCTCTCCCCTGAGGAGGTGCAGCAGCGCATTGCCGCAGGCGAGCCGTATGTCATCCGTCAGAAAATGCCCATCGAAGGCACGACTTCCTTTGACGATCTGATCTACGGAACGATCGAAGTCAACAACAGCGAGCTGGAGGATCAGATCCTTATCAAGACCGATGGCATGCCGACCTACAATTTCGCAAATGTTGTGGACGATCACCTCATGGAAATGAGCCATGTTATCCGTGGTTCGGAGTATCTGTCCAGCACACCGAAATATAATCTGCTGTATCAGGCATTCGGCTGGGATGTACCGACCTATATCCACTGCCCCCCTGTTATGAAGGATGCGCACAACAAGCTTTCCAAGCGTAACGGCGATGCAAGCTATCAGGATCTGGTGGCACAGGGCTATCTGAGCGAAGCCATCCTCAACTACCTCCTGCTGCTGGGCTGGAGTCCGAAGGGCGAAGAGGAGATTTTCGATCTGGAAGAAATGATCCGCATCTGGGATCCTTCCCGTATCAACAAGTCTCCTGCAATTTTCGACATCCAGAAGCTGCGTGCGATCAACGCAATGCACATCAAGAAGCTCAGTGATGCGCAGTTCGTTGCAATCGCTGCACCGTGGATCAGACAGACGGTTGCAAGCGAAATCGACATGGAGCTGCTCTGTGCGAATCTCAAGCCAAGATGCGAAGTGCTGGGTGATATTCCGGAGCAGGTGGCATTCCTGGATACCATGCAGGAATACGATACTGCACTGTACTGCAACAAGAAATTCAAAACCAACGAGCAGACTGCACTGCAGGCACTGGAAACACTGCTGCCGATCTTTACGGAACTGACGGACTGGACAAAGGACAGCATTTCCGCAGCATGTCAGAATGCCGTACAGGCACTGGAAGTCAAGAACGGCTGGCTGCTGTATCCGCTGGGCATCGCCCTTTCCGGACAGCGTTCCACACCGGGCGGCGGCACGGATCTTGCCATCATCATGGGCAAGGAAAAGACACTTGCACGCATGAATGCAGCAGTGGCACTGCTGCGCACGGTAACAGCGTAAAGCATAGCAAAAAGGGATTCCCTGTGAATGGGAATCCCTTTTAGTCTTCGGAAATCCTTTCCGAAAAGGGGTTCGGGGACGAAGTCCCCGAACTATAGCCCCTCCCCTCGGGGAGGGGTTGGGTGGGGGCAGGCTTTGAGGTGCCACCACCAGAAAAAGGACTTTTTCTACAATCTGCGGGATTCCCTGTGAAATGGGAACCCCTTTTAGTTTTCGGAAATCCTTTCCGAAAAGGGGTTCGGGAACGAAGTCCCCGAACTATAGCCCCTTCCCTCGGGGAGGGGTTGGGGTGGGAGCTGGCTTTGAGGTGCCACCACCAGAAAAAGGACTTTTTCTACAATCTGCGGGATTCCCTGT
>JAFXCV010000068.1 GCA_017521325.1 Oscillospiraceae bacterium | reverse complement strand
ACCTCTTGACCAACGGGCCGTATGGTAGCGGCAGCAGGATTCGAACCAGCGACCAATCGGGTATGAACCGAGTACTCTAGCCAACTGAGCTATGCCGCCACGTGAACTGCATTCATCACACAGCTTTATTATTATATCACATTGCGTTCCATTTGTCAAGACTTTTTTCAAATTTATTTAAAAATAGTGAAAATGATTTCCGCCTCATCCTCTTGACAAATTGAAATTTATATGCTATACTAATAAAAAATAAGAGAAACGCTGGGAAGAAACAGAGTACCGTATCCATCGCTTTCAGAGAGATTCCGGTTGGTGTGAGGAATTAAGCGACATGCGGGAAATACAGTTCGGAGCGGATTCCCTGAATGACAGTAGGGGAATACGGAGTTACGCACGTTACAGCGTCAAGAGGTTATTTCTTCGGAAATGACAAACTGAGGTGGTACCACGAACGCAATCGTCCTCTGCATTTGGCAGGGGACGATTTTCATTTTGGAATGCGGTGTTTGTATGAAGTTAAAATTGACAGCAATCCTCCTTGCCGTTGTGTTACTTTTAATTCTTTTGTTTCCCGTGAAATTCCAATACAGGGACGGGGGAACTGTAGAATATAAAGCAATTCTGTATTCTGTGACAAAAAAACACAGCGCTGCAGATGAAAATGGAATTCCCGGTTTTCAAATCGGTACCATTGTAGAGCTGCTTGGTATAGAGCTTTACAATCAGGTTCAGTTCGTCCCGTTGGATGAAGTGAACCGAATCAAATCAGAAAAGGAGCAAAAACAATGACAGTATTTGAAGAACTGCAAAGAAGAGGTCTGCTGGCGCAGCTGACAGACGAGGAAGAAATCAAGGAACTGATCAACAAGGGCAAAGCAACCTTCTATATCGGCTTCGATCCCACTGCGGATAGTCTGCATGTTGGTCACTTTATGGCAATGTGTCTGATGAAGCGTCTGCAGATGGCAGGCAATAAGCCCATCGTTCTCATCGGTGGCGGTACCGCAATGATCGGCGATCCATCAGGCAAAACCGACATGAGAAAAATGATGACTCCCGAAACCATCCAGCACAATGTGGAATGCTTCAAGAAGCAGATGAGCCGTTTCATTGATTTTGCAGATGACAAGGCGATTATTGTCAATAATGCAGACTGGCTGCTGAATCTGAATTATGTAGAGCTGCTGCGTGATGTCGGTGCACATTTCAGTGTCAACAGAATGCTCTCTCACGAGTGCTACAAGCAGAGAATGGAGAGAGGTCTGACTTTCCTTGAATTCAACTACATGATTATGCAGAGCTATGACTTCCTGGAGCTTTTCCAGAAGTACGGCTGCAACATGCAGTTCGGCGGCGACGACCAGTGGGCTAATATGCTCGGCGGTACGGAACTGATCCGCAGAAAACTGGGCAAGGATGCCTATGCGATGACCATCACACTCCTGCTCAATTCCGAGGGCAAGAAGATGGGTAAGACCGAAAAGGGTGCAGTGTGGCTTGATCCCGAAAAGACAACGCCCTATGACTTCTTCCAGTACTGGAGAAATGTTGCGGATGCCGATGTCATCAAGTGTTTGAAGATGCTGACCTTTGTTCCGATTGAAGAAATCGA
The DNA here is from genome assembly GCA_017521325.1 of Oscillospiraceae bacterium. Lineage (GTDB taxonomy): Bacteria > Bacillota > Clostridia > Oscillospirales > Ruminococcaceae > UBA3855. Next base: position 121,226 of record JAFXCV010000068.1, on the reverse strand, counting down.
GGAAATGGAAAAGACCATGGAAGGCGCAGCCTTCAATAAGGCGAAGGAAATTCTCGCATACGAGTTGACTGCACTTGTACACGGCGAGGAGGAAGCAAAGAAGGCGCTGGATGCTGCAAGAGCTGTATTTGCAGGCGCAGGTAATTCCGAAAATATGCCGACAACAGAGCTGACTGCTGATCAGCTGACAGATGGTGCGATGAACATTCTCGATATGATGATGGCTGCAAAGCTTATTCCTACTAAGTCTGAAGGCAGAAGACTTGTACAGCAGGGCGGTGTAAGCGTCAACAACGAAAAGGTGACTGATCCCAACGCAATGATTGCTGTTGAAGGCGAGGTCATCATCAAGAAGGGTAAGAAGGTATTCCACAAGGTTGTGCTTGGCTAAATCTGCATATATGGAGTTTTCACAAATTCATGTGAAAACTCCATTGTTTTTTGTACAACTTCTTGACTTTTTATGTGAAATTTGATATAATATAATAGATATAGTCATGTTACTTCAAAAGAAAAGAGGTGGTAGGAATGGAAGTTTCAGCTGAAAAAGTGCATAAAAAGAAAAAAGTCAGCGTAATCTCAATGATATTCTCCATATTAGTTGGTCTGCTTGTCGGTGCTGCAATGGTTTTTCTTATTATTTATCTGAATCATTATGAAGAGCCGAAAGAGCTTTCAGCACGCATTGCATGTGCGCAGGCGTATCCTGCGGAAGCAATGCTTGTCAAAGAAACTTCACCGCCAACAGAGGCAACCGAACCTACGACGGAACCGATTACTTATGAAATGCAGATCGATCTGCAAAAGGTCGCCAATTACCATGCAGAAAACAAAGAAGTGATGGGATGGATCTATATGCCCGATACCGTGGTAAATTACCCCATTGTACAGACATATGACAATGTCTATTATATGAACCGCAATTGGAAGGGGCAGTACAGCTACAGCGGAAGCATTTTTGCAGATTGGCGTTGTCTGATTGACGACAGTGAAAATTCACTTCTCTACGGTCATAATATGGGAAACGGAACCATGTTCCATGCAATCAAGTATTACAAAGATGAAGCTTGGGGATTGGAGCATCCCTACTTTGAAGTGGCAACACTGGATAAACGTTTCCTGTATAAAGTGCTTTCGGTAAATGTGCTGAATGGACTTGAAGGTGCGGATTTTGAGTACTGGAACTGCGTAAATCTGAATCGTCGGGAATATGAGGAATTTATCACAAACATCAGAAATTCTGCCGAGGTCTGGTATGGAGATGATGAGAATCTTCCGGAATATGGTAAAAATCGTATCATTACACTGCAGACCTGCAATTCCGGTGCAAGCGATGGAATTCGCTGTGTATTGTTTGCACAATGCATCGGAGAATACTAAAATGAAATGTCCTGTGTCATGCACAGGACATTTGCATATAGCTGAAAGGAGCTTTATGAAGAATTTCACACATACTGTTCGTGCCTGTTTTGTGGGGTATATTACGCAGGCAATCGTTAATAACTTTTTGCCGCTTTTGTTTCTGACATTGCAGTCCTCATTCGATCTTGGACTTTCTAAAATCACAGCGTTGATTACGGTCAATTTCTGTGTGCAGCTTTTTGTTGATCTTATCTCCGTAACCTTCATAGATAAAATCGGATATCGTGCAGGAATCGTAGCAGCACATTTTTTTGCAGCAGCAGGTCTTGTCGGACTATATGCGTTTCCGAAGCTTTTCCCTGCACCGTATCCCGCTATTCTCAGCGCTGTTGTTTTATATGCAATCGGTGGAGGATTGCTTGAAGTTCTCGTCAGTCCCATTGTTGAAGCGTGTCCTACAGAACATAAAGAAAAAACAATGAGTATGCTGCACTCCTTCTATTGCTGGGGACAAATGAGCGTTGTGTTGCTCTCGACACTGTTTTTCCATTTTGCAGGAATTGATAACTGGGGAATTCTTGCGATTCTGTGGGCACTTATCCCTGCCTGTAATGGTCTTATATTTCTGAAAGTTCCAATTGCACCGCTTCTCGCAGAACATGAACAATCCTTTTCCATCGCAGAGCTGTTCTGTCAGAAGCTTTTCTGGATTCTTATGCTGCTTATGATGTGTGCAGGTGCAAGTGAATTGGCAGTCAGTCAATGGGCATCCGCATTTGCGGAAAGGGGACTTGGCGTCAGCAAAATGGCGGGGGATCTTGCAGGGCCGATGTTCTTTGCGTTGATGATGGGTATTTCCCGTCTGATCTACGGAAAATACGGTGACAAGTTGGATTTGAAGAAATTTATGAAATACAGCCTCGTCCTTTGTATCAGCGCATATCTTCTGACTTCACTGAGTCCCATCCCCGTATTGGGACTGATCGGATGCGGGATCTGTGGGTTTTCCGTAGGGATTCTCTGGCCGGGAACCTTCAGCCTTGCAGCCGCAACACTTCGCCGTGGGGGAACTGCAATGTTTGCACTCCTTGCCCTCGCAGGCGACGTTGGCTGTTCCTTGGGACCTACTCTGGTAGGCACTGTAAGTGATCACTTCTCCGGTGAGCTTTCATATGGCATCCTCTCTGCTGTGATTTTTCCGATCGTTCTGCTCACAACGTTATGTTGTTTTCACTCCAAAGAACGTGGTTAACATGTTATGTGTTCAAAAAATATAGATTTAAGAGCCTTTCCTCAACAGATAGGGGAGGCTCATTCTATTTGTATAGATAAATAATTTCTCTGTTTTTTTGCATATGGTATTGACAAGTGTGTTTTGATGTGTTATAATTCAATTGAACAGAGGTTCAACTATTCAATTTAGGAGTGATATATATGAAACTAATTTTTTCCATTGAGAATCTTGATTGCGCTCACTGCGCAGCGGAAATTGAGCGCAAAATTCAGGAACTGGAAGAAATTGAATCCGCAAGCCTGTCATTTGCAACAAAACAGCTGCATATTGTAGTTTCCGATGAAAACGGCATTCTTGAACGTATTCAACATGCTGCCGACATGGTAGAGGAGGGAGTCGTTTTCAAGAAAGCAGATTCAGTGCCTCATCACGACCACGGAACAATGCTTCGAAAATGGGATATTATTATTCTGATTACGGGTGTCAGCCTATATGTATTGGGATTAGTTTCTGATTTTGTTTGGGAAATAGAATTGATTTCTCATATCTTTCTGTATACCGCTTATTTGATTCTTGGTTTTGATATCATTGTCGCTTCTGTCAAAAATATCTCCAAGGGGCAATTTTTTGATGAAAAATTCCTGATGTGTATTGCTACAATTGGTGCGCTCGTAATCGGCTGTCCTGAGGAAGCGGTCGGAGTGATGGTATTTTTCCGTATCGGTCAATTGTTTGAACATATCGCAATTGACAAGAGCCGTAAGACGATCATGGATGCAATTGATTTTCGTCCCGAAACTGTGCAGCTTCTCAAGGATGGACAAATACAGACAATTCCAGCAGCGGATGTCAGAATCGGGGACATTCTCACTGTCAGGGCAGGGGACAGAATTCCTGTAGACGGTATTATACACAAGGGAACAAGCAGTGTAGATACTTCTGCAATAACGGGTGAATCTATTCCGCTTGAGGTTTGCGCTAAGGATGCAGTCATGTCCGGATGCATCAATCTTTCGGGTGTTCTTGAACTTGAAGCCACCGCAACACTAAAGGATTCCATGGTGACAAGGATTCTCGAAAGTGTTGAGAACGCAGCTGCCGGAAAACCGAAGATTGATCGGTTTATCACACGATTTTCGAAGGTTTACACACCTTCTGTGGTAGTAATCGCTATTCTGACAGCCATTGTACCCTCCATCATTACTAGAAATGCAAAGCATTGGATTTATACTGCACTGAATTTCCTGATGATCAGCTGTCCTTGCGCTCTCGTATTGAGCGTACCGCTTGCCTATTTTTGTGGTATCGGTGTAGGAAGCAGAAGAGGAATCCTCTTCAAGGACGGTATTTCTCTGGAAATACTCGCAGACATCAAAGCCGTTGTCATGGATAAAACCGGAACACTGACAAATGGTCGACTTTCAGTAAGTTCTGTGCAGACAGAAATTGACGCTTCGGAAGTAATTGCAATTGCAGCTGCACTGGAATCTGCATCCACACATCCTGTAGCATACAGTATCATTGAACACGCAAAGCAAAATGCAATCACTTATGAAGCAGCTGATAATATTTCGGAAACTGCAGGAAAGGGAATTACCGGCAAGTATCACGGACATCAGGTTTTGTGCGGAAACCAATTATTCCTTGAAGAAAACAACGTGTCTATAACACCTGTCGCTGAATGTGGAACGACAGTCTATATTGCACGGGATGGCGTCTGTCTCGGATGCATTATCCTGAAGGATCAGCCAAAATCCACTTCTCATTCTGCAATTAAGAAACTCAATGAAATGCGAATGCATACCGTGATGCTGACTGGGGACAATGCAGAATTTGCAAAGCAAGTGGCTGAAGAATTAAAAATCAACGAAGTTCAGGCGCAGCTCCTTCCGGACGAAAAACTGGAACATCTAAAACGAATCCGCAATGAACACGGAAAAGTCCTCTTTGTCGGGGACGGCATCAATGATTCTCCCGTGCTTTCCGGTGCAGATGTCGGTGCGGCAATGGGCAGCGGTGCGGATGCTGCCATGGAAGCGGCTGACATACTGTTTCTCACTTCAGACCCCGAAGCAATTGTACAGTCGATCAGAATTTCAAAAAGGGTGGCTCATACATCGAAATCGGTTATTCTATTTGCAATCGCAATTAAGCTGATGATTATGATTCTTGGATTTTTAGGATTTGCAAGTATGTGGCTTTCTGTGTTTGCGGATACAGGTGTTACTATCCTATGTGTAATCTATATTTTGTACCGCATTTATTTCTATAAGGAACAACTATAAAAAAAGAAGCAGTGCTTCCGAGAGGAAAGCACTGCTTTTGAATTATTGAATTACTTCTTCTTTTCCTGCTTCTTTTCTTTCTTCTCTTCCTGCTTGTCGTTTTCAAGGGATTTATATACCACAGCAGCAAGCGCTGCACCGACCAGCGGACCTACAAAGAATACCCATACACAGGTGATGGGGGCAGTATTGCCCGTCAGAGCTGCAACCACAGCAGGGCCGAGGCTTCTTGCAGGGTTGACGGAAGTTCCTGTCAGACCAATACCCAGAATGTGTACCAGCGTCAGTGTCAGACCGATGATCAGACCACCAAAGGAACCATGGCCTGCCTTCTTGGAAGTTACGCCGAGAATGGTCATCACGAAAATGAAGGTCAGAACAACTTCTACGATCAGGCCAGCCCAAATGTTATTGTTAACACCACCAAGACCATTGGAACCAAAGCCGCCTGTCATGTCGGTAACGCCGCCAAGACCAAAAATGGTAGCCAGCACACCGGCACCTGCAAAACCGCCAAGGAACTGAGCAACAACATAACCGAAGTACTCTGAAACGGTCATTCCGCCGTTGATCAGTACTGCCAAAGAAACCGCAGGGTTGATATGGCAGCCGGAGATATTTCCGACGCAATAAGCCATGCCGACAATCACCAGACCGAAGGCAAGCGCTGTCAGGATGTATCCGCCGCCCTGTACTGCATCACAGCCAACCAGCATTGCAGTACCGCATCCGAGAATCACCAGTACCATTGTGCCGATGAATTCTGCGATATACTTTTTCATGGAATTCATGATATTTCCTCCTTTCTTAAAAAATTCGTAAACAAGCAATGCGTGTTTGTATACATTTAAATTATAACATATAAAAAGAACGAGGTCAAGGTGTCGAAAAACAAAAAAATAATTCAAATTTTGTAGAAATTGACAATACAAAAAAGTTCTCATAACAATGAGAACTTGAATGTTTCAAAAAACGCAAATAGGTTAAGAATTATGTTCAAATAAATCAACCATTTCGTCAATGTAATTGCAAATTGTATTGGTATGCATACTGCGGCAAATCGAAATTGTTTTTGGCTCATTTCCAAATGAGCCGTTATAGTATATTGTTTTTATTGGTTGCATGTTAATCTCATCATCTTTTTGATGAACGATATAGTAACACGACTCAGGATATGCAATCTCACTTTCTCCAACGTATGAAACGATTCTGCAATTATCTGCGTTAATCTTTTTTAGTTTTTTTAATATATCATCATTCATTTCGCCAGTTTTCTTTTCACTTTCAGTTTTGCTGCCACACTCTCTTAAATCATAATAATTTAATGGATATTCTGAAGAAACCTTTATTACATCCCCGTTACCTGTAATTATATAGTATGTCTTGTTCTTGGCTCCTAAATCTGCTTTATAGTAGCACAAAATGAAATCATTATTACCAGAAGGAAGTTCGTAATTATGGAATGGTTCAAATGGATCAAAAAAATAAAAGAGTACAAAGATACTAAGAAGTGTCATAAATGTCATAGAATACAGTTTGATTTTTTTCCTTTTCATATTATAGTACTCCCGATATCTATGAAATATAAAAAACACCACAAAATCCAACACTTTAGATTTGGATTTCAATGGTGTCCTTAAATGGTGCGGATAAAAGGACTTGAACCTTCACCCCCTTGCGAGGACTAGCACCTGAAGCTAGCGCGTCTGCCTATTCCGCCATATCCGCATACTATTCAATTGTAAATTTAATGGTGCGGATAAAAGGACTTGAACCTTCACCCCCTTGCGAGGACTAGCACCTGAAGCTAGCGCGTCTGCCTATTCCGCCATATCCGCAGCACCTATGAAATTGTTTGTCGAATCAAGAAAATGGTGCGGATAAAAGGACTTGAACCTTCACCCCCTTGCGAGGACTAGCACCTGAAGCTAGCGCGTCTGCCTATTCCGCCATATCCGCAGCGGTGTTCTTGACTCAACAAAAATTATTATACCACATAGGAAAAGATTTGTCAAGACTTTTTTTCAAAAAAATGAAATTTGTAAAATTTCAAGTTTTTCTTCAAAAGGTCTGGTAAAAAATCCGATTATATGATATAATATAAATAAGTGTGTAAGAATAATGTTTGAAGGATGTGAAAGTATGGCTGTCTATCTGGATAATGCCGCAACGACAAAGCCCTTTCCGGAAGTAGTTGACGCAGTGGTGAAGAGTATGACGCACACCTATGCGAACCCATCTTCCTTGCACCGTGCCGGTCTTGATGCGCAGCTGGTGATGGACGAAGCACGAAAAACGATTGCAGATGCACTTGGTTGTGAGCCGGGCTGTATTCTGTTTACCTCGGGTGCGACCGAAAGCAGTAATCTTGCGCTGCGTGGTGCAGCGGCAGCTTATGGCAAACGCCGCCCGCATATTGTGACCTCAGCTGTAGAACATGCATCTGTAAGAAGTACTGTAGATGCATTGGAATCACAGGGCTTTCGGGTAACAAGGATACGCCCGAATGAGAATGGTGAATTTGATGCTGCTGATTTCATTGACGCAGTAGGGGAGGATACATGCCTTATCAGTATGATGATGGCAGAAAATGAAACCGGAAGAATCCTTCCTGTTCAAAAGGTGTTCCGTATTATCAAAAAACGTTTTCCGGAAGTGATCACACATTGCGATGCGGTGCAGGCATTTATGAAGCTTCCTGTGCGTGTCAACGATTTGCATGCCGATCTGATTTCGATCAGTGCCCATAAGATCCATGGTCCGAAAGGTGTAGGCGCATTATATGTGCGTAGGGGAGTCCGGTTGATTCCGCTTGTAACGGGCGGCAAACAGGAAAAATCCATACGCCCCGGCACTGAAGCGCTTCCTCTGATTGCAGGATTCGGTGCTGCAGTAAAATGCATGCAGCCGACAATTGCACAACGTTATGAAAAGGCAGAGGCTCTGAAGCATTTCCTGCTTGATCGTCTGCATGAAATAAAAGATATTCATATCAACAGTTCCGAACAGGGGAGCAGTTATATTGTTAATTTCTCTGTTAAGGGAATCCGTTCGGAAATCATGCTCCATTTCCTTGAAAGCAAGGGGATTTACGTTTCCAGCGGTTCTGCCTGCTCGAAGGGTGCAAAAAGCGGTGTGCTTGCTGCCTATGGCGTTTCCGATGATCATGCCGACAGTGCATTGCGCATTAGTTTTTCCTGTGAAACAACCGAAGAGGATCTGATTGCTCTGACAGACGCTGTTGCACAGGGACAGGCACAACTGATACATAAATAATACATGACAAGTGAGGTATATAATATGAAGGAAGTAATTCTGATCAAATACGGTGAGATGGCTCTGAAGGGGCAGAATAAATACAGCTTTGAGGATGTGCTGTTTAAGCAGATCAAGCGTCGTCTGAATCCGCTTGGAAATTTCGAATACAGCAGTGCGCAGTCAACGATCTATGTTGATCCGCAGGAGGAGGGAATTGACCTCGATGAAGCAATCGCCCGTCTTCAGAAAGTGTTTGGTATCGCTTCCATCTGCCGTGCATGTGTTTGTGAAAAGGATTTTTCTGATATCTGCGAAAAAGCGCAAGTGTATTTAGAGGAAACGTTGGAAGAAACCAGAACCTATAAGGTAGATGCAAAAAGAGCCGACAAAACATTTCCGATGAAATCTCCGGAGATCTGTCGTGAGCTTGGCGGTATTCTCTGTGAAAAGTATCCCCATTTAAAGGTGGATGTAAAAAATCCGGAAATCACCGTTATGGTTGAAATCCGTGACACCAACGCTTACGTCCATGCAGTCAAGCTTAAAGGTGCAGGCGGACTCCCCGTCGGATGCAGCGGCAAGGCAATGCTTCTTCTTTCCGGCGGTATCGACAGTCCTGTCGCAGGCTATATGATGGCAAAGCGTGGCGTATCCATTTCTGCAATCCATTTTATCAGTCCTCCCTACACCTCCGATCGTGCGCTTCTGAAGGTTGAGCAGCTCTGCGATAAGATCACGGATTACTGCGGTGATATTAATTTCTACTGTGTTCCGTTCACCGAGATTCAAGAAGAAATCAGACGCCGCTGTCCCGAAGAATATTTTACGATTATCATGCGCCGACTGATGATGGAAATTGCGCAGAGAATCTGTGAAAAGGAAGGCAGCCTTGCTCTGATCACAGGTGAAAGTGTTGGTCAGGTTGCAAGCCAGACCCTGCAGGCAATGGTCTGCACGGATGCTGTATGTAAAATTCCGGTGTTCCGTCCGCTGATCGGCATGGACAAAACGGAAATCATCGAGATCTCTAGAAAGATTGATACCTTTGATATTTCGATTCAGCCCTATGAGGATTGCTGCACGGTATTTACCCCCAGACATCCTAAGATCCGTCCGCAGCTTTCGATGATTGAAGAATCGCAGAATAGCGGAAATTTCGGTGAATTGGTCGAAAAAGCAGTAGAGGGTACACAGCTCAAACGCTTCAAGCTGAAGGTTTGATGTTAAATGAATTAACGAAGCCCCGAAATCATGATAAAAATATTGGTGAATATGCTATGTTTGAACGTTCAGAATTGACTGAGATTGTGGATTTCTCAGAATATTCCATCGAAAATCTTGACAAGACCGTCAAAAATGTAGTAAAATTATTAGAGCAGAAGCATGAAACGATCGCTACAGCGGAAAGCTGTACGGGTGGCATACTTTCTGCCTATTTGACATCAGTCGATGGTGCATCAGCAGTTTTTGAATGCGGACTCTGCACCTATGCAAACAGAATCAAGGAAATGCTGCTGCATGTACCGCACGAGATTCTACAGAATCATGGAGCAGTGAGCATGCAGACGGCAATCGCCATGGCACAAGGGATAAGTGAGTTAACCGATGCGGATCTTTGTGTATCCGTTACCGGACTTGCAGGACCGCAGGGCGGCACACCGGAAAAGCCAGTCGGCACGGTATATGTCGGGTTCTGTTATCAAGGGAAGCAAACAGTATATTTACTGAAGCTCTGGAATGCAAACGGTCACGGTCGAAGTTTTAACCGACAGATGACGGCTGCATTCGTAATGAGGACGGCAGAAAAAATTCTGATGGAGGATAATTCATGAGTAAAGAACCGGAAGAGTCGGTTGTTTCTCAGGAGGACAAGACGGATGATTCTGTGATTATTTCAGATAATGAACAGGAAATCGTCGCACAGAATAATGATGCGGAGCATACTGAGTCTGCAAATGAACCTGTAGAAACAATACAGGATGATGACGAAATAACTCCTGCAGCAGAATCTGACACACAGGATGTGCAATCCCCTGAGATTCCAAAATCACCACCGAATGATACAAAAAGTGATAAGATCAAAGCATTTAAACTTGCTTTGAGCGAAGAAATTCAAAAAGAAGAAACGAAGCTTCAGATCGCTGACAAGGTCAAACGTTTTAAAAACGCCAAGGAAAATGGTGAAGAGTCCCAATCCGAGGTAAAGCAGGAAACTCCTGTAACTCCTGAAACAGAAGCCGAAAATGCGCCTGAAGCCAAGCCCAAAAAGAAAACAAAATCTTCAAAGAAGTCCAAAAAGAAAAAACGTGGATTTTCACTGTTTCCGCAAAGAGGCGATAGTCCGTTTGAGGTGATTCGTAAATTTATCTTTCTTTCATCCTCAGCGATTTTCATTGCTTGTCTTTGCCTGATTGTGAATTTTTTCTGGGAGAATCATCAAAATTCCTTGCTGATCTCAGAGATGGAGAGCATCTATACCTCTCAGCCGGAAGAAATTGAGGAAACCACCGAGGAAATCATAGGTTATGAATACTATGGTTATCTGCCAAATGTAGAAAACCTGCTTGCGGTCAACCCCGATGTGATCGGATGGCTTTCGATTCCCGGTACAAGCATTTCCTATCCTGTTCTGCAGCGACGTGAACCGGATGGCAATGATTTCTACCTCGAACGAAACATCAAGATGCAGAAGGCGAAAGCCGGTTCCATCTTTATGGATTTCAGAAACAATTTCGACTATGTGGTCGATGGCAAAAAGGAATTGGAAAATTCAGGTAATCTGATTGTATATGGACACAACATGCACGATTATTCCATGTTCGGAAGCCTGAAGCATTATGTGAACAATGTCAATTATTACGGTGAGCATCCGATTGTGGAGCTCAACTCCAACTACAAAAAGTACAAATACAAGATTTTTGGCTTCATTATCGTGGACATCGATGATGAAACCGAAACGAAATTTGATTACTGGAACCAGTTGGATTTTGCCGATGAGCGTGCATTCTATGATTATGTGAACGAAATCAAACGACGCACGATCCGGCTCAATGATGTGGATGTCAAGTACGGCGATGAGCTGCTGACGCTATCCACATGCAACAGTACGTTCAGTGACGGAAGACTTGTAGTATTTGCAAGGAAGCTGCGAGATGGTGAGGATCCTATGGAGGGTACGCAGACAAGTACTAAGAATCCAAATATCAAGTGGCCGAACAGCTATTACAAATGGCATAAGAATACGTATGATCCCGATGCGGAGTTTGTACCATACGGTTGATCTTCAAAGGGGAGAATACTATGAATGCGAAAAAAATCATTTTGACCATAGCCGCTGTTCTTGCAGCAGCTGCTGCACTTGGTGCAACCCTTTACATTATATATGGCAGGGGAACTCCAAGTGTGGGAGAGGTCGAAGAAATGCCCACTGAACAGGCAACTGAACTACAGACCGAAGAAACAACAGAACCGAGTGTTTCTGTGGAGGAAATTGATGCCCCGAATGACTTAACGGGGATGGCGGCTGCATTGCTTCCATTCAATGCCGACACAGTCGGATGGATCACCATCCCAAACACAAAGGTGGATTATCCCGTTGTTCAGAGTGACGATAATGCCTATTATCTGGATACCGGGTTTGATCATAAGTTTACACGAGCCGGTGCCGTGTTTATGGATTACCGGAACGTGTTTGGATACGATGTTTCCGAGCATTCGGACAATATCGTCATCTATGGCCACAACATGGCAAATAATTCCATGTTTGGCTCTTTGCGAAGATATCGTCAGGATTTTGACTACTATCGTACCAACCAGTTTATTGAGCTTTCCTCCAACTATGACCGCTTCACCTATGTGATTTTCGGTCTTGTGATCGCAGAAGGCAGCGCCGAAGCACAGTGGCGCTACTGGGATATGGAAGAATTTGCCAATGAACAGGAATTCAATGACTATGTAAATACCGTACGTCAGAAAAATATGGTGGACATAGATGTTGATGTGAAATACGGAGATCAGCTTCTGACTTTATCAACGTGCTATTCTGATGCGGACGACACAAGGTTTCTTGTCATCGCACGAAAGGTAAGGGAAGGGGAGAAGGCAGAAGACCTGGTGGAACCCCTGACGGAAGCATCCGAAAGTACTGAAACGACAGATAGTACAATTGGAAGCGATACAACTGATGAAACCACAACACAGACAAGCGACAATTAAGTGAATAGGCAGAACCCTCTTTTGAGGGAAATAAAACCGAGTAATCGGCAAGATGGAGTTATATGATGAAGATTCGAATACCGAAGAAACATGTTGCAGTGGCACTTGCAGCACTTTTAATGGCGAATTCTTTTCAGGTAACGACTCTGATCGCACAGACAGTGACAGAGACTGATCAGGAAGCCATGACAGCAGCCGGCGTACCAACAGAAACAGGAACAGAGGAATCCGAAACAGAATCAGAGAACCTTAGCAGTGTGACACTTGTACATACTGCAGAAATTCAGGAGGATGTCTACGCACCGACAAATTGGTGGAAAGCAGGTCTGACAGAATATGCAGACAGCTTTTCTCTCGTAAAATATGAGGCAGTGGACAATCCGAGTGGGACAACATTTGAATTAACAGATGAAAATGGAGAAGTGATCGGAACGGATGAAAATGCAGTTCTGATTGCTCAGGGAAACAAAACTGATACCGTCATTTCCAACGGACAGGCCGATTCCGCTGTTTCAAGCGTAGAGGATGGCTATTTTGCATTTACTACATATGGTTTTGGACACGGTGTAGGTATGAGTCAGAATGGTGCGAATTTCTACGCCAAATATGCCGGATGGGATTATCAGGACATTCTGTTCCATTATTATCCCGGCACTACACTGATGAATACCGGAACTGCAGAAAAGGAAACCGTAACGGTACAGGGCGTTCCCGGCAATGTATTGCAGCAGGTTGCGGAGATCGTCAATCGTGAAATTGGTTCTTCCATGCACGTTGAAGCGATCAAGGCACAGGCTGTTGCGATCTACTCCTATATGAAATATCATAAAAATGATTCGCATGACCTGAAGGGTAAGAAAAATCCCTCTCAGAAAATCATTGATGCATGTGCGTCCGTTCTTGGTGAGGCACTGTATTATGATGGTAAATATGCGATGACGATGTTCTACGCATCCAGCGGCGGCATCACAGCAAACTGCTATGATGTGTTTGTAGCGGATATTCCTTATCTGCGCAGCGTTTCCGCTGAATATGATGCGTTGTATGATCCGCATTACGGTGATGTGGTATACTTCTCATTTGAAGAACTGCGCAAAAAGCTTGAACGTGCATACGGCATCAAGTTATCTGCAAATCCCGAAAACTGGATTACCATTGTTGAGGGTAACGGAGGTTATGTCAACAAGGTGATCATTGACGGCAAGGTAACAGTTCGTGGTAATTCCTTCCGTTCGGTTATGGGATTCAAATCACCGAAATTCACCTACATCTGCTCAACATCTGAGGAGATGCCTGAACAGGAAGCAACTACGACCGAAAGCGTTTCTACTACAACAGTAACGGAAACAACGACAACATCTGTTTCCACTACTACGCAGACAGCGACTGAAACAACTCGCAAGGGTACTACAACGACTGTAGATGAAACGACAACAGGTAAGAAGACTACCACGGAAAATGCAACTACCACAACAGTGAAAGAAACATCTGAAACGAAACAAACCACAACCACTGTGAAGGATACAACCGTTTCCACAACAACTACTACAACGAAAACAACAACCAAAGCAAAGACGGAAACCGTTGCTGCAAAGGGAGATAAAGAAGCTTCTGAGTAAGCTAAAATGAATTGAAAAAATGACCAAACCTTGCGGTTTGGTCATTTTTTGTTGTGTCTAAAAACAGGGGAGTATGGAGGGGCAGGGGAGTTCAGACGAAAAAAGCAGAACCCATATCACATGGGTTCTGCATCTTTATTTATCCTGCGGGAAATGCTGTAATTCTGCCAAGAATATAGTCTGTGTGCAGACATACATCCTCATCATCAATGGCGCCATTTCCGTCAAGATCAGCGGCATCAAAATTATCTGTGTCACCACTTACACATGCACGTTTAATCAGTGCAAGGTCAAATGCATTAATTGTCATATCGTTATTGAGATCGCCAAGAATGAAATTGTTTTCACCTTCAAGCAGATTCAGACTCCACCAATTGAGATTGAAGAGATATCCTTCACCGCCGGTGAATACAAAGTAGAGATCATGCTTGCCTGTCGTATTCTCAATTGGACAATTCTGTGTTGCCCATGTCTGCCAGCCTCCTGTGCCTGCAACGTTCATGGAACCGATCTTCTTACCATCAGGAGAATCCAGTCTTACTTCGAGGACTGCACTTGCACCATTAGAACCGATACGGAAATCAATGGAATCAGCACCGTTTGCAAAATCTACGTCCTTAAAACCGATGTAATCGCCGTTCTCAATATATCCGATGTTACTTCCGCCCTCAGAGCAATTTTCAGTCTGAATGCCTGACTGAGAAGAGAAGCTCTCAGCCTGTACCTTTGTTCCGGAACCATTGATGCGAAGCAGATGTTCGGACTTGCTCAGAACCTTACCATCTGAGGATACAACATAAATGCGGTATTCGCCATCCGTCTTGGGTGTGCGGATGGAACCTGCAGTTCCTGCAGCTCTGGTCATGTTGCTGCCCTGCTTGAAAGATGTAGTGGAATCGGGTGCGATCCAGATGGTGTTGCCCACACTCTTTCTGATGGGGAGCATACTGCCGCCTGTTGTTTCACAGCTTGCAGGGAATACATAGTCAGCCTCAGGCATCAGACCGGCAGGCATAATGTGCTTATAATCATCGGAAAGTCCTGAATTCAGGCAGATTTTGTACTGCTCAAACGGCCAAACATTATCGGATACAACAATCGGAGCGTCAATATCACTGTCGGGGGGATTCTTACCCATCTTGTTGACTGTAGCATAGGTTCTCTTGATCGTCAGATGATGCTTCTGACCGTAATCCTCACAGTTAATCGTGTAGGTAACGTTCGGGCTGATTTCGAGGACATTGTCCATTTCCTCGATATATGCCGTACCTTCGTCGTTGTGCAGACCATAGGTCGGCTGATAGGGAGCAGCAGCAGGAATACCCTGCACATAGTTTTCGTTGATGACAGTACCGGGCATCTGACCGATGGTGTAGATACCGCCGCTGTCGTGGAGTCGATTCAGACATTCGATAACTCGGTTATTGCAGATCATGTTATCACGGCTTGTGGTGGAATCCTTGAAATTACACCAACCCCAGCCAAGGTGAATGCCGTTGTATGCAGTTTTCTTGATCTGGTTGCTGAGGATTCTTACATTGTCTGTGTAATATGCAGTAATCGCTGCACAGCCGCCGAAACCATGAACTACACTAATATCGTACAGGAGATTGTCGGAAATCGTTACATTCGTACACAGACCTTCTACTTCCACGGAATACTTTTCATGGTTATTCCATTCCTTATCGCCGATGTAGACATGCTGCGGATGACCGATCGTGATACCACTGGAGGTAATATCTGTGATATAGTTACCAACGATATTGGAGTTGACAACGTCATTTGCCATATTGATACCGTCAGCGCCGGTGTGCTTTACAATATTTCCTTTAAACTCAATGGAATCGGAGTTGGAAACCATAATGGCACCGGGCAGAGTATCTGCCATTTCGTATTTCTTGGAATGCCAGTTGGAATCCGCAAATGCAATGTAGCTTTGCGCTGCCTGACAGGTAGCCTTACCATAGGAATCGCCAACCTTTGTCAGCTGATAATCCGTATTTTCAAACGTGATACCGCTGAAACTCAGATTTTGTACACGTTCCGATGTGGAGTTACCCTTGATGATGATCAGCTGATCCACAACAGGCGCCTCCACATCTGCGTTTGACATATCCTCACCACTTCTCGGGTAGTAATAGAGAAGCTTTTCGGTTTTATCGAAGTAGAATTCGCCCGGTGAATCCACAAAGGAAAGTGAATTATACAGTGTATGCGTTCCACCTGTAGAGAATCCTGCACCCCAACCGGGAGTCTGTGCAATCGCACCATAAGGCTGCTGCATTAGAACAATCAGAGAACCATTCTCCACTTTGACATCTCGGCTGCACACGATGTTTTCATTCCATGTGGTTCCGTTGATTACCTCAAGGTCATCAAAGTTGGAGGGAATCTGCGGAATATCAGATACATTGTACTTGATACCATCACTCTTTTTACCGGAATCCCATGCCCAGTCCGCCTGGCCGGCAGTAACGGAGTATTCACCATATCCACCCTTTGCCTGAACAGTTACGCTGCCCATATTGGCACGCTTGTCGTTAACATAGAGATTACGCAGTTTTTTATCTCTATCGAGTCTTGCAGTGTAAAGCTTATCGTTATGCTTCTGCCAGCCGGTAACCTGTACAGCACCATTGAGAACAGGTATTTCATCCTCATATGCTTCGTAGGAAATACGGAATCCATTACTTGCAGAATCCCTTGTGTCAAACACAACAGGCTCTGTGATGCGATATTCGCCGCCACGCAGATAGACGGTGATATCTCCGGTCATATTCGTATTGACTTTGCGCACAGCATCCCTTGCGGCAGAAAGTGTGCGGAATGGTGCGCTGATAGAACCATCGTTAGTGTCGCTTCCGTCAGGGGAGACGTAAAAGACATGCTGGTCGTCGGCTGCATCAATCAACGGCAGTCCATCCCATAGAAAAGAGGGAATAGCAACCGCTGCACAAGCAGCGACAGCAAGACTGCGTTGAAGGATAGATCTGTTTTTTTTCATACTGACTCTCCTTTATAAAAAATAATTATTCCACCGATTGCACGTCGGGGAAGTATGAACGAAAAATAGATTGCACATGATAATTTCTATTTGTGATTTCTTATTAATATTAACACAAATTTTTAAATTTTACAACCTAAAATCTGGTCATTTGGTGGATAAAACAAACCGTCTATTCGATTAATATTGTAAAATGTTCTATTTTATGGTATAATTTTATCAAAACGATCCGTTCATAAACGGATAGAAGGAGAAAACTATGAAACAAAAAGCAAGTATCAAAAGAATTTCTGTTGCTCTTGTTGCAGTTCTCTGGTTCATTGCGATTCTCATGAATCTCTACAATGCGCCTGTTTCAGGAATCATGCAGACATATGCGGCAGAGGAAGCTGAAACGGAAGCAACCGTTGTATCCGAATTTCTGAATGCAGGCTACGATGCAACACGTGCAACTGTCTATGACGGAACAGACAAGGAAAAGTATTTCATGATGAATGGCAGAAAATACTACCAGGGTGTCGTTCTTGGCAGCAACAATTATCAGGATGGCGGTTCTATTTCCTTTAATGTTGAGGAAGTTTCCACACTCAGCTTTGCTGTATGCCGTGTAGACAATACCGGTATGAGGGACATAGTGCTTTACATCAACTGTGACGGTAAAAAGCTTCAGGAAGTAACAGTAACCAGCATGGAAACCTGGAAAAGGGTAGAGTTGGATGTTGCAGATTGTACAGCGATCACCATTACTTATGGTACATCCAACACAATGTATGGTCTTGCCGAATTCTGTATTGACAATCAGAGTGATGAAAAAACATTTGAAATTCCAAATCCCGGAACCAATGCTGCACTCATCAATTCCAATTATGATGCAACCCGTATCAAAACCTATGATTATGCTAACCAGACTGATTTTTTCATGATGAATGGCAGAAGATACTATCAGGGTATCGTTCTTGGCAGCAATAATTATCAGGAGGGCGGAGCCTTTACACTCAATGTAGAAAACCTGAAAAAACTGTCTTTCATCCTTGGACGTGTAGATAACACCGGAATGAACGGCACCACATTCTATATTTATTTTGACGGCGTACTTACACAGGAAATCACAATGGAAAACCTCTCGCTCTGGAAAGAAGTGGAGCTTGATGTAAAAGACGTTTCTGTAGTGCGTTTCTACTACAGCACATCCAACACACAGTATGCAATGGGCAATATTCAGGCAGATTTCTTCCCGATTGAAAAGGAAGAGATCATCCCCGAATACAAAACAATCGCAGAGTTTATCAATTCACGTTATGACAGCTACCGTAATGTCAGCTATGACAGCACAAGTGAGCTGAAAAATTTCTATATCAACGGCAGAATGTACAATCAGGGCATTGTCATCGGCAACAACAATTATCAGGAAGGTGGTTCTCTGTCCTTTAACGTTGAAAATGTAAAAACCCTCCGCTTCACTCTCGGACGAATCGACAACACAGGCATGAACAACATTGTTCTTTCCATCTATCGTGACGGCGCATGGTGGAAAGATATTGAAATGGATAACCTCACTGTACGAAATGAAGTAGAGCTTGATGTTACCGATATTTCTGTCATCAGATTCATCTACACACAGTCAAACACGCAGTATGCATTGGCAAACATAGAAATTGATGAATTAGAAGCAGAGCCTGCGATCCTACCGGAATACAAAACAAACGTAGAATTTATCAACTCCAGATACGACAGCTACCGTAACGAATCTTACGATGCCACAAATGAAAATATATACTTCATGATGAACGGCAAGAAATTCTATCAGGGTATTGTTGTCGGCAACAACAACTATCAAGAAGGCGGTTCGATGACATTCAATGTAGAAAATGTCAAGAAGCTTCGTTTTATCGTTGGAAGAATTGACAACACCGGCATGAATGATATTAAACTGAGTATCTACCGTGACGGATACTGGTGGCAGGATATTACAGTAGGGAACCTGGAACTCTGGAAGGAAGTAGAGCTTGATGTAACAAAACTCTCTACACTCCGCATTCTTTATACAAATTCCAATACCAAGTATGCGCTCGCCAACATTATGATTGATGATCTGCCGCTTGAGATGGAACCGACTTCTCCTGTTTATGAAAATGGTGCAGAACTGATCAAGGCGGAATACGATAACTATCGTGACAAAAGCTATGATGGTTCCAATTCTTTCAATTACTTCATGATGAATGCCAAGGAATACTATCAGGGTATCATCATCGGCAGCAATAACTATCAGGATGGCGGCAGCATGTCCTTTAATGTGGAAAATGCGGACAGCTTTACCTTTACACTCGGAAAAGTAGACAATGTCGGATCCAAAGATATTGTGCTGCATATCATGAAGGATGGACAGGAATTCTACGCTCTGCCTGTAAGTGCAGCAACAGGAACGCAGGAATACATCATTGATACAACCGAATCATCTGTTCTGCGTTTTTATTACACAGAAAGCAATACACAGTATGCTATGGCAAATATCGCTCTGAATGGAGATTATTCTGAGTTTACTGATGGTACTTACGATTTCGAACAGAAGGTTTATACAGATCCTTCTAAGATCATCAGCATTGATGATCTTGCAAATCCGAATTTCCTTGGAGATGTAAATCTTGATGGTGAAGTGAATGCTCTTGATGCGTCCGAGGTTCTGGTTGCAGCAGCGCTGGTTGGTTCCGGTGTTGACAGCGGCTTAACAGACCAACAGAAGACGCTCGCTGATGTCAACTTCGATGAAACCTTCAATGCATCGGATGCAGCATACATTCTTCAGTTTGCCGCTGCAAAGGGTTCTGGATATAAGGGAACATCTAACGAATTCTTCGATGAACTCCTGAAGGCAGAATAACCACAAAACACGCAGTCGCTTTAAAGGGGACTGCGTGTAGAACTACATTCAAAGTTGCACGAAATACCAATTTTGTGCAGCTTTGAATACATTATTATCAAGATCTGATATAAAATAAAAACTCCCGAAAAACGGAAGTTTTTAGCGTATTGGCGGAGAGTCAGGGATTTGAACCCTGGGTTCTTTATTAGAGAACACGAAATTTCGAGTTTCGCACCTTCGACCACTCGGACAACTCTCCATGACTTATATATTATAGCATATTCTGAAATAAAAATCAAGTGTTTATGGAAATTTTTTTATCTCATGAAACTACTTTGAATCTGAAGAATATCCCGATAAACTTAAATCAAAAGGTTGCTTTTGACATAATATCAAAAGCAACCTTTAAATTATCCTAAAGTAATTGATTTTTATTTGCATGCAGCTTCTGCACTCATAACCAGAACTGCTGCAGCATCCTTGGAATTGATAGCACCATCTTCATTGACATCGTATCTCTTCATGATCTCATCGCTGATTTCTGTTTCTGCACTTACTGAATTTTTCGCAGCAAAGCAAAGGAGTTCTGCTGCATCAAGTGCAGTGATCGCACCATCATTGTCGCAGTCACCAATAAGATTGCTGACTACATCAATTTCACAAAGTCCGATATTCCCCTGTGAATTTGTAGCAATAATCAATGCAGAGCCGTATCCTACAGTTTCGATCGTACCATCATCTTCAATTGTAATAACGGAGGGTTTGGTAGATTTCCAGGTAACGCCGGATTTTGATTTTACTGCGGACAACTTGCTCTGTACACCTATTCCATCAAACTTCAAAGTGTTTTCAGAGAGTGCAACCTGCGTGAATGCAACTACAATCACTTCCAGCGTATCTGTGGAACCATCTTTTTCAGATGTTACGGTAATTGTTGCGGTACCATTCTTGACGGGCTTCAATGCACCATAATTGTCCACCTTAATGATGTTCGTATCGGAGGATGTAAATTTATAAGCGTGTTCACCGTAAACATCGGGAATAAAAGTACCGGGAGTTCTGACGATCAGCTGTTCCTCTGCAAATTCAAGCTTTCTCTCGTAGTAGCAATTCTTGTCTACATTACCGTTAATTCCATCCACAGTACCTTTTTCTGTGTACTGCCACGTCTGATATTCACCCTTATACTCAGGTTCTTTGTTATATCTTGCAAGCCATACCGGATACTCTGTTTCCAGATATTTGGAATCGAGTTTTTCTTCAAGCCAGTATTTGTTGCCATAGACCCCTGCCTGATATCCGCCATTGATAATGGTTTCACAGAATGCAACACAATTCGCTGTATGTTCTTCTACAGTCAGTTTTGCGGAATCAAGACGTCCAACATCATGTGTAATGCTCTCAATATCAAAATAAACAGGAAGTTCAAGTTCATAGCCTTCAAGCGTTTCAAGAATCAAATTCGCTTCTTCAATTGCTTCTTCTTCGTTGGTTGCCTGTGTGAAGAAATATACGCCTACGTCAAGTCCGGCTTCCTGTGCTCCTTGAATATGGGATTCAAAGCAGGGATCAACAATAAGAGTGCCTTTTTCACCATAACCACGATAACCGATACGGATAATTGCAAAATCAATACCGTCAGCCTTTACAGCCTCCCAATCAATGATAGGCTGCCATTTGGAAACATCAATGCCTTCAATCAGATTGTATTCTTTCACGTTCTTGTCATGAACAATCTCTTCCAGACATGTGGGCTTCGGTTCCTTCGGAGGCTCTGTCGGCTCTTCTGTTTCAGAGTCAGCTTCAGTTGATTGAGTTGCCTGTGCAAGAAAGTCTGTATTTTCAATATATTTAAACTTCTCGGGATCATCGTCAAATGAAGTCGTATTGATTGTCATGAAATTCACAGCAGAAGCTACTGTATAAGCTGTTGCATACTGCATGCAAAGAAGTGCTGAACATGTTACAGCAAGAAAACGTTTTGTATAATTTTTCATAGCAATCGTTCCTTTTCAGATAGAATTGAAAACACTTTGTTTTCGAACTGTAACCAGTATACCACAGGTTGTCTAATTTGTCAATCGCAAATTTGATAAATATGTACAAATTCGTCAAATTGACATAAAAACACTTTTTTTGTTGTGAGTTTCGACTAAATACAACTTAGTTTTCAACATAAAAAACGGATGAATTTAATAAAAAATTCATCCGTCGAACATTTCTTAAAAAGAATTGTTTTTCTTAAATTTTATTCGTCAAGGCATCAGAAATCCCATAGATACGCCGTTTCACTAAGCTGTGTTGAAAATCGGAAATAAATAACTGGTTGTCATTGCATCATCTGCGTCAGAGGCATCAGCAGACATCCGAGCAACATAGCAATTGCTATAATCAGTATGACAACACGCATAATGTTGCTTTTTTTAGTTTTCACTGTTTTTCTCTTCATAATTCTCTCCTTCAATTAATTCAGAATCAGAGTAAACCCTGTAGAGGACGTCTTAGTTGTAACCATCGTGGTCTGTTCAGGTTCTGTTTCGGAAAACGTTGTTTCAGAAAACGTTGTTTCAGATTCAATTTGTTCTTCTTGTGATCCTTCGATTACAACTCCGGATTCCAATGTTTCAGAGAATTCCGTTTCTGTAGTTTCTGTTTCCGTCTGCAGTTCGGTTGTATTACGCAGATATTCCCAGATATTGGTTGTTGCATTTGTCTGCATAATGGATGCAGCATATTTCTTGCCTTCTTCGATGTCCTGTCCCTTTTGATTGGCTTTGTCAATTTTTTCTATAGAATGCAGTGAAATCCCAATAATGATGCACATAACCAGAAATGCAGCTGCAACTGCAAGAATACGAACCATATCCTCATTTCCTTTTAATTTATTCATTTCATGTTCCCTCCTTACTGGATTCTCTACATTTCTATCATAACACATTCTTTGAATAATTGCAATGCCTTTTTTTAAATAAACGATAAATCAAGAAAGAGATAAGCGAAAAAATCTTCCATACCCTTGCATTTCATACAGAAAAATGCTATAATAGATGTACGGCTTTTGCTGATATGGATATGTGAAAGGACATTATTTTAATGGAGCTTTTTAATCAATATAGAAATCAGCCTTCTATGAAGGAAAGTATAGTAATACGAAACACAGCAGTCAAACAGATGCTGCTTGAGATACACAAGGCAGTCAGCGGCAAGGATATAAAAATCCTCAAGGTACTTCTTGCAATTCTTGCAGGCGGTCACATTCTTCTTGAAGATATTCCCGGTGTTGGTAAAACAACACTCGCACTTGCAATTTCAAGGACACTTTCGTTATCTACCAAGCGTATCCAGTTTACCCCCGATGTTCTTCCGTCGGATGTAACGGGATTTACAATTTACAACAAATCCACAAACAGCTTTATTTTCAAAAAGGGTTCCGCATTCTGCAATCTTCTTCTTGCTGACGAGATCAACAGAACCTCCAGCAAAACACAATCTGCATTGCTTGAGCTGATGGAGGAGGGGGCTGTTACCATTGACGGCACCACCTATCCCCTCCCCTCCCCGCACATCGTGATTGCAACACAGAATCCCATTACCTGTGTCGGAACACAAAAGCTTCCCGAATCACAGCTTGACCGTTTCCTGATTAAGCTCACACTTGGCTATCCGAATGCAAACAGCGAAATTGCAATGCTGATGGCAAGACAGGATCACAATCCGCTTGATGAAATTGAGCAGGTTGCTGATGCACTGACCATCGAAAGAATGCGTCAGAAGGTTCAGCAGGTCTATGTCAGTGAGCCAATTTACAAATATATCGTCGATCTCACAAATGCAACAAGAAATCACCCTGCAATCCGCCTTGGCATCAGTCCCCGTGGTTCTCTTGCGTTGATGCAGATGGCAAAGGCTTGTGCATATGTACAGGGACGGGATTATATCCTCCCGGATGACGTGATATATGTCTGCGCTGATGTCTTTTCTCACCGTCTTCTCCTGCGTAATCAAACGGATATTATGCAAAAGCCCGAGCAGATCATTCAAGACATTCTTGACTCTG
The DNA here is from genome assembly GCA_017521325.1 of Oscillospiraceae bacterium. Lineage (GTDB taxonomy): Bacteria > Bacillota > Clostridia > Oscillospirales > Ruminococcaceae > UBA3855. The sequence continues at coordinate 97,332 of JAFXCV010000068.1, read as the reverse complement.
TTCCTGTACCGAATGTGGAGCAAGGCGCATGATACTGATCAAACTTCTCTATCTGGTTATTCTCATCATACTGGTATGCTTCTGGGTGTTGTATGTCGATTCCATCGCACTTGTCATGCTGCTATGTGCGCTCTGCCTTCCTGTTTTATTGATCATTCTAATGCTTTGGTTAAAATTTAGAAGCGAAGCATCACTGAGCTGTAATATGAATACCAGCACGTCCGGTGAATCCATTCCTGTGACGATCATAGTTAATAATCGGCTTCCATTTTCGTTTTCGCAAACACATGCTGTGATTGACCTGCGTCATTCATTTAGTGCGGAGAAAGAGCGCATGCGACTTCAATTTCCGCTGCAATCCGGAAATATAACAAAAATGACTTTTTATATTCATGCAGACTTCTGCGGTTCTCTTGACATTTCTCTTGAAAAACTCTTTGTTCTCGATTATTTCCATTTATTTCGCACTAATCTCAGAATGTCCAGTAAAAAAGTTTCTGTTCTGATACTTCCCAAAAGAATGCCTATGCAGATTTCAGAATCCTCAGCCCCCGTAAACTGCAGTGACAGCGATATGTTCGGTGACAAACCGGGAGATGATCCTTCCGAAATTTTTGGAATACACGAATATATTCCGGGAGATCCTGTGAGCAGAATTCACTGGAAGCTCAGCTCCAAAAGTGATCAGACGCTTGTCAAGGAATTCAGTACGCCGGTTCTTAAATCCGTTTTGGTGATTGCGGATTTTCAAACGAGTCAACTGACTTCACAAAATATTATGCGTGAGTCGGAAGCGTTTCTTTCGCTATTATATTCACTTGCCTGCACCATGATTGAGCAGCAGACGGCACCGACAATTCTGTGGTACAGTACGGAATCAAACGAGATACGCCAATATACCCCTACTACCCTTACAGATATCACGGAAATGTTTCGTGAACTTTATTATTCATTGAATTCCATGAAAATGGATGTACATCATCTTCTGAATGAAGTTGTCAACGAGCAGTTTTCTTCTGTGACATGTATTACAAATTTCTTTTCAGAATTGCTTACCACTGCAATTGACCAGAGGATGAATGCAAATCAAAGAAATATCATCATAATCAGTGATAAGCAGATGGAAAAACCTTTGGTTTCTGATCATTCATCACTGATTATGACGACCCCTGACAACATTGATAAAGATGTTAAAGCACTTATTGTTTGATCGTTCCAGCTTTAGGTGCATGAGGTAAATTATGAAGCAGAATCAAAAGCCGAATCTCAGCGGCATTCAGATAGAAAATACCATTTCTATGGCAGTTCAGAATCGAAATTATCATCGCAGTACGCTGTTTCTGATTCTGATTGCATTTTTTGGGGCAATCGGAGGAATTTTCACGTTTCTATCTATGTTTCAGCCGATCTATCATATACCTATACTATTCGGCTGCTTACTGACAGAATTTGTGTTATGTGCGATATCTGCTGCAAAGTGCGGTAAGTGGCTGATAATCAAGCTATTATCCGCAGGTGGTTACGTACTGCTTTTTTATCTGTTCCGCAAAGCATTCTGTGATGGATTCATTCACATTGCAAACTCCATCTACAAAATTATTTTCCTGACAGACTGGCAGCGTTTCACAATTTCGGGTGAATTTACAGAGGAATACAGTACAACCGTATTTCTTGTTTTTGCATGCTTTCCGATTATCTGCATGATATGTTACAGTGTGATTCATTTTCAGAATCTGTTTTTGTCACTCCTTGCCACCTTTCCCTATGTAGAGATCGGCTTTTATCAAGGCGTCGCACCAAATCACACTTATGCAATTATGTTGTTTGCATTCTGGGCAAGCATGTGCGCCGTGCATTTATCCAATTCCGGCGCTTATCACAAGAAGGAACAGAACAGCTTTCTGCGACGTGATAACACGTTCTTCCCTGTTTCCAGTATGCGATTTATGGTCACGGAAAAGATTGGGGTTATCGTATTATGCGTTGTGATGATTCTTGGCACGGGGATCGATCTGATCCTGCAGGCTACGAACTATCACCGAAATGATTTTATCAAGAAAATCAGATCAGATACGATTGAAAATTTCTCAAGCATGGATTTTTCGAATTTAGAAGATCGGTTCAGCTTTTTAGGGATGAATCGTCCTACCAATAATAATCGTGTAGTTGTCAAATTGGGTAGGCAGGATAAACAAGAGTATCAAAACATTTCTATTTCCGGTCTTACCTTTTCCGAACTGCCAGAAGGTCGGATTTATCTGAAATTCCTTACGGGCGAAATTTATGATGAAAATACATGGAGCATGCTCCCACTTGAAGAATATGAATCTAACGATGTTTTTAAACTGTTTGAGAAGCTTGATTATTATCCGCAGGATTTTCTTTATGAAAACGTCATACTCAGTTCTTCAAGTACCACTACAATGACCATGCATAATCTCAATCGTGTAATCAGTCGGAGCGTTCCTTATGGATATGAAAAGAATCCCTCACTTTCCTACCAGAATGATAACCGATTTACAAGTTTTTCGAATGAATATAAGATTCTCAGGAACCAGAACTACGAGAAGATCTTACAAAGATTTTCAGGTTATGAACAAATCTTTGATTCACCGTACGCTCTTTGCCGTGAAGAAAACAAAGAAATTTTCCAATCACTTCCTTCGGAAAATAATGCCGACATGCAGGAACTCCTGTTTCCGGCGATTCCGGGAGTTTTCTCCTATTCTCCAGAAACAGTCGAGGCGATGATTCTTTGCGAAAACGGATATCGGGATTTCGTATACAAACATCACACGAAATTGCCCGATACAGATGCAATGCAGAGGATATACAACACCTATTCATATATCATCGACAGCTATGATGCAGAGTATGCAACTGCTTCGGAAACACTGGAATTTCTGCAAGCTCTGCGTGAAACAGTCAGCAAACAGTCAACCTACACACTCGCCCCCGGTAAAACGCCTGTCGATCAGGATTTTGCAGCACATTTTTTGCTTGATAACCAAAAAGGATACTGTATGCACTATGCTACTGCAGGCGTGGTTCTTGCTCGCATGGCGGGTATTCCGGCACGTTATTGTGAAGGATATCTGGTTGATTGTAAAGAAAACAAAACCCTAAAAAAGACAGTTGTGAATGGAAAATCTGTGTATACGCTAAATGTTCTTGATAGTAATGCCCACGCATGGGTGGAATTTTATATCAACGGATGGGGTTGGGTTCCCTTTGAATTTACCTACACACAGGTTGAACCACAGGAACCATCCACAATGCCGTCAGAAAATCCTACACAGCAAGCTGCTGTAACGACTGCAGCGACAACGATTGCTTCTACAGAAGTAATCACCAGCACTACAACAACTACTGTGTCAACCACAGCACCGACTCCTTCACAGAAAAACAGAATTGATTTACGACCGTTACTCTGGGGTGCAATAATTCTGCTGATAATTGCAGCCATCCCCTTCAGCCTCCACCTGTTTTGGCAATTCTCAGAGAAACGACGTAATAAATCCTTCCGACAAAAAGACAAAAATGCTGCGGCAATTTGTATCTATTGCTATTTGCTCCGCCTTATGAAATACTGCGGCGTCAATACCGCATCTACGAAAATTTCTGATATTTCTGAGGATGGTGCTGCAAAATGCAATCATTATCTCGGCAAATATCGACTGGAGGACGCTGTATCCATCGCAGCAAAGGCAAAGTTCAGCCATCATACCATTACTGATGAGGAGCTTACACTTCTTCTGCAGATCACAAAAAAGTTGGCACGTTCAATCTACGAGGAAAATGGATTATTCAAACGCATGAAACTACGGTATTTCATGCACTTGTGTTAATCATAAGCATGTCCTGAGGAATTAAAGGAGAAAATATGGACTATCAGGTGAATTTCGGATGCTGGGGAAATGTATTTGCAGTCCCTTCGGCGGTTGTCGATCATTTTCTGCGCATCGCCTCTGATACACAGATCAAGGTTCTGCTGTATGTTTTGAAAAACCAGAATGTATCAGGTGCAAAAATCGCTGAATTTCTTCGAATTACTGAAGAGGAAACGGATGATGCGATTCAGTTCTGGGTACAGGCAAATATCCTGCAGATGCAGGATAGCAAATCCGAGGTACAATGTTTTGCTTTTGCACCACCTCAGACGACGGAAACTCCTGCTAAAACGGAAACAAAACCGGAAAAATCCAAAGTGCAGAGGGGCAGCAAGGAAATCAAGCTTGATCCTTCGGAAATTGCACACACACTGGAAACCTCACAGGAACTCAAAGATCTCTTTCTATGTGTCGAATCGCTGTTTGGCAGGATGCTCAATCATATGGAGCAGCGTTCTCTAATCTGGATTCACAATTACCTTGGCATGCGCAGCGAAGTTCTGCTGACGCTTCTTGGGTATTGTGTATCCATCGACAAGGTCAGCATGTCCTACGCCGAATCCATTGCAATCAGCTGGACGGAACTGGAAATCCTGACGCTGGAACAGGCAGAAAGTGAAATCAGGCGACTGACAACCGAACATAGTTATCTTTCGGAAATCCGCAGAATGTTTGAAATGCAGCACAGCCCCACGTCACAGCAAAAAAAATATATCGAATCATGGCGACAGAAGGGCTATTCCATGGAGCTGATCCGATATGCCTATGAACTGACGATTGAGAGTATCGAAAAACTGAATTTCAAATACATCAATACCATACTCGAAAAGTGGGAAACACAGGGTATCACATCGGCCGAACAGGCACAGAAGCAGCGGAACTCTGCTGCAAGCAGCACATCAAATGCACCGCAGAGCGATACTCAGCTTGATGAATATCTTCAAGTGGTGAACAGATTCAGAGAGGATGTCAAGAATGAATGATTTGATTTTACAGGAGGCGCAGCGTACAATTTCCTCCAGAAGATTATACGCAAAATCAGAAAACGAACGCAGATATTGTGAGATCAATGAAAAGATCCCGCAGATCGCAGAGATCAACCGCCAGCTTGCGCAGACTGCGATCAAGATTCTCGATACGCTCAAGGAAGGCGAAAATGTACAGCAGCGTCTGGAGGTATTGCAGCGGCAGAATCTTGAGGCACAGGAAATTTCTGCGAAACTTCTCCAAAACTACGGGTACCCTTCCGATTATCTGGATATGCATTACACATGTGAGCAGTGCCAGGATACGGGATATGCAAACGGCGGTATGTGCGATTGCTTAAAGAAGCTTTTTGCAACTCTTGCTGTCAACAAAATGAATGAACATGCGCAGCTCTCCCTTTCAAGCTTTGATCAGTTTTCACTCGAATACTACAGAAACAAAACAGATGCACAGAATAACGACTGTTATACTGTCATGGAATCCATCCTGCGTGCTTGTCAGGGGTATGCACAAAAGTTTTCGGCAAATTCTCCGAGCCTTCTGTTCTATGGAAATACAGGTCTTGGCAAAACGCACCTTTCCCTTTCTATTGCAAATGAAGTATTGCGAAAGGGATATGATGTTATCTACGATTCGATCATCAACCTTTTGCAGCAGGTGGAACGTGAACATTTCGGCAGAGAAAAAACGGAGGTTGATACACTTGAGCTTTTGCTGCATGTGGATCTTCTGATTCTTGATGATCTCGGAACCGAATTTGATACACCATTTTATGTTTCAACGATCTACAATATCATCAATACCCGTATCAACCGTGGACTTCCGACCATCATCAATACCAATCTCGATCTGATGGGTATCCGCAGGAGATACGAGGAACGAATTGTTTCAAGATTATTTGCGGTTTACGAATGCATGCATTTTGTCGGCTCCGATATCCGACTGATGAAAAAGCTGAATAGTGCGCCGCTTGTATAAAACTATGAAAGGATGATTTACATGGATTTTTTAGAACTTGCAAAGAAAAGATGTTCCACAAGAAAGTATACTTCACAGAAGGTTGAGCCTGAAAAGCTTGAGAAAATTATTGAAGCTGCACGGGTTGCACCCACAGGAAAAAACAGTCAGGCATTTAAGCTTCTGGTCATCCAGAGCGAGGAAGCTCTGAACAAGCTTACAGATGCAGCAAACTTCTATCATGCTCCCCTTGCGATTCTCACGGTAGCTGACCTTGAAAACACATGGCATCGCTCTTTTGACGGAAAAGTCATTTCCGATATTGATGCCTCCATCGTCAGCACACATATGATAATGGAAGCAACAGAACTGGGGCTTGCTTCTCTTTGGATCTGCCGTTTTAAGCCTGATGTAATCAGAGAGGCATTCAATATTCCCGAGGGGTTTGAACCTGTTAACCTCACTGTGTTCGGTTATCCTGATGAACCCTTGAAATCCTCCGAACGTCATGCAGAAGACCGCAAGACAATTGAAGAGCTTGTTGTAACGGAATCCTTTTAAAGCAAAAGAAAGAGCTATGCATCTGCATAGCTCTTAATTTATTATCTATGGTTCCCGACAGGACGGATGTCATAGTCAAGCTGATACAACTCATCTTCGTACAATCCGAAGAATGTACTGATGATTCGATTGGTCGCAAAATGACCGCCCGCATCATCTGCATCCACAAGCAGCACAAGCATCTGTGAATCGCTGTAATTGGTCATGACATCATTTTTGCGAAGCGTCATCTGAATGGCTTTGGAAAGTATTTCGTTGGCGTAGGACAAATCCTTTGGAGTACACGCTCTCTCGTCATGTGGAACAAGACTGAGAAGCAACGTCTGCATGGGCTTTCCTGACCGTTCTATCAGTTTATCGACAAACTGATATATTCTGGCAAAGTTATAATACTCCACCTCTATGATGCCTTTGTAGGATGTTTCACGGTACATACTGTGGATATCTGACTGAATATCGGAGAGATGAAGAAGGTTTTTATTGTTTCGTGACAAAAGTGAGACAAATTCATCAAATTTATCAAGCAGTTCTGCATCGGACTTTTCTAATTTGCATTCTGAAAACATTCTGCAGTTTCTGTAGGACATAAGACGGTAACTATCGTCATTTTCCCAGAGAATCATCCCCGGAGTTTCTGATAAACAGGCATCATATTCGGGATGTTTTTCAAAAAAATCAGCAGAATAAGCCTGTGCTGTGATGATGTACATGTCAGGCACATGTTTTTTCACACCATTGTAATCCGGCACAGTGTAACGTTCGGAAAATAGCTCCTTCAATCTGTATTCCTGCTGTGCGCATTCTGAAATAATTAGAATTGTATTCATGTCACACCTGCCAATCCACAGAATTTGTCATACAACAATGACTCCCCATAACCGGCGGAGTCATTGTGCATTGAAGTAATTATGAAATAAAGTTTACAGCCTTGTCAAAGTCAACGCCGCCTCTTGCCTCTTCGATCTCAAGTGCGTTCTTATCATACTGAATGTCGATAACAAAGCCACAGAAACCGGGGTTGTTCTTCATGTTGAGTGCAACCTCAACAACATCACCGGGCTTGCCGTTTACACTTTCAACTGTCAGAGTGAACTTATCTGCGGAAGCTTCCTTCTGTGCAGAAGGCTTTTCGTCACCTACGCAGATTTCACCGCCGATGCACTCAGGCACACGGGTAACAACATCCCAGCTGCCGATGTCTGTTTTCGCAATTGTAACCGGATACTTACCATCGGGTGCAGTTTCTTTGATCTTAAAAGTGAAAACAAATAGTTCACCGTCAAAAACGAAATCTCCTGCATTGGACATGTCAAGCCAGTATGCTTTACATGTATCATAAGAAGGTGTGTACTCGGGTGCGGGTGTTGTTTCAACAGGTAATGTTACAACTTCTGTATGTACTTCAGTCTGTACAGAGCCACCTTCTTCAGTGACAGGCTCACCGGACGGATCCGTTACTTCTACGATCTCTGTGGCGATCTCAGTTGCAGCCTCAGTAGCCTGTGCAGTGGTTTCCTGCTTTTCAGCCTCTGTGGAATCCTGTGCATCACCTGTGTCATAGAAGAACTGGAGTTCCTGCTTGGTATCCTCAAGGGAAATGGTTTCCTTAATCGGATTTTTATTATCGCTGCAACCAAAGGTTACTGCTGCAATAGAAGCAACGATGCAGATTGCTAGCATTTTTTTCATAGAATTTCTCATCATAAATCATCCTTTCTGTTCGTGAGAACATACACATCCATATGATTATATATATTATACACTGTTTTTTCCGAAAAGTCAAGTGCTTTTATCTTCCTTTCAAATTCAAAAGCAAAATTCAGAAATAATCACGCAATGATTTCATAAACTCCCCATTGCCAGCACAATTTTGTTCCAATATCACTTCCCATAGGAAGAAGTGCCATAGCAACAGGAAGAATCTCATCACTTTCAATATCCGTCCTTTTCAGCTGCGCATAATCTCCTTGAATATCAGAGATCACATAATAAAACGGTCCCATCGTTATCCTCCTCAATTTTCAGCAACTCGTTTCAGCTCAACCCTTGCATTTTCCAGCATAAGATCACTCGGATTTTCACCGCCCATAATGCGGGCAATTTCCTGAACTCTGCCTTCAAAATCAAGCAGATGCACCTGCGTTACGGTTCTTTCATCTTCAGTATGCTTTTCGATCATGTAATGTGTATCTGCCATTACAGCGATCTGGGATAAATGTGTCACGCACAGAACCTGACGGCTACGGCTGATTTCACGCAGCTTAATGCCGATTTTCTGTGCCGCCTTTCCACTGACGCCCGTGTCGATCTCGTCAAAAATCAATGTCGGGATGCTGTCACGATCGGCAATGACAGATTTGAGCGCAAGCATAATTCGGGACAGCTCACCGCCCGATGCGATTTTTGAAATGGGCTTTGGAAGCTCGCCTTTATTGGCGGAAATCAGAAATGTGACCGAATCCATGCCTTGGATCGTGAGCTTCCCTCTCTCCTGCTGCACCGTCAATACAACATTCGGCATATCAAGAAAACGCAGTTCCTCGGATACACGTTCCACAAAACGTCTGCCGGTTTCCTCACGATAATCAGAAAGTGCCTTCGCCTTTTCCGTAACATCTGCAAGCAGTGCCTTTTTCTGTGCTTCAAGCTCTGCAATACGTTCGCTATCGTGCTGCATGGAACTGATTTCCTTCTTGGCGTCCTCATACATTTTGATCAGCCCATCAAAGTCACAGTAGAACTGTTTTTTCACCTGCGAAATTGCATGATATCGCTGACGGAGCTTCTGCGCCCTTGCCTCATCGAGAATCACATTGTCCGCATGACGCTGCAGATCCTCGGCAATGTCCTTAATTTCAATCTGCACCGCCTTGATTCGATCCGAAAGCTCATCAAGCCCCTGAAATACGTCCTCTATTTCAGAAAGCTGCTGCATCGCATTTCGCAGCATTTCTACCACACAGTCGTCATTTTCTCCGTGAAGAATTCCTGCCGCATTTCCAAGAGAAAAGAGGATTCGCTCTGCGTTTTCTGCCTGTATCAAGGCATTTTCAAGTTCATCTTCTTCACCGTGCTTTGGCTGGAGAGCACCTATTTCCTGTATTTGCTTTTGCAGGATGAGCGCCCTCTGACGACGTTCCTGCTCATCACGCTTGCATTTCCCAAGCTCACGGGCAGTAAGCTGCAGCCTACGGAAGGTATCCTGATAAGCTGTCAGGTATGAGGAATCACCTCCGAAATCATCGAGTACATGCAGATGATGTTCAGGGGAAAGCAAAATCTGGTTATCATGCTGTCCATGAATGGAAATCAACAGCATACCGATCTCACGCAAAGCTGTAACCGAAGCAGTTTTTCCATTGATTCTGCCAATACTACCACCATCCGCACGGATTTCTCTCGTCAGTGTGATCTGACGTTCCTCACAACTTATGGAGAATTCCGAAAGCATGTCGATCACATCATCGGAAAGCCCGGTAAAAAGCGCAGTAACTGTTGCTCTTTCACATCCGGTTCTTACCCAGTCTTTTGAAACTCGCTGTCCGAGAACCGCCTGAATTCCGTGAATCAAAATGGATTTACCCGCACCGGTTTCACCGGTGAAAACATGAAACGCATTCCGAAAACTGATACAAGCCTTTTCAATGACTGCAAGATTTTCGATATACAGTTCCTCTAACATTTACTCACCTGCCCTGAATATTCTGTAAAAGCTCTGCCGCAAAACGCTTCGCCTGATCGGTGGTACGAACGAGTACAAAAATTGTGTCATCACCTGCAAGCGTACCGATTACTTCAGAACGTACAACCTCATCAAGCTCTGTACAAACTGCCTGCGCAGTGCCGCTTCTGCATTTGATCGCAACTGTATGTCCTGCATAATCCACAGAAAGGACATTTCCCGAAAAGTAATCTGACTGCGGCACCGGCATATCCGGTGCAACATAGCGATAAACGCCATTGCTGTCTGCTTTTTTGATCAGATTCAGCTCACGGATATCACGGGAAATAGTCGCCTGTGTGACAGGAAAACCTCGTTCTTTCAAAAGTACCTGCAATGCGTCCTGATTGCTGACTGTATTTGCGGAAATCAGTGCGATGATCTCTTTTTGTCTTGCGTTTTTCATTGAAGTTCCTCCGCTGATTATAGTTCAGAAAACCCCTTAATTGACTGCATAAGTTTGCGATTAATGGAATCGTAAAAGCTTCCGTTTTTAAAGTGGATCAATGAGATTTCGTGGTTCGATTTTTGAATATCAAGCTGATAGGATGGGGGAAACGTAACAGGAGGTTCACCATCAGCACTCAGATAGATGCTGCGCTCACATCCTGCCGTGTGACGAATGGAAATTTTACGCTCCGACGACAGTAAAAGCGGGCGATTGAACAAAGAATGCGGACAAATCAGAGCAATCTCAATGCAAGAAAGCTCCGGCTCCATGATTGGACCGCCTGCAGAAAGTGCATAGGCAGTTGAGCCTGTCGGCGTACTGCATACCATACCATCTGCACGGTATCTGCCGATCAGAAAGTCATCGGCAAAAACAGAAAAGTCAAATACTTTTCCGTACAAACCGGAAACAGCAATATCGTTGAGTGCTGTAAAGCATGTTTTTTTATTATCACCATGCAGTTCACCCTTCAGAAGCATACGTTTGGATATCTGATATTTGCCGGTAAACAATTTTTCAAGTTCATCAAGCTGGTCGGATTCAAGCGTTGCCATAAATCCGAGATGTCCTGTGTTAATTCCGAGAAGCAATGCTTTTGATGAAATCATCTGCTTTGCACAGCGAAGAATGGTTCCGTCACCGCCAATGGCAATGACCACATCCATGGTATACACAAGCGAAGTAAATACTCCGTAATGGATGAAATCCATATCGGAAAACTCCGCAGTATAGGCTTCATCCATATAAATTGTTGCACCAAGCGCATGCAGACGTTCACACACCTGCTTTGCGCAAGGAAGTGCATTCTTTTTTTGAAAATTCGGAAAAATTGCGATATTCAGCATAGTATCACCTATTTCAAACCGGCTTCTCGTATCACAGCCGGAATATCGGGCGTATAGTCCGGTTCAAGGCATCCTTTTTTTAAGTAGAGCAGGTACTCAGTATTACCGCTGCCGCCCTGAATGGGCGAAGGACACAAGCCATGTACAGTAAAACCAACATTTTCGGAAAAAGAAATCACATTCTCAAGAACCTGTTTATGTGCAGCTGCGGATCTGACGATCCCCTTTTTTCCAATCGCAGATCTTCCTGCTTCAAACTGCGGTTTCACAAGTACTACAAATTCTGACTTATCAGCCGTCAAATGATACACGGACGGAAGAATCAGCGTCAGAGAAATAAAAGACACATCAATACTGCAAAAATCGGGTGTATCCTGCAAATCCTCACATCTCATATTGCGGACATCTGTGCCTTCAAGATTGACAACTCTTTGATCATCCCGAAGAGCAGCATCCAGCTGGTCATGACCGACATCAATTGCATACACCTTTGCTGCTCCGTTTTGCAGCATACAGTCGGTAAATCCGCCTGTCGATGCGCCGATATCAAGACAAATCCTTCCGTTTACGGTAAGGCCAAAACGTGAAACCGCTTCCTGAAGTTTCAGCCCTCCCCTGCCGACGAACGGAATGTCACTTCCTTCAAGCTCCAATGAATCAGTTTCAGAAACCGATACTGAAGCTTTCATACAGGGGATGCCATTGAGAAGCACGCATCCATCTTTCAAAAGATTCTGTGCCCTCGTACGACTTTTGCACAGTCCTCGCTCGACCAGCGCAACATCAATTCGTTTTTCCATATTCATAAATATACCTGCATACAGCCTGTTCGGAAAGATCCATATGATTGAGTGCCGATGAAACCGTAGACTGCTTGACAAACGTATCGCAGGCAATACGTTTGAATTCACCGTGAAATCCCGCTTCAGCAAGTCTTGCACCCACAAGAGAGGAAATTCCGCCATTTATCATACCCTCTTCAAAGAACAGAACTGTACGGTATTTCTCTACAATAGAAATGATTTCCTCCTCAATGGGAAAAATCCTTGTCAGTTTCAAAAGTGAAGTATGAATTCCCTTTGCTTCACATGAAACATGCGCACGATACAATGCGTCATAAACTCGTCCGTAGGAAATGAGAAGCACATCCGCTGTCTCATCCTTTGTGTAGGTATAATCGGTATTCAGCATGTCCATTGGGAATTTCATTCCCTTGTCATTTCCTCTCGGATATCGTACTGCGGCAAGCCCCTGATCCTCAAGAATTGCACGTTTCATGCAGAGACGAAGTTCCTGATAGCATGCAGGAGAATAAACGGACGACCCGGGAATGGATGTGAGCATTGAAACATCAAATAAACCCTGATGGGTTTCGCCGTCCTCACCCACGATGCCTGCACGGTCAATTCCGAGTACTACATGCTGTCCGCTGATGGCAACATCATGTACAAGCTGATCGTAAGAACGCTGCAAAAATGTCGAATATACAGCAAAAACAGGAATCATTCCCGTGCATGCAAGGCCTGCGGCAAACGTAACGGCATGCTGTTCGGCAATGCCGACATCGAAGAAGCGTTCTGGGATCTCACTTGCAAAATACTGCAGTCCCGTGCCGTATTTCATCGCAGCGGTGATTGCACAGATCTGTTCATGTTCTTTGGCAAGCTTGGTCAGTTCCGTTCCAAATACTGTGGAATAGCAATCTGAACCCGAAACCTCTGGATTTCCCGTGATGATATCAAACTGTGAAACACCGTGGAACTGTCCCGGATTCTTTTCGGCAGGAAGATACCCCTTACCTTTCACTGTTTTTACATGAATAAACACAGGAGAATCACAGTGCTTTGCCGTGCGAAGAATGTCCTCAAGCTCCTGCTGGTCATGGCCATCTACGGGGCCGAAATACACAAAGCCCATCTGTTCAAACATGGTCGCCTGACGAACAATCATATTCTTGACGCCATCCTTTGTACCCTTCAGCACCTTTGCAACAGGAACACCGACATGCGGTGTATTGACAAGCATTTTTTCAACTGCCTGCTTGGTTTTGATATAGCTTTCCTTCTCTCTGATTGAGCGAAGATAACGGGAAACAGAGCCGACATTGCCTGAAATGGACATATTGTTGTCATTCAGAATAACGATCAGATTCTTTTTCTTGCCTGCATTATTCAGACCTTCAAATGCAAGACCGCCCGTCATTGCACCATCGCCGATAATAGCGATGACATGATGTGGATCCTCCTTGATCCGCATGGATTCTGCAATTCCACATGCAAGGGAAATGGAAGTGCTGCTGTGTCCGCTGATAAAGATGTCATGCTCAGATTCCTCAGGTTTGGGGAATCCCGAAATACCGTTTTCCTTGCGGATCGTCTGAAATTCCTTCCAGCGCCCTGTCAGTATCTTGTGCGGATAGCATTGATGCCCTACGTCCCAGATAAATTTATCCTGTGGAGATTCAAAAACCCTGTGCAACGCCATTGTCAGTTCCACCGCTCCGAGATTTGAGGCGAGATGTCCTCCGTTTCTGGAAATAACACGCACCATCAGAGTGCGAATCTGCTTGGCGATTTTGCGGCACTGGTAGTAGCTCAGACGCTTGAGATCCTGCGGAAGCTGAAGATCCTCCAGACGAAGCTCCTGCTTCTCATTGTTCTGATCAAAATTATACTTTACTTCCATAACTATCTTACGCAAGAGGAACCACAAAGCCGATGATAATACCCAGCACTGCACCGCAGAAAACCTGTAACGGGGTATGACCCAGCAATTCCTTTAACTCCTTCTTCTTACTTTCCGCATCTTCTTCCTGAGAGAAAATTTTCAGTCTGATCAGATTCAGCTCTTTAGCATGCATTCCGGCAGCTCTTCTCACTCCGGCAGCGTCATACATGACAATAACACTAAGCACACAAAGAACAGCAAACGAGGAAGATGCCCATCCGTCCGCCCTGCCGGCTGCAAAGGTTGCAGCACATACAAGTGCAGAATGAGAGCTTGGCATACCACCTGAACCGTAAAGTCGTTCTATCTTAAAATCGGAATGCTGAAAGAAAAATAAAATAAACTTCAGAATCTGCGCACTGGCCCAGCCAAAGAAGCCTGCACACATAATGGGACTATACATTCGATTTCCTCACTTTCTTATTGCACACGCACCAGAAGTTCATCAGTCAGGGCATGCAAAAATTCTGTATTTTCAAAAAGCTCAAGCTGCGCATGTGCAAACGCAGTCAGTTCCGCTGCTTTTTTGCGTGCTTCTTCAATACCAAGCACCGTTACAAACGTCTTCTTCTCCTCGGATGCATCGCTGCCGATAGGCTTACCCAGCAGCTCAGCGGTACTTGTCACATCGAGAATATCATCAATGATCTGGAATGCAAGACCGATGCTGCGTCCATATGCAGCTGCAGCTTCCTGCTGCTCAGGGCTTCCGCCGCCGCAGATGCATCCCATCTTACAGGACGCTTCCATCAATGCACCTGTCTTTCCCAGACACATTGTTGTCAGATCCTCCGCACTCACCTGTTCCTGCGTTTCAAAGCTCATATCCATCAGCTGTCCGCCAACCATTCCGTTCGCACCTTCTCTTTCAGAAAGAACGGAGATCAGTGCAACCTTTTGCTCAGCAGTAAGCTGTGGATCATTTGCAAGAATCATAAACGGTGCACAAATAAGAGCATCGCCTGCCAGAATTGCCGTAGCTTCGCCGAATGCCTTGTGACAGGAAGGCTTACCACGACGAAGATCGTCATCATCCATTGCCGGCAAATCATCAAAGATGAGTGATGAAGTATGTGTCATTTCCATGGCACATGCCGCCGCATCCGCAGACTCTGTCTGTCCACCGCAGATTTTACAGAACTCATAAATCAGAACAGGGCGAATTCTTTTGCCGCCTGCTGAAAGCGAATGCCGCATGGCGTCATAGAGCGTATCAAGCTCCATCGTTGTGGATGACTGCATCAGTGCAACCTTTGCAATCATGTACGTTTCCAGTCTTTCTGCATAGCATTTCAGCTGTAATTTTACGTCATTCATAATATTCACACTTTCTCAGTCAGCGGCACCGGAATTTCCTGTACGGACATGACCGCCTCCTGTAATATTTTATGACACTGCTCTGAAAGCTGCATTCCCTCTGCATAAAGCTTGGAAGCTTCCTCAAGAGAAAGCTGTTCGTGCTCAAGCATGGAGGTAATTTCACTCAGACGCTGCATCTTTTCCTCATAATTCATTGATCTTTTCCACCTTCGCTGTAATTTCTCCATCCTGCATACGGATGTGAATGGAATCGCCCTGCTTCAAATGACTGACAGACGGAAGAATACTACGATCTTCACGGTAAACAGCAGCGTAGCCACGCTGCAGAATTTTCAGTGGGTCAAGCTGCATCAGCTTTTCCTGCTGCGCTGTATAGTCTGAAAGTTTTCGTTCAAGAAAAAGCTGCATATTCCTCTCAAGTCTGCTTGTTAGTTTCTGACGTTTTTCTTCTTGAAGCTGAAATTTCGCCTGCGGTGACGCAATCTGAAGGCGACTTTTCAGACGCAGAAGCAATTGTTTTTCCCGTTCAAGACGTGCAGCAAAAGTATTCCGCAATTGTCTTTCTGCGATATATATCTTCTCGTCAAGATGTCGGATATCCGGCACGGCAAGCTCTGCTGCAGCAGACGGAGTAGGCGCACGGCGATCAGCAACCGCATCGGCAATTGTCACGTCTGTTTCATGACCAACTGCGGAAATCACAGGAATCGAACAGTCGAATATCGCATAAGCAACCTGCTCGCTGTTAAAAGCATAGAGATCCTCGGACGCTCCTCCCCCTCTTCCGAGCAGAAGCACGTCACATTCATGCTGCTGTGCTGTTCTGATTGCATTGCAAATGGATGAGGGCGCCTGTTCTCCCTGTACAAGTACTGAAAAGATCTTAACCTGCACCATCGGGCAGCGTCTTGAAAGAACATTGAGCATGTCCTGCAGGGCTGCACCTGTTCCGGAAGTGATGATTCCGACAGTATGGGGATTGGTCGGAATCGGTCTTTTGGCTGATTCCTCAAATAACCCTTCCTCACGCAGCTTACGGATTCTCTGTTCAAGCTGCAGGCGAACAGCGCCGATACCCTCGGGCTGCATATCGGTTACATTCAGCTGGTAAACACCATCACGTTCATAGACGGTAAGCCCAGCACTGACGATCACATGCATCCCGTTTTCGGGCATAAAACGCAGTCTTGATGCCATTGCACGAAACATTACAGCTTTGATCACACTTTCGGAATCCTTCAGGGTGAAATAAAAATGCCCTGAACGATGTGCGGTAAAATTGGAGATTTCTCCCTTTATCATGAATCGCTGCAAATTCGAGTCTTCCCGAATTTTCGATGCCATATAACGATTGATCTGCGAAACTGTTAAAACTGCCATATCGTTCCTCCGCTATCAGTTGCCTGCATTGCAAAGCGAAGCATAGATTGCCGTTCCCACTGCATTATCACAGGAAAACGCAGGCTTTGCAAAAGCTGAGTTTTTCACATTCTGCAGTTTTTCCTGAATGAGCTGATCGGCCATAACACCGCCTGCATATACGATTGGCAGATCGCCGATCTGCGCAGAAGCACGTTTTGTCATTTCCAAAAGCACATCGGAAATAGCACAAAGGCACCGTTTTGCGACATCGCATGGCGGTTCACCATTTTTGATGGCGGACTGACACTGGTTCTCAAGACCGGATAAACAGCAATCAAGTTCCTTCATTGTGGGCTTATAGCGGAATGTGCGGGTACTCTGCATTGCAAGCTTTTCAAGTTCAATTCCGCACGGAAACTCAAGTCCCAGCATGAGTCCCACCCTGTCCACAAGCTGACCCGCTTTCAAGTCAAGTGAGCATGAAACAGGAGTGATCCGAAGAAGAAGTGCCTCATCCGGTTCACACAGAACACAATCTGTTGTCCCACCGCTTACATGGAACGCAAGGAACGGCTCGTGGATCCACGAAAGTTTCTCTGCCGAATAAAGTGCCGCCAGAATATGCCCGACCTGATGGCTTGTTTTCCATACAGGAACCTGCATCGCATGTCCGAGCATCCCGGCAGTTCCTTCTCCGCACAGAAAACACGGCATGTAGGAACCCTCAGTATTTCTCGGTTTTACGGATACACCGATTCCGGAAATATCGGAAATAGGAAGCTGTGACAGAATCTGAGGAAGCTGCACCGTATGGTGGAACACAGCGTCACTCTGCCGTAGTCCCTTTTCTCCGGGTTTTACAGGAAGAAGTTTTTTGTTCTGAAGTACGGTATTATTCGATGCATCGTAGACCGCCGCAGATGTCGTGTAATTGCTGGTATCCAGACCCAGAAAAAACGACATCAGCTTTCCTCCTGCACGTCGGATTCTTCATGCTTAGGCAGACTGCGGGTATAGGCACCGAGGACACCGTTAATGAATGCAGTATCATCCTGATAAGTATACTTCTGTGAGATATTGATGACCTCACTGACCGCTACATTCACGGGAGTCTGCGGCATGTATTTAATCTCGAAAATCGCCATACGAAGAAGAATCAGATTGATCTTGGCAATTCTGCTGACTGCACGCTTCTTACTGTAAGATGCAATGATGCTGTCAAGCTCCTCGGTATGCGCCAGCACACCTTCAACAAGCTTTCTCACATTATCATCGACTGTGATCTCATCCACTTCTTCTGCAATTGCATACAGTTCTTCCGGTGTATCATCACGAAGGGATGCTTCAAATAAAATCAGATACGCATTTTCTCTGCACTGATGTCTTGTCATAGTTACCTCCTGGTTTTATATCACGCACGCATGCCGGTATGCAGATATACTGCATACCGGTTTATAAAAATTATGCGTCAAATTCTACTCCGCTGATTTCAACGTTTACATTGACAGCAGTCACACCGGTCATGTCCTGTACATTTTGCTTGACCGACTGCTGGATCTGCTTTGCAACGCTGACTGCACGGTAGCCATTCTTGAGAATGACTCTTACAGTCACTGCAATTGCACCACCCATATTTACAATCTCAACGGGAGCTGCACCCGTACTCAGAATGCCTTTACAGCATCCTGCCAGATTTGCAACACCGTCAATATCCTTTGCTGCAAGTGCCGCTACCTTGGACAGTACCTCATCTGAAATTTTGATGGAACGAACTCCGGATTGTACCTTTTCCATAATACAACTTCCTTTCATTGTCAAATTTAACCTGTTTTTCCATTTTCTGGGAAAATAGACCTATTTTTTCAGTAATATACCTACCTATCTTCTATTATACCAAAAAAATTCGAAAAGTACAACTATTTTACTTCAAAAATTCTGATATTTTCTGAAGAAATTGAAACTTCCCCTAAAATGATGTCCTTAATCAGTGCAGCATCCGCTGCTTCAAGTCCATCGGACTTGACAACGACCTTTGCAGATTCTCCATCGAGGTAGACAACACAGTCGGTAAAGCCTTGTGATTTGATGAGGGATTCAATTTTACCTTCACACTGAATCAGATTTGATACCTCAACAGCACCGAGTGCGGTTGTGATGATTTCATGATCAGTCAGATCGCCGCCTCCCATGATCATCTGAAGTGTCTGGACTGCCTCATCACGATTTGTTGTTTTTTCAAGTCTTGCTTTTGCAAAGAAATCCTCTGCAGGCTGTGCATCCACAGGCTGATTCTGTTCACTCGATGCATTCGCATTGACAAACTCTGTGTCGCCGTAATTCTCCTGATTTGCAGTTATTTCTGAAGTGGGCGTAATCACCTGCAGATTATCCTTTGACATGCTGTAATTGATGTACACCGCAATTGCAAGCATTGCAGTCAGACAGGACAGAACGATCTGACGCTTTCCGATAATAATGGATGGTTTTCTCATAGTAAACTCCTTTCCGATTCGCAGCTCAATTTGCGAGCTTTGTTACATAGATATCAGCCGTTGAAATTCCGCATGCAACAGATACGGCATAATAGACGGATTCCTGTACAGTACTGCGGTCACCTCCTTCGCAGGCAACCACAACTCCGATGATCGGCGGATGCGTTACGGATTCTACCAGAGGCTTTCCTGCACTGCCGCCTATCGTCACATAGGTATGTTTATTCTTCACCTGCTCGTCCGTGATAAGGCTGTCACCTTCCTGTGCATAATGATACTCCTCACTCCCCTGCAACGTCACAAGCACCTCGACATTGCCGACACCCGCTACTTTGCTGAGCAATGCACAAAGCTCGCTCTGAATCCGCATCCGATATTCCTGCGGTGTCTCTGAAAGATTTTCCGTCTGCTGTACTGGAACTTCCGTTTCATCACTTGTCAGAAACGATGAGATAAGAATACATCCCATACCTACAATTCCAAGAATAACGATCGCATGGAGCATCATGTCCTTACTTCTGAATTTCTGTACCAATTTCTGAAACATGGAGCATCACCTCCTCTCCAAGACTTGCACGCAGGATTTCGCAGGTGTATTCCGTTTGGTCGCACACTGCGCTGACCTCGCTAATATATATGCATTGTCCCTCGTCAATATGTACACGGACCTGCAATTCCGAGCAGACGATTCCCTTCTCCCTAAGAAGCTTATAGAGTGCCGCTTCGGTTTGTTTACCTGTCTGATGGAGAATACTTTCCTGCATTTCTTCAGCAAGCGCCTGTGTCCGCTCTTGTCCTGCATTTTCAGGGATTGCAATGTGAAACCCTTCATTTTTCAGTGATAATATGGGAGATGCAAGCCCCAACACAAAAAGCAAGGATATCAGAAATCTCAGCTGCTTATCAAATATCAGCCCGGGCTTTAATACATTGCATAACCCAATCGTCAGGCTGAGCATGCATGCAGTCGTTAGTATTGACTTTAATTGCTCCATGATCTCCCCCCTAAGTACTGATCAGATTTCCGCTTATCAGAAGCAGAAGCGCAGTCGAAACAACAAAAATCACAGAAAAGCTTACTGCTACGGAAAAGGCTGCTGCCAAAATTCGTTCCATGCTTTTTAAGAGTCGGGCAACTCTTTCTACGGCAAAAATCTCAGCAATTGCTCCCGACAACGCCATCATAAAACGATAAATGACAAGCTCCAGAAGAACGGGCAGGAACAATGAAAGAACAGAGAGAATCCCGATCACGCCGGTGGTTGTTTTCAGAACCCCCATGCTCCCCATGACCGTGGAATAGGCATCCGATACTGCACCACCGACAAAGGGAATAAAATTTGAAATCATGAATTTCGTTGTTTTGGAGGCGAGCTTATCGGAGGCAACACCCGTCATACTTTGCAGCGACAGAATTCCAAGAAATAAACTCATCATGAGTCCCAGAACCCAGACCGTCCCTTTATGCAGAAGCTTCACAATACCGTCCAGCGAGATTGATGGGTTAACAGCATCCACAATACTCAAAGCAAGTCCCATACTCAGTATCGGGAGCAGAACATGGACTGCAAGCTGCATTGCGGCTTCGCAAGCGCCGAGGATTGCCGTCTGATATGCAACAGCGGTTGTTAATCCCCCGCATACTGTAAGGACGGATGCAAATATCACGGAAAAGTTCAGCATAAATCCCGCACTTGCTTCAAGCCGCTGTGAAGTCAACAAAAGAACATTGCCAATAGGCTTTACAACCACCCCGACGGCGCACAGCACACAGATCATTTCATAGATTGCTTTAACGGATTCACGGCTGCTTTGCATGCTTTGGGCAATTGCTGAAATCAGAATCACACCAAGAAGCATGCCGAAAACCTGAAGTGGAATTGATGCGGTATCCAATGTTTTGGATATGAGATTATCAATAACACCTTGAAATGTGACAGCAGACAATACTTGAGGATCGTTGTCATCCGCCATCTGCGTATCCAGAATCTCATCCAGATTTTGTTCCTTGAGTAACTCTTCCATTCCGGTTGCCTCAAACAGGGTGGACAGAGTTTCGTCGTATGAAACTGGTGTTTCCTGTGCATATACAGTCGTATTGCAAAGTATGCATCCGAGAACAAGTGCAATCAGAACTGCAATCATTCGTTTCATCCGATCACCTCCAGAATGACATCAACAAGTACCGTAAACAAGGGAAGCGACAGCGAAATCAAACTGATTCTTCCAAACAGCTCAACTGCAGTGCAAATTGCATTTTCCCCGCAATCACGGCAGAAATCCATTCCAAGCTGTGTCAGATAGGAGATTCCTACCGCCTTGCAAAGAATCAGAAAATAATCATAATTCATGCCTGTCAGAGAAAATAAATTTCCGGCAGTATCAAGAATATCCCATATCTGCGGAATTACAGAAAGGATCAGCATGCAGCAGACTGCAAGTCCCATCAGAAGTGCTTGCGGTCGGAGATATTGCCGCACAACAAGGCAAAGTATGCATCCGCAGATACAAAACGCAATTGCCGCAATCATAATCCAAACACCGATTTGACTGTTTCAAACAGTTCACCGATCTGCTCAACGATGAGCATCAGCACCACAATCAGACCGGCGAGCGTGGTCATCATTGCTTGTTCCTCCCTTTCCGCACGCTTCAGCACAAGATTGAGTACGGAAACGATGATTCCGATTCCTGCAATTTTGAATATCAGATCAATTTCCATAACATTCTCCTTATTTTTCGGTCGTTAAAGCAGAAGAATCAAACACATCGCACCAACCAAAACTCCGAGTCTGCGGTAAAGTCCTTCTTTACGGATGCACTCTGCCTTGATATCATCTGCTGTTTCTTCCATTCTGCTGCGATAAAGTTCCAGTGCAGCGAGTTGCCCCTGCATGTCCGTCGTGCCAAGTATCGTTCCAAGCGAACAAAGAATATCCCCTGCCTGTGGCAGAATAGATGGATCACCGTTTATTGAGCTTTCCCAAAGATTTCTTGGGGAAACATCTACCGCAAAACCATCGCATACATCACTAAGGAATGTAAACTCTCGATAATTCGGGTGACATGCAAACTGTTCAAGCAATTCTTCAAGCGGTGTCCCCTGATACCGAAGCATCGTGGAAAATTCGCTGAGTAATGTGACAAGCTTCTGCATTGTGCGGTATCTTGTCCGCATCCTGTTTGCAGCATAAAATCCGGTTGCTGTACTCATCAGAAACAGACAGAGTAATCCGATCCATCTCATCTCGCAGCGATCCTCCTGACATATCGGACATGACCATTATTTTCAAGAAATACGCAGTGACGAAATACATTCGCTGCAAATAGCGGCTGAAGGACGGGGCGATTCAGCAGCTCGTCCATACTTCCTGCATGGCAGCTTGCAGCAAAATGTACACCACAGCCAGCCGCCTGCACAATTGCATGCACGTCCTGTGATGTGCTGATTTCATCACAGACGATATATTGCGGCGTCATCACACGCAGTGCAGTCAGAATTCCCATCGATCTCGGATATCCATCAAGGACATCGGTTTTCTGTCCGATATCATGCTGTGGAATCCCACGATGCACCGCAGCAATCTCTCCTCGTTCATCCACAAGGCTTGTAAGAAAATGATTCCCGATCAGACGGCAAAGATCACGAAGAAATGTTGTTTTACCGCTTCCAACTGTGCCTGCAACAAGAATTCCGCCGGATTCTGAAGAAATATCCTCCCAGACCGTTTTTGCTGTCCCCACATATTCACCTGCAATACGGAAATTAAGTCCGCTGATATTACGAAGCTTGATCGGCATATTTTCCTGTACCGAGGCTGTACCGCAGATTCCAACACGGCAGCCATTTTTGATCGTGATAAACCCTTCCGAAAGGTCACGTTCATGGCTGTAAACGGAGTAGGCACAGACTGCCTGGAACGCCTGTCCAAGATCCTCAGGATTGCAAATCACCACGTTTTCAGTGGATTCTGTAAGACTCCCGTCGGTCGCAAGAAATTTCTCCGCACTGTTTACACGGATTCCGACAGGTCGATTACTGCGCAGTCTGATTTCCTGTAAATTTTGAGCATTGCCAGCAGTTAATTTCTGAATGGGGTTTCGGATTTTCATGGGCAGGTATTCAAGAACTGTATGTAAGGTCTGACTTGACTTCATATGCATCACTTTCCTTTCTGTACCATCCTATGCTCGTCCTGAATCACGTATGCACAAAAAATGCTTCGTCATAAGACGAAGCATTCAGATATTTGTTATTTACTTTGTTTTACAGCGTCAAAACTTCTGTAGTACTGGAGATTTCTGTATTCCTTTACCGCATCCGACTCAGCAATGACATCATTAAGCTTCAGGTAATTACCATCAGCATCCACCACACCATAGGAATTGATGGCTGGATATTTCTGCATCAGTTCCATACGGAAAGAATCCCAGCTGTCCGCAGGAAGTCCTGCGTTCTGCTTGAGAATTGCCGACAGATAGTTCAGGCTCGTAATTTCCTGTTCCTCCCAATCAACGTCGTAATTAGCCCACATTACATAGGGAACTGTATAGTTGGATTCGTGTACCTCAACCTCGTTTGCAGGATCTGCAAACAGGAATTGATAAGGCATATCCAATGCAGGCTGGTGATCGCCAAACAGGAGAATAATGGTATCTTCCTCATAATCTTCAAAATATATAATCAGCTCCTTGAACGCCTTATCACTTTCATGAGCGATTGTAAGGTACTGATTAATATCCTTGGAAGCACCCTCGCAGAATTCTGTTTCTTTAAAATCATCTCCCTCATAACCGTAGGAGCCGTGATTCTGAATGGTAATATTGAAGATGAACTGCGGTTGTCCTTCCGGCTTTTCTTCCATCAGCTCAATAATCTTCCGATAATTTTCGGAATCACTGATAAAGCCACGCATATAGTCAAGATCACCGAAATAGAGAGATTCTTCGACATCGGACGGAAGGGTTTCGAGCATTTCTTCAGTAACCTCACCATAATCCTCACCGGTCACAAATCTATCGAAACCCATCAGAGGATAATTCTTGTCACGATTCCACTCGATTCCGTGGTAAGGATGCACAGCACAGGTATCATATCCCAATTCCTTGAGAGAGCTTGCAATGCTGTCAATCGGTGCATCAATAAACTGATTGTACGGCACCGCAGTCACGGGAAGAAATGCCATGGTATTTCCTGTCAGGAATTCCCATTCCGACTGGCAGGTGTATCCACCGAATACGGAAACAAGTGCCTTTCCTTTAATGCAGTTTTCATTCATACTATGAATGAAGGGCAGCAAATCTTCCTTCAGAGGAAGATCGCCGACAAGGTCGTAATCCGCAAGGGATTCATTCATGACAACGATGATATTCGGTTTCTTGGACACCTCGGAAAGCGGATATCCTTCCAGAACTTCCTGCGCAGTTGTTTCACAGTAACCGTCAGGAACCTCTATTCCATGCTGTTTCGCTTCTACATAAAGCGAATACAAAACGCCGTTTTCCTTAGTAAAACGATTGATGTTGAACTTGATATCCCCATCGCTGTGATCTTCAAGATTGGTAAACAATGCAACGGGAAATGCAATGCAGAATGTCGTAGCACCACGGATAAGCGTCTGCCTTTTATATTCCTTATCGTCGTACTTACGGAGCAACACAAGCGTTGTAGTCAAAAGCAGTGCGGATAACAGTGTGTCTCGCACCATAACTTCAGTAATATTAAAACTGTATCTTCCCGAAAGCCGCAGCGCATCTGCAAGACAGAAAAAATCGCTGATCTGGAATGCAACAGATCTTGCGTTAATCGAAAACTCATTCGCTATGGAAAGTCCGAGCATCATAATTGTTATTGCAATCAGTGCCGGACGAAGTCTTCGGAAAAGCACCAGAAACATGCCGTAGACAATAAACAGCAGCAGAATATTAAACGCTTGTACATACCAGACAACATTAAAATATAGTGCAATTTCAAGCAGTATCGGAAATATAACTGCTGTGATCATTGCAGCTGCTTCACTTTTAATTGCAGGAAACTTCATATCTTCCTCCTATAATAACTATATTGAACACAATCAAATAAATTGTGCAAACCTGACAAAATATACATCGCTCTTTTATACAAGTATACCATGTAAAAATTATTTTGTCAAGACTATAAACTTAAGATTCAATTAAGATTTCAAAAACACAACTGTATTAGTCCTTGTAGTACAGTATATCATATTCTGATAGCAATGTCAAGATATTTGCAAAAATACTTGCATTTCTCTGTTTCGTGTGTTATAATAATGATATATTACTACAGTAAATTATTTTAGGAGGCGTTCTTATGGTACTGATACACTATCCTAAATGCACAACATGCCAGAAAGCCAAACGTTGGCTGGAGGAAAAGGGTCACACGTTTGAGGAACGAAATATCAAGGAAGAACATCCTACCTACGAGGAGCTTCTGGAGTGGTACCGCAAAAGCGGACTGCCGCTGAAACGCTTCTTCAACACAAGCGGACTTTTATACAAGACATTGGAGCTGAAGGACAAGCTTCCGACAATGAGCGAGGAGGAGCAGCTGCGGCTTCTTGCTACGGATGGGATGCTTGTAAAACGACCGATCGTTGTGCTTGATGAAACAGTTCTTGTAGGCTTTCGTGAGAACGAATGGTGGATTCAATTGCGTTAACAAAACGGAGGATTTTTTCAAAGAAAATCCTCCGTATTTTTATAGTTCTAAATTCTGACAGACGAAATTAGTAAAAGTAGAAAATTTCTCACATGCCCTACCCTGTGCATATAAACCTATCATCACACCTGTAAAATTCCCTGCAACCTCTGTTGAAAGGAACTTCGTCTGTGCCGTTCCGAGATCATACAGTTTCCCATCACATTCCGCCTGAAAACGATAGACAAAATTACTGCAATGAATGATCAAAAAAGCGTTTCCGTCAGGAATGGGAATATTCCCGTCGATCTGTTTAATATCGCCGATACGCAGACGTCGGATGATTTCAAACCCATCGTCGTTTCGGCGCAGGGCGATATCATAATGCTGATCCGGCGTCATATAGAGGGTAATACCTGCTTCTTCTGAACTTACGCTGACATGGCAGGAGATCTTCAGATTCATCTCCTGCTGTCGGATACCGACAAATGTCGGAACACCATCCGTATCGGCTAAACTCTTTCCATTGCTCCGAAGCAGGAATGCATCATTGGAAAATTTGTAATCCGACAAAATGGGATTACGCAGAAAACACCAGTCAACTCCGATTTCTGTGTTCTGAAAACATTTATCAGCTACAGGATGCTGTTGAATAATATCCGAAAGGCGGTCTGTTTCCATTTCAAGACGAGTTGTCCCCTTCTCGCCTGCTGTAAACCATCCATTTTCATCAAATGTGACAGGAACAAGATATACTTCACGACCGGTAATATGATGCATGACCCATTCGTCAATCTGTCGGAAGCCAAGATGCACCATCCACCAATTACCGCTGGGATCATCTACAAGGTCGGCATGACCACATCCCTGAAGCTGATAACCACCGAGATCACGGTTCGTTAGCACGGGATTCTCCGGATAGCTTTCAAATGGTCCGTATGGAGAATTCCCCTTTGCATAAACCACCATATGGCCGTATTCCGTTCCGCCTTCGGATGCCATGAGATAATAGGCATTATTCTTTTTATACAGATGCGGACTTTCCAGAAATCTGCCGCCCGTTCCCTGCCAGACACATTTTGATGGTGTCAGCTTTTTTCCTGTGTGAATGTCAATTTCACACTGCACAATTCCATGTGTGCCTTGTTCATCCGTTCCGTTTGACATAAAATAGGCACGTCCGTTTTCAAAATACAAAGACGGGTCAATTCCATCCTGTTCCACATAGATCGGTTCCGACCATTCGCCGTAGATATCATCGGTATAGACATAAAAATTGCCGCCATGCGAAACATTGGTCGTTACCATATAAAATCTTCCATGATCATGACGGATCGTCGGTGCATAAATGCCGCCGTTGGAGGTAGCCCCATGCAGGGGAAGCTGACTTTCCCTTGTCAGAACATGTCCAATCTGCTTCCAGTTCAGCAGATCTTTGCTTTCAAACAGAGGAACACCCGGAAAAAACTGAAATGAACTGCAAACAAGATAATAGGTATCGCCTACCCTGCATAAACTTGGATCAGGATAAAATCCCGGAATAACCGGATTACGATATTTCATAAAAAGCCTCCAAATCGCTTGATTTGTTTCATTATAGCATGCAATATGAAATTCGTCAATGACAAAAACAGTTGTATATTATGACTTTTCTGCGATAACTCTTGTGATTTTCAAAGAAATAAGTCGCCTTTAAAATCAATTCAAAGGCGACTTAAAACAATTTACATAATCAAAGCTTTTTCTTCTCTGCTTCAAGAACACGGAGAAGATCATCAATGGAATCTGTTGCCGCAATATTCGGATTGATGCGCTGTCCTGTCTTTGCTGCACGAAGCTCGGAAGGCTTGACGATATCGTCAATGTTCGGAGTCGTGGAAGTTCTGACAGGTTCAGGGCGAACAGCGTGCTTTACAGGTTCTGTGGGAGCTGCTGTATACTGTTCACTCTTTTCTGCGGCTTCTGTGACAGAGAAAGAACCAGTCTGGTGCTTGGCAACCTCCTCTACTGCCTGTGTAGAGAACACCTGCGTACCGGAAGTTTTGGATACGGGAGCATCCTGACGCTTTGCGTCCTCCATCATCTGCTGGTCAATGCGGAATTTCATTGTACGTTCCTGCACAGCCTTCTGATAAGGAGAATTTTCATTGACAGGCTTTCTTTCAAAGTTTTCAGAGATAGAAGACTTTTTACGCTCAAAAGATTCGCCGGATGCAGGAGTGCTGCCCGGATCAAAGAGCGGATTGTCCGAAAGTCTTTTTGCCTTCGGAAGAACAGGCTCCTCGTCAAAGAGGAAATCATCGTCATCAAGCTCATCCTTGCTGCTCTTCTGGATTTTAACCAAAATCATAATGATCAGCACAATACAGGGAAGAACAAGAAGAAGCATAATTCCGCTTACATTTGTCGCAAAATCGACATAATGGTACAATGCTTCATTCTGCCATGTACAAATTGCAAAAATATTCTGACGGGGAATCGTCAGCTCAGAGCCTTGATCAAGTGCAGTTCCCGGATAGTAGCTGACAGTTTCGTCATCATTGAGGGTGATCTGATAGATCACACGAAGTGCGAGCTTATTATCACTCAGATAGCAAAGCACTTTATTGCCGGGGGTAAGACTTCCGACCGTTGCTTCCTCAGCAACGACGAGCGAATTCTGCGGAATATCAGGTTCCATGTCCGCAGCATCATGCATATATAAATAGTACTTTCCAATCTTAGGAATATCTTCACCGGAGAATATAATACTGGTTGTAAGTGAGGTTGCAACCATAAGCAACAAAACAATAACGAATATTACAACGAAAATTGACTTTCCACCTTTTTTTGCTTTCACGTTCGTAACTCCTTCCAAGTCCAAAATGTAACCTCTTTGTAATTATTATATCATATATGAAACGATTTTGCAAGTGAATTTTACAAAAAAATTAGCAGAATTTTATGTTTTTAAGAACAGGCAGATAAAAAGGCGGTAGAAATGCTACCGCCTTTAAATTCAATGAAAATCAGTGATTAGCCAATCATGCTTGCAACTTCATCAGCGAAGTTGTCAGCCTTCTTTTCAATACCTTCACCAAGCTCAAAGCAAACATAACCGATTACTGTAATTGCAGCACCTGCTTCCTTTGCCTTGCTGTCAACGTACTGCTTGATGCTCATGGAGTTATCCTTTACAAAGGTCTGCTCCATCAGGCAGTTCTCAGAATAGTACTTGCCAAGCTTGCCTTCAGCAATCTTAGCCTTAACCTGCTCAGGCTTGCCAGCCATCTTGGGATCCTCGTCCATCTGGGAGATGATAACCTTCTTCTCCTCTTCAATTACAGATGCAGGAACATCTGCGGGAACGAGATATGCCGGATGCATAGCTGCAACCTGGAATGTGCAGTCCTTCAGAGCTTCCAGAACAGGAGCTGCAGCGCCTGCCTCTGTAGCTGCACTTACCAGAACGCCTGCCTGACCGCCCTGATGAACGTAAGGAACGATTGCGTCGCCTGTCAGTCTTGCAAAACGGCGAATCTTCATGTTCTCACGCATTACCAGGAACAGTTCCTGCAGAGCCTCTGCAACAGTCATTGTACCACCGCTGATTGTGCATGCATTCAGAGCATCCAGATCAGCAGGATCCTGCTCGATTACTGTGTTTGCAACATCAGCAACGAACTTCTTGAAGTTCTCATTGCTTGCAGCAAAGTCAGTTTCGATATTTACTTCTACAACTGCGCCTACTGTGCTGTCAGCATTAACTGTTGCCAGAACAATACCTTCAGCTGCTACTCTGCCAGCCTTCTTAGCCTGAGTAGCCAGACCCTTTTCACGCAGGAGCTTGATAGCTTCGTCAACGTTGCCATCAGCTTCCATGAGAGCCTTCTTGCAGTCCATCATACCTACGCCGGTCATTTTGCGCAGTTCATTTACGTCCTTAGCTGTAATATTAGCCATATTAGCCGCCTCCAGATTATATAAATTTTAATGAAACTCGATTATTCAGCTGCAACTTCCTCAGCTGCTGCCTCTTCAGCCTCAGCCACAGCAACCTCGTCTGCACCCTGTCTGCCTTCGATAATTGCATTTGCAATTGTGCCAGCGATCAGCTTTACTGCACGGATTGCGTCGTCGTTGCCGGGGATTACGAAATCAACCTCATCGGGATCGCAGTTTGTATCAACAATTGCAACGATCGGGATGTTGAGCTTCTTAGCTTCTGCTACTGCAATCTTTTCCTTGCGGGGGTCAACGATGAACAGTGCACCGGGCAGCTTCTTCATATCCTTGATACCGCCCATGAACTTCTCAAGACGCTCGATTTCAAGGTTGAGCTTTACAACTTCCTTCTTCGGCAGCAGAGAGAATGTACCGTCCTCTGCCATCTGATGGAGCTGCTCCAGTCTCTGGATTCTTCTCTGGATTGTCTTGAAGTTTGTCATCATACCGCCGAGCCAACGTGCATTTACATAGTGTGCGCCTGCACGGATTGCTTCCTCACGGATGGAATCGCCAGCCTGCTTCTTTGTGCCGACGAACAGTACGGTTTCACCCTGTGCAGAGATGTCACGGATGAACATGTAAGCTTCTTCCAGCTTCTTCACTGTCTTCTGCAGATCGATGATGTAGATTCCGTTACGCTCTGTAAAGATATACGGAGCCATCTTCGGATTCCATCTTCTGGTCTGGTGACCAAAGTGTACGCCTGCTTCCAGCAGCTGCTTCATTGATACTACGCCCATTTGTAGTTCCTCCTAAAAAATGTTTGGTTTTTTGAATCCTCCGCCTGCTGACCGTCCGACAACCCAGAGAGGGCACCTTGCCACGGAATCACAGGCGTGCGAAATCTTTAATATTATACCATATTTGTGAAACTTTTGCAAGAAATTTCTGTTTTTTCTTCTGACGAAATTTTACGTAATCTTCTTTTTGTTTTTGTTCATTCTGCCAACAATCTGAGAAGAATCTGTCAGTATGATATCCTTGCCGTAAAGCCGAATCCACTCGATGGGGATGAACAAATCCTCTTCGAGGCGGATCAGACCAAAAAACAGGTGCCTGCCATAGATTCTGAATCCGATAATAGTTCGTGAATCCGTGTCAAATTCGATATCATCAATCACACCAAGCCTTTCACCGGTCGATGCGTCGATGACTTCCTTTTGACGTAGATCCTCCAGACTGCACCACATAACCGATTCCCCCTATTGTTTTAAAACAATATATGCAAGGGGAAGCTTATTTTTTCTTCTTGGATATCACAGAAAGAACACCTGTAACAATTACAAGCACAAGAGCTGCAGCTGCCAAAATGATCCAGAGAACAATATCACGCTCATCTCCCGTTTTCACACTATTCTGAGCAAGTATCATTAATGTGTTCATAAAAAACCTCCTGTTTATTTTTCTTTTAGTATATCACACTTTCCACGCATCGTCAAGTATTGCATTTTGACTCTTAAAATGCTATAATCAGAAAAGAATGTATAAAGGAGTATTCAGATGGAATTTCAATTAACCAATTGCAGGCTGTGTCCACGCAGATGCGGTACGGACCGAACAAAATCAAATGGAGTTTGCGGCGGAGGAAATGGTATCAAAGCTGCAAGAGCAGCCCTTCATTTCGGCGAGGAACCCTGTATCAGCGGCAGCTGCGGTTCCGGCACTGTATTTTTTTCAGGTTGTCAGCTGCATTGCTGTTTTTGCCAGAACGATCCGATTTCTCGCCATAACGAGGGGAAAATCATCACGCCGCAAAGACTTGCAGAAATCTTTCTGGAGCTGCAGCAGCAGAATGCACACAACATCAATCTTGTAACCGCAGATCACCTTCTGCCATGGATTCTTGAGGCACTCGACCTTGCAAAACCGCAGCTCCACATCCCCGTTGTCTATAATTGCAGTGGTTATGAGCTTCCGGAAGCGATCACAATGCTTGATGGTTATGTGGATATATTCCTGCCGGACTTTAAATTTTTTGATACGGAAACTGCACGGAATTATGCAAATGCCCCTGACTATCCTGCTGTAGCAGAAAGAGCTATTGCCCAAATGCTTGCTATCACAGGGAAACCTGTTTTTGAGGGGAACATTCTGAAACGTGGATGCATTATCCGACATCTTGTTTTGCCCGGACATCGGCATGAATCCATTGCGCTCCTGCATCATCTGAAAAACACCTTCGGCACGGACAACTGCCTATTGAGTCTGATGTCGCAATATACCCCCATGCGTCAAATTCCGCAGCATCCGCAGCTTAACCGACGCATTACCAAAATGGAATATAACAGTGTACTCAAAACAGCGCAAGATCTTGGGTTTCAAGGCTACCTGCAGGACAAATCCTCAGCAAACTCGATTTATACTCCCGAATTTGACAATACCGGAATCTAAAAAAGAGCATCTGTCAAAAACAGATGCTCTCACTTTTTAGTTGAAAATAATGGTATTGGTTGCCGACTGTGTAGCCTCAGGAATTTCGGTTGTCATACCATTGAGTGTTACAGTAACAACAAAGCCGTCCATGTTATTGCCGGAAATCTCGTAGGAGCTGGGATCCGCAGGAACGGAGAATCGTGTATCGCCGTTTGCATTTGCAGGAACATAATAAACGCCGTAATTTGTACCGCCGTTTGTGATACGCAGCATGTTATCAATCGTGTAGGACTTTACAGTTACCAGATACTCCTCAAGGCAGAGGTTGTTTTCTGCAATGTAGGTTGCCGCAGCAACACCGACATACCGGAAAGTTGCGGATGTATTCTTTGTGATGGTACTATCGAAGAAGCCTTCCTTGCCATCCGGATAACGCAGAATATAGCCGTAATTCTTTGCATTGGATGCTACCCAGGCAAATGTTCCTTCGTTCTTATAGAAATAGGAGCTTCCTGTTTCGGGGAAAACACCGAGCTTGCAGGTTCTGCCTGTGCGATAATCAAGATCTTCCGCATCACTGCGATAGCCTGCGATCATTCGGATATCGTTGTTGCCGCTTGTTCTGTAGAAGTCGGCAAGCCATGTATCCAGCGCCATTGCAGCATCCTTATCCATACCCACTTCCCAGTCCTTTGCGGTATAGGGCAGGGGCTTGCTTCTCGAATCAAGCACGCTCTTGATGGTGACAAACTGTACATCATCGGAAATACCGTTTTCAATTGCCACGCTGTCAAAACGGCAAGGATTGGCTGCATTGACAAGAATCAGATCGCCCTTATGGATATCCGTCGCATGGAGTGTAGTTTCCGCATGCGTGATCTGCGGCTCCGTTGTGGTGATAATGAGCGAAGAATTATTGCCGCTGGACGTTTCGGTCGAGGACATGTTGTCTACAATGGAATTATTATTCTTGCCCGGTTTCTTATCCTTATTTGTGCAGCTGTTAACGCACGCAGTCAGGATCAGAATCAATACAATAAAAATTGCAGCGACAAAAATAATTCTGTCATATCGGATTCTATATCTTTTTTTACGATAGTTTGATGCCATTTTTCTTTTCTCCCTTTCGTTAAATTGACCCCCTGTTTCTATTTAAGAGGTCCTGTCTTTTGTTCTATTTTCTGAATTACTATATGCGGAAACGTTTTTCATTGTCCGCATGTATATTATAGCACATAATTCACGATATGTAAACACTTTTTTCTGTTTTTTTACATTTTTTTGCAAAGATTAAGAAAATCACAACAAATCAAACTGGTTCTTGACAAATAAACGGAAATCCCTTACAATTAGATTAGAATCTAACATTCAGAAAGAGTGATTTATGTATGGGTAACACCAAACACCCGATAAGGATAACACAAGAACTTTTGAAAACACTGATGCTTGAGTTAAAACATATCCCAAAATCTTTACTTGTTTTTTTGCGTTGGGGTATCCTCACACTCGTCATCGGTATCATAATAGGATTTGTTGGTGTGAGTTTTGTCTATACCATCCACAAGGTTACAGAGCTACGTCAGGATTTTCCTTGGATTCTTCTTGGACTACCGTTTGGAGGAATACTCATTGTCTTTCTCTATCGTATCACAAGAAATCATGACGACAGGGGTACGAACACTGTCATCGCTTCCCTGCGCTCCGAATCAACTATACCTGCGAAAATGGCACCTCTGATTTTCATTTCAACTGCAATCACACATCTGTTCGGCGGTAGCGCGGGACGTGAGGGCGCTGCATTGCAGATTGGAGGAAGCATTGCCCATCTGTTTGGTAAAGCATTCCGATTGAATGAAGCTGATATGCGCATCCTGATTCTCGCAGGTATGAGCGCTGCATTTTCTGCAATCTTCCGCACGCCGATTGCTGCTGTTGTATTTGCTATGGAAGTCGGTTTCATCGGAGTCATGCGGTATTCCGCCCTGCTGCCCTGCACGATCGCATCCGTTACTGCGTCTTTTGTCGCAGAAAAATGCGGTCTTGGACTGACACAATATTCCGTACTCAATATACCGCAAATCACCCCCGTCAGCATCCTGCAGACACTTATGCTCGGAATCCTCTGCGCTGTCGTAAGCATTGTATTCTGTATTCTTCTGCATGCCACCGAAGAATTGATGGAACATTACATTAAAAATCCCTATCTGCGGATTGCGGCAGCCGGCATCACCATACTCTTACTTGGATTACTGTTCCGAAGCTTTGATTATTTCGGTGTAGGTGAACAGATTATCCATAATGCAATTGCAGGTAAAACCGTCTGGTATGCATTTCTTGCAAAGATGCTGTTTACCGCTGTCACACTCGGCGGAGGATTTAAAGGCGGAGAGATCGTCCCCACATTTTTCATCGGTGCGACCTTTGGCTGTCTGATGGGAAGCATACTCGGACTTTCCCCTTCCCTGTGTGCCGCACTCGGCATGATCGCCCTGTTCTGCGGAGTCACAAACTGTCCGCTTGCCTCCCTCCTGATTGCAGCAGAATTATTTGGCATGCAATGCGTTCCATTTGCTCTGATCGTCATTGCAGTCAGCTTCCTGCTGTCAGGTTATCAGGGACTATATAAAGAACAACGATTCCTGTATTCCAAATACAAGGACGAACAGATAAAGGAGTAGACTATGATTCAAGGCGTAATTTTCGATATGGACGGGCTGATGCTCGATACTGAAAAGCTGCTTGCACGCTATTGGATACAAGCAGCCAGAGAAGCCGGTTTTCCGATGGAGCTTGAACATGTGCTTGGTATCCGCAGTCTTGCGGCAATGTTTGCAGCACCGAAGCTGCAGGGCATTTTCGGTAAAGAATTTGATTATGAAATGATCCGTGCAAGACGCAAAGAGCTGATGAATGAACATCTGAGAATCCATGGAATTGAAAAGAAAAAAGGCGTGGAGGAGCTGCTTATATATCTGAAACAAAGCGGAAAAAAAATTGCGGTTGCAACCGCAACCGATCGCCAGCGTACAAATCATTATCTGTCACAGGTAGGGTTGATTAACTATTTTGATGCATTTATCTGCGGAGATATGGTAGAGCGTGGCAAGCCGGATCCTGAGATCTACCTGACAGCCTCCAAAGCATTAGGACTTTCTCCCGATGAATGTATGGCACTGGAGGATTCTCCCAACGGAATTCTCTCGGCACACGCTGCCGGCTGTAAAGCAGTGATGGTTCCCGATCTTTCACAGCCTGATGATGAACTTCAATCCTATCTTTACGCATGTGTACCAGATCTGCAATGCGTCATAAAACTACTTGAGGAGGATGAATAATGCCAAAGCCAAATGCATTCGATATTCCGAGAATCTATTATTTTGAGAGTAAAAACACCTTTACGGGAAGTCGAGGAAACTTCAATTTCAAAATTGTTCCCGACGGAGAACTGAAGGTTTCAACGTGGCACGGCTTCATCAATTCACAGCTTGCACAGATCGAACATGAATCCGCATTTCCAATTTCTGAGGAAGGGCATGCACAAATGCTGCAGTGGCTTGATGAGCAGTACAAGAAATAAATTCACCGCCGTTTCGTAATGAAACGGCGGTTTTTGCATTATTTTTCATCATCCAGAAGCTGAATTTTCAATACATCCGTAATCTGAGCAGGATAGCTTTCCAGAACATCCCCTGTATAGGTCACTGCAATCGTGTCTCCCACATCCAATTCGGACAATTGCAGCGTTGTTCCACGCCACTCCAGAACTGTAGCATCACCGATCGACAGATCAAATGCACCACGGCTGTTGATGTCGTTAATCTCAAGACCCTGCACTTGAATATACTTTTCATGGATTGCGGTAATTGTTGCATAGAATGTTGTTGTGCTTAAGTTCGGCAACACATATTTTGCCGGCAATGTTTGCGGCGCAGTATGCCTTCCAACTAAAAACCCTGCAATGCCCGATGTGATACAAATTGCAATCACCAGAATAATCACTGCTGCTCGTTTCATATCTTCCTCCCTTATTTGCATCATTCAAGGAATTTAAATATTTTAATTAACAGCATCAAAAAATCCTGACTTCCACCGCTTTTTCCTTGACTGCGGTTATAAAGCTTCACAATTTTTTTTGCATTTTTATCCTCTAGTTGACGAATAACATCTCCTGTAGAGCTAAGTAAAATCAGATCTGATGAATCCTCATCAAAAATATATAATGAATCCTGTCCCATATCACATGCAAAACTTTCAGACTTCATAGTTGCATATGGATCTACTTCACGACCGAGAGCCTGACATTTTTCAACGGTTTTTTTATTGATCTTACCGGCTTTCGAAAGCATATTATTATCATAAAGATATACAAGCATTTTACCCTGATTATCCCATTTCTGAAGCAGCTCTGCACTTTTTGATAAGTCAAAACTATATACATTACCTTCACTGTCAATGACAACACCATCATATTACAAACCCCATGCATAGTTGGAACGGATATTCGCAAGTACCGGACGAGCTGAATGAACAGCATTTGTTTCAGTGGTGCTTTGTTCACTCTCAGTATTGTCGATAACATATGATCCATAAACAATATTTTCCGGCGTTTTTACGCCCTGCATCAGCAGATTTTTGTAGACATCACTGACAAACAGCATATCGTCCGTATCCTCGATCGCTTCATAACAAACATTACCGCAATCAGCACCGCTTACTACAAAGCATTTCGGGCCGCCCTCGTTTTCAGGATTTTCGTACCAGATGCTGTATCCAACATAATATTTCTCGTTCGAAACTTTGTCCGTAAGAACCAAATCCGTACAGCTGCTGCAGCTTCCGCCCTCATAGACCTGCATAGTTTCCTGCATACAGATGATCTCCCACAGCCCTTTACAGATAGTCTGATCAAGAATCTCTCCCCGATAACGGATCGTTTCACCATCTCTTGTTTCGTAGCAGCTTGCTTCAAAAATGAAATCCTCCATATCACGTTCCGAAAAACGGATGGGATCTTTTTTCGATATATTGGTGTCTTCCAGTGTTTCGCTCAATATATTGGCAGATGTTTCAATCGATTCAAGAGGTGCGTCTGTTTCGCAGCCGCATAAAAGCAATGCGGAAAGTGCAAGGCAAGTCATCAATTTCAATTTCATAGATCCCATCCTTTTTTACTGTTAGTCAAGAGCAATATTCACAAGTTCTGAGAATTCCTGTCGGTATTCGTTTTCCATATCCGTTTTGTCAAGCAGATTACGAATCTGCTGATAGCTTGCAGAACCTGCATATTCGCTGTCACGCAGCAACATGCCAAATTCCGCAACAGCTGCTGCAAAGGCAAGATTCTCGGGCATTGCTTCACTGTTTGCTGCATTCACAGGATATTCGACGAGTTTACTTTTCGTTCCATCCGGTTCTTTATAGCGCAGC
This sequence comes from Oscillospiraceae bacterium, assembly GCA_017521325.1. GTDB lineage: Bacteria > Bacillota > Clostridia > Oscillospirales > Ruminococcaceae > UBA3855. The sequence goes on along the minus strand of JAFXCV010000068.1, from coordinate 59,571 downwards.
GCAACATTCAGAATCCTTTCGCCCTCTTTTGCCTTATCCGTCAGCACAAGCTCATACAGTGCCGTAACACTGTGACCTGCACCGATCTCTCCTGCATCCACCTGATCGTTTTCAAAATCCTCATTGGCAAGCACACGGTTTTCATAACCGATCAGACGATAGCTTTCTACATATTCCGGATCAAATTCAGCCTGAATCTTCACATCCTTTGCGACAGTAAAGAGCGTTCCGCCCATCTCCTTTACAAGAACCTTTCTTGCTTCGAGAAGGCTGTCGATATATGCATAGTTGCCGTTTCCGTTATCAGCAAGTGCTTCCAGACGATCATCCTTGAGATTACCTGTTCCAAATCCGAGAACGGAAAGATTTACGCCGTTTTCCCTCTTTTTCTCAATCAGACGTTTCAAGTCTTCTTCACTGGAAATTCCGACATTCAGATCGCCATCCGTTGCAAGGATCACACGGTTGTTTCCGCCCTCAATGAAATATTCCTCCGCAAGCTCATAGGCGCAGTTAATTCCAGCAGCACCCGCTGTAGAACCACCGGCTGTCAGACTATAAATACAGTCAGTAATTTTTGCATATTCGTTTCCGTATGCACCTTGCAGGACGATTTCTTCTGCGCCTGCATAGGTCACAATAGAAATGCGGTCATTCTTATTGAGATTTTCCGACAGCATTGCAAATGCCTTCTGTACCAGAGGGAGCTTATTGACATCCATCATAGAACCACTGACATCAATCAGAAATACAATGTTCATGGGCTTACGATCGGAAAGGTCAATTTCCTCTGCCTGCAGTCCCACAAGTAAGAGTTCATTTTCAGTATTCCACGGGCATTCATAAAGCTCGGTATTGACCGAAAACGGCACATCCCCTGTCGGTGCGGGATAATCATAGGAAAAATAATTGATCATTTCTTCAATGCGAACTGCATCGGGGTCAACCATCTGATTATTGCGGATCATACGTCGAATGTTGGAATAGGATGCAGTATCCACATCCACCGAGAATGTACTCAGGGGGTTCTCAGCTGCTGAAAGAAATCTGTTTTCCGTAATGGAATTATATTCTTCCACACTGTAATTCGGCATCGTATTAGGCGGCATGTAGTAACCATCATATTCTTCTGCAGCTTCCATTTTGAATCCCTGTGTCACCTGATCTCTGGAAACTGCATTTTCAGGTGGGGTATAAAAATACGATACTTTATTGTTCACATCATTGAATGCCTCTTTAATCGGATTGCATGCAGTCATCGTACCTGCCATCACCATGCATGCTGTCATTAATGCAATTGTTTTTTTCATAATAGTTCCTCCTGTTATCTGTTTTGGGCATCCTCCCATGCAGCAAGAAGGTTTTGAAATGAGATCTTATCGGTAATCCGCATTTGATTGCGGAACGCATCATAATCAGAATAGTGCAGAAACTCACTGTCAGGTAATAACGATTTCCATCCCTTATAAAACACAATCTCATCATCAAGCGTCAATTCAATCTGGGGTGTACTTTCAGATGCAAGTTTCCATTCAGATTCGTTCTGATACAGTGGCAGCACATAGGTACGTCCACCTTGCAGAACAAAAGCACTTTTACTGCGAATTTGCAGCATTTCACCTTCAGTTGCTGTATTTTCGAACGCCTGCTCCACTTGCAGTTCATAAACCATCTCACCTGTGTCTGCATCCTGACTGACATTCTTCAAAGTGGCAATCACAATACATTCCGTTTTGCGGAGAATCGCTGCTTCATCGAATGACATATCGCCCGTAACAAGCATTTCATAGTCAATCACAGAATTGATCGGAGCCTTTTCCGGAAAACGAAGAGAATCATAGTTTTTGTTGATTTCCTCATATGCTTCCTGCTCCATTTCAAACTTCGGGGATTCCATCGCTTCATCTTTTACTGCATGATTCGTATCCATTAAATTGCTTGTCTTATTTGAGATATTTTCAAATATGTTCTGAATTGAAATCCTACCTGCAATTGAACTGAGCGAAACCACAATTGCAACACATGCTGCTATGGTCATGATGGGACGGATCTTATGCATTCTGATTGGGGATTTCGGCTTTACTTCTTCTTTTACTTCCTGCTGAGGCAGCTGCAATTCTATGCGCTGCCAGAGAGCTTCTGTATCGGGAATTGTTTGCTGCATTTCTTCCAGACACCGCTTTTCTATTTCTTTTCTTGTCATACCAGCTGCCCCTCCTTTGCTAATTTCTGTAATTTTCCAATTGCTGTTCGGTATTTCCATGCAATCGTGCCAAGAGGGCGTTTCAGTATGGCTGCAATTTCACGGAAAGTAAGTTCTGCCGCAAGATGCAGCTGCACAATTTCCCTTTCATCCTCGGAAAGACTTGACAGAAGCTGCGTACTTCTCATATCTCCAAGCACTGTTTCCTCTGTATCTTCCTTCGATGTAAGCTGCTGTGCATATTCTTCTGCGGCATCCTCCACAGGAATATCACGGTTTTTACGCTGAAAATCCACTGCCATATTTCTGGCGATGGTATTCATCCAGCATTTATGACCCGTACCCTCCCGATAGTACGATGCACTGTTCCACAATTTCAGAAAAAAGTCCGATGTCAGATCCTCCGCATCCTGATGGCGGTGCACACGCCCCAGAAACAAGCGGTAAATCATATTAGCGTAAGCATCGTAGATTTCACGAAGTCCGCTTCGGTCGCCTTTTTTCATCTTTTCAATTGCGGATACAAACTCCGCATCCGTCATGCTGTACTCTCCTTTCCGAGAAAGACGTTGTTCACGTCTCTGTATGTTATACGTTTGATGATCACTGAATTTATGGAAAAATCTGCACAAAAATAATTTTATATTTTTGTGCAGATTGACAATTAATTTTCAATTGCCGTCGAAGCATCGACCGTTTCCTTTGCATTCGTGGTGGCGTTTTGAGGTTTTGCACTCGTCGCCTTTACTGTCGTCTGCTTTGTTTCGGGAACTGTTGTTTCGTCTCTTTTTGTGGTGGTTTCCTTCTTATTTGTCGTTGTAGCGGTCTTTTTTGTGGTTGTTGCTGTTTCCTTTTTTGTTGCAGTTGTCGTTGTCTGTTTTTTATCCGTTGTGCGGGATGTTTTGGTGGAGGTCGCATCGGTTTCGGTTGTGCTGCTTGTGGTTCTTGTGCTGTCCTGCAAATCCGTTGTGGCAGTCGTCTGCACAGATTCTTCTGTTTCATCCGTTTCGGATTCAAGCTCTGTCGCATCCGCTTCTTCTGTCTTCGTGACATCTGTTTCCTGCATTGTCGGAAGCGGATTACCCGACCAGCCTCCTGTGCTGATTACAGAGCTGCCTTTTCCTGTACTGATGGTAAGCCACACCTCACTGCCAACAGGAATTATTTTTCCTGCTGCTACACTCTGTTCAATGACGCTGTCGGCAGCATATTTGCTGCTTGCCGAATAGATAAGAACGGGCTTTAGACGCAGTTTTTCGAGTGTTTCTCTTGCATTTGAGGCACTCATTCGTTCAACCTTAGGAACACGCACAGTTTCCACACCAAGGCTGACCTTCATTTCAATCACGGTGCCCTGCGGAACACGCCTGCCTTCGGGGATATTCTGGCTGATCACACAGCCCTTTGGAACATCTTTATCATAAACCGCTTCCGCTTGGAGGGCATACAGGCATTTTTCAGAAAGCAATTCCTTTGCTTCGTCAAACTGCTTTCCGACATAATTTCCGACAACCTCACGCTTGCTTGTATCAATGTCTTTTCTTCCGAGGGAAACCTTAAGCTTGATAACAGAATCACGCTGCAAAAGCTGATTGGGTTCTTCACTCTGGGAAATGACAGTTCCGGGTGCATTTCCCACACTTTCAATTTCCTGATACTCAACCACAAAACCGAGCTGTGTGAGTCGATTCTGCGCTTCTTCAAGCATCATGTTGCGGACATTCGGAACGTAATTCTGCCATCCGTCACTGACTGTCAGCTGTATCGTATCCCCTTCGGAAAGAACAGCACCTGCAGAAGGCTTCTGCATAGTAATGTGGTTTTCTTCAATGACAGGATTATTCTGGCGTGCTGCAATGATAACATTCAGTCCCAGATCATTGGCAATCGTTACCGCTTCCTCCTGCGAGAGATACAGAAGTTCAGGAACACGGACCTGTGCATCGGACAGAGTGTAGGAGCTATCCTTCAGACGGCTTCCGATGAACACAAATCCTGCACAAACAGAAGCAAAGAGCAGACACATCGCACAGAAGAGAATCGTAAATTTCCTTGTAAGACCATTGTCACTACCTTCTGAAAATGCAATGCGTTTTGTACGCTTTTCAGGACGATCTGTATGCAGCTGCATCCACAGCTGTTCCATTGTCATGTCGGGATTTTCCAAACCGCTGCAAATTGCATTACGGATACCGGAGGGCAGGATCGCTGCTGTTTCCTTGGAAAACTGTTGTTCACCGGTCATCATACGATAAAGCAGACGGCTGACTGCCTGTACATCGGCAGATGCATTCAGTGATGCATCTTCTGCACAGACGGCAGTACTCCAGCTTGTCAGGAGTGCGGAATCACCCTGCAATATAATTGTATGTTCAGAAATATTGCCGTGGAATAAGCCTTGTCCATGAAGCCCGGTAATTGTATCCATCACAGGTGTCAGTTGATCAATCGCCTCCTGTGGTGAATACAGTTTCTCTCCCAATTCGTAGGAAAGTGTTTTCTGCTCATTGTATTCTGTCACAAACCAGATAGTTCCAAAATCTTCAAAAAGGTCAAGAATAATTTCTACCGCAGTTTCCTCATGCTGATTCTGAAGCTGCTGCAACCGGTTTAAACAGGTGGATCTTATTGAATCATATGCTGTCTGTGCGTCCGACTGATATGGCACCCAGCATCCATTCTCATCACGCATGCACCAGCGCATCGGGAGAATCTCGTGCAGTACCATCTGCTCCCTTGTGCGTGAATCCTCTGCAAGGTAGGATAATTCCGTACCACACACACGCAATGCATGAGAAATGACATAGCAATTATGAATCTTTGTTCCCTCTGGAAGCAGAGCAAGCTGAACGGCAGCAGGAAATTTTTCAGTGTCAGTACTGTACCAACTCATCGTCTACCTCCGTTAGTTTAAGGGCGTTGTACGAAAATCCGACTGAATTTCAGAGATCACCGACAACGCCTGATGATTGTCAAGGGTCTGCTGCAGGACATCCCTATGAACCGGAAACACGGAATAATTCTCCGCAAACATGATTTGCTGTGCTTCTTCCGTCAGAAGATACTGAATCCAGAGCATGCCGATGCATCTGCTGTTCCAATCCTTTTCTTCATTGACGGAACAGTGCATCTCATACAGCAAGGGAAATTTATGATTGACTGAAACAGGAATCATACATACCGAACCCGATGTCAAAGCATTTTTTTCCGCAACGGCAAGACATTCGGTCGTTGCAAGGAAAGGACGATCACTTCTGCTTTCCATAAATACAGAGAAAGTGCTTTCCTTCCGCAGATCATTTTTATCCATGATCTGAATATATTCAGCAAGTCCTGCATCATAGCAGATTGTTGGATTGACTTCGGACATTTCAATCGTCCGTCCATCCATTTTCTCGGAAGAATCCACATGGTAATAAAGTGCGGGGAGAGTGCAGCCGAGAGGAATGGAATTTTTAAAACGGCTCATATCCGTATGATACTCATTAGAAAGTGAACGTGTCAGCGCAGAAAGATCGCAGGCCATGGATTTTACAGTATCGTGCTGCGTATTCATAAACACAGTTGGGGAATCCGTTTTGTTTTCTTCAAAGTGCAGAGCGTCTGAGAAAGAATCATCTGCATAGATTACAAGATCAATGCCGAAGCCTTCATATTTCTTTTCAAATCCTGCTGTCAGTCTGCGATACATGGAGAGAAGTTCCTGTTCATCGGAGCTATCAGAAATCGGCATCCACACGGAAATCACATCCGGATGCACAAGCCCGAGCTTCATACAGGTACCAAGAGGAAGCCCTTTGATGACCGCCATCACAGGAACTGCCGCTGCAACGAGCAGGCAGAAAATGCACAGCATGGTTCTGAAAAGTGATCTTTTTGAAGAAACTGCACCCTTGCGCCGATACAGTGTACCATCTGCGGCAGTTAATGCCGTTCTAAGTTCCTGTGCAGAATGGTAGCGATATTGCAGCACATTCTTCATCACTGCATACGGAGGGGGCTGTGTTTCCGATTTGTTTTCAGAATCTGCTATCATAAAAAGATCGGACAAGAAGGAAACAAGCATATACAGATCCTGCGGTACATCCGATTCATCGGATATCTTTTTTAGATGATCCGCAGCAGAAAGGCGGAAGCTACCGTCGGAATGCAGCAGAATCTCATTTTCGGTGATTCTGCCATAGCAGAATCCGCAGGAATGCAGGGCAGAATAAGTATCACAAAGCGTGATTGCCAAACTTTGCAGATATCCTGCTGTGATGGGTATTTCGGACTGCGCAAGCGTGGTGGATTCAGTGAATGGGAACACAAGATAGACGGTTTCATTTTCTTCAAAAAAGGATACAGGGATGTACAGATGTGGAATTTCTGCGGAAATGAGGCTCTTTGCATGGGTCATCAACTCTTTTTTTCGTGCCGCAAATTCCTTTTCATTTGCTGCGGCAATACGATTCCCCTCAATGCTGCGCTCGGCAATCTCTTTGGGGAGAAATTCTGCAATGCGAATCTCTTTGTCCGTCCCGATCTCCTTTGCATGATATACGATCCATTCATCATTGGAACGCACATGCCGCATCAGTTCATAATGCTGTGAAAGCACAGTATGAAGCGGCAATGCACGATCTGTATGTAATGTTTTATTGTCATTCTGCTGTAAATCCATAGTCCATCTCCGTTTTCCGATCCGTCAAGCTGAGATCTGAAATAATCCGTCCTGTATAAATGTACATATATTTTAATTATAACACATTTTTCATAAAATGTCAAATTTTTATCATTTGAATTTCAGGGCAAAAAAATCATCAGCTCTGTTTTAAAAAGCTGATGATTTGAATTTGCTGCGTTTTATCGAGTTGTTTCGGTTACAGTTGTCGTGATATTGCCATCCCCTGTCAGATCACTCGAAATATCGGTCATCATATCCTTGCCATTATCAATGATATCGCTCATCATATCTTCGGCGTCGCTCATGAAACCGGAATCCGTGTGTGTGGTCACTTCCTCTGTCGTATCAGGTTCTGTAACAGTAATGGTCGTTGTTGTACGGGGTTCGGTGGCAGATGAAGTGTCATTCTTGTCACGGTTTCTGCCGCACGCCACCAACATGACTGCAGCTGCTGCCAATGCAAACAGCAGGATCAGTTTTCTTTTCATGGAATTTGCCTCCTTATTCCTTGCTTTGCATGCCGGTTTACTGCAGATTTTGCAGCTGAAACCGGTTCCGGAATATTATAACCGCATATACTATCTAATATTCCTGTTTGATCACAATACAAAGAATTTGTGCATTCTTAACAATTCAAAGCTTGTAGAAATGTGTTATTCAATGATTTTTTACAAAAACCTTGCAAGTTCTCATGAAAAATGATATAATAAACAAGTATCCCATCCAAGGAGGTTTGAACTGTGAATGCAAAGGAAGAATTTTTGACATTATATCAGACACACATCAAACGAGCAGGCGCACAGAATCTGCTTGATTATCTGCAATCCGAAGCAAGTGATTTTTTCACGGCTCCCTGCAGTACAAGATTCCACGGGTGTCATCCCGGAGGACTTGTGGAGCATAGCGTCAACGTATATCATTGCCTGAAGGATTATCTTTCACGTCCACGCACAAAAGAATTATATCGCATGGATTTCAGTGAGGAATCCATTGCACTTGTTGCCCTTCTGCACGATATCTGCAAGTTGAATTTTTACAAAACGGAATTCCGCAATGCTAAAAACGCACAGGGCGTATGGGAGAAGGTTCCTTATTATACGATTGACGACACGCTTCCCTACGGACATGGGGAAAAATCTGTGTATATTATTTCAAGCTATATGCGTCTGTCCCGTGAAGAGGCATTTGCCATCCGTTATCACATGGGTTTTTCCGGAATTGAGGATAAAAATTCCATCGGCAGAGCTTTTGAGATGTTCCCGCTTGCCTTTGCACTGAGTGTTGCAGATATGGAAGCAAGCTATTATCTGGAAAGCAAGGAATAATACATACGCTTCTCCCTCAATGGGAGAAGCGCAATCACTGCAATCAAAGGAGTTATTTTTCATGAACTGGTACAACAATGCAATCATTTATCATATCTATCCGCTGGGCTTCTGTGGTGCCCCGAAATTCAACGATGGCGGGCAGCCTGTCAATCGTCTGGAAAAGGTACTCGACTGGATTCCGCATCTGCTTGAAATGAATGTGGATGCTGTTTATTTCGGTCCTGTTTTTGAATCAGTGGAGCATGGGTATGATACGACCGACTACAAGACCATTGACCGCAGACTTGGCGATAATGCAATGTTCAAGCGTATCTGTGATACTCTGCACGAAAATGGAATCCGTATCATTTTAGACGGCGTGTTCAATCACGTTGGCAGAAAATTCTGGGCATTCACCGATATTCAGGAAAAAGGGCAGAATTCCCCCTACTGCGGATGGTTCCAGAATCTCAATTTCGGTGGCCCCAGTCCCTGCGGTGATCCTTTCTGGTATGAGGGGTGGAACGGGCATTATAATCTTGTTAAGCTCAATTTGCAGAACCCCGATGTCTGCAATCACATACTCGATGCGGTTGGCTACTGGATGGATGAATTTCAGATCGACGGTATCCGCTTTGATGCAGCAGACTGCATTGATTTCAATTTCTGGAGAACGATCCGCCATTTCTGCAAGAGCCGAAAGCCTGATTTCTGGCTAATGGGTGAAATTATTCACGGTGACTACAACCGCTGGGCAAATCCGGAAATGCTCGATTCTGTAACGAACTACGAATGTTATAAGGGTATCTATTCTTCCCACAATGACAAAAATTATTTTGAAATTGACTATTCCATCAACCGCCAGTCCGGTGCAAACGGCGGAATTTACAGAAATATTGATCTGTACACGTTTGTAGACAATCATGACGTCAACCGTTTAGCAAGCACGGTTTCTGATCAGCGATACCTTGGTACTGCCTACACACTGCTTTACACCATGCCCGGTATTCCGTCGATCTATTACGGAAGTGAATATGGCATTCAGGGCAGGAAGGAAAATAATTCAGATGATAATCTGCGTCCTTGTCTGGAGCTTGAAAAAATGCAGTATGAAAATATGGATCTGTACAGACACATTGTCAAGCTCGGCAGAATTTACAGGGCATACCCCGCACTTCGCACAGGCAGCTACAAAACACTCCAGATTCGCAATCGTCAGATCCTCTTTGCAAAGGAACTGGACGGTCAAACCGTCTACGTTGCGCTGAATCTCGATGATCAACCGTTTGATATGCAGTTCGGCACACATTACGGCATGCTCGTAGATGTGATCGGTGGCAATGCGATTCATGTGGAAAATGGGAATGCATTCCTGCATATGGAGCCGTTCTCTTCGATGATTCTTGTACAGGATGATATTGTCAATAACCAGACGGAAACGGAAATCATTCCTGCTGCAATTCCTGCACCCCGTGAGGTACACGAGGGCGAACGTTACCGTCATTTTAAGGGAAATATTTATACAGTGCTTGCAGTAGCAAAACACACGGAAACGATGGAGGAGCTTGTGGTTTACCGAAGCGACGAAACCGGCGATGTCTGGGTTCGTCCCAAATCCATGTTCCTTGATAAAAAGGGAGATGTGGATCGTTTTACCAAAATTGAATGATAAAAAGCCCCGATGAATCGGGGCTTTTTTTAATCAAAATAATGTAAGATCTTCTCTTGTATCTCTTTCGATACACTTTCAGTGCAATAGAGAATCACAGCCGGTTTGTCTTTTACCGCATACAAAAATGCATCATAGGAGATGAACTGCTGTTCCATCATACAGCTTTCACCCGTTTCGGGATTTTCAAACACAAACCACAGCTTATAGATCCAGCGTCCGAGTTCTTCATCATAGAAATCGACGGAATACATGAAGTCCTTCAACGCCCAGCCTTCCTGATAAAGAGCTGCCGTGCGTTCTCTGAGCGTTTTTCCATAACTTTCATTTTCATCCTCAAATTTCCGCAGCAAGAGCGTTAAAGGTGTATTCTCATTTTCGTGTCCTTCTTCTGCAAAACCTCTGTATCTATTTTTGGATGCATAGCGTGCAACATCCTTGATCAGTTCATCCGACGGGAGTGTACCTGAAACAAAGGAGGGACTCTGTTCCAGATAAACATTTTCCTTACCCATCTCCTGCACACTGTATTTACCATCTCTGCTGTTGAACCACATGGAAAGTACTAAGGTCTCACCATCATAAAAATCATAGCAATAACTATTTTCTGCCATCAAAAAATAAGTTTCTTCTTCTCCGTAGTTCGTATCATGATATGTATCTACCTCAGATAGCCTGACAGTAATATTCTTTCCCTCAAAATAGTAAGCGTAAGCTTCATCCATTTGTTTTTTGAGCTGCACCTTATATTCCGCCATACTATCAAAATCCGATGCACCCTTGACTGCATACCGATCCTCCCAGCGGAAACAAAGTACATCGAGCAATGCATCCGTATTACCCTTTGTCAGCTGATTTGTAATATAATTCAGACGAATGATATTTGTGCATGTGGTAAAGCTGATTACATGACCATTGATTTCGCCGACTGTCAGTACGCCAAGTCCCGCCAAAAGGATGGTCAGGAATATCCCCAGCATCACGGACAGCCATTTATGACGGCGCAGCTTTCGTTTCACTTTTTTCATCGGGCGAAGCGTATCATCGACCTTTGCATCTTGCGTATCTGTTTGAGTAATAGAAGCTTGATAGTGTTCAAGTTTTCTGCGGCATTCTTCGCATTCTTCAAGATGCTCTTTAATCTGTGCAGCACTTTCCTCGCTGCAAATACCATCCGCATACAGCGGCAGCAGATCCTTGATAATTTCACATGTCATAAAAATCACGATTCCTTTCTGTCATTGCAGCTGCCATCCTCGAGCATCCGCATGACCATATCCTTACTTCTCATGAAAGTGACTCTCCCCCAGACCTCGGATTTCCCGAACATCATGCCGATTTCCTTATAAGGCAGCTGTGCATAGACACGCAGGAGGAAAACCTCTTTATACGGTTCGGACAGCCGATGCACCGCAAGTCGAATTTCTCTTGCGCTTTCCGCATCCTCAAGGCGTTCCATCACGTCCTTCTGCGTATCTGCTACATCCTCGGGGAGTTCGGAGAGTGGGTGGCGTTTGGTTTTTCGGAGATGATCGTAATATGTATTTTTTGCAATCTGGCAAAGCCATGAGGTCAGTTTACAGCGATAATCAAAGCTTTCGCTCGCTTCCATGGCTTTCAGAAACGTATCCTGCAACAAATCCTCTGCCAGATTGGCATTGCCGCAAAGCCGCAGTAAAAAGTGATAGACTTCTCTTGCATGCTCCGCATAGGCACTTTCCAGATCAATTTTCGCCATCATTCTCCCCCCTTTCACTTTGTTAGACGTAGCTTCAGGAAATTCGTTACATGTTTTTGAAAAATTTTTCTTTTCTCATTATAGCATCATTCTCATATAAATGCAAGAAAGCCGCACAGCATAATGCTGTACGGCTTAGGCAGAAATCCTTACTTGCAGTTGTTTTCGTTCTTATTCTGGGAATTCTGCTGATTCTTGTTCTGAGAATTCTGGTTGTTCTTGTTCTGAGAATTCTGGTTGTTCTTGTTCTGGCTGTTCTGATTATTCATGTTCATCACTCCTATCTCCGCACGTTCCGGTATGTCCGAACTGTGCGGAGTATCCATCCGGCATACCACCAGATGATCTGTTCATTCCGGTATGGATAGTATGTGCTGAACATTTGCAGTTATACGTTACTATTGATTCCCTTTTCTGCTGCGTTTTGACTTTCTTCTTATTCTTTCATTTCTCTTTCTTGCTTCATTTTTTCATAAGCATCTTTCTCTTCTGCCATGCGACTTTCTTCCATTTTACCCAACTCTTTTTCTTGCTGCATTTTTTCAAATGCTTCCTTTTCTGCTGCTACGCTGTACGAATCCGGCTCGGTCGTTTCCTCCGTAGTAGCTACAACAGGGGATGCAGGATTAAATGGATTCTCCCGCAGACTCAGTACGGACACACCGCATCCGATACACAGTGCAAGTGCAGCAGCGACAATCGCAAATCCACGCAAATAATTTCTTCGAGGTGCCTGTTTTACGGAAAATGTAATTTCTTCAATATCCTCATGCAAATCCTTCTGGTAAAGCTCCTGTTTCATGCGTTCGACCAGCTCATCGGGAGCATGTACATTATCAAACGCATTCTGAATATCTTTTCGCATACTCATTTTTTAGTACCTCCCAACAATTTCTCAAGTTTTTTTCTTCCTCTCGACATCTGCTGTGAAACTGCCGCTTCACTTTGTGAGGTAATACGGGCAATTTCACGGATCTGATATCCTTCATAATAATAAAGATAAATGACGATTCTGTATTTCTCCGGCAGTGACAGCACTGCTTCCAATACCGGGGACATTTCTCTGCTCTCTGTTTTTCCCGATATCTTTGTCATTTCCGCATCCATTCTCCTGCTTCTCCAGGAGCTTCGGAGGAGATTTTTTGATTCATTGATCGTTACCCGAAGAAACCATGCTTTCTCGTGTCCTTTACTTTCAAATTCCGGCTGTGTTTTAAAATACTTAAAAAATACATCCTGCATGATATCTTCAGCATCCGCAAAATTTCCGACCGCTGCAAGAGCAGCTCGATAGACCATATCCTTATACTGGTCAATCACAGCATAGGTAATTCCCGACATCACGATCTTCTGCTGGTTTCCGATTTCCACTGAATTACCCGTTTCCCTTTCCATCATTGTCAGCATATTCATCCCACCTTTCAAAGGGCTTTTGCTTATAATACAAATCAGCAGGTGGATTTCTGACATAAAGCAAAAACTTTGTAGGAATGCACAAAAATCGCATTTCATTTTTGTGCGGATAGTTTATTAATTATAGTATACCACAAATTCAGGTTTCTGTCAAAGGGTTGCGAAAAATGATAAGATATGTTATAATATTCATATCACAGCAAGGAGGCCGAAAATGGAACTGACACAGGAACTGCGTGACAAGCATGACATCGGCGACGAAAATCCGTTTTATGTCATTCATACAACGCTCAATGAAGAACAACTGCGCCGTGCGGTTTTCACCACAAGACGCAGGGACAGATATATTTATTATCTGCAGATGCTCATCCTTGCTTTGATTTTTGTTCTGCTTGCATGGCTCTTCAACAATTCCCGCATGCTGCAGGGAACACTCATATTCATCATGCTATGCTTTGGAAAAGCCATTGCTTCAAGACAGCATACGGATGATGCCATCGGAGCAATACACATCAAATATGGCGAGGTCAAAAGTGATGTGTCACTCTATTTCTTAGAGCATCACATTCTTGCAATTGACCATTTCCGTGATGACAGTAAATTGTACGATTATCCATACTTTAAGAAACTGTATATGAAGGATAATTTTCTCTATTTGTGCGGTGAAAATTACAGAGGCTATTATGTCATGTATGAGGATATTCCCGATCGGGAAAGGTTTATGAAAATCATCAATGAAAAATGCTCCGATCTGAAACTTCGTAAATGATCGTTTTTCGGTTTTATCGGCTTGCATTTTCCCGGGAAATATGCTACAATAGAAAGAGTTGGAGGTGATTTGTCTTGCTCACAAAGCTGCTCAGCCGTGAAACCTGCGCAAAATGCAGACTCTGCTGCATATTTGATCATTATGATGTATGGGAAACTCCCGTACTTTCACAAAATATCAAAGAAACCGCAGAAAAGATCCTGCCCGATGCAGAATTTATATCTAAGGGAACACGCTCCTATCTGTTCCGTATCAGGGAATTTGACGAGGACGATCTCTTCCGCTGTCCCCTGCTCGATCCCCAAAAGGGCTGCATGCTTGGCACGGAAAAACCATTTGACTGTCAGATCTGGCCATTCCGTATTATGGAGCTTGACGGCAGACAGGCAATCACCATAGCCCCCATCTGTGATGCGATGATGGCACAGCCGATCGGGACGCTGCTTTCTTTTTTGAAGGAAGGACTTGCGGATACCATATTCGACTATGCAGCAGAGAATCCTGATGTGGTCAAACCCTATGATTCCATGTACCCCGTGTTACTTTGGAAGGACAAGAATTTTTAATGACAAGGAGAAATCAATATGTCTTACACATCCTATGAATCCCCGTTCTGCACACGCTATGCAAGCAAGGAAATGCAATATCTGTTCTCTGCTGACAAAAAATTCACCACCTGGAGAAAGCTCTGGGTTGCACTTGCCCGTGCAGAGATGAATCTCGGTCTGCCGGTCACGAAGGAGCAGGTAGATGAGCTGGAGGCAAATATCAATAACATTGATTACGAACTTGCAAAGGAAGAAGAAAGAATTGTTCGCCATGATGTCATGGCACATGTTCATACCTATGCGGCAGCTTGCCCAAAGGCTGCGCCCATTATTCATCTGGGTGCAACCTCCTGCTATGTGGGGGACAACACCGATGTCATCATCATGCGTGATGCGCTGGAGGTTGTCAAGAGAAAGCTTGTGAAGGTGATCGCACAGCTTGCCAAATTTGCAGAAACTTACAAGTCCCTTCCCTGTCTGGGTTACACGCATCTGCAGCCGGCACAGCTGACAACCATCGGCAAGCGTGCAACACTCTGGTGCAATGAGCTGCTGATGGATCTGGAGGATCTGGAGTTCCGTATTGCATCCATGAAGCTTCTCGGTTCCAAGGGTACAACGGGTACACAGGCATCCTTTATGGAGCTGTTCGAGGGCGATACAGACAAAATCAAAGCAATGGAACAGATGATTGCCGAGGAAATGGGCTTTGATGCAGTTGTTCCCGTATCCGGTCAGACATATTCCAGAAAGATGGATTATCAGGTATGCTCCGTCCTTGCGGGTATTGCACAGTCTGCAAGCAAGTTCTCCTATGACATCCGACTGATGCAGAGCTTCAAGGAAATGGAAGAGCCGTTTGAAAAGAGCCAGATCGGTTCTTCTGCAATGGCTTACAAGCGTAATCCGATGCGTGACGAAAGAATCACAGCACTTACAAGATATGTGATGGTGGATGTGCTCAACCCTGCATTTACTGCAGGCACACAGTGGCTCGAAAGAACACTGGATGATTCTGCAAACAGAAGAATTTCTGTGGCGGAGGCATTCCTCGGCGTTGATGCAATTCTGAATATCATGCTGAATGTCACCGATCCCGAAAATGGTCTGGTTGTTTACGAAAAGATCATTGAGCGCAGAGTGATGGCAGAGCTGCCATTCATGGCTACGGAGAATATCATGATGAGCGCTGTCAAGAAGGGCGGCAACCGTCAGGAGCTGCACGAGAGAATCCGTCAGTATTCCATGCAGGCAGGCGCAAGAGTCAAGCGTGAGGGACTGGACAACAATCTCTGTGAGCTGATTATCAATGATCCGATGTTCATGATCACAAAGGAAGAAATGGATGCGATCATGAAGCCGGAAAACTTCATCGGCAGAGCGCCGGAACAGGTGGATGAATTCATCGCAAATTGTGTGCAGCCGGCACTGGACAGAAACGGTGTTTCGGATGATCAGGCTGAGATCAGCGTATAAACCCAAAATCCCGATGCAAAAGATGCATCGGGATTTTTTTACAAACATAAAGCCGCTGTTCCTGTGAACAGCGGCTTTATTATGATTAGTTATTATTCTTCTTAGCTGCAATATCAGCCAGTGCCTCCTTGCGGGAAAGATTGATTCTGCCCTGCTTGTCGATTTCAACAACCTTGACAACAACCTCGTCACCAATGGAAACAACATCTTCCACACGCTCAACACGATGGTTATCAAGCTGAGAAATGTGTACCAGACCATCCTTACCGGGAGCGATCTCAACGAATGCACCGAAGTTCATCAGACGAACAACCTTGCCCTTGTAGATTGCACCAACCTCGGGATCATTTGCAATGGTTTCAACGATCTGGATTGCCTTCTTTGCATTGTCCATGTTGATACCGCTTACAAATACATTACCATCCTCGTTGATGTCGATCTTAACATCGCATTCAGCGCAGATCTTCTGGATCACCTTACCGCCCTGACCGATTACCTCACGGATCTTATCAACCGGAACCTTGGTCTGCAGCATCTTGGGTGCATAATCACCAACAGTTTCACGGGGCTGCGGAATTGCCTTGAGCATGATCTCGTCGAGAATATACAGACGACCCTTTCTGGTCTTTTCAAATGCCTCTGCAATGATTGCCGGTGTCAGACCGTCAACCTTGATGTCCACCTGGATAGCTGTGATACCCTTATGAGTACCGCCAACCTTGAAGTCCATATCGCCGAAGAAGTCTTCCAGGCCCTGAATATCTACCATGGTCATGAAATCATCGCTGTCGGGCAGTGTGATCAGACCGCAGGAGATACCAGCTACGGGAGCCTTAATCGGAACGCCTGCATCCATCAGAGCCAGTGTGGAGCCGCAGATAGAACCCTGAGATGTGGAACCATTGGAGGAAAGCACCTCGGATACCAGACGGATTGCATAGGGGAATTCCTCAATGGAGGGAAGAACCGGAACCAGTGCCTTTTCAGCCAGTGCGCCGTGACCGATCTCACGTCTGCCGGGGCCTCTGGAGGGCTTGGTTTCGCCTACGGAATAGGACGGGAAGTTATAGTGATGCATATAACGTCTGGAGGTTTCTTCATCCAGACCGTCAATCTTCTGGGAATCACTAACAGGGCCCAGTGTAGCAATTGTCAGAACCTGTGTCTGACCTCTTGTAAACAGACCGGAGCCGTGTACTCTCGGCAGAACACCTGCCTCGGATGCCAGCGGACGGATTTCGTCAATACCACGACCGTCAACACGCTTGCCCTCATAGAGCCATGCACGAACGATCTTCTTCTGAAGCTTGTACATGCACTCGTCAAGCTTGGCACCATCCTCGGGATACTTTTCATCCAGAACTGCATGCATCTCATCAACGATGGGCTTCAGGCGCTCATCACGGACTGTCTTGTCATCAGTATCCAGTGCAAACTTCACCTTTTCGCCGCAGAGTGCTTCTACTTCATCGAACATTTCGTGCGGTACTTCCATGGACTCAAAAGTGAACTTCTTCTTGCCGATCTGTGCCTGCATATCAGCAATGAATGCAACCATCTTCTTAATCTCTTCATGACCTGTCAGAATTGCATCGAGCATGGTCTTTTCATCCACCTCGTTTGCACCTGCTTCGATCATAACAATCTTTTCAGCAGAACCTGCTACAGTCAGATTCAGGTCAGTCTTTGCACGCTGCTCCTGTGTGGGGTTGAGTACGATCTCACCATCCACCAGACCTACACTGATGCCTGCAATCGGACCATTCCACGGAATATCGGAAATGGAAATTGCAATGGAAGTTGCGATCATACCTGCAATCTCAGGAGAGCAATCGGGATCCACTGCCAGAACAGTCATAACAACGGATACGTCATTGCGCATGTCCTTCGGGAACAGAGGACGGATGGGTCTGTCCACCATTCTGGAGGTCAGGATTGCCTTTTCGGAAGGCTTGCCCTCTCTCTTGGTGAAGGAACCGGGAATTCTGCCAACGGAATAGAGTCTTTCCTCATAGTCTACAGACAGCGGGAAGAAATCAATACCATCACGGGGCTTTGCACTTGCAGTTACGTTTGCCATGACAACAGTTTCACCATACTGTACCCAGCAGGAACCGTTGGACAGCTCACAGGTCTTACCGGTTTCTACGATCACGGGACGACCTGCATAGGTTGTTTCAAACCTTCTGAAATTTTCAAACATAGTTTTTCCTCCTTTTATGCCAGACAGCGTTTTTTAGCAAAAAACCCTGCCCCCGCTTTGCGGAGGTACGGTCAGATGCTAATATACCGCTGCCACAGCAATTCTTGAATTTACTTAAAAGGAAAGGCAGAGGGATACCCCACTGCCTTCCTGATCCGCAATTACTTACGGATACCCAGCTTCGCAATAATTGCACGGTATCTTTCGATGTCCTTCTTCTTCAGATAAGCCAGCAGATTTCTTCTGCGACCGATCATCTTCAGCATACCTCTTCTGGAATGATGATCCTTCTTGTGCACCTTCAGGTGTTCAGTCAGGTCATTGATTCGACGTGTCAGAATCGCAATCTGTACCTCGGGAGAACCTGTGTCAACCTCACTTGTACGGTTTGCTTCGATGACAGCTGTCTTTTCTTCCTTACGCAGCATTTGTTTCACCTCTTTAATATTTAATTATCCGTAACATAGAGTGGGGCAGGTAAAAATCCCGGATGCGGGCGTAACCCCCATTCCAAGTACACGGACCTTTTCTATTATACCACAAACCAAATGTTTTGTAAAGTGTTTTTTCAAAAAAATTATGAAGTTTTTGGAAACTTATACGCTTGTTCTCAAGAAATGACTTTCCCCTTCTTCTTTGGCTTCTTGGGTGCTTCCACAGGCTTTTCTTTGCCGCCCTGATCTTCAAATACATTCTCGCCGCCCGTTTGCGCATAAGTCATTTCGGGGTTTACTTCACCACGCTGAGCATAGTAGGGGTTGATGACAAATTTCTGAATAACAGGGTAGCAATTGAATACGATCGTAAAGCCCACAAAGGAAAGCGGCAGAAACGGCAGGACAAACACCATGATATACGGGAACAGATAGGTCAGAAGTGCAAACACGCCGCACACAAGCACAACGATCAGCAGTGTGAGCAGATTTTTCTTCAGCGCAATACAGCTCAGTGCCAAAGAATTTTTCAGAATATTCTTCATGCTCAGATCAGTGGAGACGATCATCAGATAGGCATAGAAGCTCATCAGAAGAACTGCAATTGCAATGCTCAGTCCTGCAATGAACATGACATAAAAGAGTGTTGCGGATCCTTCGATCTGTCCCTGATTGATCTGTGAGATCACCTTGGGATATACATACATTCCACTGGCAACGGATGCAGTTACGAGAAGATCAATGATCCCCATAACACAGGACTGTTTAAAACAACTGCGAAATGTCTTGATAAATGTATCCATGATAAACAGCGGTTTTTCGAGCGTGTAGTTGCGAAAAATTTTGGTACACCCTGCAATTGACGGACCAAATGTCAAAATAAAAATAAGAATACAAGCTGCTGCAAGAGTGAGAGATAATGCAGTATTGACATTGATCAGAAAAAACACGGAGAACAACGCACCGATCAGCGGAATTAAAGATGCCATCAAAAGCATGTTCACTTCAATGAGTTTCCAAAATTTTCGTCCTACAAGCTCCCAGTACCGAAAAAACGGTTTCTTTTTCGGGGCATCCTTTGCAATGCCCACGCCGGCATTTTCATAACTGCCAAACAAACCCATGGTTATCGTTTCCTTTCTTCTTTACATTCAAATCATTTCATAATCCGACACATTTGCAATACACATATCTCAGCCAGAAACACTGTATAATTCCCGTCACGATCATGAGCAGAATCAATACAATCAGACGCATCAGATACAAACGCAGATTGATTTCGTCATTATTGCTTTTCCGTAAAATCCGTACGAGTGACAAAGAAAAACGAGAGGCTTCACGGATTCCCAGAATATACAAGAGCGAGGAAATCAAAGCATACGGCATCACAAAAAGCAGCACATAGGCAATTGTCTGTATTCCTTCATCGGCATACAGCTGTGTCAGTACACAGCCAAGTGCAGATGCACGAAGCAGGAACAGAAATCCTGTGATCGGAATCCCTGTAAGCGACATTCCTGACACTGCTACCAGAATCATCCAAGCAATGGGAATCACACAAAGACGAATCATCAGACCGGACATGGAATATGTCGGAAAAGAGATTCCCATTCCCTGTGTAAAAAACGGATTTTGCCAGATTTCCCACGCAGGATACAGTATACAGAAAACACTGCCAAGCATTGCGGAAAGTATAAATCCTCCGAAAAATAAATGGAAACTCCAATTGATTGTGTGCGGTATTCCCCTGCTTGTCCGATTGTTCATATACATCAACTCCTTACAGGAGTATATGATGTATTCCCTGCATTCAGAACCTGCTATTACTTCGAAAGCTCATAAGCTCGCTTTGTACATGCCGTACATGCAGCGTCAACGGTTTCTTCAAGCTTTCCATTGTAAAGCTGATCAAGACCTGCAAGGGTGGTTCCGCCGGGAGAAGAAACCATGCGGATGAGTTCCTCGATGGTATATCCAGAATCTGTAAGCATTTTTGCAGAACCGATCAGGCTCTGTGCAAACAGAGGCAGCGCAGTTTCGGAGGAAATTCCCTCTTTTGCAGCATAGTCCACAAATGCCTTGGCAAAAAGGTAAATAAAAGCGGGGCTTGATCCGTTAACTGCAATGATTTCTTTCATTTTATTTTCGGGAACTTCGGCTGTTTTACCGCAGATATCAAAAATATTGCGGACTGCGGAAAATTCCTCATCATTGGTTGGAGCGCACTTTGCAAGTGCAGTTGCTCCCTCTCCGAGCAGCAGGGGGGTATTAGGCATTACCAGAATCACCTTAGCATTTGGAAGAGTCTTACTGCGGATGTATTTTGCCGTAATGCCTGCTGCGATAGAAACGAGAACAGTATCCTCGCTAATTGCAGGAGCAATCTGATCAAGAACAACATCAAACATCTGGGGTTTAACTGCAAGAAAAACATACTTACTCTTTTCGATAACCTCAATTCCGCTTGCACAAGAAGAAATGCCATATGTATTCAGGCGTGCAAGTTTCTCCTCATCCGGATCAAACGCATAGATGCGCATTGATTCTGCAAGCGCACTTTCAGCAGCGCCCTTCATAATGGCAAAGCCCATATTGCCTGCACCGATAAATCCGATAGTAATCATAGTGATCAATTCCTTTCCGAATAAAAAATGCTTACTTCTATTATACAACAAGTTGCATAAAAAAGCAAGCATTATTTTATGTAATTCAATGAATCATCCGATCGGGGTTACGGGCGAATCATCTATGGAAATCAAGCCTTGCTGCGTGCTGAACCTAGGGCTCCCATGCGCTTATAAGCTGCATGTGCTACGGGAAGCATGACAAACAGAATGGGAAGATCCACAATCAGACATGCAAGATTCTTAGTAAGACGCATGCCGATTGCCACATGAAGCGCTTCACTCGGAATGAATCCATAATGCAGATTAAGCGCAGTATTCAGCACAAGGTTGATAATCACCACGTCAAGGAGTCTTGCCAATGCTGCACGAATGAGCAGCATCACGTCAAGTTCCTTGCCGCTGCGTGTGGTAATGGTCGGCGCAAGTCTGTTGTGCTTAGGATACAGACAAATGCCGTAAATCACGCCCTGCAATCCCGCAACAATCGTGTAGATCGGCAGAAATGCACCGGTAGGATGCACGAGAAATCCCACAACATCGCATGCAAGACCGGCAGCAAACCCAACAGTCGGTCCGAACAGCATGCCGATCACGGCAATGGCAAGAAACGCAAAGTTGATCTTAGCAAACCCGATGTCGATTGAAAAGAATTCAAGCACCATGGATACTGCGATAAAAACAGCAGTCACGCACATGGAACGGACACGGGTAAATTCCCGTGCAGATTCGGTAAACATAGAAAAAAAGCTCATCATATAACCTCCTTTATGCGAGCCATAACAGCTTCGTGCATAATTCAAGGCTTATGAGAGCTTTAAATTACACATTCAGCGGGATGCGAAACCTGTACCGCAAGGCATTGCCTTTTCGTCCGATCAACAACTCCCCGTTTGATCGGCACTTAACGCACAAGCTTCTACTCTGTATGATAAACAGCCGACGGCGTATCAACGCCGTCTGCCGATATATCTGGAATCAATATGCAGTTTCAGTCAGAATGTCGTATCTTTCATCATCGAACGGCTTCTTCATTGCCAGGCCTTCCTGAAGGTCAATGTCATAAATCTTGCCGTCCTTAAAACCAACGATTCTGTTGCCAATGCCCTGATCGAGCAGTTCTACTGCATGATAACCCAACTCTGTTGCAGCAATACGATCACGAACAGTCGGAGAGCCACCACGCTGCACATGACCAAGAACAGTTGCTCTTGATTCAATACCTGTCATTTCCTGGATGGATCTTGCGATATTCTCAGCCTGTCCAACACCCTCGGCAACAACTACAATGAAGTGATTCTTGCCGCCCTTGGAATCACGGGTACGGATCATCTTAGCAGCAATTGCATTCAGATCATACGGGCGCTCCAGCGTAATCGCTGCCTCAGCACCTACAGCAATAGCCACATTCACTGCAATATAACCTGCACGTCTGCCCATTACTTCAACAACAGAGCAGCGAGCATGGGACTGTGTGGTATCACGCAGCTTGTCGATCATTTCCATAGCAGTATTCATTGCAGTATCATAACCGATAGTATACTCGGTACACTGGATATCATTATCAATTGTTCCGGGAATACCAATGCAGGGAATGCCAAGGGAGGACAGGTCACCTGCGCCACGGAAAGAACCGTCGCCGCCGATAACAACCAGACCTTCGATACCGATCTCCTCACATACTTCCTTACCCTTCATAACACCGTCCATGTTGCGGAATTCAGGGCAGCGTGCTGTATACAGTACAGTACCGCCTCTCTGAATGATACCCGAAACACTTCTTGCGGTCATATCCACAAATTCACGGTTGAGCAGACCAACATAGCCTCTCTGAATACCAACCACTTCCATACCCTTGGAAAGTGCTGCACGTGTCACTGCTCTGACAGCAGCGTTCATACCCGGCGCATCGCCGCCGCTGGTTAATACACCGATCTTTTTCATAATATTATTCCTTCTCCATTCTGCTAATGCAAATATTTCATTACTATTCTATTTTACAACATTTGGATACTGATGTCAAGCCCTTTTTGATGTTAATCCGGCATATTTCTGTACCTTTGTGAGAGGTGCATGCGATTTCACGGAAAAAAAGGGCGTTTTTGTGGAAAATCCGTATGCTGTACTTTATTTTTTTAATGCCAGATGCGGAATACACCCGATTTGTTCAGCTGGCAGAAGCTCACAAAGACTGCGATAGAATTTTTCTGTGATTTCAACCTGCATTCTCTGCGTTGGTCTGACATAACGTTTATCATCTGTCAGGAAAAGAATCACATCCGTTTCTCCCGGATATGCAAGACAAAGCTGTCTGATAGTTTCAAGCATTGAAACCTCTTCCCTTTTGAGCTTCAGACACAGCTGCATCTGACGCAGCAACAATGGAAGATCGTCTTGTGAACGGATACTGTCGGCAATCACGCTGACACCATCATCTTTCTTTGAAATTTTACCGCTGACATACAGGATCTGTTCCGCACGAAGCCTTTGGGTACTAATGCTGTAAAGCTTTGGAAACACCGTAAGTTCCAGTGATGCATCGGAATCCTCGACATTTACAAAGCACATCTCTTCGCCCTTTTTGGTGCGGAACTTCCGTAATCCCTGCACAATACAGAAAAATCTGACAGTTTGCTGATCTGCAAAATTCCTGCCCTTATCCTCCGTAATCTGTGAAAGATTTGTGCAGTGCAGCAAGGACTGCAAATAACGGTAGCTTTCCATAGGATGCCCTGAAATATACATGCCAGTCGCCGTTTTCTCCATCTGAAGCAGGTAGCTGACATCATATTCCTCGGCGTATGCAATGCGAAGATCGGATGCAGCAAATGCATCGGATTCTCCGAACAGACTCATCTGTCCTTCCATCGCCTGATCGCCGCTTGCCACAACATCCATGACATGTTCGTAATTGAGCATCATCTGTCTGCGATTGCAGTCAAGACAGTCAAGGGCACCTGCCTGAATGAGGGCTTCAAGCGCACGTTTATTCATCCCATGTGCGGACATACGTCGGCAGAAATCCACAAAGCCTGTAAATTTACCGTGCATATTCCGTTCCGTTACCATACGGTCGATCAGACCCTTACCGAGATTTCGGATGGCAAGCAGTCCGAATTCCAGTGCATGATTCTGATAGGAAAAACACCACTCGCCGGTATTTACATCCGGTGAACGCACCTCCAGACCGAAGCTTCGGCATTCATCCATATACGCAAGAAGCTTTGGAGAATCGGAAATCACGCTGGTCATCAGGGAAGCCATATAATCTGCAAAATAGTGGGTTTTCAGATATGCCGTCTGATATGCAAGGAGCGCATAGGCAACGGCATGGGATTTATTGAACGCATAGGAAGCAAAGCTTTCCATCTGGTCAAAAATACGCTCTGCTATATCTTTCGGCACACCGTTTGCAATTGCACCGATGCATCCGTCATCCTTTCCGGAACCGTAGAGGAATACCTGACGCTCTTTCTGCATTTCACTTGCTTTTTTCTTTGCCATCGCACGACGCACGATATCTGCTCGGCCGTAGGAATACCCTGCAAGCTTGCGGCAGATCTGCATAACCTGCTCCTGATAGAGAATACATCCATAGGTCACATTGAGTATGTCCTCAAGCATTGGATGCAGATATTGAACATCCTGCGGATGATGCCGGTTGTGAATATAGGTCGGGATAGAATCCATGGGACCGGGGCGATACAAAGCAAGCACTGCATGGATATCGTCGATATTCTGCGGCTTTAGTCGCATCAGCACCTGACGCATGCCTGAACTTTCAAGCTGAAAGACGCCGGAAGTATTACCCTTTCCAAGGAGTCTGAAAACCTGCGGATCATCCATTGGAATATGATCAATGAAGAAATCCGGCTCATAGCGCCGAATGGATCTGACACAGTCACGGATGATGGTGAGGTTACGAAGTCCGAGGAAATCCATCTTCAAAAGTCCCAGACGCTCAAGTACATCCTTATCATATTGTGTAACGATGGTTTCATCATTTTTCTGAAGCGGTACATAATCACTTATGGGAGATGCTGCAATGACAACACCTGCTGGATGTGTGCTGGCATGACGGGTAATTCCCTCTACACGGGACGCCATATCAAGGAGTTTTCTGACCTGTTCGTTGCTTTCGTACAGAGATTTCAGTTCCTTTGTTTGTTCAATCGCCTTGGGAATCGTAAGCTTTCCGTCAATCAGCTTTGCAGTTTTATCGACCAGTGCATACGGAAGATCCATGACACGCCCGACATCCCGAACGGCTGCACGGGCTTTAAGCGTATCGAACGTGATGATTTCAGCAACATGATCGCTGCCGTATCTCTGCCAGACATAATCTTTGACTGCTTGTCTCCCCTCAATGCAGAAATCAATATCAAAGTCGGGCATGCTGACACGTTCGGGATTCAAAAAACGCTCAAACAGCAGATTGGCTGCAATGGGATCGACACCTGTGATACCAAGGCAATAAGCGCACAGACTTCCGGCTCCCGAACCTCTGCCGGGACCTACGGGAATATCTCGGCTCTTGGCATAGCGGATGAAATCCCAGACAATCAGAAAATAATCGACAAAGCCCATTTTCTCAATGACGGATAGCTCATAGGAAAGCCGCTGCTTCACAGCATCCGACGGAGTATTGCCATAACGCAGGTACATCCCCTTCGTACAGAGCGCACGAAAATATGCTGTATTATCCTGCACGCCTTCCTTTACGAAATATGGCAGCTTGCGTTCGCCGAAGCTGAAATTCACATGACAGCGTTCTGCGATTTTTGCCGTATTGGTGATTGCCTCAGGGGAATCCGGGAAAAGCTGTTCCATTTCCTCCGTGGACTTGAGATAAAATTCATTTCCGATAAAGCCCATGCTATTCGGTTCGTCAAGCGTTTTGCCAATCTGAATGCAGACAAGGACCTTCTGCATTGTCGCATCATTGCGAGTGACGTAATGTGCGTCATTTGTTGCAACAAGAGGTATGCCGGTTTCAATCGAAAGTCTTCGAAGCTGCGGCAGCACTTTTCGTTCTTCTGGAATTCCATGATCCTGTATTTCCAGAAAGAAATTGTTCTCCCCGAAAATCTCACGATAACGCATCGCCGCCTCTTTTGCACTATGATAATTGCCCTCCAGCAGCAGCCGAGGAATTTCTCCGGCGATACAGGCTGAAAGGCAGATCAAACCCTCGTGATATTTTTTGAGAAGTTCGAGGTCAACTCTCGGTTTTTTATAGAATCCTTCAATTCCGGACAAGGAAACAAGTTTGATGAGATTTCGATAACCGATATCATTTTCACAAAGCAGCACAAGGTGGTAGCTTTTTCCGTCAAGCAGCGGTTCCTTATCGAAACGGGTACGCTGCGCTACATAGACCTCACAGCCGATGATCGGACGGATTCCGGCTTCCTTTGCTGCATCATGAAATGCAACTGCTGCATAGAGATTGCCGTGATCCGTGACTGCAACAGCCGTCTGTCCGAGTTCTTTGACATGCTGTACAAGCTGCCTGAGTCTGCATGCACCGTCCAGCAGGCTGTATTCACTATGCACATGCAGATGCACAAAATCTTCAGCTGCTGCCATTTGTACCCTCCTTCCGATAGCGTTCCGCTATCGCTGCAAGTTTGCGAAAACGGTGGTTGACACCTGAACGCCCGATGGGTCTTGAGAGCATATCACCAAGATCCTGCAGGCTCAGGTGAGGATTTTCCAGACGAAGCTCCGCAAGCTCCCGTAGATCGGACGAAAGCTCCTTCATACCATCGTTCTGAATAATGAGGCGGATATCCTCCTGCTGTTTTTCGGATGCAGAGATCACCTTATCAATGTTTGCCATATCGCAATTGTTCAGGCGATTGACATTGTTTTTGACTTCCTTGTCAATCTTGATGTCAATCAGATCAAGCGTGCAGCGCTGTGCACCCATAAACGTCAGAAGATCACCGATTTCTTCGCTGACCTTCAGATAGGCAGCATATGCATATCTGCGCTTTGTGACATTCGGATGCACCCCCACGCTGAGCAGCACGTCACAAAGGTCGCTGCAAAGCGCCTCTGTGGGTGCAGTAAATTCCAGATGATAGTCCTTGTTAGGATCGGTCATACTGCCGCAGGTCAAAAATACACCGCCAAGAAACATCCCAATGCTGTTGGTCGGCAGATTGCGCATATCAATATGACGTTCCTCATGGATATGGAACATCCCCCTGATCTTCGTAACCGCTTCCCTGCCGCAGATGCGGTAGATGTAGAGAATGGTGCCATCCTTTCGGGGCTTGCGTGTGATCTCAAGCGGAATTGCAGCACCGAATACTGTTTTCATCAGAATAGGGAAAACAGAATCGAAAATCTCACTTTCACTTTTCACGCAGATCTCATCCTTTGTCAAGGTTCTGCAATAAAGGAGCATTCCATACAAGCAGGCAAAACGCTTGTCCTGATCGTTAATGGTACTGCGTATACTTTCACGCACATTATCAGAAAAAGACAAATCGTTTCACCTCCGTTTTTATCTTGTTATATCACGGTGCATCTTATGCACACGGTAACCCTTTTCAAGAAGAGCCTCGCTGACAATTTCAGCAAATGTTATGGAACGGTGCTTGCCGCCCGTACATCCGAAGGCAATGACCAGCTGACTCTTTCCTTCCGAAATATAAAGCGGCAGCAGAAATTCAAGCATATCCATGAATTTCGCAAGCAGTTCCTTCGACTGCGGAAACTGCATCACATAATCCCTTACACAGCTTTCACAGCCGGTATGCGTTTTCAGCTCCGGAATATAGAAGGGATTGGGAAGACATCTGACATCCAGTACAAGGTCGGATTCCGTCGAAACGCCATATTTATATCCAAAAGACATGACCTTGATGAGCAGTGAATCGGATTTTTCCGTAAGGAACATGCTCTTGATTTCTTCCTTCAACTGCTGAACGCTCAAATGCGAAGTTTCTACATAAAAATCTGCAATGGCACGCATGGGCTGAAGCTGTTCCTGCTCGTAAGCAATTGCTTCCTGCAGAGAACCACATTTGTCCCCGAGAGGATGCTTACGGCGTGTTTCTTTGTAACGCTGAATCAGCACCTCCTCGGATGCCTCCGTAAATACAACCTTTACATCCACGCCAGACTCATGCTTCAGATTATGCCAGCAGCTGTAAATATCGGAAAACATACCGCCGGAACGGATATCCACGGCAATTGCAACTTTATTTACGCCGTTTTCCTTCTGTCTGCAGATCTCCACAAATTTCGGAATCAGCTGCGGCGGAAGGTTGTCGATGCAATAATATCCGATATCCTCCATCACCTGCATGACCATGGATTTTCCGGAACCGGACATTCCAGTAATCATTACCAGCTGCATGTTATACACCTCACAAAATAATAGTATTCGTAATTATCCGAGAATAACCGGTTCAAGTTCAAGGGAATAACCGGTCTGCTCCTTTACCTGCTGCTTTACATTTTCACAAAGTGCAAGAACATCGGCACAGCTTGCACTGCCCTTATTTATAACAAAGCCGCAGTGTTTTTCGCTGACCTGCGCATCTCCGACAGAAAGTCCTTTCAGACCGCACTGATCAATCAACAGGGATGCATAGCTTCCCTGCGGACGCTTGAAGGTACTTCCGGCACTCGGATATTCCAGCGGCTGCTTGGTTTTACGCTGTATAAGAAGTTCTTCCATTTTCTCGAGGATCGCCTTCTGATCACCGTGAACCAGACGAAGCGTTACGCTCACGATTACGCCAGCATTTTCCTCAAAAATACTGTGGCGATAGGAAAGATCCATCTCCTTCGCATCCATCGTGCAAAGCTCACCATAGGCGGTAACATACGCACAGCTGACAACGATATCCTTCATCTCACCGCCGTAGGCACCCGCATTCATGTAAAGGGCACCGCCAACTGTTCCCGGAATCCCTGCGAGACATTCCATACCGCTGAGCGAATGTTCCGCAGCAATGCGGGCAACTGCACCGAGCGCCGCACCTGACTGACAAGTGATTGTTGCATCAGATACTTCTATTGCGGAAAATCTGTTTCCAAGGTGCAGAATGACTCCACGAAATCCATCATCGGATGCCAGAATATTGCTGCCTTTGCCAATGACAAAATACGGAATCTTCTGACTCCGACAAAAGCTTAACAAAGCCTGCAAGCCCTGTACGCAGGTAATGTCCACCCAAAAATCCGCAGTACCTCCGATACGGAAGGTTGTATGCTGAGAAAGTCTGATATCCGTTTCCAGAGGACATGCATATTGTTCACAGAGCTTTTGCAGTTGTTCTTTCATAGTGTTCCTCCAATGAGTTGCGTTAATTAAAATACATCGTAGTTCTTGACGGTTTCAGTGGTATCCATCTGCATGCCGAGGCGGTTCATCAGTTCCATTGCAGCATTATAGCCCATTTTCTTCTGACGGTTGTTCATAGCGGCAACTTCCAGAATGACAGCGAGGTTTCTGCCGGGTTTTACGGGAATCGTCAGGGACGGAACCTTAACGCCAAGAAGTGATACATACTGAATATCCATGCCCATACGATCATAAATCTTTTCGGGATTCCAAAGCTCCATCTCTACAACAAGGTCAATCTTCTCTGTCATCTTGACAGCACCCATACCGAACAGACGGCGTGCGTTGATGATACCGATACCACGAAGCTCAAGGAAGTGGCGGATATTTTCGGGAGAACTTCCCACAAGGCTGATATTGGAAACCTTGCGGATCTCCACCGCATCATCCGCTACAAGACGATGTCCACGCTTAACAAGCTCAATTGCAGTTTCGCTCTTACCTACGCCGCTTTCGCCGGTGATAAATACACCTTCGCCATAAATTTCAATCAAAACGCCATGGCGAGTAATACGGGGGGCAAGGTTGAGGTTGAGGAATGCAATCAATCCCGACATAAAATTCGAAGTACTTTCCTTACTGCGCAAAAGCGGCATTTCATATTTTTTTGCAAGCTCAAGCATTTCGTCAAAATACGGAAGTTCTCTTGTAATGACAAGTGCAGGGAGCTTCTGAGAAATAAGCTTTTCCAGTCTCTCATATCTTGTCTTTTCATCAATTGTGGAAAGATAAGCAAATTCCATCTTGCCGATGATCTGGATACGCTCAGGGTTGAAGTACTCATAAAAACCCATCAGCTGAAGTCCGGGACGTGTAACGTCATTTTCATCGATCAGGATTTCAGCAGCCTCGCAGGGCATGTGGATGACTTCAAGCTTGAATTCATCAATGATTTTGCTCAGTGCAACGGTAAATTTTTCTGCCATGGTATTGACACCCCTTCATTGCTTTCTATTTCATTTGCTTTTCGCAAATTTTGTTCGTGTTTAAGGACGCAGAATATAACTGCCGTCAATTGCAGCAGACTGTGCATCGCCCTCTCCCTCAAGCTGCAGCACACAGCTGAATTCCGAGAGCAGATTCTGAATTTTCTGTTTTTGCTGTGCTGTCTGTGCATCCGCTGAAACCACAATGCCTGTCACAGAAATAAGCTCTGCAGCATCCATAAGCTCAGCCTTTCCCTTCAAAAGTGCATCGCCATCAACACTAACATAGAACGCTGCATTTCCCGCGGCATTTTTCATAACATTGACCACATCCGCAAGTGCGGAAGACCTGTCGGCTGAGGATACACGGGTATCAAGAGTCTGCAGCTCTTCTGCAGTAAAATCAGGGAACATGAGTCCCTCGCAAAGTATTACAGTAAAGCCTGTCTGTACAATTTCATCGGTAAGATTTGCTAAATAATCCAATGTCAGTTCGCTGAAGGGGGAAAGACGGGGTTTACCACCGTTTTCCGGTGCATCATCAAGCCATTTTTCCGTACTGTCCGCAATTTTATATGCGGCCTCCGCATAAGTATGCGGATAGACGGAATCTTCAAGAGCGTTGATAGAAGCAACGGGAATGTAGCCTTTTTCCGCTATGACCGTATAAATCGTTTCAAGCGGAGTTGCCGCTATCACTGCACCGCACATGCCGGCATCTGCAAGGCGAGTCGCATAATAGAGTCTTCCTCCCTCTGCCTTCAGCGGTACGATCACATGGGTAATTCCTTCAGGGACAGCAGACAGAGCATCTTCAAGCGTCTGCTTTGTAGAAAGTGCGGATTTATCAAGATAGTAGCCGCATAATCTGCTATGTTCCTGAACAGGGGGCTGCGTGGGCTCTTCAGTCGGGGCGGTTGATTCCGTCACACTTGAAGTATCGGTTTCAGCGATGGATGTCGGAACAAGAATTTCCTGTTTCTTGAGAAAATCCATCACAGGCGCACCGATACTGTAACCGACAAATACAAATACGCCTGTACCCAGAACAGTCAGCGAAATTGCACGGGTATCACGCAGGAATCCCTTCAGACGTTCAAACCGTGTTTTGTACCGATAGATTTTACGTCCTTTCGGTTTGATTTTCATATGAAATTGTTTTCTCCTCTCCGGGTGCACTGTGTTTATTTTTTCTCTCTTACACAGTGATTGCATGGATTGCCATCGAAAGCAACCCGATATAGACTAAAATCGCAGGGAAGCCACGAAATGCAGCCGGAACTTCAGGTGCATACAGCCGCTTGCGGACCGCAAGCAGGAAAAGAGATGCAAGAAGAAATCCCAGACCCATCTGAATTCCGAACAGCAAAGAACCATAGACGGTTCTTGCGTCCATTACAGGCATGGACATTCCCAGAAAATCTGTAGGCACAAAACTTCCTGTCAGAAAACGTTCAGGCGCAAAGCAAAGATGCATGACGCCCATGACAGCACAGTTAAATGCAGACAGATGGACATATTTCTTAATTGTGGAAAACCATTTACCGCTTAAAGCATATAAAAGCAGAAGCACTACGATATATATGACAGAAATAACAGCGGTATACAAAATGGGACTGAAAAGAGATTCCACCATCACGGATTCATGACGAAGCAGTGGAATACTCCAGTAAAGGATCGTGGTCAGCATGCACCCTGCTACAGAAAACAGGGACATCATAAGCGACAGAATCAGCAGATTGGAACGGCTTTTGGATGCCGCCATCAGTGTGCTAGTTCCGAGCGCTTTAGTAAAAATCAGATTATCCGCAAGCAGCGATAAAAATACTGTAAAGATCCACATAACTGCTCACCTACTTTTTGGGGAAAAATTTCCGATGCACTGCACAAAGAATACCAAGAAGGATGAAGCCCGCCCACGGTGCGGATAAGCCTTGCATCAGAACGGGAACATCCACTACCCTGCCGCAAATCGTACCATATGCAAGTATCTCACGGACCAGACCGATTATAACCGCAGTCAGACAGAAGCCGGCAATATGGAGAAAGAGGGCGGGCAGAAGCAGACGCTTTTGCAGCTTGTAGAAATAAAGCTCCGAATGCAGAACCACAAAGGAATTGACCGTCAAAAGCGGCAGATACATTCCGATCACTGCAAAATTCAGATAGCTGCAAAGCATTGCAACCGGAATATAGATAAGCGACGAAGTGATTGCATACAGAATGATCCTGAGTGCATAGGGAATACTTTTCGGAAAAAAAGAAGCAATACTCACGGACAAGAAAGTGATGCATGCAAATGCAAGTGAAAGTATCAGTGCCTTGGGTAGCGTATCACAGCAGACAACGATCGGTGCAATGACCATTCCTTCGGCGAGTACTGCATTGCGGCGAAAAAGCCCATCAATTGCTGAAAACTTATTCTGTTTCATGCAGCACCTCCACGTCTGTCGGTACACCATCCTGCATCATTTCCTGCTTTGCGGCAAGCTCCATTGCATCAAGTTTCTGTCCGATACGTTCCTCAATTTCTGCGAGCGCATGCCACAGAGGACATGTCAGCATAACGGCAACGACGGGAGCATATTCCAGCGCATGAGCTGCCATCAGATAATAGGTCAGCATACCTGTCAAAGTACTGCCGAACAGAACGGAAAGCCTTCCATTGGGAATCACAAGCGTATCCCCCACAAGAAAAATCATGGAAAAGATTACCATATTGACAGAAAGATAATAGAGGGCAGGAATGCTTCCGAAATTTGCAAGAAATGAAATTCCGAACAGATAACCGGCAACACCCCAGCAGGAAACAGAACTGCGAAACAACAGAACAAGAAGAATGACCGCAAGGAGCAGGATACAGCCGGTTCCCATGGGTGAGGCGACATTGCCGATAAGAATATCAAATGTTTCAGCCGCAAAGACCCCTTCATGATTGAATCTGCTGCTCAGTGTAGATTGAAGAACCCCCTCATGACTTCCGAACATCGGAAGATGCACGCCTGCATGCGGTGCATTCAGAAGCTCGTCCCTCCAGCAAAGCAGTGCAAAGAGATAGCCGACTGCAGCCGGTGGGAAAAGATAATTCCGACGGCTTCCGAACACATGGATCCCCACTGCAACCGTAAAAACGGTGCTGAGCACAACAACTGGATAGGAAACACTTGACGGAAACATCAGCACCATGACTATGGGCGGAGCGATATTTGCAATATCGACTTTTCTGTAAGATTTATTCTGCAAAAACAGACAAAAGAAATCCGTAAGCACCGCAGTAACTGTCGCAATTCCAATGATCAGAGCGGCACGCAGTCCATAAAAGCATAGGCTCACCAGACATACCGCACCTAAAGCCAGCCAGTATTCAGGGGACCTGAAATGCGGTTTTGTTGCAGCACTGTTCACGCTTTCACAGCCTCCTGTGATTCAAACCGCAGTCCGTTTACCGCCTCGACAAGGTCACTATGTCTGAACAGATAGCTGCCGACAACAAACACATCGGAACCGGCATTCCAGACAAGAGGTGCAGTTTCGTGATTGATTCCGCCATCCACTTCAATCATCAGGGACAATCCCATTTTATCGGCTTCACGACGGATTTCAGAAATTTTATCGGTCATTTCATGAATAAATCCCTGACCGCCAAAACCCGGCTCAACCGTCATGACAAGTACCATATCAACCTTGTCGAGGAACGGAAATACTGTATCTGCGGGCGTTGCGGGCTTGATGGAAATACCTGCCTTACAGCCCGAAGAATGAATTGCATTAATCACTGCCATCGGATTACTTTCACTTTCCAGATGAAAAGTAATCATATCCGCACCGGCTTTTGCAAAGGCGTCTACATATCTGAGAGGATCCGTGATCATCAGATGTACGTCTTTATACATGGATGTTGCCTCCGACAATGCACTCAGAATCGGAATTCCAAAGGATATATTGTTTACAAAAACGCCATCCATCACGTCAAAATGCAGCATATCAACCTTTGCTGCTTCAAGCTTACGGACAACCTCCTCCAGATGGAGCAGATCGGCATTGAGAATGGACGCTGAAATCTGATTTTTCAAAGCACACCTCCACAAGTGTCAGGGTTTCTGTGTACATACCTTTACTATTATATTATACCGAATAAAACGCCTGCCGTCAATAGCTGTATCCGGTTTTTTTCAAGAAAATCATATTTCTGCTTCATAATGTAGAAAATTATCAATACATCTTGAAAAAGTACTGGACATATGTTCCAATATCGTGTATAATGTTCTATAGTGACAGATTTTGCAGATATACAACAGATAAAAGATGAATAAAGGAGCAGCAAAATGAGCAGAAGAGTACTTGCACTCGACCTGAGTGCAGCGGGCGGACGTATTATAACCGCCATCTATGACGGAAATCGTCTGAGAATGCAGGATGTCCATCGTTTTCCAAATGAACCTGTTTCCTGCGGTGGACACGTTTATTGGGATATACTGCGTATTTTCCAAGAAATCAAAGCAGGGCTCCGCAAAGCACATGCAATGGGTGGATTTGACAGCATCGGTATCAACGCATGGGAAAAGGACTATGGTTTGCTTGACAAACGTGGTAACCTCCTTTCCAATCCGTTTCACTTTTCTGATAAAAGAACAGAGAGAATTCTCAGATCAGACAGAGATCTCCTTCAGATACTGAAAAGCTCCGACTGCACTGCTGTGCAGCTTTTTGAGCAGAAATGCAATGCACCCGAACTTCTTGCACAGGCACAGGTGTTTCTCCCCATCCCCGATCTGATTGCATATTTTCTGACAGGGGATATTTCAACGGAACACTGTATCGCCGACGCAACGGGTATGTTCGATCACTCCGGCGGTGGGTGGAACTCGGAGATTGTGGAACAGCTTGGAATTCCCGAGCATCTGTTCCCGACGATTATGCAGACAGGTACTCGAAAGGGAATGCTTTCAGAAGAAATCTGCACGGAACTTGATATCCCCTCCGTCCCCGTCATTGCAGTCTGTGGAAATGGTTCCCAGTGTGCAGCGGTTTCTGTTCCGGACACGGACGGAATCCCCTTTGCGTCGATCACATGCGGAGCATCTTCCAGATTTACATTTGAGCTTGACGAAGATAATGCCGCTTTATCATCGGATCAGCATGCTTTTGTTCCGCAGGCAGGCTTCGGTACTCTTCATACGCTTCAGAAGGATATGAATGGCCTTCGGATGATTCAGGATATCAGACGTGCGCTGCTGCGGCGTGGCAGAAGTTACTCCTATTCCGAGCTTGAAAAGCTTGCGGCGCAGGCAGAACCTGCAGTACGATTTATTGATACGGATGCACCTGCTTTCTCGGAATCCTATGATATTCTCACAAGACTTCGTGCATGGTGCATCGAGAGCGGACAGCAGGAACCCTCCGATCTTGCCGAAGCGCTTCGCTGCATCTATGAAAGCCTTGCCTGCAAATTCAGGGATACACTTGATGAAATGCAGCGCTGCACGGGTAAGAAAATCAGCCGCATTTATATGCTCGGAGGCAGCCGGGATATGCTGCTGTGTCAGCTGACTGCGGATATTTGTAATATTCCTGTACTGATCGGACCTGCGGAAGCGGCAGCATATGGAAATGCTGTAATCCAGCTTATCTCTGAAGGGGAGCTTGATGGAATTTCACAGGCACGCAGACTGATTGCGGATTCCATCACTATCAAAGAATACATTCCGAATCCTCAGAACGCTTTTATCTATGAGAATTATTCCCGTATATTTCATTCATAAACCACGAAACAGGCACATAGAATGGCAGTACAACATGTACTGCCATTTTTTCGGAGGTGCTGCAAATGCAGAGAAATATTGCACGGGATACACTATTGCTGACTGTCATACAAATGCTGCTTGATGGTATTGCGCTGCTGCTGAATGTGTTCATGACCAATTCCCTCGGAACGGAGGCTATCGGTATCCTCTCACTGACCGGTTCCTTTTTTTCGTTGTCAGCCATCACAGCAAGCGGAAATGTATTCCTCTGTGCAAGTCGGTTTATCTCCGAAGAAATGGGCAGAAAGAACGGAAATCCCTCCCGTGTCTTATCTTATTGTATAATTGTCAGTATGACACTGAGCTGCATTGTTGCGATATGTGTGTTTCTCCTTGCCCCTCTGTGCAGTGAGCATTTCTTCGATTCTCCTGCACTATCCTTCCCCATCCGTGTCATGGCATGCTCCCTTCCGCTGATGACCTTCACTGCATGCATGCGCGGTTATTTCAATGCAAGCTGTCACACGAAAATCTGTGCGGTTTCGGATGCGCTTGGATTTATCATCCGTTGTCTGCTTATGACTGTGATCGTCTGGTGGATCACCCCTGTAACAAGTTCGGGCATCTGCATGATGACGGCTGTCTGCAGCATCGCAGGCTCTGTCGGATCACTTCTCTATCTGCTCCTGCGCTATCGCACAAAGCATATGAAATGCAATGGTAAACCATCCGTTTCCTTGCTGCAATACATAACTCTTGCAGTACCTGTCATGCTTGGCAGTGCCCTGACTTCCCTGCTCAGCTCTGCAAATGACGCTCTTGTACCAATCACACTACAGCAGGCAGGCAATTCTGTTTCCGATGCTCTCAGCCAGTTCGGAATATTCGAAGCCATCATTATCCCCACGCTCTTTTTTCCATCCACCATCCTCTGCTCCCTCTCCGGCATTCTCGTTACGGAAACCGCAAGAGAATCGGCAGCATGCAATAAAATTAGAATTACCGATCTTTCCGAAAAAGTCATACGCCGAACACTTGTCTTTGCAATTTTTGTAACCACGATGCTTTTGCAATTCGGAAAGGAAATCGGACAGCTCCTTGGCGGCGGCGAGATTGCGGGTAAAATGATTGTACTGCTTGCCCCTGTTGTTCCGTTCATCTATCTGGAGATCGTTCTGGAAAGCATTATCAAGGGAATCGGCGCACAGGCGTTTTCCTCGTTCAACTATCTTGTCGAATACTTTATCCGCATCTCCATTGTTCTGATTTTTGTACCGCTTTTCGGATTCTACGGAATTGTCCTCTCCTACTACGCAAGCAACATCTGCGGTAATCTCAGCCGTCTTGTGATGGTGCTTCGCAAAACCGATCTTCGTCCACAATGGGAAAAGCTGCTTGGTATTCCCCTGTTCTCGGCTGTATTTTCTATCCAGATCTGCAACGTTTTTTTCGCCCTGATTCATGTTCCCGGAAATTCCGGTATACCTTCCATGTGTATCTATACGCTTCTGTGCACTACCATATATCTTGGCGTTCAAAGAATATTATTTTCACTTGAACCCATCCGCTGCAAAAGTCCGGAATCAGCCTGATTCCGGACTTTTTAGTTATTTAGATTTTTTTCTAAATAACTATTGACAAATCTATTTTTATGTGCTATACTGTATTTAGACAAACGTCTAAATACATCTTCACACAGTGAAAAAACAGGAGGTCATCTTATGGTAAGTATCCCTTCAATCGTCTGCATGTGCATTGCACTTTTGCTTACAACCCTTGTACCGATCGGCATTATGATCTGGTACTGCATCCGTCATAAAGACGAAAAAGTCTGGCTCGCAGCACTAATCGGAGCGGCAGGATTTTTCGTACCGCAGATGCTCATCCGTATCCCCATCCTAAACGCACTTTCCATGAACGAGGGATTCATGGCATTTGCAGAAAATCACTATCTGATCTACGGCATCTCTCTTGCGGCAACAGCCGGACTGTTTGAGCTTGCCGGAAGATTCACGACCGCAAAGATCCTCGACCGAAAAGGCATTACCCTGTACAAGGCAATGGCGGCAGGTCTGGGACATGGCATGATCGAAGCCGTGGTCGTGGTCGGACTTCAGTACATCAACAACATTCTGTATGCTGTGATGATCAACACTGGAACATTTGATGCAATGGTACAGCAAGCTGCTGCACAGGCTGGGGTGGATATGGCACAGTTTGACATGATCAAGGAAACAATGCTGAACACAGCCGCCCCTATGTATCTGCTCGGTGTCTGGGAACGTGCAATGACAATCATCCTGCATCTGTTCCTGAGTATGCTGGTATGCTATTTCGTGGCAAAAAAACGTCCGCTGACCGGCATTTTCATCTGCCTTGCAATCCATACGCTTGTGGACAGCGTGGCAGGTATCGGACAGGGGCTTGCAACGCCTTATCTTGGCGAGGTCATCAGCATGAATACGATGTATGTGTTGGTTGAGGGCGGTCTCACGGTGATTGCAGTGGGATGTTTCTTCGGCATTCTGAAGCTGCGGAAGAAATGGGGTGCATTACATGAGTGATGTCTGGGGCGCACTTGCAGATGCGACAAGGCGTGAGATTCTCACGCTCCTGCAAAAGCAGGATATGACTGCCGGAGAGATCGGAGAGCATTTCGATTTTTCGGGAGCAACGATGTCGCATCATCTGAAAATTTTAAAAGAAGCAGAGCTTGTCCGCACACAACGGCAAGCACAGAAAATCATCTATAGCCTGAACACCACGGTTTTTCAGGAGTTTCTGAAATCCATGATGGGGATGTTCGGGACACAGGAGGAACACCATGAAGAAAAATAAATTTATGATCATCAGTTTTGTATTATCCATCCTCAATCTCATTGCATCGCTCATTTACATTCCCACACTGCCGGATATGGTACCGACGCATTTCGATGCGAATTTTCAGGTGGATGCCATCGGTTCCAAGTGGATCATGCTGATTCCGGCATTCCTGCCACTGCTGATATCGCTTGGCATTCTGCTGGAACTGAAACTCCGTAAAAATGACTACCCGAACCGCAAGCCCCTCCAGATCACCATGCTTATCATCACAATATTCTTCATCTGTGTGAACTTCTTTCTGTTCTGGACAATGCAGGGAGAAGCGGTCATCGGTGCGAAAATGGAGCATATGCCGCATCTCGGATACCTGCTGATTCTTGCATTCGGGCTGTTGTTCATTGCCATGGGCAACTTTTTCCCGACCATCACACAGAACAAGACCCTTGGCATCAAGATTTCATGGACACTAAACAATGAACAGTGCTGGAAGCTGACACACCGGTTCGGCGGCAAGGTATTCGTCATTGCCGGATTCTTGCTGGTTCTCATTGACATCATTGCAATGATTGCCGGACTCTCGCCGGAATGGCTGCTGATCATCTTCATGGTCATCCTGACTGCGGTCTTTGTGATTACTTCGGTGTATGCGTATCAGCATAGGAATGACTGATATAACGAAAGCCCCTCGGTTGAGGGGCTTTTTGCTATTCCTGTACATAATAAAGCTCGCCTTCGATTTCGATATGGGTAACATCCGACAGATCAAGATAGCCATTATAGGTAGAAGGATCATCCTTATGATATTCTTTTCCATCTACGACTTCGTATACCTTAGCGGTTGTTGAATGGACATGCGTGTTTTCCTGTTCTGAATAACCACTGTATGATGCTATAAGCGGCATGGCGCACTCGGTTACTGTGCCATTGCTGCGATACAGACGAAAAGAACAATCACGAAATGCATCACGTCTGTCCGTATACATCTGAAATGCGGAAAGGCTCATCGTATATCCTCTTTCTGATTTTAGTGTCAGAACAGGAACGTTCTTTAAAACAGATATCGGAAAATCTATCCCTTGCATCGCTTTTTCGAACGTTACTACATCATCACTAAAACGGAAAATAATATCCTCACCGGAGTATTCCTTATCAATTTTTATGATCCATGATGCCCAACATTGGTTATCGACGATAGTGTATGTTGCCTGCATATTCTGCCCAACAGAACCTAATTCGTCATCGATGTTCAATATATTCTCAATCTGCTGTTCTTCATCCGATGCTTTAATCGTGGCAAGTACCATCGCACACTTTCCGTCGCACAGCACTGCTTCAACGTTCAGATCCACAACACCATTTGAATACGTCACAGGATCGGGTAGATTCATCTCTGAAAGACATGTGCTGCCAAGTACGCCGAAATGATGCTCCACCAACGGCTGATTATACCGCAGATATCCCGAAACGGTCACACCCATTGCTGCAATAGTCAGCACTGCCGCAGCAAGAATTATTCCAAATCGCCCGAATCTGCGCTTGTGTACGATGGGCTTTGCTGTGTTAGCTGAAATTCCGGTCTTTTTCAGTACGAGCGCTGTGATATGAGCGTTTTCTGCATCACTCAGAATCAAAGTATTCGCAATATTTGTCAGTTCATTGTCAGCAAGTGCCATTGCCTGCATATTCAGATCATCAAAACGCTGTTCCATCGTCAGTCCTCCTTAAAAATGATGCGAAGCTTTTTAAGTCCTCTTGATAGTTTCTGATCCACTGTGTTCGTTTTCAGCCCAAGTGCATCACCAATCTCACGGCTGGTTTGTCCGAAATAATAGCGGCGCAGGATGATCTCGCTGTCAGGCTGACCGAGCGATTTTACCGTTTCCATTAGAATGACACTCTCATCAGTCGCAGACACATCCTGCGGCTGCACGAACATCTCATCAAGCGAATCGCATTGCGCTTGCTTTTTGAGTGCATGGAAGCGGTTGATCGCATGACGCTTTGCCATTACGGCAAGCATGGCTCTCAAATTCACGTCCGTCTGCGGATGCTCCTTCACCCACTTCCAGAGCATGACAAACACATCACTGACGGTTTCGTCGATATCCTCTTTCGAAGCAATATCCTGCAGCTTATTGCGAACAACGGTATGGACATAGCCACCATACTGTTCAATCAAAACGCTGATTCCCTCTTCCGGCTGTTCGATCAGCAGTTTTAGTAGTACTTCATTTGACACGTGGTTCACTTCCTTTTATCTATTGAAGGTCCTTCATACTATACAGTCAATCAAACTCTCTGAAAACTGACAAACTGAA
This sequence comes from Oscillospiraceae bacterium, assembly GCA_017521325.1. GTDB lineage: Bacteria > Bacillota > Clostridia > Oscillospirales > Ruminococcaceae > UBA3855. The sequence goes on along the minus strand of JAFXCV010000068.1, from coordinate 18,345 downwards.
AAATTCTTATGCAAACACAAGCCCATCCATTTTTCATAAGAAAATGAATGGGCTTGATGATTATTTCACAATACGAAGACTTCTGATGCAGCAGTTATTGCCAAAGGACAGACGAATATCATGACAGCCGTCAATCTGCAAAGGAATCCCATATGCGGAAAAATCCGTATAACCGTCAGCCGACTGCACGGTGATTTCCGATAGCGGTGATGCTTCCTGATCAAGAAAGACCAGAAGCTTTGCAGGTTCAATGGGAGCTGCCACACGGATGATCAGCTGCTTTGCGTTGGAAAAATCTACATTCTGGTACAAAAGCTCACAGCTCCATTCCGTTCCCCGAATGTGTGTTTCTCCACTCATGGGATCGGCATAAATCTCCGTTGCATTTTCTGCATCATAGAGCTGTGCATCCGTTTCCGTCGTAAAATCACGGGGAGGAATGATTTCACCTTCGATCTGAATTGTGCCGTTCAAGCGAATATCCGCACTTGAAGTAGCGACCATGATTTCATATTCACCGCTTTCCAGACAGAACCGTTCACGGGATACATCGTAGAATTCCAGTTCACGCAAGCTTACAGAAATTTCACAGTGAACGGTTTCACCTGATTTGATATGAACACGGCGGAATCCACAAAGCTGACGCAGCGGTCGGGGGATCCGCTTGGATTTTGCGTGATAATACACCTGTGGAACCTCATCACCGTCGTTGTCGGAGATGTTGGTAATATCAAATGAAACGAGGAGTTTTTCTCCCTGCCTGCATACAGAATACGAGCTATAGGAAAAACTGCTGTAGCTGAGTCCATAGCCAAAGGGATACTGCGGAACGCCGTCAAACCAGCGATAGGTCATTTTGTTTTTCATGATGTCATAATCCTTGATATCGGGCAAATCCTCATCGCAGGCATACCATGTCTGCGGACATCTTCCCGCAGGATTATAAACACCGGACAGCACCTCGGAAACTGCATGTCCGAGTTCCGGACCTGCATGAGTCGTGTGGAGAATGGCGGCAGGACGTTTTGCCTTAAATGGGAACGCAAAGGGATATCCCGAAACAATGAGCATAATCAGATCATCACGTTCCTCAGAAAGGCGGAGAACCGCTTCACGCTGCACGGGCGGAAGCTGAATTGTCCGTCTGTCAAAGCACTCCCTTGCAACCTGCATCGGATCGTTTCCTGCACAATAGATCACAGTATCCGCTGTCTTAGCAATTTCCGAAAGTCGGTCGGAACCACGGCTCATGGTATGGATGCGGAACATCACATTCTGATCGGGACGTGATTTCCTGCGTACACACAAACACTGTTTGTCATCAAGCGTAAATTGACGTCCATGCAGATAATCGGAAATCACCTGACAGCCCGTCAGACTATGTGTATCGACATGCAGTGTTTCGGAGGTAAACCACGCATAGACGGTGGAATTTCCATATTCGGGAATGCCGTTTCCGCCGATACGCAGGTATCTTCCGTCCCGTACACTTTTCAGATTAACCCAACGCTGCTTGTCATCATGCTGACAATAGTAAAACTTCTCTGCCTGTGCTTCATCCGCATCAGCGTAGAACGCACCATCCTCACCAAGACGAAGGAATTTGCCGTTGGGAGCTTCAATACGAACGATATCCCACCCCTCATCGGTAATCAGATTACAGCCGCATTCCACAAGTCCCTCTTTGATCGATATCTGATAGGTGGAAATGCCCGTGTACCAGTCGAGGAGATTGCAGTCGGCATAGGCACCAAGGAGAGCAATCGTTCCGCATTTTTTGAAATCAAGCGGAAGAATGCCGTTATTTTCAAGGAGAATGATTCCTTCCTTTGCGGCACGCAGATTCAGCGCACGATCGGCTTCCGTATTCACATCGGCTCGTGTCAGATGATCAAATGGCGTGGTATTGTCAAAGTGTCCGAGCCGCATTCTTGCTTTCAGAACATTTCCGACTGCGGTATCAATGTCTGCTTCTGTGATCAGCCCCTCAGCAAGTGCTTTGTACGCAGCAGCGTGAACATTTTCCTCTACATCCGTCATACAGTCCGTGCCGGCTTTCAGGCATGCCTGCAATGCCTTTGCATGGGAATCGAAACATTCGTGCATGGTCACATTCTGTGAGAAATCTCCGCCGTCCGTTACCACAAATCCAAGACCCCACTCGCCTTTAAGTACATTTTTGAGGTCATGATTCATGACAGCAGGGGCATGGCAGATATCATTGTATGCAGTCATAATGCTCTCTGCACCGCCTCGTTCAATCGACGGACGGAATGCAGCATAGTAATACTCATGCTTCAAACGAGGATTGAGATTCGCAGAATCCACGCCTCTGTCCTCCTCATGATTATTCGCACAAAAATGCTTGAGCGTCGGGATGGTCGCATAAATCTCGCCATCGCCACGCAATCCCTTTGTATAGGCAATACTCATTTCACCCGTCAGAAACGGATCCTCCCCGTAGCATTCTTCATTTCTTCCCCATCTGGGGTCACGGGTAAGATCAACAGTAGGCCCCCAAACCATAAGACCTGTTTTTTGATCCTCGTTATAGTAGGCTCTTGCTTCTCTTGCAGCAATTCTGCCAATTTCATGCATCATTTCAGGATCAAAGCTCGCCGCCATACCGATCGGCTGCGGAAATACCGTTGAGGGTTTCTCTTGCTCACGATTGACAAGACCACGGGCAACCTCATGTCCAACATACCATTCACCGATGCCGAGTCTTTCGACAGGAAGCTGGTGCGTCGGAAGCATGCCAATTTTTTCATCCACAGTCAGTCTTTCAAGAAGATCCTGTAAGCGTTCATCCATAGATAAAGCAGGGTTACGAAACGGAACCATAAAAACACTCCTTAAAAAAAAATCACGCAGAACAGGGGTATCTCCCCCCCTTTGCGTGGTTTGACTCTATTTTTATATATTCATTATAGCATAGAGATAATGACGTGTCAACGCCATTTCCTGCCCCTCTCTATAACATTTTCTGCATAGATCTTCAGATTTTCAAAGCAATCATATACTTGACTTTTCGGGCATGGTGATGTACAATAGAACTATAAGAAATCAACGTTCGGAAAGGATGATGGATATGCAAAAAATTGCAAGCTTTACAATTGATCATGATGTTCTCGGAAAAGGCATGTACACGTCACGCATTGACGGTGATATCGTTACTTACGACATTCGAATGAAGATCCCGAATAATGCGCAGGGTGATTATCTTACTCCCCCTGCCGCACACACCTTCGAGCATTTATTTGCAACCTATGTACGCAACACGAAGTACAGCAAGGATATTGTCTATGTCGGTCCCATGGGCTGTCTGACAGGTTTTTATTTTCTGGTGCGTGATACAATTACAGCAGAATCTGTCATCCGTCTTGTACAGGAATGCTTTGCGTTCATTGCGGAGTTTGAGGGAGAAATTCCCGGAAGCAAGAGGATTGAGTGCGGTAATTATCTGATGCATGATCTGGATGGTGCAAAAGAAATTGCAAAGGATATGTGCATGGTACTTGAGGCTTGGACAGCAGAAAAGCTTATTTATCCGACAAAATGAAAACAGCCCCGCAGCTGCGGGGCTGATAGCATTTATCTGCCAAAAATACGAGGTTTGAGAGAGCGTGAATAAATCTCACGCATTCCGTCAAGGCCGAAATCATACATCAGGAAGAAGGGATTTACGGCAATCAGCAGGATGATACTGCCGTATTTACCGAAATCCTCGAACGCCTCCAGAAGATCCTGCAAACCAAACAAATAGACATTGATATAAAAATAGGAAACCATGCAGGCATTGAAGACAAGGAGCTTGACCGACACCCTCAGTGCTTTTGGATGAATGCGGTTCAGATATTTCATCAGGATGGGATAATGTCCAAAAAACATGATGAAAATCAGTGCGGCTTCCTTATCATACGTCACAAACATCGAAAGGAGTCCGACTGCCATATAAGTCAGAAGCGCCCACGGGGTATTGACCTCAGTGACAACGATCAGCATCAGAACGCCTGCAATCATCGGGAGGACGAGATAGAGCAAGGGGAAAACGCCTGTCATGAACATTGCGAGCAGACAAAAGGAGGATACAATTCCGCCAAGTGCTACCCGATAACTGATATTTCGCATGTACATCCCCCTTTCTGATGGATATTTCTATTCATATTGTAGCATTTTTAAGAGGTTTTGTCAAGCGTTTTTCAGCATTTTGCTAAAAACTTCAAATTATTCAAGAAAGGAGTCTGCGTATGAAAGCAAAATATAAAGGTTTGATTCTGGTCATTCTGTCCGCATTCTGTTTTGCGCTCATGAATCTCTTTGTCAGACTTTCGGGGGATCTTCCATCAATTCAGAAAAGTTTTTTCAGAAACTTTATTGCTCTTTTCATTGCACTCTTCCTGCTCATCAGGGACAGGAAAGAACTGCATTTCCAAAAGGATGGCTTAGGATTTCTGCTGCTGCGTTCCATTTTCGGAACGATTGGTGTATTGTGCAATTTCTATGCCGTTGACCATCTTGTGTTGTCGGACGCTTCCATGCTCAACAAGCTATCCCCTACTTTTTCCATTCTATTTTCATGGCTGCTGCTAAAAGAAAAGCTTCGCCCTGCACAGGGTGCTGCGGTTCTGATTGCATTTCTCGGCAGTCTTATGATCATCAAACCAACGCTGGATTTCAGCGATTTCGCAGGATCGGCTGCCGGATTTACAAGCGGTGTTTTTGCGGGCGCTGCGTACTGTATGGTGAGAGCACTTGGAAAAAAGGGAATGCACAAGACGATCATCGTTGCTTTCTTCTCCGGTTTTTCCTGCCTTGTCACACTCCCTTTCCTTCTCCTTGACTTTCATCCGATGACGCCGACACAGATTCTGCTGCTCATTGGAGCAGGACTTGCAGCGGCAGGCGGACAATTCACAATTACCGCTGCATACTGTCAGGCTCCCGCAAAGGAAATTTCCATCTACAACTATTCGCAGATTATCTTCTCAGCCTTGCTTGGGTTGCTGCTGTTTCAGGAAATGCCCGACGGATGGAGCTTTCTCGGATATACGGTCATCATTGTTACAGCACTGTGGATGTTCTATTATAACAACAGGAAACCCCAAAATATTGAAACGCAGACATAAAACACCCGGCACTCTGTCAAAACGGAGTGCCGGGTATTGTTACATCATGAAATTATGATTTTGTCTGAACAATCTCTCTTTTCAGAATCGCCAAGTCAAATGCATTGATGTTGACATCCACGATCATATCGGATGCATATACCTGATCGCCGATGAAGGATTCTTTAGTCAGGAGGTATTCGTTGAGCAGAACGATATCTGCATCATCCACAACGCCGTCGAGATTGACATCGCCCTTCTTGCCGACAACGGAATAGCCTTCCGTATCTGCAAACTTGATGAGGATGTAGTTGAGGTTGATTGCCTTATCCTGTGTACGGACATTGAGAGTCAATGTACCATCCGTAACCTTTACAGTACCCTTGGCAATGCCATTGCCGTCAATCGCTACGTTTTCAGCGACGATGGACTGATTGTCCTTACCGTAGTTTGCATAGATCGTCGGATTCTTGGAGCATGACCACGGATCACTGAAACACATCTCAACAGTATAGGTACCGTTAGGAAGTGTAAATCCGTAATCAAGATGACGGTCAATATTGTTCTCGTACTGGTTCTTGGTATAACGGAAGCTTGCCTTCTTATCCTGACCATCTGTCAGTGTAAATTCATTCGGCCAGGTGTTTGCCGTGTAGATACCCTTGCTCTTGGATGCGCCGTTGTACTTGTCAGTCGCATCGTCGATCAGACCCCACTTTGCACCGGTTACACTGTCCTCACCATAGAGCTGCTCGGTTCTGCTGTTGAAATAGCCGAACTTATCGCTGCCGCTGGTTGTTGTCTGGTCATGGTCGCCGCAGTCTACAAAATAAGCTACGGAAGTATCATAATCGTAAATGGGCTTAACAGCTGTCATATAGATGAAGTCACATACCTTTGCGGATTCCTTACCATCATCCGCAGAGAAAGTAACATCAATTACATCTGTTGCAACGCCGTCTACATCGACGTTCTTGACATTTCTTTCCAGTACGTCCTCGGGAACGATCACCTTCACATTATAGGTTGCACTGCTGCCCTCATAATTGAGCTTTTCAGCATAGAGGATAGCATCGCCGACACGGATACGGATGGTCTTTCCATTATCCGCCTTACGGAACGTCACCTGAAGAATGGTGAAAGGTGCAGAGGTATCCACAGCCATACGATAGCTGAAATAACCGCCGTCCGTTACATAACGATAGGTACTATCATTAGTTACGCCATGTGCATTGAATGCAGTCATCTGATGGAGGTTGTCACCCTCATACTGACCGTAACCGGGCTGTACTGTATCTACTACGGTTGTCTTTGCTCTGGGCAGATCGGAATCGGAAACTGTACCGTTGCTGAAGAACTTCCAGTAAATACCATAACGCTGCTGGTACTGGAGATAGTGTGGTGTGAATGTCAGCTTGGTATTGGTTCCTGTAAGTGTAAACTTCAGGGAATTTGCATCCTTAACCATGTACTCATTGATATCCATCATGAATGCTGCTACGGACTGACCTTCCTTGGAAAGTGTGATATTCTCGGAAGCTACAACCTTATCCTTCGGAATGGTTACCCACATACCTGTGGAACCTGTCTGCATATTCTCTTTACCCAACTCTGCACTAAGAACGATGGGACCATACTTGAAACCATAAGTTGTATTTCCATCAGGAAGGTTATATGCTCTGACTTCCATAGGAATAGTCACTTCAATCACGTCGCCGCTCTTGAAATCGCCTGTAACCTGTGCATAGTCATTCACATTCTTATAGCTGCACTTCTCACCATTCAGTGTGATTGTCATATTTCCAGCTTTCCAATCAGGAATACGGAAACGCAGATCGAGAGAACCGCTTCCCTCAATGGTAAACTTAGATGAAATGCCGTTGGGAATGGTACTGTCCTGGGTGATCGTAACGTTCTGATCCTTCCAGTTCAGCTTGGAGCTCTGGTACATATTGACATACAGTGTGTTGCCATTATGCATATACATGGTATCGCCGAGCTTTGTGAAGTTTTCCATACCACTACCGGTACAACACCAGAAATGATCAAAGGGCTTTCCGTAAACCTTAAAGTAGCCCGTTGCCATCGGCTGGAAGTAGGTTGTCATACCGGTTTCAGGGTTCTGAGAAGAAAGAATGGAATTGTAGTATGTACCCTCATAGTAATCCATGTATTTTTTTTCACCGGTGATCTTATACAGCTCACGGCTGAGCTTGAGCATATTATAGGAGTTACAGGTTTCACAGTTACAATTTGTACGTTCTTTATCCAGTACATTGTCAGAACCGAAATGCTCCCACTCACTGTTACCACCGGTAATGTAGGTGTGATTCGTGGTTACATTCTCCCAGAATGCTTCTGCATATTTCACATAAATAGATGCATCTACTGTCTGACCGCCGATCGTTTTACCGTGAAGCACAGTATATCTCTTCAGTGCACCGACAAATTTCGGAATGGTCGTATTTGCATGGCGGTTTGTCAGTACGTTGGTTCCGCCCTTGAGTACCTTTTCATGCAGTTCCGTTTCATCAAAATAATGTGCGGCTACCGCATGGCTTTCCTTACCTGTAATTGCATACAGCTCGTACAGACAACCGTTAATGCCGCCGTACTCAATGGAAAGAACTGTTCTGTGTGTTGCATCATTCCATGTCAGACAACGATTGTAGGTCCAGTCACCCAGACCGGAGCCAACTTCCTTTGCAGGTGCATAACCGGTTGCATTGAAAACGTCAACCAGACCTTGAATCAGCTTATGCATGGTATACCACGGTACCCAAGCTTCCTCAATAATGTTTGTTTTTCCCTGCTGTACAAGGTCAAACTGCTGCTCCACATTATTTTGATTCTTGATCTGACCAGCCCAGAGGAATCCGGGTTTTCCCTTGGAATTCTGCTGACATACCTTCATTCCATCTACCAGTGCCTTGATCTTTGCCATGATATCATTGCGCTGAGCATCCGTGATCGAAGGATTCTGATACGCCTGCGCAAGTGCCGTCAGATAATGACCAACGGTATGACCTGCAATCAGCGTGTTCTCCCAGCCTCCATAGCGCTTAGCGCCATTTGTGTTGAGCTTTGCATTCTCACGGAAGCCCACAAGCAGCCTTTCCGTATCGAACGAAAGCAGGTAGGACAGTTCAAGTGCGAATGCATTAGTGCTGTAGGGATCGAGCATTGTAACATCGCCGATTGCAAAGTCCTCAATCTGTGCATCTGCCGCATGGACAGTCTGCACCTTTGTCGGAGAGCTTTCCGGTAATATGCTGCCTGACCCGATCAAAAGGGACAATGCAGTACAAACCGAAGCTGCACGACTCCAGAGTTTGTGTTTCATAGAAAATCCTCCTTGTTATTTTTACTTAAATTATAACTCTAAATCCCACAAAAATATACAGTTTAATTATTGAAATATGTTTGTAATTTCATGATTTGATGCCATATTTTCCAGATTGGGTTCATATTCTGAAGATTGACATACTGTTTTTCATGTGATATAATAAATTACAATTAAAAATCCCACTTGATAGGAGGAAATTTAAATGATCTATGCAATGAGTGATATTCACGGAAAATACGACAGATATATTGCGATGCTGGAGAAAATCAAATTCTCTGATGAGGATAGTTTATTTATACTCGGCGATGTAGTGGATCGTGGAGAAGATCCTATCAAAGTTCTCAAAGACATGATGGAACGACCGAATGTTTTTCCGATTATGGGAAATCATGATTTACTGGCGCTGCAGGTGCTGCGAAAACTCAGTGTGGAAATCACAGCAGAAAATTACGATTGTCAGATAAATTCCGACGACATGCAGATGCTTATTGACTGGATGAATGAGGGAGGAGCACCGACCATCGAGCAATTCAGAAGGCTTCCGGTGGAGGAACGTGAGGATATCTTGAATTATATTGCGGAATTTTCCATGTATGATACGATTGATGTGGGTGAGAAGACATTTATTCTGGTACATGCAGGTCTTGGAAATTTCCGTCCCGATAAAAAACTGAGCGAATACACGCAGTATGAACTGATGATGATGCGGACAGATCCCTTTGCAGTATATTTTGAGGATGAATCCGTATTCATTGTATCCGGTCATACACCGACCTATTATTTTTCCGGAAAATCTGAAATTCTAATTACCGAGTCTTCGATTTGTATTGACTGCGGCGCATGCTTTTCCCACGGAAAGCTCGCATGCATTTGTCTGGACACGATGGAAGAATTTTATGTATAAAAAACAGCCCTTTTACAAAGGGCTGTTTTTATTTTATTTAGCCTTTTCTGCTTTCTTAGGAGCACCACTCATGAACATTTTCATCAGGAACAAAACAAGCAGCATCAAGACAAGGGATGAACCCAGAATAATCAGAATGCTTAAGAAGTAATCCGTTACAAATCTCTGGACAACACCGGAAAACAAATACCCTACTGCGCAGACAGCAGCAACAAGCAGCACATATGGAAGCTGTGTGGATACATGGCTGACATGGTCACACTGCGCACCGGTGGATGCCATGATGGTCGTATCGGAAATCGGAGAACAATGATCACCGCACACTGCGCCTGCAAGGCATGCAGACATGCAGATAGTTACCATTGTGGGAATGCCGCTTGTATCGGACACGCCAACAAGCTGTGCTTCAAACACGCTGGTAACAATGGGAATCAGAATGCCAAACGTACCCCAGGAGGTACCTGTTGCAAATGACAGACCAACTGCTACAACAAAGAGAATCAGAGGCAGGAGAATCTGAATTGCAGTTGCACTCTCAACAAGACCGGAAACGAATGTACCTGCTTCCAGAAGACCGGTCATGGATTTGAGTGTCCATGCAAAAGTGAGAATCAGAATTGCAGGTACCATCTGCTTAAAACCTGCTGCGATGGAATCCATGCATTCAGTAAAACTCAAAACTCGACGGCAGAGGAAATAACCGATAATGATAATCAACGCTGCCAAGGAGCCGAGGGAAAGACCATAGGATGCATCACAATTTGAAAAAGCATCAATAAAGTTTGTACCGCTGAAGAGTCCACCGGTATAAAGCATACCCAGTACGCAGAAAACGATCAGAATCAGCACAGGAAGAAGCAGATCAATCACCTTGCCACGGGTATGTGCGGGAGCATCCTCATCTGCATAATTCTTGGTCTGTGCCGTAAAGAGGTCACCCTTCTTTGCATTTTCCTCATGAACCTTCATCGGTCCAAAATCAAATCCTGTCTTGGAAATGAATACAACCATAAGTAGTGTCAGAAGTGCGTAGAGATTAAACGGAATCGTACTGATGAAAAGCTGGATACCGTTGCTTACTCCCTCTACAGTTCCGCTGACTGCGGCTGCCCAAGAAGAAATGGGGGCAATAATGCAAACCGGCGCTGCGGTCGCATCAATCAGATATGCAAGCTTGGAACGGGAAATTTTATACTTGTCCGTTACGGGACGCATAACAGATCCAACGGTCAGGCAGTTGAAGTAGTCATCCACAAAAATCAATACACCGAGCAGGAACGTGGAAAGGCATGCACCGGAACGGCTTTTAATGTGGCTGACCGCCCATTCACCATATGCACGGCTGCCGCCTGCTTTATTCATCAGGACAACGATACAGCCAAGCACGACAAGGAAAATAAGAATGCCGACATTGTAGGAATCCGAAAGATTGGCAATCAGACCGCTTTCCGAATCCATAATTGCATTGAACATTCCTTCAAAGCCCGCAGATGACGCCAACGCATAAATTAGTCCGCCGGATACAATTCCCGCAAACAATGAGGAATACACCTCTTTTGTAATCAGAGCCAGACCGATCGCAACAATTGGAGGCAGGAGCGACCACATGGATCCGATTGCACCGGAAATCGGGGTTACAATCAGACATACCAGAAGATATGCCAGAACGAGCAGTGCAAAAATGATTTTGCTCAAATGTTTTTTCATAGTTTCCTCTCCATTTCAAATTTTTCGTCTGTTCTTCAACAGCGGAATTACCCGATGACTTCAGCTGTGCAAGAATGACCGCCGAAAACACAAGAATACAGCCTGTCAGTTCCTTCAGAGTCAGTGCCTCATGCAAAATCAGCCAGCCGGACAATGCAGCAAACACGGATTCTAAACTCATCAGAAGTGTGGCAACAGTCGGCTCTGTATCCTTCTGTCCGATGATCTGCAGTGTAAATGCAACACCGCTGGACATGAAACCGGAATACAGAATGGTGATTTTTGCATCAAAAATATTACCGATCTGCGGAGTTTCAAATAGGAACATACAAATCGCCATCAGAGTTCCTGCTGTGAAAAATTGGATGCAGGACATGAGCATGGCATCCACATGCTTTCCGTTGAAATGGTCGATCGACATAATATGCATTGCAAAAAAGATTGCACAGCAAAACACAAGAAGATCACCTTTTCCAATAGTAAAGCCTTTCTTGATGCACAGCAGCCAGAAACCTGCAGCCGCAATCAAAACACATAACCAGAGGATGGGACTGACCTTACGACGGAAAATGAGTCCGAACAGCGGCACAATGATAATATAGAGTGCCGTGATAAAGCCAGCCTTTCCTGCGGTTGTCATACTGATGCCGCTTTGCTGAAAGGAACTTGCAATGAACAGAAAGATACCGCAGACAATTCCGCCCGTAATCGTCGCTCTCAATGAAGTCTTTTCTGTTTGCCCTGACTTTCTTCTGATACTACGAAATATCATAATAATCGGTATCAGTACAAAACCGCCGATCAATGTTCGGGTGGCATTGTAAGTAAACGGCTCCACATAGCGCATTCCTTCGCTCTGCGCTACAAAAGCCGTACCCCAGATGAGAGCGGCAATCAAAAGCATGATACTGCCCCGTAGTTTTCTTTGCATAGATCATTCTCCGTTTTCATGCTAATTTTTACCGATTCGACAACTTAATCATTATTATAGCATACTTTTCATAAAAGTGCAAGCTTTTGAAAAATTGTCACAGCATTTTGTTTAATTCAAACAAATCAGAACGTCATAAATTGGACTATTCGCTTATTGACAAAGCGGATTTTTAGTTTTGCAAAGCTGCCAGAATGCAACGGCACTTGCTGCAGCGACATTCAATGAATCCACACCATGCGCCATAGGAATGCACACGGTATAATCACACTGTGCAATTGTTGCTTGTGCAAGCCCATCCCCTTCCGTGCCGAGAACGACTGCAAGCTTCGGCGCAGCGGTGAGTGCAGGATCATCCACGGAAATCGCCTTATCGCTCAGTGCCATTGCAGCAGTTTTGAAGCCCATTTCCTTCAGCACACCCATATCTTCAATATAAGTCCATGGAATCTGAAAGACCGTTCCCATGCTGACTCTTGCAGCACGGCGGTAGAGTGGATCACTGCACCCTGTTGTCAATAGGACTGCATCCATGCCGAGGGCTGCGGCGGAACGAAAAATCGCACCGACATTGGTAGGATTCACGACATTTTCAAGAACAGCGATACGCTGTGCAGACTTACAAAGCTCCAATACATTCGGATGCACTTGGCGGCGCATTGCGCAAAGGGCACCCCTTGTCAGCTGAAAGCCTGTCAGTTTTGTCAGAATGCTGCTTTCGGATGTATAAACAGGGATATTACCGCATCTTTCAAGAAGCGCACTTGTTTCACCCGTGATCTGATTCCTGTCCAGCAACAGCGAGAGAGGCTCATATCCTGCATCAAGTGCACGAGTGATTACCTTCGGACTTTCCGCAATAAAAATTCCTGGTGCAGGCTCATACAGACGGCGAAGCTGTACCTCGGACAAACTTGCATAATTCTCCAGTTCCGGAGCATTTAAATCCGTTATTTCAATCATATTCGGCATAATTCTGACTCCCCTCTTTTCAGTCGAATACTGTTACATTATAACATTCTGCGACAGTTTTGTCAAATCACAAAATTCCTTGACAATTCCGATGATATATGGTAAAATTATTATACATTTATAATTTTGAAAGAAGGGATACTATGTTATTTAAACGAATTTCCTGCTTCCTGCTTTCATCTATTTTTGCTGCCGCTGTTCTTGCCACACCTGTTCATGCAGCAGAAAAACAGACACCCTCAGGACTATCCTTTAGCGATGTTGGAAATGATATCGAAACTTTTGTTCAGGAAAATGAGGACGAGCTTGCATCAATACAGACTGCTGTTTTTTGTGACCAAACGACACTTTATGAAGGATATTTCGGATACGCAAATAAAGAAAATGAGATGCTGTCGGATCAAAACACCGTTTATGAATGGGGCAGCGTTTCGAAGCTCTTTGTATGGGTAAGCATCATGCAGCTGTACGAGCAGGACTTTGTCAAACTTGATGCAGATATCAGAACCTATCTTCCGGCAGGATTTCTGACCAAAACTGCCTACACAGATCCGATCACATTGATTGATCTGATGAACCACACGGCGGGCTGGCAGGAAACGATCTGTTCACTGGAAGTGGCAGATGAAGCAGAGCTTGTTCCACTGGAATATGCGCTTAAGAATACGGAGCCTGCGCAGGTTTATGCACCCGGAGAGGTGACGGCATATTCCAACTGGGGAGCTGCACTTGCAGGGTATATCGTGCAGTACGTCAGCGGTCAGGATTACGCAGAGTATGTACATGAACATATTCTTGATCCTCTTGGTATGGAACATACCTCCGTTGCAGCAGACTACAGGGACAACATGTGGGTTAGAGAACAGCGTGAAAAACTATCTTCCTACATGAAAAGCGAAAGCATGGATCGTGCCCTCGGACAGAGATGAGCTACATTCTTCTGTATCCGGCAGGTTCTGCAACAGGCACGCTCGAAGATATGGCAACCTTCGGCAAGGCTTTTGTATCGGACAATACACCTTTATTCCACAAGCAGGAAACACTTGAGAAGATGCTGGAAGTCACGTCTTTCTTAGGGGATACTGATATTCCGAACAACTGTCACGGCTTATGGGCATCACAGTATGCAGTAGATACACTCGGACACAACGGCAACACAAATGCATGCTCTGCAAATCTTGTTTTTGATACCGAGAGCCGTGTGGGCGTTGCAGTTCTCACAAATGAAATCGGTGAATCCACGTTCTGCGGCGGAATTCCCTCACTGATATTTGGTAATCCCGCTGACAACAAAAGCTTCCAGAACACAGAAATCACAGAACGTGAGGATGTAAGCGGTGCTTATATCTACACCAGAGGATTCCGCAAAGGATTCCCCAAGCTACTCACCTATCTGAGCTTCTTCCCTGTGAAAAGCACAAAGGACGAGGATGTATACGCAGTTGCATCCGCAACACTTACAAGAATCGGTAATCATCAGTATTTGTTTGACGATGGAGAAGGACAGACCACACTTGTTTGCAGCGATATGGGTGCGGATGGTAAAATGACCATGCATATTGCTGGAATGGATCTTGTAAGAGACGATCATTTTTATTTAAAGCTTGCAGCCATTATCATTTATGCAGTCATGGCTCCGATTTGCATCATCACACTCATTGTATCATTCATTATTTTCCTTGTAAAAAAGGACAAACGACGTAAGAAATCCAAACTTCTCCCCACAATTCAGATCTTTGGTTCACTTTCTGTAATTGCATTTCTGTTGTATCTGATACTGGGATGTTTTCCGATTACGCCGTCAAACAACCGTGTTTTCTGCATTATTGAAGCTGCTCTTGCACTGTTTTGCCTTGCGTCTTCACTTGTATTACTCAAATCAACATTCTCTGAAAAGGAAAAGAAAGTGTTTACAGTGATACAGCAAGTGCTCTTCTCACTTTACGGATTGTTTGTTTACGGATTCACATTCTTCTTCGAGCTTTACAATTTCTGGGGCTGTTAATTTTAGGAGGTATACTATGGTTAAACACATCATTCTGTGGACATTGAAGGACGAGTATTCTGAAAACGAAAAGATCAAAATCAAAGAAGAAATCAAAACTGCTCTCGAAGGACTTCAGGGAAAAATCCCCGGACTACTTGAAATCAAGGTGAACACCGGCAAACTTGCAAGCTCAAATGCAGATCTCATGCTGGATTCCACCTTTGAAAGTGAAGCTGCACTGAAAGCATATGCAGTACACCCTGCTCACGTGAAGGTTGCAGATGAAAATGTCAGACCTTACACACAGCTGAGAAGCTGTCTGGATTTTGAGATTTAAGGCAACATAACCGAATACTACGAAAAGCCCGTGCATCTGCACGGGCTATCTTTATAGTTTGAAAACAAAGTCCCCGCTTCAAAGCGGGGACTTCATAATTAACATTTGATTTCCGTGAAATTATTCATGGAAGAAGTAAGGCAGACAGTCATATACATAATGACGTACAAAGCCCCACCAATGTGTCTTACCGGGTGCTACCATGTAGTAGAAGTTACCCTTGGAGAAGTCACTGGTATAAGTGAAGTGGCTGTCATTCTTCATTGCGTCCATCTGCGGATTCATATTGCCGTAAGCAATGTCCTCAGAACCGGTAGCGCACATAATGAAATACTGATCCTTACTATAACCCAGACGGTCGATCTCCTTTGTCAGAGAACCAACGCCCTCCCAGTTATCGCCGGAGAGAGGCATCAGATAGCCAACGAGGTCGAGAGCGTGGTTACCAACGCACCATGTGGACAGAGATCCCATGGAGAAGCCGCCGTATGCACGATGCATTCTGGATGCAATGATGTCAGCTTCAGATGTAGACTTTGCATATGTGGAATACTTGCCCTCAACAAACGGAATAACGCTTGCTCGCAGTTCCTTATAGAATGTTGCTGCTTCGCACTTATTGAAGGTAGGAGTAACTACGATCATCGGCTCGAGTTCACCGTTCATGATCATCCAGTCGAGCATACGGTCGAGATTTACGTCATTACTAAAGATTGTGTTTTCGTTCTCGCCACCGCCATGCATCAGATAGAAAATGTTGTACTGCTTGTTTTCGTCATAGCCATAAGGCAGATATACGTTCAGCTTGTTGGAACCATTGATACCATTATAGGTTTCATTGATAACTCTACCAGCCTGAGGACAATCCTTATTGACGTAATCGCCAGGTGCCTCCTTGAACTGGAGGTTTGCATTGTAATTGAACGGAGTCTTTTCGGGCTCAGGTTCTGTGGGCTTTTCAGCGATTGTGAATGTATCGATCTTGCCCATTACAAACTGTGCGAGCTGAACGATGTCAACTACTTCAACTGTACCGTTCTCGTCAATATCTGCTGCAACGGATGCAATTTCCTTTGCAAAGCTTCCTTTTGCAAGAGCCTTCTTTGCTGCAGCAAGGTCAAATGCAGTAATGGAGCCGCTGAAGTCAACGTCGCCCTTGATCAGCTTAACGCCAGGTCCGGGACCTTCAATCTTTGTACCAGCTACAGCACCAATTGCTTCATCAACATAGAAGTTATTTGTACTTTCTGCGGTTTCGATATAGATCTGCATATCAGTTGCGTCTGCAGGAATCTTATAGTTGGTATTTGCCAGCTGTACCCACTCACCCTTTACAGTAGAACCTTCTGCGATGGAATCATACATTGTTTCGCCGTTTGCATCGGTATACTGTAACTTCATGTAGAAGGTATCAGATGCACTGCCGTCCTTATACAATACATTTGCACTGAAGCTGTATTCCTTACCAGGCTCAAATGCTCTGGGATTGAGGGATCTTGTTGCACCGTTCCATGCAGCTTCTCTATCCTGAACGAGCAGTGATTCGCTTCCCTTGTATGCAACAGAACCACTTGTCATAACAGTTGCGGAACCTCTGCCGCCCCAACTGTCCATATCGCCTTCATAGGTGCTGTGATAGTACCAGCCATTTGCATCGGGTTCAATCGGACCGGGTTCTACATAGCCTTCGCTGTATGCAGGATTCATCGGATCGCCCCAGTTGGACTCCGGAACCATTCCCATCAGCGCATTGTATGCTGCCTTCGGCTGGTTGTTGCTGTCATGCAGCAGAGGAGTATTCTCGCCGCCGATCCAGGTGTTTCCGTCGTTCGGACCCCAGATGCAGACTGCAGTTACCTTGCCGCCATAGTTGCCTGTGTTAACATCCATAGCTGCCTGGAATACTGCCTTGTACTTGTCAGCCTGCTGCTGTGCGCTGAACTTACCTTTCTCCGTGCTGATGTCAAGCTCGGTTACCTGTACTTCACAGCCGATGCTTGCATACTTCTGCATTGCTGTCTTATAGGTCTGTACACCTGTAAAGCCGTTTGCATCAGAATTGATATGGGACTGCATGCCCACACCGTCCAGAATGCCCTTCTGGTACAGGTTCTTACACATATTGTAGATGCAGTCTCTCTTGTGATCCCAATACTCATTGTAGTCGTTGTAGAACAGCTTACATGTCTTGGGAGCATACTTTCTTGCATAGGTGAACGCCTTCTCTACGAATGCGTTGCTGCCGTATACCTGTACCCACGGCGACTGACCGTTGCCGTAGCCCGGAACTCTTGCGCCGCCGTTGTTTGCGGTTCTGTTGGAGTCGTCGCTGACTACTTCGTTACATACGTCATATGCGTACAGGTTCAGGCTCGGATACTGGCTCTGGTACAGTGCGAACAAATTCTTGATGTAGCTCTCAAGTCTCTGGTCCATGGTGCTGCTGTTTACCCAGTTGCCGCCGTCCTGGAAATTATCCTTGAAGAACCACTGCGGTGTCTGGCTGTGCCATACCAGTGCATGGCCTCTCAGCGGAATCTTGTTCTTGATACAGAAGTCGATAATTGCTGCTGCGCCGTTCAGTGTTACCTTGATATCGGTGTTGGTGCTGCCGTTGCGAACCAGTGTTGCGTCCGGCTTTGTCTCATTCTCACACTCAAGGCTGTTGTAGTTCTTGATGATCATGGATGTGATGCCGGAATTCTTTACGGTATAGCCGTTGAGAATGTTGCCGACTCTGAAGTAGTTTGCAAATGCATCCTTCAGACCCTGGTCAGCGGATGCAGCATATACTGCATTGACTGCCTTTGTTTCCTCTGTTGTGATCTTCACTTCGTCAAAAGCAAAGTCATTGGTGCTGTCCGTCGTCAGTGTCAGACGGAACTCGTAGCTGTCCTTCGGTGCGGTGTAAACTGCGGAAAGTTCTGTCCACTCGCCTCCCTTGACAGCTGCGCTGTCAAGCTCCACTACGGTTTCTTCACCTGTAGCGTCATCAATGCACAGCAGGTTCAGGTGGAAGGTTTCATCTTCCGCACTGTATACCTTCATGCTGT
>JAFXCV010000067.1 GCA_017521325.1 Oscillospiraceae bacterium | reverse complement strand
TATCTGGCCTGCGGCCTGCTGAACGTCATCAACATCTTCCAGCCCGACGTGCTGTGCGTGGGCGGCGGCGTGTGCAATGAGGGCGATCCGCTGCTGCTGCCGATGAAGGCACTCGTAGCCAAGGAAGTCTACACGAGAAATTCCCCCAAGAACACCGAAATCGTGATCGCCAAGCTCGGCAACGACGCCGGTCTGATCGGTGCCGCATTCCTGGGCGCTGCAAATCAGAATTGATGTAAGCTGCATCTCCCCACACAACAGTGGGGAGATGCTTTTTAAGAAGAGCTTTTTACAGATTGTATATTAAACCGAAAATATTAGTTATTTTTAATAAAAAAACGCTTGATTTTTTGTGAATTATATGCTATACTATAATGGGGTTCGTATATTTATACAACGCACAATCCAAACAAGGAGGTTTTCCTATGTCAATGTTTATAGATAAACTCAGCGCAAATGTTACCAACGCAGGAAAAATCGTTTCTCAGAAAGTAAAAAACATGTCCGACGCAAGCTCCCTGACAAGTGCGCAGAATACCGAAAAGCGCAATGTGCAGGATACCCTGATGGAAATCGGAAGACTCTATTTTGAAAGACACAAGAACAACCCGAATGCGGAATTTTCCCAGCAGGTCGCATCCATTCTGACCTCTGAAAAGCGCATTGCGGAGCTGCAGGCGGAGATTGAGGCAGTCCGTGCAAGAGAGCCGGAGCTGGTTCCCGTTCCCGAAGCTCCCAAGACACCGCAGCCCCAGAAAACCCCCACTGCCATGGTCTGCATGCAGTGCGGACGCACCTATGCTGCAAACGTTTCGAATTGCCAGAACTGCGGTCAGCAGCTTGTTCCTCAGTACGGCAGCTTCCAGAAGCCCCAGCCGGTTTCGGAAAACTGGTATACTCCCGAGCAGTCCGCAGAGCCTGAAAAGACAATACCTGCGGCTCCCGCAGAGGAAAAGACAGATGCACAGCCCTCTGCTGCAAACCGCTTCTGCGCTTACTGCGGCAAGCCCTGCACACAGGGTCAGATTTTCTGTGCGCACTGCGGCAAGAAACTTTGATTTTCGTTATTCATGAAAGTTTCACAAAATTTGCATAGTATATAAAAACAAATATGGTATAATTACCATGCGTATTCTATAGTTTTTAAGAAAGGAGATGCCGAATGCTCGGCGGTACAAACATGAACAACATATACAAGAACAAACATACCCACATTGCCGTCGTTGTTTCGACGCTTGATCAGGAATATCAGAGCGACATTCTCAGTGGTATCCGGCAATTTGCCTTTGCAAATCATATTACACTGGAGCATTTTGTTGCCTTCGGCAATATCGGCGGCGACATGCGGCATGATACGGGCGAATACAATATCTTTTCGCTTGCGGATTTCCGTCGCTTTGATGGTGTTGTTCTGATTATCAACACCATCCAGCTTCCCGACTGCATGGAAAACGTACTTTCCCGTGTGCGTGAAGCAGGAATTCCTGCGGTCTGCATCGACAAGGATGTCGAAGACCTCTATTCGATCGGCATTGACAATCACTCGTCAATGCGTGATATGATGGATCATTTCATCCATCACCACGGCTTCCGACGTATCAATTACATATCCGGCCCTGCGGACAACATCGACAGCATCGAACGTTTGCAGGCTTACCGTAATGCGCTCGAAGAAAACGGAATCCCCGTGGAGGAGGAGCGCATCTACCACGGCAACTTCATTGCACGGGACGGCAAGGAGGCAGTTGCACGCTTCCTGCGCTCGGAGCTGGAGTTCCCCGAGGCAATTGTCTGCGCCAACGACTCCATGGCGATCGCTGCGATGAACGCCCTTGCGGCACATGGCGTGCGTGTGCCGGAGGAAGTGGCGGTGTCGGGCTTTGACTATATTTACAATGCACAGAATTATTCCCCGGCGCTGACTTCCGTGCAGCGTCCGCTGGAGCGTGCAGGTCAGCTTGCCTGTCAGATGATCCTCAACCATGTGCGTGGCGTCAAGCAGGATCGTGTCAGAACCCTTGAGACACGCTGCTGCTTTTCCGAGAGCTGCGGCTGCAACGAAACGCACCTGATGCCGACGGATGAATTCAAAAAGCATAATTTCAGCGTGCTCGAATCCTTCTCCAACGATGTGACCATGGTCAGCAGAATGGCGACCGCACTTGCGGAATGCGACAATCTGGAGGAATGCACGGTCACGCTGCAGCGCTTTGTTCCGGAGATCGGCTGCAAGGAATTTTACCTGTGCATGTGCGAAAGCTGGAAGCAGGATATCATGATGGATGAAACGGAGGAGAATTTCCTCATGCACATCCTTTCCCCCGATGATTACATCGTTTCGGGCTTCGGCGATATCATTGAAGTTCCGTTTGCGTATAAGAACGGCGAGTTTATTCAGGTTCCCGATTTCCATGTGAGAGAAATGCTGCCGGGACTGTTTGATAATCATAATGATGCAGGCAACTATTATTTCGTACCCCTGCATTTCCGTGAACGCTGCATGGGTTACTGCGTCATCAAGGACAGTGATTTCCCCACCCAGAGCAAGCTCTTCCACACGGCGATTGTGAATATTGCAAATGCGCTGGAGAGCGTGCGCAAGATCATCTGCCTTGACCGTGTCACACAGAAGCTCAACAAGCTTTACACCATTGATCCTCTGGCGAACATCAACAACCGCAACGGCTTCCGTATCAGCACGCAGCAGCTTTACAGCTACTGCATCAACACCAGAAAGCCCGTTATGCTGATGTTCTTAGATATGGATGGTCTGAAACAGATCAACGATAATTTCGGGCACAAGGCAGGCGACCATGCCATTGCCGCTATGGCGGAGGTGCTGCGTGCAGCCTGCACCTGCGGTGAAATCTGCTGCCGTTTCGGCGGCGATGAATTCATCGTCTTTGCTGCCGACTACACCACGGAGCGTGCCGAAACGCTCAAACGCAAGATCGGCCAGCTGCTTGCGGAGATGAACGAAAGCGAGAATCTCCCCTACAAGCTTGAAACCAGCATCGGCTATCATATTGCCGTGCCGGATCGCAACGTTGAGCTGTTCCAGCTGACGACGATCGCAGACAATATCATGTATGCCGAGAAGAAGAAGAAAAAGACCTCCCGTTATCTCAAGAGGCGCACGGAGCTGCCGCATTTGTCCGAGGAGGACGGTGAAGAATAGAGAAGAAAGAATAAAAATTGCCCCTGCCACATCGCAGGGGCAATTTTCAATTACTCGTCATCATCCGCAGGCTCGGAATCTTCCTCACCCTCGAAATTCTCATAATCCGTTTCGTCCTCCTCGAGCGTATCAAGGATGTTCACATAGACCTTGTCCTCCTCCGCAAGCTCTGCCGCTTCTTCCGCTTCGGCGGACTTCTTCTTTTCATCCACCGTCAGCTGATTCTTGCGGATGACCATCACCAGCAGGAAGCAGATCACGAGAAGCACCGCAGCACCTGCGATGATCAGTGTGATCATTCCGGCGGACATTCCGGAACCGCCCTTCTGCTTGAAGCCCTTGATTTTCACAGGCTCGTACTCGCCGTCCGCATTCGGGGCGTCGCTGTCGGTGTATCCGAAAGCATACTGACCCACGGTATTGCAGTTTTTCGGGAGCGTCACGGTTTTCAGCTCGGGGCATGCGTAGAATGCGTAGTTTCCGATTCTCGTCAGGCTCGGCGGGAATGTAACAGCGGAAAGCTTCGGGCAGTCGGCAAAGGCGTTGTCCCCGATTGCCTGCAGACCCTGCGGCAGTTCGATTGCCGTCAGCTCCTCGCAGTACTCAAATGCACCTGCATTGATATGCAAAAGCGTCTTCGGGAAATTGATCTGTTTGAGATTTGTCGCCGCAAAGAATGCTGCATCATAAATGGTCGTCACGCCGTCGGGAATCGTGAATACCTCGTCCGTTTTTCCCGGAGGATAGGCATACAGCACCTGCCGTTCGGTGTTATAAAGTACATCGTCAATGACCACATACGCATTGTTGCCCTCTGCAACGGAATAGCTGCTCAATGCAGAACAGCCCAGAAACGGCATTGCGCCGATGTTGGTCATGTTTTTGGGAATCGTAAATTCCGTAATGCCCACGCAGCCATAGAACGGTGCAGTCGGGAGCTGCGTCATAGTTTCGGGAAGATTGACCTCCTCGATCGCATAGCAGAAGCCGAAGGCGTAGTCACCGAGATTTGTGAGGGATGCGGGGAATTCGGGCGTCGGCAGCAGATTGCAGCCGTAGAATGCCGCCGCATTGATGAGGGTGAGCGACTGCGGATAATTGATATCCTGCAGTACGGGACATTCGTAGAATGCGCCTTCGGGAATTTCCGTCAGCCCCTCGGGCAAGACCGCCTCCGCAAGAGATGCGCAGCCGCAGAAAGCGTAGCTGCCGATTTCCTTGACGTTATCGGGAATCACGATCTTCTTGAGCGACAAGCAGTTCATGAAAGCGGATTTTCCGATCTTCTTCACATTTTCACCGATGGTGACCGACTGCAGCTCTGCGCAGCCGTAGAATGCATTCTCGGCGATGGAAACGATCGGGTAGCCGTCCGTTGTTGCCGGAATTTTTACTGCATATGCCGAGGTATCGCAGGCATACAGCTCCACGCCGCCGTCCACATAGGCAAAGGTGAACATGCCGTCCTCGTAGGTTTTGGGGGCTTCCGTGGCTGTCTGGGTATCCGCCGCAGCCGGAAGTACCGCCGCAGTGCCCAGCATGAGCATGCCTGCCATGCAGGCAGCAAGGAGTTTCTTGATAAACATAGCCATTACCTTCTCTTTCTTTTCAGCATGATAAAACCCATGACCGCCGCAGCCGCAATGACAACAGCGATGATGACACCCGTCACGATGGTCTGCGCAGGGATGCCGCTGACAAATTCATATGTCAGGTCATTTCCCGATGCATAGGTATAGCCTGCGGTCTGCTTTGTGACCTGCACGGTCAGATTCTCCTGCACGCCACGTCCTTCGGATTCCTCGTCGTAGAAATAGCCGATGCAGTAGCCGGAAATGGTTTCCACAGTCTTTGGAATATTGATCTTCTTCAGGGATGTGCAGTGGAAGAACGCATAGCTGTCAATCTGCTGCAATCCGTGAGGAAGACGAACCTCCGTGAGGGCGGTGCAGGAATAAAAGCAGTTTTCGCCGATTTTTTTGAGTGTGGAGGGGAGTTTGATTTCCTCAAGTCCCACGCAATAGCAGAATGCCGCACCTACCAGTTCCTCGACACCCTCGGGGATCACAACGGATTTGAGTCCCACGCAGTAGTAGAAGGCGTCCTCGCCGATGGTCTGCACATTTGCAAGGTCGATTGCTTCAAGATTTTTTGCCCCGATGAATGCCCAGTCCGCAATGCTGCGGCAGGCAGCGGGAACGGTATAGGATGCATCCGCCTTCGCCTCGGGATACCGCAGGAGCGTGGTGCATGCCTTGTCGAACAGCACGCCGTCGATGGCGGTGTAATTGGGATTCCCCTGCGCTACATGGAATGCCGTCATACCCTCGGTGGAATCGAAGGCATAGCTGCGGATCTCCGTCACGCTTTCGGGAATCGTGATTTCCGAAAGCGCCGTGCAGCCGCTGAAAGCGTCCGAGCCGATGGTAGTCACGGTTTCGGGAAGGGTGATTTCCGTGAGCTTTATGCAGTCATAGAACGCAGCGTCGCCGATTTCTACAAGCCCGTCGGGGAGCGAAATTTCCGTGAGGAACTCGCAGCCGTCAAAGCATCCGTCCGCAAGTCCGGTCACGGCATAGCCGTCTATCTGTGCAGGAACCTCTGCGGTTTCAAGCTGGGAATTGAGGCAATCCACCGTAATTGTGCCGTTTTCTTTCAGAATATAGCCGTAATTTCCATTACTTGTTTTTCCGTCATAGGCGTCATTTGCTGCCGCAGCCGTCACTGCGGAAAGCATGGCAGTCAGCATTGCCGATGCAAGCGCCGCTCCTGTAAATTTTATCAGTTTCATGTCATATCCTCCGCCGGTTATTGATAGGGCTGATTCACTTTTTTCTGAATCACCAGAATTCCGACCACTGCGCCCACCACCAGCACAATAATGACAACGATGATGGTGATAAATACGCCGCTCTGCGTGATGCCGCCCGTGCTTTTGATGCTGTTGACCGAGCAGTACTCATGTGCGGCAGTGCCGCTGTGGGTATCCACCACAAATCCGGGCAGGCGCTTGTTGGATTCCGTTTCGGCATCATAATAGAAGCCCAGCGCAAAATCACCGATGTTCTTTACGGCATCATTGATGGCGATGGATTTGAGCGACGGGCAATTGTAAAATGCGTAATTGCCGATGGTGTCAACTCTGCCGGGGATGTTGATGCTTGAAAGCGAGGTGCAGCTGTAAAATGCCGAATCACCGATGGAATCGAGTGAAAACGGGAGTATCACCTCGGTCAGTGCCGTGCAGCTGCCGAAGGTGGCACTTTTCAGCTCGGAAAGCCCCTCGGGAAGCTCCACGCTTTTCAGGGCGGTGCAGTGATAGAACGCATCCTCGCCGATTTCCGTCACGCCTGCAAGGTCGATGGTTTCGAGATATTTGCTGCCGATAAATGCCCAGTCCTCGATTTTTGTGCAGCCGTCGGGGATGTCATAGGTCTTGTCCTCCTTGGAAGGGGGATAGTAGATCAGCTGCGTCATGCCGATGTCAAACAGCACGCCGTCCTGACTCTTGAAATTCTTGTTGGCGTCGGAAACCTTGATCTCCTTCATGGAGGTGCAGCCCTCAAAAACGAACTCCTCAATAATGGTCACGGAGGCAGGAATGGTGATTTCCGTCAGACTTGAACAGTTGTAGAATGCCTGCCAGTCGATGCGGTTTAGATTTGCGGGCAGCGAAAGGGATTTGAGGTTTGTGCAGTTGTAGAACGCAAAATCCTCAATATAGGTGACGGTGGAGGGAATCTCCACAGATTCGAGCACTGCATTGTCCTTGAAGCAGTCGCTGTCGATCATGGTGACAGGCTTGCCGTTAATCTCGGACGGAATTTTTGCATGCTTTAGTTCCTTGTTTTTGCAGCGAACACCCATCGTGCCGTTGCCGTAATCGTAGTACGACCACCGACCGTCAAGCGTCACGCCCTCGGAATGCTCCTGCGTGCCGCCGGGGAAGAGATTCTCTGCCGAAGCCGTCAGCGGAGAAATCGCCATCAGCACCGCCGCCATCCATGTACCGAGCGTGCGGAGGAAATTGGTGTTATTTCTCATTTTCTTCACCCTGTTCCTTCTTTTTGCGGCTTCTGAAGAACAGAACGCCTGCCACGGCAAGTACTGCCGCTAAAACGGTGCCGCATACTGCAATCACGATATTCCGTGTCTTTTCCGGATCTCCCATCGCAGTTTTCTGCGGTTCGGTTCCCTCCTCCTCGGACTCTGCGTTTTCCACGGTGGAATCGGGATTCTGCACGTTGATGAAGGTGAAATTATTCTCATATTCATTCTCGCTGTCGCTTGCGGAGCAATACATCTGCGCTGCGGAATACGGCTCGCCGTAAATGACAAAATCGCTGATGGGGGATAAATCCTCATCATAGCCGAATGCGCAGAAATTGATGGTTTCCACACTCGACGGAATGGTCACGGATTTCATACCCGTGCCGCAGAAGGCATACTGCCCGATCAGCAGCAGGGAATCAGGGAGCTTGATTTCCGTCAGCTTCGGACAGAACGCAAACGCCGCATGGTAAATGCTCTCCACGCCCTTGCCGAGGTTGACCTCGGAGAGATTCTCGCAGTAGGAGAATGCATAATCGTCGATCTGCACCACGCTGTCGGGAATTGCAATGCGCTCAATGCCCGAACGGGAGAACGCCAGATTGTCGATGTATCCGACCGTATTGGGAATGGTCACCGTTTTGAGGTACTGCGCATAGGCAAAGCAGCCGGGTGCGATCTCGTCCACGCCGTCGGGAATCGTGTAGCTCTCCGCCTTTCTTCCGGGGGGATAGCAGACAATGAATTTGCCGCCGTCGCCCATCAGCACGCCGTCCTCGGTGGCGGTGAAATAGGGGTTGCTCTCCTCGACCGTGATCTTTTCAAGGGATGTGCAGCCGTAGAAAATGCTCTCGCCCACGTTCTTGACCGTTTTCGGAATCACAGCGGAGGTGATGCCGTAAATCTCCAGAAAGCAGGCATTTCCGATGTAAACAACGGGCTTGCCCTCAATTTCGGAGGGAATGATCACTTCGCCCTGCTGACCTCGCATGTTGAAATCCAGCAGGCGGATATTGCCGTCCTCGTCGTAGCCGTAATTGTACAGCCCGTCCTCGGTGGTTTTCTTCTTGGGCTTTTCGGTTTCTGAAGTCTGTGTTTCCGTGCTTTCCGCAGAAACAGTCGTTTCTGTGGCTGTTTCCGTTGTATCATTGTCGGCATATGCCGCCATGGGCATTGCCGCAAGCAGCATTGCGGCTGCAAGTGCCGCCGTGTATTGTTTCAGTTTCATCAGTACTTCCCCTTTATTGAAAATTTTCCGCACATTCTTCCTCTCCAAAAATGTGCAACACATAGTCATTATACCATAACGGCTGTCGGATTGCAACTGTTTTCATCATTTTTTCGCCCTTCTTTCACAAAGCAGGCAGGGAATCGGACTGTCGGAAATTGCGCCGCAGGAGAGCTGCGCCTTATGGGGTTAAGGGGTCGCAGACCCCTATTTCATTCCTCCTCCCCTCCGGGGAGGGAGTCAGGGGGTGGGGGTTCAAGAGAACACCTGACGAGAAGCAGACAGCAAGGTAAAATATACCTTTCAAGAAAACAGAAACTTCATCTGTTTCACACGCAGCTTTCATACAGATATGTGATACTGTTTCAGGCGAATTTCCGAAACATCGGCAGCGTCCGTAATATGAACAGGCTATTTTTGTTTGTACATAAATTATCTGTTGACAACACCCCTGTATATCGGTTATAATAGAAGTGTGTATGTGCAGCGACAGAGATCCACTGCACAGTTTCGTGAACTGCCCCCTGCAGCGCATGCAGGGATGATGGCAAAGACAAAAGAAAGGGCGGAATTATGAGTATTTTCCGATTAACAAGACAGAACCATGTTTCCCTTTCGGAGGACTGGAAGCTGTTTACCCAATTGTTCCACAATGTTGGTTCATTTACATATAAAGAAACCGTCCAGACTGCGTTTCTGGATGACAATGCCCAGCGCATCTTCGGTGTGCCGAAAACGCTGTCCAAGGACGCTTACAAGGAGCTGATCCGCAAGCTGACTTCGGAGCCTGTGGAGGGCGAGCAGAACCTTTACGTTTTCCGTGCAGGTGCGGAAAAGCGCTATCTGAAGCTTCATTTTACGCAGCGTGACGGCGATGAGATCGGCTTTGTGGAGGAAATGTCCCGCCGTGTCGGTCAGCAGATCGCCGACTACCGCCAGCAGGATTACGACGATGTGACGAGCATGCTGCGCTTTCCGACGTTCTCTAACCTCGTGCAGCGGCGCTTCCAGAAGGCAAACCGCATTTCCATTGCGGCACTCCATGTGGACGGTCTGGACAAAATCGCAGACTTCGCAAGCGCCAACAGCACCAACTACTGCATGGCATCGGTTGCGGAGGTGCTGGGGAGATTTGCGGGAGAAAACGTCCTGTTTTCGACCAAATCCTTCCAGAATTTCTATGTGTGCTTTGTGGATATGGAGGAAGCCAACGTCTTTATGCTGCTCCAGCAGATGCGAAATGCCATTGCAGAATGCACGATTTCCGATGATTTCGGACAGATCGTCAGCACGACGGGGCATGCGGGACGTTCAGGACTGAATCTCTACGCAGGACTTGCGGTTTATCCTGATGAGGGCAATACCCTGAGCAAGCTCATTCCCTATGCGGAGTTTGCGCTGTTCGAAACGCAGCACAACACCCAGAATCCCATCACACGCTTCTCACAGGAGCATTACGAGCGCAAAAAGGACGAGTACCGCAATGAACAGCTGTTCAACACCATTATTTCCGAGAATCAGCTGACCTATCATTTTCAGCCGATCGTCGATGCGCATACGGGCAACGTGGTTGCCTATGAAGCACTCATGCGCAATGAGTATTTCGATCCCGAACAGCTCCTGAGTCTTGCGGCAAAATACAACCGTCTTTATGACATCGAATATGCGACCATGTTCAACTGCATGCGCTATCTGAGCAAGCACCAGAACGCATTTTCCAATAAAAAGCTGTTTATCAACTGCATTGCAAGCAAGCTGCTCAATGACAATGATTTCAACGAGCTGATGCTGACCTATGAGGGCCTGTTTGAAAAGACTGTCATGGAGATCATCGAGCAGTCCATCACCTCCGAGGAGGATGTCAAGGCGCTCAAGCGCCGCTGCGCAATGATCAATACGCAGATCGCCATTGACGACTACGGCACGGGCTATGCAAATACCGCAACACTCCTGCGGAATCTCCCGCAGTATGTGAAGATCGACCGGTGCCTCATCTCCGACATCTGCAAGGATACCAAGAAGCAGCAGCTCGTTTCCGGCATCATCGACTATGCACATGACAACCAGATTCAGGTGCTTGCCGAAGGCGTTGAGGAGGAGGAGGATCTGAGAACCGTCATCCGTCTGGGTGTCGATCTCGTTCAGGGCTATTACACCTCCCGTCCCAAGCCCTACCTGCTGGAGGAAATCTCCGCCGAGGTGCGGGATATCATCATCAACACCAATCTGGAAAACAGCTGCGGCCACAAGAAGATCTACAATGCGCATAACGACGAGGTGCTTGACCTTGTGGATCTTGCGCTGCAGAATTATACCGACATTCACATTTTCCGCCACAATATGACCATCATCGGCGATCCCGAAAAGACGGTGCCGATCCATATTGCGGTCATGGAAAATCACGCATGCGAGCTGACGCTGCGGAATGTCAATCTCGTGAGCAAGGAAAAGCCCTGCATCAGCATCGGCAGCTATGCACAGCTGACGCTGACGGTTGAGGGCAGAAATTCTATGAATTACATGGGTATCCGTGTGCCGCAGGGCAGCTTCTTCAAGCTTGTGGGCGGCGGCGATCTGAAGATCGACTGCTACTCCAAATTCGGCTACGGCATCGGCGGCGACTGCGAAAGCAGCTACGGATGCATCACGCTCAATTCGAGCGGCAGAGTCGAGATCATCTGCAACTGCGACCGCAGCGTGGGCATCGGCGGCGGCACGAACCCCGACGATTCCGAGATCGTACTCGAAAGCGGCGACATCCGTGTGGAGCTTGGTTCTCCGAACGGCGTGGGCATCGGCTGTGCAAACGGCTCGTCCATGATCTACGCAAACCCCGACTGCACACTGGATCTGGAGATCAACGGCATCAGCACCGTCGGCATGGGCAGCCTTTCGGGAGAAACGCACATTGAATGCAGAACCGATGTGACCTACCACGGCGCAGGCACGAGAGTTGTCGGCATGGGTGTGCTGAATCAGGGCGAGGGCGAAATTTATGTTTCCGACGGCAGGCTCTGCTTCTTCATGCGTACCAATTTCGGCACCTGCATCGGCGCCATCGGCGGCAAGGTGGATGTTTTCACCAAGAACTGCAAGGTCGAGGTCAATGCCGAGGGCGGCGAGATCACAGGCATCGGCGATGCCAAGGGCAGCGGCGATATTTCCCTTGAGGGAACGGAGCTGAAGGCATATATCCATGCCGGAAAGCCCCACGAGGCTGGCTCCAAGACCGGACAGCTGATGATGCGTGGCAGCATGATCATTGCGGATGTCAATGACAGCCACAACACACAGGAAACCGAAGAATAGGCAGATTTTTGCGATTGCCCCACTGCAAGGCGGGGCAATTGCTGTGAATTGAAAAACCGAGAGGAGTAAAGGATTTATGAAACTGGGAATGGTAGGACTTCCGAATGTAGGTAAAAGCACACTGTTCAACGCACTGACAAATGCAGGTGCGCAGTCTGCAAATTACCCGTTCTGCACGATTGAAAAGAATGTGGGCGTGGTTTCCGTGCCGGATACCCGTCTGGATGAGCTTGCAAAGATGTATGATCCCGACAAGTTTACACCTGCAACACTGGAGTTTGTGGACATTGCAGGTCTTGTCAAGGGTGCCTCCAAGGGCGAGGGTCTGGGCAACAAATTCTTAGCGGACATCCGTGAGGTGGATGCGATCGTGCATGTGGTGCGCTGCTTTGAGTCGATGGATATCATCCATGTGGACGGCAGCGTGAATCCTGCAAGAGATATCGAAACGATCAATCTGGAGCTGATCTTCTCCGACCTTGAGATGGTGCAGCGCAGAATTGACCGTGCCAAGAAGCTGATGAAGGGCGACAAGAAGGCTGCCGTGCAGGTGGATTTCTTTGAGCGTCTTGCGGCACATCTGGAAGAGGGCAAGTCCGCACGCAGCTTTGACGTGACGGACGACGAGCAGGAATTCCTGCATGATACGCCCCTTCTGTCGGGCAAGCCCGTGATTTATGCAGCAAACCTCTGCGAGGAGGATTTTGCATCGGATCTGTCAGGCCATGCGCATTTTCAGGCGGTGAAGGCAATCGCCGAGGAGGAGCATGCAGCGGTACTTCCCATCTGTGCGCAGGTGGAAGCAGAAATTTCCGACATGGACGAGGAGGACAAGGCGATGTTCCTCTCCGAGCTTGGTCTTGAGGAATCGGGACTGAACCGTATCATCCAGACAGGCTACAGCCTGCTCGGACTCATTTCCTTCCTGACTGCCGGCAAGCAGGAGGTGCGTGCGTGGACAATTACCGCAGGCACCAAGGCGCCGCAGGCGGCAGGCAAGATCCACACCGACTTTGAAAAGGGCTTCATCCGTGCGGAGGTCATCGCCTACGACGATCTGATGAACTGCGGCACAATGGCGGCTGCCAAGGAGCAGGGCCTTGTACGCCTTGAAGGCAAGGAATATGTAATGCAGGATGGGGATATCGTGGTGTTCCGCTTTAATGTGTAAAGTATTACCGTAATACTGTTTTTCATCTGATAAGGAGATGGCGAAGTGATTTTCGGAACACATTTTCTGGCATGGCTCAACCTGCTGATCGGAATCGCACTGCTGATCTATGGCATCACACTGCTCGTGCGGGAAAATCGCCGCTGTGTGCAGGAGGTCGAGGCGGTCTGCATCAATGTCCGCCGTGTCAGAAGATCGGATCGTAGCTGGGCTGACATTTATAATCCGATTCTGGAATATGAATGGCAGGGTGAAAAATACGTTGTTGAAAATGACAGCACGGGCAATACCGATCCCGATATCATCGGTGAAACCTGTAAGGTCATGATCGACCCGGAGCATCCTGAACGGTTTTGCCGCAAGGGCTCGCCCAAGGCAATTCTCATCACCATTCTGGGTGCAATTTATACGGCTGCCGTGGTCGGACTTATTGTATTGGAAAAAATACTGTTTGCTCTCTTGGGGAGCAACTAATAAGGAGATCACCTATGAAACGACATATTGTATATCGCACTTCGTATGCTCTGGTATTTTTGCTTGCCATTCTGATCGTGCCGTACATTCTGATCAGAATCGGAATGTTTGCGGATCTTTCCGCACTTCTCACACCGAAAAGCATTCCGCTGCTCGTTCTGCTTCTGCCGCTTTGCTCACTGCTGAGCGTGACGCTTGCGGATCTCTTTCTGATCATCCGTGGCTACACGGTCTGCACAGTGCCGCTTGAGGCAACGTATATGACGGCACTGATCATCACGCAGGAACATCCTGATGAATACCACAGCCGGCTCTTTGCACCGGCATGGCAGTATGAATATGAAGGCAGACCCTACAGTGCGGAAAATGACTTTGCGCTGACTTCCCTCATGCTGAAAGATAACGAAACCTGCACGATTTATGTCAATCCCCAAAAACCCTCGGAATACCGCAAAAGCTTTGTGACCTATCTTCCCAACATGCTCAAGTCCGTGGTGGGAATCGTACTGATCGGATTTTTCTTCTTCGTTCTTTCAGGCACGCTGTACGGCATGTGATGCTCTGCATAGGAAATGGTATTAAAGGGGCGGCTCGGTGTGCCTTGAGGGCATGGAAACAGCGATATGATCTTTGGAACACATTTTCCGGTTGTTTCCTTCTCTTTTTAAATCAACATACATCATGGAGGTATCTTTATGAGAATGCGTCACAAAAGAAGAATGAAACCGACACGCCCGATCTTTTATCTGATCGTGATGCCAATTACCTGGCTGTTCGCATTCCTGTGCATGTTAGGTATCTACGGAGTGTTTGACTTCCGCAATTCCGTAATGGTGCCGTTCTATATCGTGATGCTGATTATCAGTGTTTATGCAAGCAGGCTTGTTGCCAGAATATACGATAACATCAAATTCTCTTCAGCCTGCCATGAGCCTGTTACAGCGGTTTTTCAGACGTATATTTACAACACGGATGAAAATTACGATATGTTCAAACACGATCTGTTCGCACCCGCATGGCAGTACGAATACAATGGACGCCCCTACAGTGCAGAGCTTGGCTCAACACATGTAAATGATGGTACAACACGTACACTCTACATCAATCCGAACAATCCCAAAGAGGTTCGTGGAAGCGGTATCCTTTATTTAATCGACATCCTTACTTGCATAGCGGCAATCACATTCTGCGGCTTCTGGCTCTATGTTTACTTTAACGATATCGATTTCAGCACCCTGACAGCCGTCGGCTTTGCATGGCATTGAAAAATACTTGGAGGGATATACTTTGTTAGATGATGAACGCAATTCCGATTCCCAACAGGAACAGAATTATGACCATATCTTCGACACCGCTGAAAAGAATGACAACTCCCTGAAAGACAGACTTCTGAATAACAAAAAACTCTACTATATCAAAGACGGCGAATACGAAATGACAACGCTGATGAAGCTCATTGTGATTGTCGGCCCGCTTTTTATCCTGTTTTTCTTGACGGCGATTCTATTATTTGTCATGGATGTCGGCATAAGAGCCACATTTGTACTCGCAGCGGTCGTGATGATCGCCATTGCCATCTGGAGAACCTTCTTCGGCAGCATCAAATATCATCCGCAGCCGCTGATCTGCTACATGCTGACGTGGGGAATTCTTCTGGTGCTTACGAATATTGTGTACGAAATCCAAAAGATGAATCCGTCGGTTGACACACTGCGCTTCTTCGGATTTTCGGCGTTATGCTTTAGCGTCATTTTCATCGTGTACGGAACGATACTGCTGTGCCGACACCGCATGCACGACAAGGCGTGCAGGACGCAGATCATGGCTCGCTGCACCAAGTTTCAGAAGATGTTGGCACAGGCAGGAAAGCCCCATATGATTCTCACTTGGGAATATGAATTCGGGGATGTCGCCTACAAAGTAACGTCTTATCATGATGAGGTGCGCAGCACACAGGAGGGAACGGAAGCACCGATCCGCATTGATCCCGAGCATCCGCAGCGGCTGTGCTGCGAGGAAAAGCCTGTGATCAAGACATGGGCAGCAAAATACGTCCGCTTCGGCGTTCTTCTGGCATGCATCGGCGTCATTGCACTTTATCTGCCGCAGATCACCGCATGGCTGATTGACTTCGGGCTGCATCTGCTGGGGCGGCTGCTTTCGTTTTTGGAGTGACTTATGGAAAAAAAACAAGACCCTGCTTCCGGACAGGAGCAGAATTATGATTATATTTTTGAGGAGCTTGACAGGCAGGAGCAGCTGCGTGCGGGGAAACCCGTGATTACGTATCCGGACGGGGAAACGGAAGTCGCCTCTGCTCCGAAGACAGGCATATCGTGTCTGCCGGCGATTTTGATTTTGGCAGCGTTTCAATTGATCCTGCTCTCAAGTGCGATCAATCAGATGCTTTCCTCGTTCTTCTTCGGGCTTACATTGATGGGGATTTCGATTTGGATGTCCTATGCCGGCGATAAGAAATTCCAACTGCAGCCGCTGATGATCCTCGTTTCTATTATAGGATTTGCGATCGCTTATGCAGCCACGGCAACACTGATCTATGAGGCAAGCCCTTTCTTTGACATGGAGCTTTTCAAAACCAGAAGCGTTCTCGGCTTTGGTATCGGTATCGCAGCATGCGGTGTTGCTCTGATTCTCTCCGATATCATTGTGTTTACGTCCCGTAATACGCAGGTGTTGGCAACCTGCCTTGCCATCAAAATCATCGGGAGAATCAACGGCAGACCTTACGGAAACGTCATATGGAAATACGAATGGGAAGGTGTTTCCTATACAAGCACTTCCTACAACACCATCATCGGAACACTGTGCGATGGATCGACGGATGTCATCTTTATCAATCCGGCCAATCCCGGACGCATCCGTACCAGAAGGAAAACCTCATCCTGGACATGGGGCGTAGTTTTCCTCTTCATCGGCTCGGTGTTGTGCTGGTACTATACCGCTTTGGTTTGAGCAATGAAACCATCGGATTTTTACTGATCGGCATTGCCGTATGACGGACGTTTTTCGGCAGATTCAGATATCATCCGCAGCGGATGTGCTGCGGCGAAAAACCAATACTGAAAAATGGGCGCTGCAATATGCAGGTTAGGGCATCCTTCCGGCTTGCCTTGGCGCTATGGCAGTTTTACTGCCGTAAATTTCTGCTATTCTCTTCCGCATTGCGGAATTGCTATAGATCATGATATTCCAAGGGATTTGGGGAATCATATAACAAGGGGAAAAAATCATAAGGAAAAAGGAGAAAATCACTATGAAAAAGGCTATGTTACTGATGATCGCTGCAATGATGCTGGTTGGCACTGCTGCATGCACAAACGAGGGCACAAGCTCCGTTCAGGAAACACAGGCAACAACCGAGGCAACAGAAGCGACCACAGAGGAAACAACCGAGGCAACTACTGAGGCTGAGACCGAGGCTGAGACCGAAGCAGAAACTGAGGCTGAAACAGAAGCTGAAACCGAAGCAGGCGGCGAGGACGCAACCGAGGAACAGCAGGGCGGCGCTGCAGCAACAGGCGACACGATCGGTCAGACACTGCTGGCAGATTTCCAGGCAAAGGCTGCTGACGAATCCATGAACTGCCAGATTCTTGCTGACGAGATTCTGAAGAATCCCGTAATCCAGTTCGGCCCCGCAACCATGCCCGTTGAACCGGGTCTTCTGACAGGCTTTGACAATGCAGAGATCAAGGGCTTCAAGGAGGGCGTAATGTTCGCTCCGATGATCGGCTCCATCGCATTTGTCGGCTATGTATTCGAGCTTGAGGAAGGCACTGACGGTGCAGCATTCATGCAGACACTCAAGGACAATGCAAATCCGAGATGGAACATCTGCGTTGAGGCAGAGGAAACCGTTGTTGAACAGGTTGGCAACAAGGTATTCTTCCTGATGTGCCCCAAGGCAATCGAGGGATAAGAACAGCGAAAATCCCCCGCTGAACAGCGGGGGATTTTTTACAAGGAGGTGCATCATGCTATTTTCCAGCATTACATTTCTGTACTACTTTCTGCCCATTGTACTGATTCTGTATTTCATTTCACCCAAGGTTCTGAAAAACGCCGTGCTGCTGATCGCCAGTCTGACGTTCTATGCATGGGGTGAACCGAAATATGTGATCCTCATGGCGGTGACCATCCTTTGCGGCTATGTCTGCGGACTTCTGATCGAAAAATTCCGTGGAAAAACCGGCGCAAAAATTGCACTCGGCGCATCCGCCGTCATCAGTCTGGGATTTCTGGCGTACTTCAAGTATGCCGATTTCTTCATTGAGAATTTCAATGCGGCAACGGGGCTTTCCGTGCCGATGCTGCGCCTTGCTCTGCCCATCGGCATCAGCTTCTACACGTTCCAGATCCTCAGCTACACGATCGACGTGTATCGTGGGGATGTTGCGGCACAGCGCAACATCATTTCGCTGGCGGCATATGTTTCACTCTTTCCGCAGCTCATTGCAGGTCCCATTGTCCGTTATTCGGACGTGGCACAGCAGCTGTCCGTGCGCACGCACAGCGTTTCGGGTGCGGCACTCGGCATCCGCCGATTCCTGCTGGGTCTTGCAAAGAAAATCTTCATTGCCAATGCCCTCGGCGAGCTTTGTGCGGAATTTCATGCAACGGAGGACA
Source organism: Oscillospiraceae bacterium (assembly GCA_017521325.1). Classification (GTDB taxonomy): domain Bacteria; phylum Bacillota; class Clostridia; order Oscillospirales; family Ruminococcaceae; genus UBA3855. Next base: position 76,636 of record JAFXCV010000067.1, on the reverse strand, counting down.
ATTCCGTACTGTTCTGCTGGCTCTACGGCATTGCGTATTCTTTGCAGATCTACTTCGATTTCTCCGGCTACAGCGATATGGCGATCGGTCTGGGCAAGCTCTTCGGCTTTGACTTTATGGAGAATTTCAACTATCCCTACATTTCCAAGAGTGTGACGGAATTCTGGCGCAGATGGCACATCTCCCTCGGCTCATGGTTCCGTGATTATGTCTATATTCCGCTTGGCGGCAACCGTGGTTCCAAGCTCAAATGGCTGCGCAACATCCTCATCGTGTGGCTGCTCACGGGCTTCTGGCACGGTGCGGCGTGGAATTTCATCGTCTGGGGCTTGTTCTTTGCGGTATTTCTGGTTGCAGAAAAGCTGTTCCTGCTCAAATACCTGCAAAAATCCAAGGTTCTCAGCCACATCTATGTGCTGCTTCTGGCAATTGTCAGCTTCGTGATCTTCGGCGCAGCCGACATGGGACAGGCATGGCAGGAGCTTCTGGGCATGGCAGGTCTGAGAGGACTTCCCCTCGTATCCGCAGAAGCGCTCTACTACCTGCGCAGCTATGCATTCATCCTGATTCTCGGATGTGTGGGCGCAACACCGCTGCCGAAGAAGCTTGCTTCTCTTGCACAGGAAAAAGCAGGCACGGTAATGGCAATTGCAGAGCCGGTTGTGCTTGCAGCGTTCCTTCTGACGGCAACCTCGTATCTCGTGAACGGCTCGTTCAATCCGTTCCTGTATTTCCGTTTTTAAGGGGGTGGGCAGATGAATGATAAACTGAAAAACGGCTTGGTTCTGGGAACAATGACGGCACTGCTGGCAGGACTTTCCCTGTGGTGCTGGATTGGCAAGGATCCTGATTTTTCCGAAAGTGAGCGCAGAGTACTTGCAAAATTCCCGAAGCTCTCTGCCGAAACCCTGATTTCCGGCAAATTCATGACGGATTTCGAAACCTACGCCATGGACCAGTTCCCCCTGCGTGACAGCTTCCGCACGCTGCAGTCTGCGGCAAAGCTCGGCGCATTTGCGCAGCTGGACAACAACGGGCTGTACACGAAGGACGGCTATCTTGCAAAGATGGAATACCCCATGCAGGAAACGATGCTGGACAATGCTGCGGCGAAGTTCCAATTCCTCTATGACACCTACATGAAGGAGCAAGGCTCGCAGGTGTATTTCTCCATCATCCCCGACAAGCATTATTTCCTCGGTGAGGGCAGACTTGCGATGGACTATGACAAGCTTGTTGCAAGCATGCGTGAAAAGACGGAATATATGCAGTATATCGACATTTTTCCGTGTCTGGAGCTGGAGGACTACTACCGCACGGACACGCACTGGCGGCAGGAGCGCATCGGGGATGTTGCCGATACGCTTGCAAATGCGATGGGTGTTACGCTTTCGGGCAATTACACGCAGAACACGCTTGACCATCCGTTCTACGGCGTATACTACGGACAGCTTGCGCTGCCTGTGAAGCCCGACACGCTGTATTATCTGACGAGCGACACGCTCAATAGCTGCGTGGTGACAAGCTACAACACGGGACTTCCCGTGGAAAAGCCGCTGTACGACATGGAGGCAGCAGCGGGGCGTGACCCGTATGAGATGTTCCTGTGCGGCTCGGATGCGCTTGTGACAATCGAAAATCCGAATGCACAAACCGATAAGGAACTGATCGTGTTCCGTGATTCCTTCGGTTCAAGTCTTGTGCCGCTGCTGGCGGAGGGCTATGCGAAGATCACGGTTGTGGACATCCGCTATGTACAGAGTGCGATGCTCGGCAACCTCGTGGAATTCAAGGGACAGGATGTGCTGTTTCTGTACAGCACGCTTGTGCTGAATAACAGCATGGGACTCAGATAAAAAGAGAAAGCGTGCATGCCTTTTTTGGGGGGCATGCACGCTGATTTTTTATTCCTCAAAAATATTTTCTTCAAACACCCAGATCGCATAGCCCTCGGCAAAAATTTCCTCGTGAGGCATGCTGAGAACTTCGCTTCCGGAATCTTCGAGAATCTGCTTCTCGGTCATCGTCATCAGCAGGAAGTATTTTTCCTGATCGGGCTGATCCTTGTACCACGAATTCAGGTTCTGGTATTTTCTGGGAGTAATGCCCGTGTCGCTGATGTTCACGTCACGGCACTCCACCTTGGAATCGGAAATGACCGTGATGGAATTTGCACGCCAGAAGGTTGCATAGCCGTAGTCCAGACCGTTCATTTCCAGTGCATCTGCAAGCTTATAGAGCACGGCATCCTTGTAGCCGTAGGGCTTCATCTTGAGAATGACTGCCGCATTGATCAGGCACGCCATAAATACAGGAACCATCATCAGCGGAATCATTCGCTGCAGCGAAATCTTCGAGATCGACCAGCGCAGGAACGCCACGGAAACCACAATTGCCGTTGCAGCAATGGGCGTCAGACGCCAGTTTGCACTGGAAAGCTTGCCGCAGATGTAGCCGAGCATGATGAGAAGCGTGACAAACCAGTGCGTCAGAATGAGGATGCGGAATTTTGCGTCCTCGATCTTCTTGTAGAAGATCAGCGCCAGCAGCGGCAGCACCAGAATAACCACATGGGCAATCAGCAGAATCAGATTCTGAATGCTGCTTCCGCTGAACAGCGGCTCGCCGTCCTTGATGCTCACACCCATGAGTCCCAGCCACTGGTTGGGGAATTTCAGGAGATTGTCCATCCATCCGTCCATGTTGGAATAGGTGGAATATGCACTCTGGTAGCCTGCACCGATGTCGCCTGCGGCGATGGAAGTGATCACATAGCCGATCGCCATGCAGACCGCAAGTATCACAAACAGCAGCAGTGTGCGGCGGTTCTTGCCGCAGAAGAGCTTGTCGCTTGTATCCAGCCAGCGTTCGCAGAAGATCGCTGCGAGAACGGGCAGGGAGAAAATCGTGATGGAAATGGTCTGGTTCATGCCGGTGAGGATGAACCACACTGCAAGCATGATGAAATAGATCAGTGCTTTTTTGCCGCTTTTCTTCGCAGCAGCGGAATCGGAATTTCCCTGCAGTGCAGCGGATGCGTCCATATAGCGGAAAAGCATCGCAAGTCCTGCAAAGATGAAGAATACGCCCAGACTGTAGTAGATGGTGTGTCCCCAGAAGATCTCACGCAGCTTCTCACTTCCCGAAAGAAGCATCAGCACTGCGAAGGTCATCACGGATGTCCACTTCCATGACCAGTCCATCGAACGGCACATCCAGATCAGTGCGCCCGTGAACAGCAGGAAGAAACCGAGCATGCCAAGCACATGCGTTGTCATGCTCACGCCGAACAAAGGAATGAGCGCAGTCATAATCAGACTCGTGCCGAACGGCAGCAGGCAGGCATAGTTGAAGTCGGGATTAAACAGGCTCTTGCCCTCGTAGGAGGCAATCGCCCACATCAGGGTGTCGGTCGTATCCGAATGGTAGACCGTTCTTGACGGCAGCAGCACATAGTAGCCGATGAGCAGCACACTGCCCAGCAGCAGGAACACCCAGCTGAAGCGGTCAAGGAATGTTCCGATAGCAGCCATTGCATCACGGAAACTGAATTCGGGAAATTCTTCCTCATCCGTTTTATCCTGCACCTGCTCCGGCTCCTCTGTCAGCTTTTCGGAAACTGCCGTTGTTTCCTTCTTTTTCTCCATTACTTGTCCCCCTCTTCCTTGGCGGTTTCATGGTATTCCTTCTCGGTGTTGACGTTCCAGATGTTCTTCTTGTCCGTTTCGCCGGAAAGGATATTCTTAACTGCTTCAAAGGAGGTTGCCATGGAGTGGTCCATGTTGTTGTAGCGGTGCTGACCATTTCTGCCGACGCAGTAAAGATTCTCAAACTTATTGAGATATGCAATCAGCGTGTCGATCTCGGAATAGGTATCGAAATAAGCGGGATACGCCTTCTTGATGCGCTCACGGTGGGAATCCCTGATCACCGCATCCTGCTCAATGACGCCCATGCTCTTGAGTTCCTTGATGGCAAATGCAATGCACTCCTCGTCCGTCATGTTCCAGAAATCGTCGCCCTCAGCGCAGAAATATTCCAGACCGATCCAGACATTGTGTTCGGGATCCTGCACCATGTAGGGTGACCAGTTGTTGAAGATCTGGATTCTGCCGAGCTTGACGCCCACATCCTGCACATAGATCCAGCAGTCGGGAACGATGTTGCCGAGCGTCGGAATGGGAGTTTCGTTCTTGAGTTCCAGCTTTTCGAGCAGCAGACCTACGGTGACGAAGTCACGGTAGGGAAGTCCTGCCGCAATTGCCGCTTCCTTTTCGGGAACGTCGTTCATGCCTGCAACCAGATCCTTGACGGGCATGGAGGAAATGAAGATATCGCCGAAAATGGTGGATTCTCCGCCGTCCTTCTCGCAGACGATGCTTTCGATTTTTCCCGTGCCGTCGGTGTTGATGCGTGTGACCTTTGCGTTCATCACAATCTTGCCGCCGAGTGCTTCAAATTCCTTAGCGGTGGTTTCCCAGAGCTGACCGGGACCGAACTTCGGGTAGTAGAATTCCTCGATCAGGGAAGTTTCAACCTTCTTTGTGTCCTTCTTGCCGCCGATCTTGCTGAACATGTCCTTGATGACTGCCATGATGGACAGACCCTTGACACGCTGGGAACCCCAGTCTGCGGAGATCTCACGGGGATGTCTGCCCCAGAGCTTTTCGGTGTAGCCCTCAAAGAACATGGAATAGAGCTTTCTGCCGAAACGGTTGATGTAGAAGTTCTCCAGAGAATCCTCCGGCTTCTTGGCAATGGTACCCTTCATGTAGCTGAAGCCTGCGACCATCGTGGTGCCGAAGCCCATATTCTTGATGGTTTCCCACTTGAGGGATACGGGGTAGTCGAAGAACTTGTGCTTGTAGTAGATTCTCGATACACGGTTTCTCACGAGCATGACTCTGTCGGTCTGTTCGGGATCGGGACCGCCCTCGGCGAGCTTCTTCTCTCTTTTCAGCTTGATGTCATCGAAGGAGGGCTTGCCCTGACGGGGCATCATGTCCTGCCACCACTGCATGACAGCCTTGTCCTTGGAGAAGAATCTGTGACCGCCGATGTCCATGCGGTTACCGTTGTGCTTGACAGTTTTGGAAATACCGCCGATGGCGTCGCTTTCCTCATAAATAGTCACCTGATAGTCATTCGGTGCTTTTTTCAGCAGCTCATAGCCTGCGGTCAGACCTGCAGGACCTGCGCCGATAATCACGATATTTTTCATATGTGGTTCCTCTTTCTTTCCGAAATAAACAATACGCTGTGTCAAAAAACATACACATTTTATTATACACCATATTGCAGTATGTTGTCAAGCAAAATCCGTTTTTTTAGGTGATTTAGCGAAAAATGGGAAGAATTTGATACATGGGGGGAGGCGGGCTTTGGGACGGTGCTTTCCCTTACCCCACCCCCCTCCCCCCCTCCCCAGAGGGGAGGGGGAAAGAAGTAGGGTGCTGCCGCACCCTGCCCCGCCCTCCTGCGGAGCGCTTTTTAGTGATAAATAGGGGCAGCAATCCCTGCAGATGAGAAGGGCGATGGTCTGTGCCGCCGCCCCTATAACCCATATTTGATCCGTATGCGTCCGAGTTTATCGCCGAATGGCTTTGCTAAAAACCAGAGGAACAGGAAATTCGCCGCTGCATACAAAACCATATGCGGCATAGAAGTTGCAACTGCGGCAAGATAGTGGGGGAATGTGAAGCTTCCGTTCAGACTCAGCACCGTCCAGACGTCCATGAGGAGGGAGTAGAAAATTCCCGAAAGGACGCCGTAAAGAAGCAGGAATGCACGGCTTTTCTGCAGCGGCTGCGCAAGAGCTCCTGCAAACCAGCCGATCAGCCCCCACGAGAGCATCTGGAATGCTGTCCACGGGCCCTGTCCGAAATAGAAATTCGACAGGAGCGCCGCCATTGCCCCCACCAGAAATCCCGATTCCCTGCCGAGGTACACCGCCGCAATGACGGTAATGGCAGTTACGGGCTTGAAAAAAGGAATAAAACGTCCTGCGATGCACAGCGCCGTCATGACGGAAACAATCACAAGCCGCCTTGTTCCGACGTTTTTACGCTCAAATCCCGTCAGAAACAGCAGCACCGCAAGTGCGGCGGCGGCAAAGGAGATAAACAGATGAAATTTCTGACGGAATACAAAACTGCTGAGTACCACAAGTGATGGCATCAGCACAAAGGGGATGAGCCATTTCAGAAGGCTTTGCAGAGATTTATGCATCATCCTGCCCCCCTTGCCTGCACAGACGGACGGCATCCTCGACTGTCACGGCATTTTCAAAAAGCCCTCGTGTCATGCGGCTGACCGCCGTTGTGTAGTAACTGTTTTCGGCGAAGAATTTCTGCGGCGTATCCACAGAAACGACGCTTCCACGGAAAAACAATGCGCAGCGATCCGCACAGAGCGCCGCAAGCTCCACATCATGCGTGACGATCACAATGGTCATGCCCTGCGCCCTGAGCTGCTTTACAATTCCGATGAATCGGGATTTTGCATGGGCATCCAGCCCCTTTGTCGGCTCATCAAGCAAGAGAAGCTGCGGTTTCTGCGCAAGGACCTTTGCAAGCGCCGCAAGCTGCTGCTCTCCGCCCGAAAGGTCGTAGGGGTGCTTGTCGTAAAGGCTGCGGATGTCAAAGGGAAGCGTTTCGGGGATTTCTCCGCACTCGGCAAGCTCTTCACGGACGGTGTTTTTCAGAAACACCGTCTGCACATCCTGCGGCAGGAGCGCAAGGCATTCCCGATAGAGGGACTGATTTTTGTAGTCCTTTAGGCGTTTTCCAAAAATTCGGATGCTGCCGCTGCGCACACGCAGCAGTCCTGCACCGGCTTGGAGTGCCGTTGTCTTTCCCGAACCGTTGCCGCCAAGCATGCAGAAGATTTCCTGCCGGTGCACCGTCAGATTGAGGCTTTGCAGCACATCGGGAAGCTCACGCTCATAGCGGAAACAGACCTCCCGAAATTCCAGTGCAGGCTCGGTCGTGGGCGGTTTGTCGGGGATTTGCGGCTGCTTTTGGACATTTTTGCAGTGCTGTTCGAGATACGCCCGTCCCTCACGCACGGTGAGGGGGAATTTTGCAGCACCGCCAAGTGCCGCACAGAGCCTTGCGGCGGCAGGCATGGCACAGAGGATCTCGGGCTTGTCCTGCAATTGCGGAATCACTGTGCGTGGATCGTCGAAATACAGGGCTTTTCCGTGTTCCAGAACCATCAGGCGGTCGCACATGGGCACAAGCTCCTCCAGACGATGCTCGGCAATGAGAATGGTCAGGGAGAAATCCTCGTTGAGCTTTTTGAGCGTTGTGAGGAATTCCGATGCGGCGATCGGGTCAAGCTGTGCGGTCGGCTCATCGAGAATGAGAATTTCGGGCTGCATGACCATCACGGCGGCAAGATTCAGAAGCTGCTTCTGTCCGCCGGAAAGGGATGCCGTGTCTTTGTCAAACCAATGCTCGATGCCGAAATAGCTTGCAATTTCCGCAGTTCTGCGTGCGATGACGGACTGCGAAAGTCCAAGATTTTCAAGACCGAAGGCAAGCTCGTGCCAGACCTTGTCCGTCACGATCTGCTGTTCGGGTCTTTGCATGACATAGCCGATTTTTGCAGCGGCATCCCTTGGAGAAAGCGACGGGAGGGGCGTTCCTGCAAGAGATACGTTCCCCGACAATTCCCCAAGCGGCACAAGCGCAGGCTTGAGCATCCGCAGGAGCGTGGATTTTCCGCTGCCGGTTGCACCGCAAATTGCGATCAGCTCGCCACGCTGCACGGAAAAGGAAATTTCCGAGAGCGTATTCTGCGGCGTTTGCGGATAGCGGAAGCTTAGATTTTCGACAGAGAGTATTTCCACAAAATCGCCTCCTTTGCTTCAAAAATCACGGGCAGAAACGCCAAAATCCCGTAGGAAACAAGACTTCCGACGGAAATGCCGCTGCAAGGTGCTGCACTTACTGCGGGGTAGAAAGAAAAATCCAGTGCGCCCGTTATCATCCCCACGCACGTCAGCAGCAGGAGCAGGAGCGTGACGGAGAGGAGCAGCGCATCCTCACGAGAAAAACGGAAAATGGCGTAGCTTGTACGTTTTCCGCATCCATAGCCCCTTGCCGCCATGCTGTCGGCGGTGATGATGCCGTTTTCGAGCGCCCATGTCAGGAGTACGGAGAAAATCCGAAGCCCACCCAGAAATCGGTCGATGAGCGTATTTTCCCGATAGAGTCCAAGCGCTTTCTGCGCACCTGCGATCTTCGCCGCCTGCTGTCGGAAAAGCGACACATAGCGGATGGACATCGACAGGACGAGGGAAAGCTTCGGGGAGAATTTCCCAAATACATACAAAAGCTTGTCGCTTGTCATGATCTGCGAAAAGCTGCGCAGCCAGTAGAGAACCGACAGGAGATTTGCGCCGGCGCAGATACCGTAGAGGAGTGCTTCGAGCGTGACGGGGTTGTGATTGAGTACGAACAGCACCGTTTCTCCCCGATGGGAAATGAGGGGATTGAGAAGGGACAGCAAGAGAAAGAGTGCGAGAAAATACAGGTGGGATTTCCCCTCTTTTGTGCCGTTTCGCACCAGAAACAGGAGGAGCGCACCGCACAGGGAAAGAAGTGTGATGACGGGATGAAGCGTGAACATGGCGATGCCGGAAACTGCCAGAAAATACAGCGTGACTGCAAGCGGATTTCGCTGTGCAAAGCCCTTCATGGGGTGTCCTCCTTTCTGAATTTTGCTATTTTACGTCATTTCCAAGGTCGAGTGAGTAGAGCCATTCGATCGAATCGCCGTCCGATACGGCGCATTCCCCGCAGCCGACCGAGGGGGATTCCCCGTTGACATGGTAAACCCAGCCCGACAGATCGCCGCAATCGAATTCGTAAAGATCGGCAATACCCTGAATGTACGCCATTTGGGGACTTCCGCTGTATTCCATGCGGATGCCCTCGGAGCGTGTCGCACGGGTCAGCACATCAAACACGGTGTCACCCTCTGAAATTGGAACCTCTGTTTTTGGCAGGATTTCGGTGTTTTCGGGAGCGTTCTCCATGCCTGCCACCGTATCGCAGCGGATGCTGATGGTGACGCTTCCGCAGGGATTTTGGGGCTGTGTGACGTTCTGATAGTAATCCTCTGCACTCTGAATATCCACAAACCACAAAACGCTAATTCCTGCAGCGGTAAGAAGCAGAATGTTCAGAAACCCCTTGATACTGCGTTTTTTTCGAAGGAACAATACCAGACAGCAGACCGCACCGACGCCGATAATGGCGATGGTGATGCCTACCTTCGGAGTAAGCTTTACTGCGGAAGCTTCCGGCTTTTCAAAGAGAAACAGCGAACCATCGCCATTTTGCTGCATTTTATACGCCGTAAGCGCAAGAAATGCCTGTGCTGTGGAATTGTGGTTTTCCGTGCCGCCGAGGGTATGACTGAAGCTGCCGTCTGCAAGGCGATAGGGGGTGACGCCGTCGAGCAGCGTGTTTCCGTTTTTAATAAAGCGTGCATCCGTCATGCAGTCGATGCCGAGTGCGGAAAGAGCAATGATGACCTGCGAGGTACTTTCGGGATTCGACACACCGTAGCTTGCATAGCCGCCGTCCTCCCTCTGAAGTGCTGACAGACAGAGAACGGCACGGTCAATTTCCGCAGAATACTGCGAATAATGAGGCGCAAGCGCCTGCACCGTCATGGCAGTCACATCCGCATCTGCTTTGTTGCCCGTGATCGCAAAGCCCCCATCCGCAAGCTGCAGCGAGAGGATTTCCCCGATGACCTGCTCCTGTGTGAAGGGTGTGGCGGCATCCGAGTTGTGCAAAAGATGCAGCCCGAACACCCAGCTCATCAGGCCTTGCTGTCCGATGGAATCGGCAAGGGTTTCGGAAATATACCCATCCTCACAGCCTGTGGCAAGGAGCAGCAGGGCGTATTTCTGCCGAGTGGAGGCACTGGTTATGTTGTTTTCCGCAAGATACCGCCGCAGTGCGGAGGAATATCCCGAAAAATCGTAATTTTCTCTGCTTTGGGAGAGTGCAAGGATGTACCATTCCGAAGTGATTCCTGCATGTTCCGTCAGCTCCCCGTCGATCCATTCCTGCACGGAATCCGCACCGCTTTGCGCCATGCGATGCGATGCAATGCCGCTGAGAAGCTCCGCTGCGGCATCCGATGCCGCAGCAGGCAAAACGGCTGTGCAGAGCAGCAGGAGGATGCAGAGCAGTGCGGAAATATATTTACTTTTCATCACGTCTGCGTGTGATCGCAAGTGCACCGAGAGAAGTCAGTGCCGCTGCAGCGAGGGCGAAAATTCCCGTGGAATCGCCCGTTGAGGGGACATTTGATGCACCGCCCTTACCCGTGGTCGTGGCGGATGCAGCTGTTGTGGCTGTTGTGGTTACAGTCGTAGTTGTTGCCGCCTGTGTGGTGGTCGCAGCTTCCGTGGTCGTAGTTGCAGGTGCAGCAACGTCTGCTCTGCAAACGGGCGGAACGAGGATCTGCGTGTCGGAAACAGCGCTGATCACATACTGTCCTCCCTTTTCAAAGGTCACGGTCACAGATCCCTGTGCGTCGGTTTTCCAGTCGGTTTTCTCGCCGTCAATGACGATGGTCGCTCCCTCCACGGGGACGGTGATGGGATTCCAGTTTTCGTCATAGCTGTTTGCCGTCAGCGTAAAGGTGTATGTATCGCCCACGGAGGTGCTGATATCGTTTATGTCAAAATAGCAGTAGGTGTCGGAAAATCCCGAAAGATCGGTGTAAACATAGGCATTCACAAACGCCGCATGGGAAACGGGATCCTCCAGCGACATGGCGGATTTGTTGTTCACGCAGTAGCCGTAGCTGCTGCCCTGCTCTGCGCCCCAGAGCTTTGTGATGCCAAGCCCGAATTCCGTGCGGGATGTTCCATAACCTGCCGCTGCACCGCCCTCATAGAACTGCTCGTGCGCCAGATACAGTGCGTCATTCACCGTCAGTGCGCCGTCACCGTCTGCGTCACTGCACCACATGGGCTGTGCGGCAAGCGCAAGTTCGCCGTTTGCGTCGGCAATGGTCACATAGACCAGCTCCTCGTTTGCAGCGGCAGCGGATACGCCGCAGGCAGCGGATACTGCCAGAATGGAAAGAACGGATACGATTACTTTTTTCATTTAAACTCCTCTTTTCTGTAGATTTTTGGGCGGCCAGATGCCTGCCATCCCGAAAAATGAAAAACGTCTTTTTGATGCATTTGCAGCAAAAAGACGCAGCGATTTCCGGATCCCGTCAGAATATAATTTTCCTGCGGAACGATCGGTTGGCTGCATTCTTCCAGTCCAAAAATGCGTTTTTGCCTTGCAGTTTCCGCCGAGCGACCCGACTTATGGGGAGCTTCCCAAATACGGTAATGATGGTTGCGCCGGATTCTCACCGGACTTCCCTCCTGCGGACTGCATTCGGGGGATTTCCCCCTTGTTTATAGTATAGCATGATTCGGGAGGTTCGTCAAGAGGGGGCGGCGAACTGCCGCCCTTGCCTCCCCTGAAAGGTGAGATGTCACACCGCAGGTGTGACGGTTTATTCTTTTTTCATTATTCTTCATTCTTTATTCTTCTGAAACGCATTTTGAATTCGAAGCTGCACTTCAGTATGTGGGTGGAAGACCCAAAGGGAAGGTGGACTCCTTCCCCCTTCCCTTTCGGTTTCCCCCCACACCCCCCTTCCCGATTCCCATCCCCTTTGATGTGTGAAGGAGGATAGTGTCGTCCCTTCGGGCGGCGGGGGACGAGCAATCTGCGACCACTGTCGTTTTATCAACAAACCAAAGCCGCCTCTTTGGGAGGCGGCTTCTCGTTATTTCTTCAGAATTTCACGCTTCATAAGTGCCAGGTCAAATGCATTGATTACGCCGTTTCCGTCCATATCGCCGCCCATGAGGTTCTTGGGGGTATCAAGACCGAGCAGGAATTTCTGCATCTGGATAATATCGAGGATTGCGAATTCCGCATTGCCGTCCACATCGCCTGCAATCACCTTCGATTCCTCGCCGAACAGCACGATTTCCGCAATGTTGCAGCAGTACACATCGTCCGTGCTGTAGGGATTCTTCGGTGCGCCCTCGGGAACACGGTAGCGGATGAACTTCACGTTTGTGCAGTCCTCAGTCATGATGTAATTTATGCCGGAACCGGGCTTCGTGGGAACGGTGTATGCCTCCGTCCAGTTTTTGCCGTCTGCGGAAACCTCAAAGATCGCATCCACGCAGCGTGCCTCATAGCCCTTTCTGGGGGCATAGCCGATCGCCGTCAGGTCATACGCCTTGTCAAGCTCTGCCTGCACCCAGCCGTTGCCAACGCCGTCAAAGAATGTTGCGGTGTCGCCGTCAAATGCCTTGGTGTAGTCGTTTGCGGAATTATTCCATGCCGCAGAGCCGCTGAGTGTTGCGCCCGACAGGTCGATCTTTGTCAGATCCTTCAGTGCGGCACTGTCGCCGTAGAATTTCAGCTCTGCGAGGTTGCAGCAGTAGGTGGAATCCTTGTTCACGCCGTTGTTCGGTGTGCCGTTTGGAACCTGATACTTGATATAGCGCACGTTCTGGTTGTTGTTGAGCTTTGTTGCGTAGTTGATGCCTGCGAAGGGTGCGCCCTTGATGGTGAACATATTCGTCCATGTTACGCCGTCCTCGGAACCGAAGATCTCTGCGTCCACACAGCGGTATTCAAAGCCCGAACGGGGTGCATAACCGATTGCGGTGATGTCATACAGTGCGCCGAGGTCAGCCTGTACCCAGCCGTTGCCCACGCCGTCGAAATAGGTGGAGGTGCTGCCGTCGAATACCTTGGTGTAGTCGTTTGCGGAATTGTTCCATGCAGCGGAGCCGTCCGTTGCAACGGGTGTGATCTCGTTGTCCTTGGAAAATTTCAGGGCGGTCACGTCATTGATGATGAAGGTGGTGATGGAATTGCCTGCAAGCGTTGCGGTAAAGCCGTTGCCGTTTGTTGCGATATTGCCCACATCCTTCCAGTTTTCGCCGTTTGCCATGCTGCCGCTGGTACGGATTGCCTGTGCGCTGCCGCCGATGGAAGCAAACTGGGACAGGTCGAAATACATTTCGGAATTGCCGCCAGAGGTGTTGGTTGCAACGATAACGAGCTGGTCGTTTTCCTCGTCATATGCCGCCATTGTGGAATTGGAGGACTTGAGCATCGTGAAGCCCGGACGGATGTATCTGGAATACTGACCGAATGCATAGTACTTCTTTGTCAGAACGACGGTATCCTTGTCGTGGTCAGCAACTGCCAGACCCCAGAAACCTGTGGAGATGTCGGGCATACCCGAATCCTTCTTGCCGTTGTAGCCTGCTGCGCAGATGTGCTTGTCGATTGCCTGCCAGAGTACCCATGCAGAGCAGTTGAGATAGTTGCAGTCGGTTGTGATACGGTTGGAGAGCCACAGTGCAGCTGCCATTTCGCCTGCATTCTGACCTGCGGTGCCGTTGCCGTCAACCTCACTCATCCAGAGGTTCTTGCCGTTCTTGATGGCAAGTTCCTTCAGCTCCGTGCGCTTGCTGCCGCCGTAGGTATGGGTGTCGATACGTCCGAGCACGTTCTGTGCTTCCTTGGACATTGCGTTAAATGCATTGATCTGTGTGTCAATGGAGGTTTCGTCCGTACCGCAGACGAAGATGGAATCGCCAAGTCCACGCTCATTGAGGGACTTCTGCATTTCGAGGATCATCGTTGTCTGGGTGTTGCCGATGTCGAAGTGGCAGCCCTCCTGCTTGGGGCTGTTTGCATACCAGAAGTTCGTGTACGGTTCATTCATCGTACTGATACTCTGTACATCCACGCCCCATTCGGTTTCGTAATGCTTGCAGACTTCTGCAAGGTAGTCTGCAAATTCGTCGTACATATCATCCTTGAGGTTGTTGACATTGGGATTTGCGCCGCCGCTGGAGCATCCGCTCTTGGTCATGTAGTAGGGCGGAGAGTTGGAGAACATTTCGACGATCATATCATCGCCCGCTGCCTCAATACACTTGAGCAGGACGTTTCTCTGGTTCTTATCCGCATTCCAGTCGTAGGTGATCTGTCCATTCTGGTACTTGGAATAGCCCGGAATTGCCGAGTCGGTTCGTGTGATGTGGTTATGGCTTGGATTATCGCCGCCGCCGATGTTGTAGCGGGCGATGTTCATGCGCAGACCCGTGTCGCCGTAGAACAGCTCCGCTGTCTGCTTTGCAAGCGAATCGGAGTAACCCACACGATTTGCCCACCAGCACAGGGAAGTTCCCCAGCCTTCGAATTTGCCGCCGTTGATCTCATAGGTGTTGTACGGTGAGATCACAACCGTCTGTGCCGACAGCGCATCGAAATCCTGTCCGATTGCAAACGGGCTGATCAGTGCCGCTGCCGTGATTGCCGATATCATTCTCTGATACCATTTCATGATGATTTTCCCCCTTGTTTTTTGACAGTCGGAATTTGCACGTTCCGACATTTCGGTATGGGGCATTGCCCCTTCTTTATTTACAACCCAATCGCCGCATGCGGTGATCGGGAATTGTATCATTTGACTGTGATTTCCGCTGTCACCGTGCGGAAACGTGCTGCCAGCTCCTCGTCCGGATTCATACTGATGACGGGGGTTCCGTCACCTGCAAAGAACACTCGCTTGATGCGTGCATGACGGCACGGATCATACAGCGGATCGCTTGCATAGCTGCCGCAGCCCTTCGATGCGTGGGACAGCGGTCTTGCGTGATACACAATCAGAAGATTGCCGTTTTCATCGGTCACAAAGCTGTTGTGACCGGGGCCGGATTCACCGTAAAGATTCCCCGTGGAAAGCACGGGTGTTTTGATCTTCGTCCAGTTCTTGATATCCATGAGATTTGCCGATGCATCTGCCTCCAGACGTCCGACGCAGTACTCCGAGCCTGTGCCGGATGCCGAGAAGAACACATAGACCTTGTCGTCCGTCTTCATCACAGCTGCACCCTCGTTTACCCTGTGGTTGACAAGCTCCCAACCGTATTCGGGCTTTGTCAGCAGAATGGGCGCTGTGAGCATCTTATAAGGCTCGTCGGGATTGATTTCCGCCATGAAAAGCGACGAATCCCCCTTGATCTCCGCCCAGATGACATAATGCTTTCCGTTATGCTCAAAATAGGTCATATCCAGTGAGAACGAACGGAAGGAGCTTGTATCCCCCGGTGCCGCCTGCACCTGACCGCATTCCGTCCATGTTCCGGTGTACGGATCGCCGTCGCATTTGAGGACATAGGGGCGGATTGCCCAGATATCGCTGCTGCTGCCTGCGGCAAAGAACATGTACCACACACCCTTGATGCAGTGCATTTCGGGTGCCCAGATATGCTTTGCCATGATGCCGCTGCTGTGCGCCTGCCAGATGGTCTTTTCTTCCGCATCGGCAAGCCCTGCAACCGTCTGACTGCGGCGCAGGATAATCTTGTCATAGCCCTTGTTCACATCGCCGTAGGCAGGGTAGGATGCGGTAAAATAATAGTACCCGTCATCCCCCTTGACCACATGGGGATCGGCACGCTCTGCAATGAATGGATTTGCGTAGGGATTTGCATTGACTTTGCCTGTAACAGTGTATTTTCCGGGCTTGGAGGTATCTACAGCGGCAAGCTCTGCGGCATTCCACTCCACGGGGAACTGCGCTGTTCCGCCATTCGAGTACTGCGCCGTAACGGTATCGGGAAGTGCCGCCGATTCGCCCTGTGCAAGCACTGCCTTCACTTTCTGCATCCCCGTATTTCTCGGTGAAATCGAATCGGAGGGGAATGCGCTGACAAGTGCGTCGTACTGGTCATCCGTGATCGGAATGACGTAGCCATGTCGTGGCGTGAAGTCGAAGCTGTAGCTGTTTCTGTCAAGCGTCTTGAAATTCTCAAGATCGGTCGTTTCCTGCATCACATAATAGCCGTTGCCGTAGGCATCCGACATCATCAGCCATTTGTCCGTGCCGATGAGATTGTAGATGTTCGGACCTTCCACGCCGATATTGCCCTCGGAAACCTGCTTGATCTCGGTGTACGGGCCGTTTGCGTGATCGGCGGTCGCAAGATAGATGCGCTTGTTGGTTTCGTTCTTGTAGTACATATAGTACTTGCCATTCTGGTAGATGATGTCGGAATCAATCGCATCATCGCCATTTTTCGGCGCAAACAGAAGCTGCGGCTCGGTGTCGAGCTTCTTCATATCCTTGCTGTAGGCATAGTACATGATCGTGCGGTCATCCCTTCCGGGAACTCGGGCTGCATAGTAGATCATGTACGATTCCTTCTCGGGATCGTAGATCGCCTGCGGCGCCCACGCTCTGTCGGCACCCTGCATCAGCGGATACTTGTTTGCAATTTCAATGAGCGTTTCATCAAACCAATGCACAAGATCGGTGGATTTTGCGCTGATAATGTTGCGGTTACTGCTCCAGCCGAGGGAGGATTTCATATCGGTCGCAAGCAGATAATACAGCCCATCCTCGCCCTTGAAGATGTACGGGTCACGCAGGCACCCCGTGCCGACAGAGGATTTATAAACCTCTCTGCCGTTGTTGAGCGCCTTGAAGTGGTAGCCGTCAAGGCTCACGGCATAGGACATGCGCTCCTGATCGGGGTTGTTGCCGAGGAAGTAGGTGAACAGGTACGCCGCATATTCCTTTTCATAGGGGATCTCCGCAAGCGTTTGATAGCTGTCCTTTCCCAGCAGGAAATCCGTGATCGTGCGGATATCCTGTGACGTGTTTGCGCCATCGCCGTTCATATCGGCAACCTTTCCTGCCACATCATCAAAGCCCTCTGAAACTGCACGCTTCATGATCGCCGCATCGAAGGCATTCACCACGCCGTCATTGTTCATATCGCCACGCAGCAGCGTGTACTTGCTGTCCACAGGGCGGATGTAGAATTTCTGACCTTCACCGCCCCAGTAATCCCACTGGTCGATGTTGGCACCGTTTTCATGGCTGATGTCATAGACATCGAGCGCTGCATTGCCCGAGCATTCCGCCGTGATATAGTAGGCATCATCCGTGCGGTGCAGGATGAAATGCTGCGAGGGCAGATCCTCGTATTCTGAAAGATAGATATTATTTCCGTTCGTGCTGTCGCCGTTTGCGACGGTCAGCGAAAGCTGCGGATCCTGTGCGGAAACGATCTTGCACGCACCGTTTCCGATCTTCGTAATGATCCACTGCTGGGAGGTATCCCCCAGCTTTTCCCACTGGTGGACATTGCCGTTTTCTGCTGCGGTGATGAATTTTCCGCTCAGCCGCACCATCATCGTGTAGGCTGCACCGCTGACGATCTCGTTTCTTTCATCGGCAAAATCCCAGCTGTAGGGATTTGTGACGATTTTGGCTTCCGCCGGAACAGGAATTTCCGACGGCATGAGTGAAAACAGCATTGCCGCTGCCGCAATTGCTGCACCCATGCGTTTGATCTGACGCATATTTTGTTCCTCCATTCAGCCGATTTCGTTACGTACATTTCCTCTTTGGTTAATTATACCACAAAAATTCACCGTACGTCAATAGAAATTTGCAGATTTCTTCATAATCCGATACAGATAATGCGATATGCAATACAAAACAGCAGGAATGGAAATATTCCTGAAAACGCTGGTGGACAAAAAATGCAATTGCTGCTGATACGATCTCCCCAAAATCATGCATTACACGCAAAAAAGCCGCCTCTGAATCATCAAAGACGGCTATACCATGTTTATTTCGAACGCCTGCGGCTGCCGTTCTTGCGGTCGGTGTTGCGCTTGATGTCGCACATGCGCTCCTCACTGTTCTGCTTGAAACGGCTCATCATGTCCTCGAAAGTCATCTCGGACTGCGGCTTCTGGGGCTTGGGTTCCCAGACAATGCCCTTCTCACGCTCAGGTTTGCGTGGACGGGGCTTGGGTGCGGGCTTTTCTTCTGTCACAGCCTTCTTGATCGACATGCTGATCTTGCCCTGTTCGTTGATCTGCAGCACCTTGACCTTGACCTCCTGCTCCTCTGTGAGGAACTCACGGATGTCCGTGACATAGGCGTTTGCAACCTCTGAAATATGTACCATGCCCGTGATGGGCTTGCCGTCCTCGACCGGTACTTCTACAAATGCACCGTAGTTTGTGATTGCCTTTACTTTTCCGTCATAAATTTTTCCGATTTCCAGCTGCATACACTGAAAGCCCCCTGCTTTAAAAAATTCTATCAACCGTGTCAGTCACGGGATGTATCGTAATACCTGCGCTCGTCGGGATATGCGTAGTTATTATTCTCCACCGCAAGCTTTTCCATATAACGATTGATATCGTCGGAACGGTTCATGTCATTGAGTTCGTCAATGTTCATCTTCATTTCTTCGATATCCGCTTCAATTTTCGCAAGCTCCTGTTTCTTCTCGGCAGTGCTGTTCTGGGTGTTCACGATGGATACCACACAGAAAATCACAAACAGCACACCTGCAACACGAAGCATCAGACGGAAAAAGAATCCGGACTTTTCATTTTTGCGAGTTGTTTTTGCCATTTTGTTTCACCTTCTTTATATTTCTTTTTTTATTATACACCATTTCGGGGGCATCTTGCAAGGGATTTTGCGTATTTTGTTGTACTTCTTCTGTTTTTTTGTTGTTTTTTACAAATATCTGCCCCACTTTTTTACAAATCAATGCAAAAGCCTGCCGCAGCTTTTTAAAGGGCAGTGATAAAATCCTGCATAATCTTGCTGCTGCTGCCAGAATGAAGCTGCCGAGGGTGCATTCATACAGCCCAAAGCCCAGAACACAGCCCCAGAGATAGTAGAAACGGAACACGCTCTGCGCAAAGGCGGTGGTGTAGCCGAGCAGGAGAATTCCGCACAGAACCGGAAACAGCACGTCCTCCAAGGCGACAAGAGGGGCAGGATGGGGAACGATCCGCCGAAGCAGACGCATGCTGTCAAAGAGGATGCCGCACGGAATCCCCAGCAGGCATGCGCCTGCAAAGAGCAGGAGCTGCTCCTCGGGGGAGGTGTAGGTTCCGGGGATGACCAGTGCCGCCGTCATCGCAGCAGCCTTCCAAGCAGGGAGAGGGGTGCCTGCTTGTCACGGTCACCGTAGCAGAGC
This sequence comes from Oscillospiraceae bacterium, assembly GCA_017521325.1. GTDB lineage: Bacteria > Bacillota > Clostridia > Oscillospirales > Ruminococcaceae > UBA3855. Next base: position 57,540 of record JAFXCV010000067.1, on the reverse strand, counting down.
GACCAGATATCGCCCTCGACGGACATGTTCCCTGTTTCGACGCTCACGGCGTTGATGCGCAGTTCCCTGCCCGTGATTGTCAGCTCTCCCTGCCGTGTGTACAGCACGATCTCCCGTTCATCAAAGCGGTCAACGTCAGTGACGCCCGAAATACTAAGCGTTTTGCGATCTTCAAGAATCATGGTGTGGGGGGCGGCGGTGATTTCCGGCATGGCTTGTTCCTCCTGTAGGGTTTTGTTCACTGCATTATATGCATGGCTGTTTTATAATAGTACTTCGATTTCTGAAGATTTTTCTTGCAATTTTGGGGGAGATGTGGTAAAATTGTAGCATCGGAATTCCCGAAAACAAAACGAAAGGAATGTCAGCCAATGAAACGCAGATCTGCAGTTTTTGCAATGCTGCTCAGCGCAGTCTTTGCAGCCTCTGCCGTCGTGCCGTATGCGCAGGATTTACCCCTGCATGCATCCGCTATCTCTTTATGGGAAGAAGAACCGGATTCCGATACGGGGCAGTACGGCGAATTTTTTTATCACAAGTACAGCGACCACATCGAAATTTACGATTTTAATGAGGAATATGAAGGGGATGTCGTAATTCCCGATGAAATTGACGGGCTTCCTGTGACAACGATCCTGTCCTACACATTCGACGATTGCCAGTACATCACATCCATGCATATCCCTGCAAGTGTGACCGAGATTCAGGACGGCGCATTGAATGCAGTCTATGTGAAATGGGGCATCAGCATCGACGGCGGTGGTGTTAACAGCTCCTTGAAAGCGATCAACGTAGATGAGGAGAATCCCGTATACTGCTCCGTGGACGGCGTGGTATTTACCAAGGACAAAAAAACACTTGTGAAATATCCTGCCGGTGCAGGTTCTTATGCTATTCCGGATGGCGTGGAGGTTCTCGGTGCGTATTCGTTTTATTTCACCGCTGCCGGTGAGATCGTTTTTCCCGAAAGTGTAAAGCGTATCGAAAGTCATGCGTGCATGGGACTTGATGCTGCAAGACTGGAACTGCCGCAAAATCTCGAATATATCGGAAATTCAGCATTCAGCAATCTGCGTGGTATATATTCTCTGGTGATCCCCGAAAGCGTCAGCGTGATTGATAACTCTGCCTTTTTCTATTCGAGCGTTGACGACTTTTACATTGAAAATCCATCCTGTGAGATCTATGACATCATTGATACATTCTGCAATACATATAAATACGATGCTGACGGCTATCGGGAATGGTATTTCGACGGCACCATTTACGGAAAACCCGATTCCACAGCGCAGGCATATGCCGAAAAACATGACTGCAACTTTGCAGTCGGAAAAGGCGTACACGAAAAACTTCTCTACAGAGTCTATGCCGATCACGTCGGCATCTACGGCGTGGACGAAACAAACGGCAGAATTTCAGGGGATTTCATCATTCCATCCGAAATCGAAGGTCTGCCGGTAAGGAGAATTGAGGGCGAAGCACTGCGTGATCAGACTATGACATCCGTTGTCATTCCCGATACGGTGACTTCAATTGGTGAGTATGCGTTCTGGAATTGTTATTTTCTTGAAAAGGTGACATTCGGAAACAGCGTTAAGGAGATCGGTTTGGGTGCATTTTCCGATATTCCGCTGAAGGAAATAACTCTGCCCGAAAGTTTGATTTCAATCGATGAAAATGCATTCAAAAACACTGCTCTGACAAGCGTCACGATTCCAAAGAATCTGACCTCCATCGGAGATGGTGCATTCAGCTACAACGAAGGGCTGACGAAAATTGAAGTTGCTGCGGATCACCCGTCGTACAAAAGCGAAAACGGCGTGCTTCTGTCAAAGGACGGCACGAAGCTGATGCAGTATCCGATCGGCAGACAGCAGACGGAATACACGGTTCCCGATGGCGTAAAAGTCATCGGATGCTTTGCGTTTGCTTCTGATAACAGAAATATGACGTGCCCGAACAAAATCGTTCTTCCGGACTCCGTCGAAGGCATTGAAAGAAGTGCTTTTGAAAACTGCGCAGGTCTGACGGAACTGACACTCTCCGACAGTCTGAAGTATATTGAAGGTTGGGCATTTAAAGGCTGCTACGGTCTTTCCACCGTTACATTTCCCAAGAGCTTAGAACGCCTTGATGACGGAGCTTTTACATTTGATTACGCATATACCTCCAATGGTGAAGAACTGAAAAATACAGGTGAGTTTATTTTCCTCAATCCGGACTTCGCATTTAACGGAGAATCGTTTTACGGCGGCGGATTTCAAGGAACGATTGTCGGCTATGAAAATTCCACAGCACAGGCATATGCTGTGGAAAAAGGATACAATTTCCGAAGCCTCGGCGAATCACCGGAGCCTTTTGTTCCCGTCTACAGCCTTGGCGATCTCGACGGCAACGGCAGCGTCAACGCAACGGATGCCGCACTCCTCCTTGTTGCCGCAGCGGCAGAGGGTGCAGGCGAAGCGCATGAACTGACCAAGGAGCAGGCAGGCTTTGCGGATGTGAACGGAAACGGACAATTCGAAGCAACCGACGCTGCGCTGATCCTGATGTATGCAGCTTATCAGGGTGCGGGCGGTACGGACGGAATTACAGATTTCCTTGCACACCTGACTTAATTTCCTCTTGCATTCGTTTGCAGAATGTGCTATAATAGAACCATCCCATTTATGAAAGGAAGTATCCCATCATGAAAATTGAAACCAAATGCCTGCATGAAGGCTATGAGCCTACAAACGGTGCGCCCGGTGCGCTGCCGATTGTGCAGAGTACCACCTATGTTTTTGACAGTACACAGCACATTGCTGATTTGTTTAACATGCCCACAGAGCACATGTATTCCCGTTTCTCCAATCCCACAGTTGACGCTGTTGAGAAGAAGATCGCTGCGCTTGAGGGCGGCGTTGGTGCAATGTGCACCTCCAGCGGACAGGCTGCGTCCCTGCTGTCTGTTCTGAACCTCTGTAATTCCGGCGACAGCTTCATTGCGGCAAGTGCCATCTATGGCGGCACCGTGAACCTCTTTGCGGTAACCCTCAAAAAGCTCGGCATTGAGTGCATTTTTGTGGATCCCGAGGCTACCGAAGAAGAGCTGGAAGCTGCCATCAAGCCGAACACCAAGCTTGTTTTCGGCGAAACACTGGCAAATCCTGCGCTGAATGTGTTTGACATCGAGCGCTTTGCAAATTTTGCCCACAAGCACGGCATTCCGCTGATCGTGGACAATACATTCCCGACACCCATCCTGTGCCGTCCTTTTGAATTCGGTGCGGATATTGTCATCCACTCCACCACCAAATACATGGACGGTCATGCAGTACAGGGCGGCGGCGTCATCGTAGACAGCGGTAATTTTGACTGGGCAAACGGCAATTTCCCCGAATTCACCGAGCCTGACGAGAGCTACCACGGCGTTGTTTACACCAGAGAATTCGGCAAAATGGCATATATCATCAAGGCAAGAATGCAGCTGATGCGTGATTTTGGCTGCTATCCGGCGGCAAATTCCGCATTCCTGCTCAATCTCGGTCTGGAAACTCTGGCTGTCCGTATGGAGCGTTACTGCAAGAACGGTCTGACCGTTGCGAAGTTCCTGCAGGGCTGCGACAGCGTTGCAAGCATTACCTATCCGGGACTGGAATCCGACAAGCACTATGAGCGTGCGCAGAAGTACCTGCCCGATGGCTGCAGCGGCGTCATTTCCTTCTGCATCAAGGGCGGCAGAGAGGCTGCAACAAAGTTCATGGATGCCCTCAAGCTTGCATCCCGTGAGGTTCACGTTGCGGATATCCGCACCTGCGTGCTGCATCCTGCAAGCATGACCCATCGTCAGCTCACCGACGAACAGCTCGTGGCTGCCGGCATCGACGCAGGCATGATCCGTCTGTCCGTAGGTCTTGAGAATGTCGAGGACATTATTGACGATCTGACTCAGGCGTTTGAGGCTTCGAAGTAATCACGAAATACAGCCGTTTCTGCGTGGCAGGGACGGCTGTTGTTTTGAAATTTTGTTTGAACATTTGTTCTTTTGCAATAGAAGTTTCCTCCCACTTTGGGAGGAAATTCATTTTAAAAACCGAACAGCATTCCAACAGAGTGGATTACAAAGCACACCGCAAATCCAAGAATCGTAGGCAATCCCACAGAAAGGAACGTCCATTTCAGGCTTTTTGTTTCCTTATAAATCGTCATCACGGTTGTAGAGCAAGGAAAATGCAGGAGGGAAAATGCCATGACACAAAGTGCAGTCACAGGTGTCCATCCGTTTTCCACAAAGAGGGTACGGAGTGTGGAAAGCTCTGCAATTTCCGTCAGACTTCCTTGTGAGAGATAGCTCATAAGGATGATGGGGATGACAATTTCATTCGCAGGGAAGCCAAGAATAAAGGCAAGCAGGATCGTTCCGTCCATACCGAACCACTGTGCAAAGGGATCGAGAAATCCGGCGCAGTGCATAAGCAGGCTCTGATTCGCCACGGAAATATTCGCAAGCAGCCAGATGAGAATGCCCGTCGGTGCGGCAACGATGCACGCCCGTCCAAGGACGAATACAGTTCTGTCAAAGATGGAACGCACGATGACCTTGCCGATCTGCGGTCGTCGGTACGGTGGAAGCTCTAACGTAAAGGAGGATGCCACCCCTCGCAGCAGGGTTTTTGAGAGAAGTTTTGAGGTGAGAAAGGTCATTCCAATACCGGAAAGGATCACGCCAAGGAGCAAAAATGCAGTCAGAACCGAATCAACTGCGGAAATTCCTGTGACAAAAAACATGGAGATCAGAGAAATCAGCAGCGGAAAACGCCCATTACACGGCACAAATACATTTGTGAGAATTGCAATCAGCCGGTCCCTCGGCGAATCTATAATGCGGCACCCCGTCACACCTGCGGCATTGCAGCCGAATCCCATGCACATCGTGAGTGCCTGTTTCCCGCAGGCACCGCATTTTCGAAAGCATCCGTCAAGGTTGAATGCCACTCTCGGCAGATAGCCTGCATCCTCCAATAATGTGAAAAGCGGAAAAAAGATTGCCATCGGCGGCAGCATCACGGAAACAACCCACGCAAGGGTGCGGTACATGCCTTGGATAAAAAGCCCATCAATCCACGCAGGTGCGTGGATTTCGTTAAGAAATCCGCTTGCTGCGCTGCCGATGGAAAATAAAAACTGCGAGAGCAGCGCCGAGGGATAATTCGCCCCGATCATTGTCAGCCACAGAATGACAGCAAGCATGACAAGCATCACGGGAACACCGAATTTCCTGCCCATGAAGATGCGGTCGAGGCGGCGGTCGGTGAGATCCGAGGGCTGATCTCCGAAGGAAAGGACCTGTGCAGCGATTTTCTCAGCCTCCTGCACAAGGTCGGAGATTTCCCGATTCTGCGTGCTTTCGGAAATTTCAAGTTTCTCGAATCTGCTGTCAAGCAGCTCCTGCAGGCGATCCATCAGTGTATCAAGCCCCATGCCGCTTCGGGCGGTGATGCCCACGACGGGAAGTGAGAGTTTTTCCTCAAGCAGGGCAAGATCGACGGTAACACTGCGTTTTTCAGCCTCATCCAGAAGATTTACGCAGACGATCACACGCTCACAAAGCGCTCTGACCTGAAGCACAAGCAAGAGATTTCGCTCCAGACAGCACGCATCACACACAACGATCACCACATCCGTACAGCCGCTTTGCAGAAATTCCCTCGCTGTCTCCTCCTCGGCACAGCCGCCACGCAGGGAATAGGTACCGGGAAGATCCGCAAGGATGTAGGAATTTCCCCCATATTTCGCCATTCCAATAGCGTTGGTAACTGTTTTACCCGCCCAGTTTCCTGTGTGCTGGTGCATGCCCGTAAGTGCATTGAAAACGGTGGATTTTCCGACATTCGGATTGCCTGCAAGTGCAATGATGGGGTCATTGTTCGGTGAAATATCCTCACGCCGCAGCGGAGTATCCGTGTTTTTCTCTGTCTTTTCCATGAAATCGCCCCTTTCTCGTTCTTCTGCCATTATATGCGGTATGTGGGCTTGCCTATGACTTGCATTTGCCGAAAATCTATGCTATAATGAAGTCGGGAGATGATAGTATGAACAGTCCGGAAATCATGCAAGGCATGCTGACAAAAAATTGCAGCATCGGTCAAAAAGTCCTGTATTTCGACGAAATTGATTCGACAAACCGCCTTGCGAAGGAGCTTGCGGCAGATCGTGCTGCACATGGAACGGTGGTTCTTGCAGGAAAACAGACCGCAGGGCGTGGAAGAATCGGGAAGTCGTTTTATTCCCCCGAAGGGGGGCTGTATCTTTCGGTGATCCTGCGTCCAACGCAGGAAATTTCCGATCTCATGTCACTGACCGCCTGCACGGCAGTGGCGGTTCACAAGGCACTTTCGGAATTTGATATCACCACGAAAATCAAATGGGTCAATGATCTTTTCCTGAACGACCGCAAAATCTGCGGTATTTTATGCGAGGGTGGATTTCATCCGCAAAGCGGAGGACTTGATTATCTTATCATCGGTATCGGACTGAACCTTAGAAAAATTACCGATATTCCGCAGGAATTGCGGAACATTTTCACGGATATCGAAACAGAAACGGGACTTCTCATCGACCGAAATTCCATGGCTGCTGCCATTCTAAAGCAGCTCGAATTTCAATTGTCAAACCTCTCGAATCATAGTTTTCTAAAGACATACAGCAAGCATTCCTACACGCTCGGCAAAACCGTCATTGTCATTCACGAGGGAATTGAAAAGACAGCCGAGGCAATCGGTTTTACACAGGATCTGGGGCTGATTGTGCGTTTCTCCGATGGCACAGAGGCTGTCATTACAAGCGGAACTGCGAGGTTTCCGCAGGATACGCCATAAAAAAACCGCTGCAAATGCAGCGGTTTTTCTCATTTATTTCACAGGTACGGAAATCTTGTCCGTGAACATGTAACGCTGCAGCGCCTCCGGAATACGGATGCTGCCGTCGTCATTCAGGTTGTTTTCTAAGAAAGCAATCAGCATTCTCGGCGGTGCAACCACGGTGTTGTTCAGTGTATGGGCGAAATACTTCTGACCGTCCGCACCCTTGACACGGATGCCAAGTCTTCTTGCCTGTGCATCGCCCAGATTCGAACAGCTGCCGACCTCGAAGTACTTCTGCTGACGGGGCGACCATGCCTCAACGTCAATGGACTTCACCTTCAGATCCGCAAGGTCACCGGAGCAACATTCCAATGTGCGAACCGGAATATCCAAGCTGCGGAAGAAATCCACGGTATTCTGGTAGAGCTTTTCAAACCATTCCTTGCTCTCCTCGGGCTTGCAGACAACAATCATTTCCTGCTTTTCGAACTGGTGGATACGATATACACCACGTTCCTCAATGCCGTGAGCGCCGACTTCCTTACGGAAACACGGAGAATAGCTTGTCAGCGTCTGCGGCAGGCTCTCCTCAGGGAGAATTGTATCAATGAACTTGCCGATCATGGAATGCTCACTCGTGCCGATGAGATACAGATCCTCGCCCTCAATCTTGTACATCATGCCTTCCATCTCCGCAAAGCTCATAACGCCCGTAACTACGTCACTTCTGATCATAAACGGCGGAATATAATAGGTAAATCCTCTGTCGATCATGAAATCTCTCGCATAAGAAAGAATGGAGGAGTGCAGTCTTGCAATGTCGCCGCACAGATAATAAAAGCCGTTGCCGCTGGTCTTTCTTGCTGCATCCAGGTCAATTCCATTGAGTCTTTCCATGATATCCACATGATACGGAACCTCGAATTCCGGTACAAAAGGCTCACCAAAGCGCTCTACTTCGACGTTTTCGCTGTCGTCCTTACCAATCGGAACACTCTCGTCGATGATGTTCGGGATCACCAGCATGATCTCACGAACTTTCTGCTGCAGTTCAACCTCAAGAGCTTCCAGACGCTCAAGTTCCTCGCCAATTGCCACAACCTCAGCCTTGATTGCCTCAGCACCTTCCTTGTCACCCTTGCCCATCAGACCGCCAATCTGCTTGCTCTTGGACTTTCTCTGCATGCGCAGATCATCGCATTTTACCTTGGTTTCACGGTATTCCTTGTCCAGTGCGATTACCTCATCCACCAGCGGCAGCTTGTCATCCTGAAACTTCTTTTTGATGTTTTCTTTTACAATATCGGGGGTTGTTCTCAAAAATTTCATGTCGAGCATGATCTATACTTCCTTTCAATTCAATTATTCTATAGAATGTTTCACGTGAAACATTTCGTTTTTACTCCTCAACAAGGCGCTGTGCAAGTGCCTGCAGATCGTCCTTATCATAGAATTCCAGAATCAGCACGCCCTTGTTTTTGCGGAAATCCACCTGTACCTTTCTGCCGAGCCTGTCGTGAAGGCTGATTTCCATTTCACGATAATAGCTCTCCATCTGGGGCGGAGTATTCTTTTCTTTCACGGCTTTTTCACTATCCGAAGCCATTTTTTCAAGCTGACGCACTGTCAGAAGTCCTGCTGCCGCTCTGTGCGCTGCATTGATCATGGCAGCCGTATCGGAAAATCCAAGCAGCGCTCTGGCATGTCCTGCCGTAATGCTGCCGTCAATCAGAAGCTCCTTGACTTCCTCAGGAAGCTTCAAAAGACGCAGAGAATTTGCTACTGCACTTCGTGATCTGCCCACAGTTTTGGAAATTTCGTCCTGTTTCATCCCGAAATCATCCTGTAATTTCTGAAATCCCAGTGCCTCTTCAACGGGGTTGAGATCCTCACGCTGCAAATTTTCAATTAAAGCGATCTGTGCGGTTTCCAAATCAGAAAAATCACGCACGATCACCGGAACCTCGTCAAGTCCGAGCATTCTCGCAGCTCTCCAGCGGCGTTCGCCCGCAACGATCTGGTATCCCCCAAACGCCAGAGGTCTAACCAGAAGGGGCTGCAAAATTCCATGAACACGGATGGATTCCGCCAAAGCGGAAATTGCGGTTTCGTCAAAATTTTTTCTGGGCTGTGATCGGTTCGGTTCGATTTCCGAAAGACGAACAGTCTTTTTCACCTGCACCTGCGACACATTATCCTCAAACAGAAGATCCATGCCGCTGCCAAGTCCTCCCTTAGCCATCAAATCACCCTTTCCTATTTTTTACTGCGACCAAATTTTACTCGATGTTTCGGCTTTTCTTCGGGACTCTCCCCAAGAAATTCCCGACCGAGCATCTCATAATATTGCGCACCCTTCGAATTTTTATCGTAGTACATCACGGGCTTTCCGTAGCTCGGCGCCTCCGAAAGACGTACATTTCTGGGAATTTTTGTTTCAAAAATCTTATCGGGGAAATATTTTTTCACTTCCTCCACGACCTGCATCGAAACATTCAACCGCTGATCGAACATTGTAAAGAGAATTCCGCAGATTTCAAGCGACGGATTGTAATTTGTCCGGACAAGACGCAGCGTATGCATCAGCTGTGTGAGTCCCTCAAGTGCAAAATATTCCGCAAGCATTGGCACGAGAATTTCATCACAAGCCGTCAGACCGTTGATTGTGAGCATGCCGAGCGCCGGCGGACAGTCGATAAATATGTAGTCAAAATCCTCTTTACAGGTCAGAATCTGCATTTTCAGGCGCTGAAAGCGGTTTTCCATCTTGATAAGCTCCACTTCTGCACCTGCAAGGTCGGACGTGCCCGGAATTACGCTGATATTTTCAAATTCCGTCTGTATGATCGCATCGTCGATTTTCCCCCTGCCCACAAGCAGGTCAAAAGATGACACGGAAACGCTTTTCTTCTTGATTCCAAAACCCGTTGTTGTGTTTCCCTGGGCGTCGATGTCAATGCAAAGCACCTTTTTGCCACGAGATCCAAGATATGCGGCGAGATTGACCACGGTTGTAGACTTTCCGACGCCGCCTTTCTGGTTGGCAACTGCAATTACCTTACCCATGACATACCTCCTTTCTATTCTACTTTATTATTATAGCATGTTTCACCCCTTTTGTAAAGTGATTTCGAAGATTTTAGAGGATTTCCCGTCAAACTTTCAGGAAAAATGTTTCACGTGAAAAAAAATCCGACAGAATCAATCACGAACACCCAACGGAATGCGAATTCTATACTCAATATAGTCATCAAACTGCATTTTCTGAGAGGATGCAGGAATTCCGGCGGACTGCATATTTTCAAGTGCATGCTGGATTGTGTTGATAAAAAGTCGGACATCACGAAACAGAACGCTGCGCTTGCGAAGATTTTCTTTTTCCCTTGTTTTTCCGATTTTTTCATCAATCAACTGCTCTGTGCGCTCCACATTCAGGTGGTATTTCACGATTTTATCAAGCATTTCACGCCTGTCCACGACATTTGCGAGCCGAAGAATTGCCCTTGCATGGCGTTCTGTGAGATTGTTTTGTAAAATAAATTCTCGTTCAGCGAAATTCAAACGAAGCAGTCGAAGCTTATTTGCAATTGTGCTCTGTGCTTTTCCGAGCTTGATTGCCGCATCCTCCTGCGTCATGCCGTAGTAGGAAATGAGTTTCTCGATTGCTGCCGCTTCATCGAAGAAATTCAGATCCTGCCGCTGGATATTCTCGACCAGTGCGAGAATTGCGGAATTTCTTTCGGTGATATCCATGATAATGCAGGGAATTGCACGCAATCCTGCGATTTTCGCTGCACGAAGCCGCCGTTCGCCTGCAATCAGTTCGAAGCGTTCGCCTTTTTGCCGTACTGTAATCGGCTGAAGAATTCCATTCTGACGAATACTGTCGGACAATTGCCGAAGTTCAGAATCGGAAAATACGGTTCTCGGCTGGTGGGGATTCGGTCTGATTCGGTCGGTCGGGATGGAAACTATTTTCACTTCATCGGGTTTCGCCTTCTGCAATCCAAAAATGCCTGTCATGTTGTTCTCCTTTTTATGTATCTATGGCTTGTTTTGTACTTTCATTATAACAGATGGCGGAAATAATATCCATAGAAAAAATCCATTATTTCTTGCGAAAATAATGGATTTCTTTACATATTCAGCCATTCTTACAGGGGCTTTTGCTTGATCTGACCGCTATTGCGTGGATATTTTGTCGGTGTCTGCGAAATCTTTTTCACGACATAAATTACCCTCGCATCTCCACCCGGAAGCTGGTATTCAATTGTATCCTCAAGTCTGCCACCGAGCATGCGAATCGCCTGCAGCGCAGGCTTGATCGGCTCATTCGGCCCCTTCATGGCAATCCAGATGCCGCCAACCTTTACAAAGGGAAGCGAGTATTCCGCAAGCGTCGGCATTGCAGCAACTGCACGGGCTGTCACAACATCAAATTTCTCACGCATTTCAGGTGTTTTTGCGGATATTTCAGCTCTCCCGTGCATCGAAGTATAGCTGCATCCAAGAAGCTCACAAAGCTTTTGCAGAAATACAATTCTCTTATTTAGGCTGTCAAGCAGGGTGATATGCAGATCCTGCCGCAAAAGTGCAAGCGGAACTCCTGGAAATCCGGCACCACTGCCAATATCCAGAACCGACGCATTATGGGGAATATTTCCGTATTTTTCAAGCAGCAGACTATCAAGGAAATGCTTTTTGAGAATTTCTTCGCCCTCGGTAACTGCCGTCAGATTGACCTTTTCATTATAATCCACCAGAAATTCGGCATATTGCTCCATTTTCCCGTATGTTTCACGTGAAACATCAATGCCGTATTCGCTGAAAAGTGCGGATGCCAATTCAAATTCAGGTAGCATCAGAATCCTCCTTATGCTGCTCAAGCCACACGAGAAGTACGGTAATGTCCGCAGGCGAAACACCGGAAATTCGGGATGCCTGCCCGATACTGAGGGGCTTGCGCTTATTTAGTTTCTCAATTGCCTCAAGTCTGAGTCCACGGACGGTGGTGTAATCAAGATCCTGCGGCAATTTCTTTCGTTCAAGCTTCATCGCCTGCTCAATTGCCTGATTCTGGCGGTGAATGTAACCTTCATACTTGATCTGAATTTCCACCTGCTCCTGTACATCGGGCGGAAGATCAGGGCGTTCCTTATCAAATGGAGCAATAACCGCATATCCAAGCTGCGGACGGCGGATCAGATCACCGATCTTACAGCCCGTCTGCAGAGGGGAAGTCCCCATTTCCGTGAGCATTTGATTAATCTCGGAGGACGGTGCAAGATTTGTGTGATTCACACGATGGATTTCCTGTGCTACAAGCTCATATTTATGAAGCATCTGAAGATAACGTTCCTCGGAAAGAAGCCCTATTTCACGCCCGATCGGCATTAAACGCTCGTCTGCATTATCCTGACGCAGTACAAGGCGATATTCGCTTCTGGAAGTCATCATACGGTAAGGATCGCTGCAGCCCTTGCAGACAAGGTCATCAATCAGTGTACCGATGTAGGATCCCGAACGCTCCAGAACCAGCATTTGTCTGCCAAGGACGGACATTGCAGCATTGATTCCCGCAACCAGTCCCTGTGCGGCAGCCTCCTCATAGCCGGAGGATCCATTGAACTGTCCTGCACCAAACAGACCCTTGACAGCCTTTGTTTCCAAGGTAGGATAAAGCGATGTGGGATCTACGCAATCATACTCAATTGCGTAGGCAGGCCGCAAAATTTCGACATTTTCAAGGCCTTTTACCGTCCGAAGGAACGCAAGCTGAACATCCTCAGGAAGTGAAGAGGACATGCCCTGCAAGTAATACTCATCGGTCGAAAGTCCCATGGGTTCCACGAAAATCTGGTGGCGTTCCTTCTCCGCAAAGCGGACGATCTTGTCCTCGATGGACGGACAGTAACGAGGGCCGACACCCTCAATTTTACCGCCGTAGAGGGGGGAGCGATGGAGATTTTCACGAATGACACGATGCGTTTCCGCATTCGTGTAGGTAATGTAGCAGCTAACGATATTCTGCATATCCTTCGCATCATTTTCAAAGGAAAACGGCGTAATATCGGCATCTCCGTCCTGTCGCTCAAGCACCTCAAAATTGATGCTGCGCCTGTGTACACGACAGGGCGTGCCCGTCTTGAAGCGGCGCAGGGGAAGATACTGCGCAAGACTTTTTGACAGTGCGTTGCTCGGAAGCGCCGCATCGGGGCCGCTTTCAAAGGAAACCTCACCGATGTGAATCTTTCCTTTCAGATAAGTACCCGTTGCGATGATCACGGCTTTCGCATGATAGACAGCGCCGAGTCGAGTAATAATTCCCTTGATTTCGCCATTTTCGACGATAATTTCAGCCGCTTCACCCTGCTTGACGCAGAGGTTTTCCTGTGCCTCGCACACCTGTTTCATATAGGAATGATACTTCACACGATCCGCCTGTACTCGCAGACTGTGAACGGCGGGTCCTTTTCCTCGATTGAGCATGCGGCTCTGGATGAAGCAGGCATCCGCCGCACGTCCCATTTCGCCGCCGAGGGCGTCGATTTCACGCACCAGATGCCCCTTTGCCGTGCCGCCGATGGACGGATTACAGGGCAGATTTGCGATCTGATCGAGTGAAATCGTCAGAAGCAAGGTTTTGCAGCCAAGTCGGGCAGATGCAAGTCCGGCTTCCACGCCGGCATGACCTGCGCCCACGACAATGACATCGAATGTACCCATTTCGTAATTCATGATTCACCTCAAATTGGTAAAATTTGGAAAATAATTTTGCCGACCTTTTTGACGAAGGCAAATTGGGAGGCAGATTGCCAGCGGTGGCTCACCGCCTATTTTCCCACGCAGAAACGGGTAAATACCGCATCTACCACGGCATCCGTAATGCGCTCGCCCGTGAGCTGCAGCAGGGCATCCGCAGCCCCCTCAAGGCTGACCGTCACCGCATCATACGCAAGACCCAGATGCAGGGCATCGAGTGCCTCCTGCACGGCGGAAATTGCTTCTGAAAGGCATGCACGCTGTCTTTCATTGGCAATCATACCATCCTCGGCAGGGGACGCAAAAAGGCCTGCGAATTTCTCGACAGCTGTTTCCAGTTGTTCCATACCGTCAAGCATTTTCGCCGATATTTCGACAATATCAGAAAATCCGTAGTCTCCGATTTCCCACTGCTTTCCAAGATCAGTCTTATTGCAGACAGCAATCGTTCTCTCCATGGGGAGTCGAGAGAGGAGCTTTTCATCATCCTCGGAAAGTGGACGGCTCACATCAAACACGGCAAGCACGAGGTCGGCATCCTGCAGAAAAGCAATACTTTTCTCAACGCCGATTTTCTCAATCTGCTCGTCCGTTTCATGTACGCCTGCGGTGTCAGAAAGCCGCAGAGCATAGCCGCCGATGCGGATCTGCTCCTCCACAACATCACGGGTCGTGCCTGCGATATCAGTGACGATACTGCGCTCAAAACCGTTGAGGGCATTAAACAGCGTGGATTTCCCGACATTGGGCTTGCCGGCAATGACGGTATGCAGCCCCTCTCGGAGAATCCGCCCGTAATCGTAGGTGGACATGAGTTTTTTCATATCGGAATGCAATAATTCCAGACGGCTTTCCAGATTGGAAAAATCCACGGAGGGAATATCCTCATCCGGATAATCCGCCCATACGGCAAGGTCGGAGAGGAGTTCCAGCAGGGTATCGGAAAATCCCGAAATTCTGCGGAAAGTCGCACCATCCCGAAGATTTCTTGCGCATTTTGCGGCATTCTCGCCCGATGCGGAAATCAGATCCGCCACCGCCTCCGCCTGCGTCAGCGTGAGCTTTCCATTTAAAAATGCACGTTTGGTAAATTCTCCTGCTTCCGCAAGTCTGACACAGTCGCAGAGAACCGTGCGAAGAATTTTCTGTGTGAGGAATCTGCCGCCGTGGCAGGAAATCTCCACCACATCCTCGCCCGTGTAGCTGTGCGGCGCACGGAACACCGTCAGCACACAGTCATCAAGCACCGTATTGTCACGCAGAATATGTCCGTAGGCGCATGTGTAGCCGTCCATCTGTGAGGGAATTTTGCCGTGCAGCGGACGGAAAATTTCATCCGCACGGGCAATGGCACTGCTGCCCGAAATGCGGATTACCGCAACGCCGCCCGTGCCGTGGGGGGTTGCAATGGCTGCGATTGTATCCATAATGCCTCCAAGTAAAAGAAGGCTGAACAGTTCCGTCCAGCCTCCATTATTTCTCATTCAATTCTTTTTTTATTGTTTCAAGTGCTATCAAAGCCAAAACCGCATTCACAAAGCATATTAAATATATAGAAAACATAGCAAGCGTAGCGAAGTCAACAAGGAAAAAAAACGTAAGCACTATCATAATTGAGCCTGCATATGTTCCTATCACTGACCACACAATGGCAAAGGCTACAATTGACTTCATACAAGATTTAAATCGTTCATCATCTTGATTCTTGTAACTGCTTTTTACCGCATTCCATGCCGGAATAAAAAAGCAAATGCTGCATATTGCCGTACCAATGTGTATGATGGGTTCGATCATTTTCAAGGTTGGCTCCAACTCGTACGTAAATGGATCCGACGCAAAGATACGATACAGTGGATTGAAAACACCCGAAATCACTGTGCAAAACAATATTATAGCTGCACAGAGAAATTTTTTATTAAATTTCTTAGAACTCAATTTTTCCATACAGTCCCGCATTCAGACCCATGTCATCCTCGGGCTTCGGACGCTTGTAATCCATCTCAAAGCTTGTCTTCATGGAATCCATGTTGATTCTTGTCGGCGGTGCATCGGGATTTCTGCGGCGATCGTTGTTTCTGCGATTGCCACGATTGCCCTGACGGTCATTGCGGTCACCACGGTCATTTCTGTCATTGCGGCGACGGCGAACGGGCTTGTTGGAGGAAATTACTACCTTGCGGTAGGGTTCCTCTCCAACGCTCTTGGAGCTGACGCCCTCGATTTCTGCAATTGCAGAATGGATGATGCGTCTTTCATACGGATTCATCGGCTCGAGCGCTGTCTGACGGCCGCTGCGCAGCACGTTTCTTGCGATCTTTGCTGCAAGCTCCTCAAGGGTCTTGCGGCGGCGCTCACGATAATTTGCGCTGTTGAGGATCACTCTGTAATACTCTCTGTCGCCACGGTTTGCGATCATGAAGGTCAGATACTGCAGAGCGTCAAGCGTTTCGCCACGCTTGCCGATCACGGTACCGTTGTTTTCTGCAATGATGTCGATCATGGCGCTTTCTTCACCTGCGGTCACCACAAGCTCAGCTTCCACGCCCATCTTGGAAAGCACTTCTGTGAGGTATGTCTTCGCCTTTTCGATCTTTGCAAGCGCAGCCTCGGAAGGCTCGCCTGTGATCATTTCAGCGTCGGTTTTCATTTCATTATCTTCTGTTTCCTTGGATTCAATCACCTCAGCGGCAACCTCAATGACTTCCGGAATCTCTTCCTTGTCGTCATCGGTAGCCTCCTCAAAGGTATCCTCAAAGGTGGTTTCCTCAAAGTTTGCAGGGATCTCCTCGGTGATTTCCTCCACAGCTTCTTCCACCATTTCCTCAAAGGCTTCTTCAGCAGCAGTTTCCTCAACAGTGGTTTCCTCAGCCGCCTGCACCTCAGCCGCTTCAGCAGGCTGTGTCATGGGTACATCAATGGAAGTGTAGCTTGCACGAACCTTTGCCTCACCCTTCATAAAGCCGAGAAAGCCCTTTTTCGGCTCCTCAATGACCTCGAAGGATATGTCGGAAACAGGCGCACCAAAATGCTTTGCAGCAAGCTCCTTTGCCTCTTCGACGGTTTTCGCAGTAAAAATTTCTGTCATTTTTAAACCCTCCTCTACAGGTTATTTTTCATTCTCACCGTACTTTTCAGCCATGCGGCGTCTTGCCTCACGGATAATTGCGGTGTTGTATTCCTCACGCTCGGAGCGTGAAAATTTCACTTCATCATCATCGGAATAGCTCACACGATTGGATGCACTGCGCTTTGCAGCACCTTCCTGCTGACGCACGATTTCTTCCTGCTGCTCAAGCATTCTCTGCATCATTGTGGGACGGCGGTTGGAATCCTTCGCCTTCTTACGCTCTGCCTCACCGATCTTCTCACATCTCTCATCGTTGAACCAGAGGTTCAGACCGATGCTCTGAATAAAGGAGAATACGGAGGAGCAGATCCAGTAGAAGCCCACACCTGCAGGCACGGTAAATGCCAGCCACACAGAGAAAATGGGCATGATATAGAGCATGGCATTCATGCCGCCCATACCGGGCATATCCTCATTGCGTCTTTTTCTCTTCTGATGCCACTGCATGTAGATGGTCATTGCAAGCTGCACGACACCGGAAAGCACAGGGATCAGGAACAGCGGGAAATTCGTTTTGAAATCCTTGACACTGGGCGTCAGGTTCAGGTCAACGCCGAGAATATTGAAGGTTTCGGCGAATTCCTTGACCTGAGGAACAAAATCCGCATCGACCTTTGCCATCTTCTGCGCAAATTCTTCCTCATGCTTGACAACCTCCTCCATGATCTGGAGCTGTACACGCATGTCCGGCTTTTCGGGATTGATCTTTTCGTTGAATTCCGCTGCGATTGTAGTTGCCTCATTGATCACGGCATTGTCATATTTCATGATATGGCTCATCGGCTCATACACAACGCCCAGCACGCCCCAGAGGATGATCAGGGAAATGAGCATCGGCAGGCAGGATGCATAGGGGTTGATGTTTTCTTCCTGATAGAGCCGCATCTGTTCCATCTGGAGTTTTTCGGGGTTGTTCTTGTATTTTTCACGGAGCTTTGCAAGCTTGGGCTGAACCAGCTGCGTATGCACCATATTTTTCTGCTGTTTATAATAAATCGGAAATACGATCAGCTTTGTGACCAGAGTAAACAGGATAATGGCTACGCCATAATTTCCGACCAGATCGTAGATAAACTTCATGACCCATCCGAGAGGGGTTCCGACAAGATCAATTAAAAAATTCAATTTTGCTACCTCATTCCTTCATCCTTAAAAAGCGTCATTCGCCTTTTCTTTTCTGCCAAAAATATGCCGGTAATTTTTTCCAGGAAAACGAATCCGGCACCTCGTCAATGCCGCCCCTTGCCCATGGATGGCAGCGAAGTAATCGGGATACTGTCAGAATCAAGCCCCTGACTGCACCAAACCGCATGATTGCCTGCAGCGCATATGCCGAGCAGCTCGGATAGTAACGGCAGCAGGGTGGGAACAGCGGTGAAATACATTTGCGGTAAAATAAGATGGGCAAGATCAGAATACGCCGTATCATGCTCTGCCCCGCTTGTCCCGTTTCGGCTCTGTTTTGTAGGTGCCCGCATAAATGCTGTGCAGCGCAGGCACTGCCTTTGTACGCAGATAATCGGAAAGCTGCGTGGATTTCATTTCCGGCAGGGGACTGCGTGCA
Organism: Oscillospiraceae bacterium; assembly: GCA_017521325.1. Taxonomy (GTDB): domain Bacteria; phylum Bacillota; class Clostridia; order Oscillospirales; family Ruminococcaceae; genus UBA3855. The sequence continues at coordinate 39,242 of JAFXCV010000067.1, read as the reverse complement.
ACAATGACGATGTCAAGCCCTATGGGAGCATCCTGTTCATTTTCACGCCATGCCTGACGGATCAGCCGTCTTGCACGGCTGCGGCAGACGGCATTGCCGACCTTCTTGCCCGTTGTGATGCCAAGCCGGTTGAACGGCAGATGATTTTTACGGGCATAGATCACAACAAAATATGTTCCCAAGCTCTTGCCCTTATGGTAACAAAGCTGGAAATCTTTATTCTGCCGCATTACTTCCGTGTACATCATCGCCGTTGCCCCTTATCTGAAACTAAATAAAAAGACCACAAATCGGAATTTGTGGTCCGGCTCATCAATGGGAAAGTCTTGCTCTGCCCTTTGCTCTCCTACGAGCTAAAACCTTTCTGCCGTTCTTATCGGACATTCTCTTCATGAAGCCGTGTTCCTTTTTTCTGTGCAGCTTCTTAGGCTGGTATGTTCTTTTCATGCGTTCTCCTCCTCTCGCTTTCGGCATGCTCCTCGGCACCTCGCCGATGATACAAACCTGACTCTTCAGAGCATATCTACTCTTATACCCTACTATTATATCTCATTCAACACGGCATGTCAAGGGTTTTTTGCAAATTTTCCTGATAAGTCATTTTTTCATCTGCTCCCAGTGGGATTCTTGGCAATTTACACAAAATATCGGTGTTCACCCACCCTGCGCACCTGATTTCACCTGCATTTCCGCACGGAATCCGTCAAAGCCTGACAATAACCAACTGTTGAATTTTTAAAAAAACACTTGCATTTTCAACAAAGATATGTTAGAATATAAAGTAGTAATATTATAAGTAGATTGCACCCATAATGGCGGGTGTCAATGATGCATAAAATGGAGGTTGTGAGATGAATTCTTTTGACGAAGTATTCAATCAGGTCAAGAAGTATTGTACAGAACATGATATCATCACGGGTGTTGCAATGAAAACATGGATCGAATCCATGGTACCCGTCGGCATTGAGGGCAGCGACGCTGTATTTATGGTAAATACCGAGTTCCAGCAGGGCGTTCTGATGTCCAACTACAAGGAGCTGCTTGAGGATGTCCTTGAAAAAACAGTGGGACTCAAGCTCAATCTCGTCGTAAACTGCATGAGCAGAAAGGCGGACGGCGGAAAAACCGCAGTTCCGGATTTTGACGAGCTTGACGAGAAGCACGAGGAGCTTCACAAGAGCTACGAGCTTGCGGAATATGATTACAATTTCAACACCTTCATCGTCGGCAGATCCAACGAATTTGCATTTGCTGCCTGCAAGGCAGTAGCAACGGATGCAGGCACGACCTACAATCCGCTGTTTATCTACGGCCCCTCCGGACTTGGCAAAACCCACCTTGTTACCGCCATCAAGCATGAGGTGCTGCAGCGTGATCCGCACAAGAATGTCATTTATGTCACAGGTGAATCCTTCGGTAACGAGCTGATCAAGGCGATCGACCAGCGTGACACCTCCGTATTCCACGACAAGTACCGCAATGCGGATGTCCTGATCGTTGACGATATCCAGTTCTTCTCCGGCAAGGAGCGTATGCAGGAAGAATTCTTCCATACCTTCAATGTGCTGCATTCCGAAGGCAAGCAGATTGTCATCACCTCGGACAAGCCCCCCCGTGACCTCAAAACACTGGAGGAGCGTATTCGAAACCGCTTTGAATGGGGTCTGATCGCAGATATCAGCATTCCCGATTTTGAAACCAGATTCGCTATTATCCGCAGAAAAGCGGAGCTTCTGGATCTGAAGATTCCGGATGAGGTGACAGAATTCATCGCAAACCGTCTGAAAACCAACATCCGTCAGCTCGAAGGCGCAGTCAAGAAGCTCAAGGCACTCAAGATGCTCGCAAACAGCTCTCCGACCATTTCCATGGCGCAGAGCGTGATCCGTGACATCCTGACCGATGACCAGCCGATCCCGATCACGGTGGAAAAGGTCATTGCAGAGGTGGCAAACGTATACGGCATTACCCCCGAGGACATCCGTTCGAGCAAGAGAACCTCCCAGATCTCCACAGCCCGCAAGGTTGCGGCATATGTGGTGCGTGAGGTAACAGGCATGCCCCTTGCTGCAATCGGTATGGAATTCGGCGGCAGAGATCATTCCACAATCGTGTATGCGATCAACAATGTCACAACGGCTCTGAAGAAGGATGCAAACCTCAAGGAGCTTGTCGATGACATCATCAAGGATATCCGTGAAAAGAATCCCAATCCTCCCACAGCCTGACGCTGTGCCGCACATCCCCTGTACTTGACAGGGGATTGTTATTAACGAAGGGGAGAAAAGCACGCAGAAAAAGGAAATCAACAGCTTTCAACGAGTTTTTCAACACGATGTTGAAAAGTTAGTTTAAAACTTTCCTGCGCAGTTTCCGTAAAAATGGGAAATACCGGAAATGATTTCCACTTTTTCAAGGTTGGCTGATTCCACAGATTGTGAAAACAAGTCCGGTTGAAATGAGAAATTCCACAAATTTTTCAAGAATTTTTCCAATTCAACTCCACAGAGATTCCACTTTTTCACAGCCGGAAATCGGCGTCGGAAAGTTTTCACATTTACACATTTTTTCCAAAGTGCCGATGTGGAATAAACACAGTGCCAATCAAACGGAAATTCGTGCTTTTTCGAAGGATTCAACTTTTCAGCCCCCTCTACTACTACTACTATTTTATTATTTATGATTGATATGACTGATCAGCGTGAAACTTCCACTTTGCAGAAGAAACGCCTGTGGAAAGATCAGAGAAAATCCGGAGTTGATAGAAAATGAGATTTGAATGTAATAAAAATGATCTGTGCAGTGCCATTGCACATGTATCCAAGGGTGTATCCCAGAAATCCACGATTGCCGCACTTGAGGGCATCTGCGTGCAGATGCAGCAGGGTGCAGTGGTGCTGACGGGTTACGATCTGGAAATTGGCATCCGCACAAGAGTTCCGGCAGAATGCACGGATGAATTTTCCTTTGTGCTGAATGCAAGACTGTTCAGCGAAATGACTCGCCGCATGACGGGCGAACGTGTGGTATTTGAAATTGATGAAACGCTGAATGCAAGAATTGCAAGTGAAAACACGGAATACCGTATTTCTGCGATGTCCGCTGAGGAATTTCCGGAGCTTCCCGTGGTAGAAACCACACAGAAAACCGCAGTTGCACAGCCGATTCTGCGTTCGATGATCCAGCAGTCGAGCTTTGCGGCATCCGTAAAGGAAGACAAGCCCATTCTGACAGGTGAGCTGTTTGAATCGGGTGAGGACATGTTCTATGTGGTGGCAATGGACCGCTACAGACTTGCAATGCGTCAGGAAAAGATCGCAGAGATGGGAACTTTCCGTTTTGTTGTTCCGAAAAAGGCACTTTCCGAGCTGATTATGCTTTTAAAGGATGATGCGGAAACGCCGTGCGAATTTGCGACAAACGGCAAGCATATTGTATTTTCCGTCAATGGCTTTGAGCTGTTTGCAAGACTGTTAGAGGGACAGTTCCACAATTTCCGCAGCAGCATCCCGAATGATGCCAAAACGGAAGTCATTATGAATACAAGGGACATGATCGGCTGTGCAGAACGCTGCGCACTGCTGATCAATGAGAAGAACAAAGCGCCCATGCGCTGTGTTTTTGCAGATGGATTTATGGAAATTTCCTGCAAAACGGGCATCGGTGTGATCAACGACAGAATTCCTGCGGATATCCGTGGCGAAAGCGTGACCATCGGTTTCAGCAACAAGTATCTGCTTGAAGCGCTGCGTGCATGTGAGTGTGATAAGGTAAAGCTCCACATGAGCGGCTGTAATAAGGTAATCAAGATCACGCCCATGGATGGGGAATCCTTTGTATATTTGATTATGCCGATTCAGTTGAAGAACTAATGCTTCCGCTTGTGCGAAGCACAAAGGAAGCAGCTCACCTGCGGCAGTTCGCCGCTGCCCATTCAGTTGAAGAACTAATTTGTAACTGAACAGGGGGCGCTGCCCCCTGTACCCCCGCCAAAGGGATGTACATCCCTTTGGAATCCCATAGCGTTTCGCCATTGCCCCCCTTGGGGGACAAAGGCGAAACGTTAGAATTGCAAGAATCACATTCTTGGGCGAGAATCACAGAAGGCAAAGCACCTGTCAATTATAATTAGCCTTCCACAGAATTGATACAGGACAATTAAGGAGAACTACCATGTCACAGGAAGTAATACAGGTACAAATTACAACAGAATTTATCAAGCTTGATTCCCTGCTGAAATTTGCAGGGCTGTGCGACACCGGCGGATTTGCAAAAGAGCTTGTCCAGCAGGGTGCGGTTTCTGTCAACGGCGAAGTCTGCACGATGCGTGGCAAGAAGATCAGACCGGGCGACCGTGTCAGCGTTGATAAATTCATCGTTGAGGTGCAGTAAATTCTATGCATATTACGTCATTTTCCGCTGACGGCTTCCGCAACCTCAAGGGCGTGCGTTTAGAGCCTGACCGCAGATTCAATGTCATTATCGGCGATAATGCGCAGGGAAAAACCAATCTCCTCGATGCTGTGTGGCTGATGACCGGCTGCAAAAGCTTCCATGGCGTGAAGGAACGCCATTATATGGGCTTTGATGCGCCGTTCTTTCAGTGCGATATGCGATTTTTTGACGGCAGACGGGAACAGCGCATGACCTACAGTATGGAGCGTGGACAGCAGAAAAAGCGGAAAATTACCATTAACGGCGTGGATACCGCCAAAACAGGCGGCTTGTTTGAAGTGTTCCATTGCGTGGCGTTTTCGCCATCTGATGTGGAAATCGTCAACGGCTCCCCCGACAGACGCAGAGCCTTTATGGATCTGTGCGCCTGCCAGCTGCATCCGAGAAGAATGGAATATGTCAGCCGTGCATCCCTCCTGCTTGCGCAGCGCAATGCGGCGATCCAGAATTGCCTGAAAGGAAAAATCAGGCGGCAGGATGTGACCATGTTCGACAGCCAGCTTGCAAAAACCGGTGCGCTCATCAGCTGCATGCGTGCGGAGTATATCCGCAGTATTCAGCCGCTTTGCAGGGAACTGTACAGCGTGATGACGGGCGGCAGCGAAATTCTCAATGTTTCCTACCGCAGTGCGGTTTATGGGGATTTGGAACTTCCCGAAAAGCCCACAGCCGAGCTTGCTGCGCTCTATGAACAGAAGCTCTCGGAGAATCTGAAAGAGGATCTGCGGCTTGGCTACACACAAAGAGGCATCCAGAGGGATGACCTGCAGCTTGATATCGGCGGCTATGCCGTCAGCCAGTTCGGCTCACAGGGACAGCGGAAAAGTACCGCACTCGTCCTGAAGCTCGCACAGGCACATCTATATAATGCAAAAATGCAGCGCTCCCCCGTGGTTCTGCTCGATGATGTCATGGGCGAACTCGATGAACGGCGGCAGCGGCTGATTTATGATATGGTGGCGGATATGCAGGTGTTCATCACCCTTTGCCACCCCTCCTCCCTGCGTGTGGAACAGAAAGGCAGTGTGTTCCTTATGAGGGAGGGCAGACTGCGTCCGGAATGTGAATAATCGGACAAGTTTTCCACAATATCCACCGTCGAAAAAGTGGAATTCTTTGGAAAACTTAAAAAAATCACGGTATTGCGACACTGTGTTTCAACAAAAACAGTTGAAAACCATGTTGAATATGTGGAAAAGAACGTGTAAACACATTTTCCATACTATTTTGAAACGGAGAGTGAACATATGGATCAGCAGAATATGCAGTACGATGCCGAGCAAATTCAGGTGCTGGAGGGTCTTGACCCTGTTAGAAAGCGTCCCGGTATGTACATTGGCTCGACCAGTATTGACGGTCTGCATCATCTTGTCTACGAAATCGTGGACAATGCCATTGACGAAGCACTGGCAGGATATTGTACGGAGATCAACGTGGAGATCCTCCCCGGAGAGATCATCCGTGTATCCGACAACGGCAGAGGCATTCCGGTCGGCATCCATCCGACGGAGGGAATTTCTGCGGCAACGGTCGTTTATACGGTGCTGCATGCCGGCGGTAAGTTCGGCGGCGGCGGCTACAAGGTTTCGGGCGGTCTGCACGGCGTTGGTGCGTCGGTCGTAAATGCCCTGTCGGAATGGCTGGAGCTGACGGTCAAGGACGGTAAAAATGTCCATTTCCAGCGCTTTGAGCGTGGCGAATACAGCGAACAACTGAAGGTCATCGGCGATACGGAAGAAACCGGAACAACGGTTGCCTTCAAGGCGGATGCGGAGATTTTTGAAACAACGGTATTCGATTACGAAGTACTGCTCAAAAGACTGCGTGAGCAGGCATTCCTCAATGCGGGAATCCGCATTGTGTTCACCGACAGCCGAAATCCCGACGAGATCCAGTCGGAAACACTGCACTATGAGGGCGGTATCCGTCAGTTTGTTGAGCATATCCACACAACAAAGGGATATGAAACCGTGGGCGATGTGATCTATGTTTCCGGCACGCAGGGGGATTCCTTTGCGGAAATCGCTTTGCAGTACAATGACAGCTACAACGAAGTCATTCTTTCCTTTGCCAACAACATCCGCACGAAGGACGGCGGCAGCCACGAAAACGGCTTCAAAAATGCGCTGACAAAGGTCATTAACGATTACGGTAAGAATTTCCAGCTTCTGAAGGAAAACGAAAAGCTTTCGGGCGATGATGTGCGTGAGGGCATGACGGCGATCGTTTCGGTAAAGCTTACCGAATGCGAATTTGAGGGACAGACCAAGGGAAGACTTGGCAATCCTGCGGTGCGTCCGTTTGTCGAAAAGCTCCTGCAGGAAAAGCTGATGAGCTATTTTGAGATGAATCCGCAGATCGCAAGGGAAATTCTCGACAAGTGCCTTGCCGCAAGACGTGCAAGAGAGGCGGCGAAGAATGCGAGAGAAACCGCACGCCGCAAATCCGCAATGGAGAGCGCATCCCTGCCGGGCAAGCTTGCAGACTGCACCGAAAAGGGCATTGAACGTACAGAAATCTACATCGTCGAGGGTGACTCTGCGGGAGGCTCCGCAAAGGGCGGACGTGATCGTATGTATCAGGCGATCCTGCCGCTGTGGGGCAAGATGCTCAACGTGGAAAAGGCGAGAATCGACCGTGTTTACGGCAATGAAAAGCTCATGCCCGTGGTAACGGCACTCGGTACGGGCATCGGCGAGGATTTCAATCTTGAAAAGCTCCGTTACGGCAAGGTCATTATTATGGCGGATGCCGACGTTGACGGATGCCATATCAGAACGCTGCTGCTGACATTCTTCTTCCGCTTTATGCGGCCGCTGATCGAAAACGGCAATGTATATATCGCACAGCCGCCGCTTTACAGAGTGGCAAGGGGCAAGAAGGTGTACTATGCATTCTCGGATGCCGAGCGTGACAAGTACATTGCCGAGCTTTCGGATGTGAACGGCAGTTCCGCAAAGGTTGCCGTACAGCGCTACAAGGGTCTTGGTGAGATGGACAGCGAGCAGCTCTGGGAAACCACGATGAATCCCGAAACAAGAACCATCATCAAGGTGACGATGGAGGATGCGGCAAGGGCTGACGAGATCATCACCATTCTCATGGGCGATAAGGTTATGCCGAGAAAGATGTATATCGAGAAGAATGCGAAATCCGTGCAGAATCTGGACGTGTAAACAAAAGGAGGAAGCAGTTTGGAGATGGAAAAGAACGGCGCAGAGCCGATTCTGAAAAGGCAGTATCATATTCCGATCGAAATGTTCCGCAGTGCGTTTGTGGCGTTTCAGAGGAAATTTGTATATCCCAGAAATTATGTGATGATGGGAATTTTCCTGCTGGCAGGAATCATCTACGCATGGCAGGTAACACAGTGCAGCGAGCAGCAAAGACCGATTTACTGCATGATCGTGGCATTCTGCATCCTGATGATCGCTTTTCAGTGGTACAATCCTCGTAAAATCCGCAGAAATTTAATGAATGCGGTTAAGGAAATCGAAAACGATCTCTACGAATGCAGAATCTATCCGGAATATCTGGAGATCGGGACGATTCTCCCCGATGAGGAGCTAACCGAAGAACAGGAACAGGCGGATGCACTCTTTGAGGATGCGCCGCAGGAAAATTTCTCCGGCACCAGACTCCATTACAGCAAGGCGATGAAGGTTCTTGAATACAAGGAATTTTTCATCGTGTATATGGTGAAGGTCAATTTCTATGTGCTTCCGAAAAAGGCGTTTTCGGAAGAGGAAATCAAGACGCTTCGGGAGGAATTTTCAAAGAATCTGGGAAAAGGCTACCAGTCAAAAATCAAGTAACCAGCTGAGGTGAAATATGAGTAACGAAATGGAAAACAATCTTCCGGATCTGCAGAATCCGGATAAGGTCATTCCGGTCGATATTGCGACGGAAATGCACGATTCCTTCCTTGCTTATGCAATGTCGGTTATCGTGTCCCGTGCGCTGCCGGACGTGCGTGACGGCTTGAAGCCCGTTCACCGCCGTATCCTCTACACACTGCACGAGAATGGTCTGACGCCCGATCAGCCGTACCGTAAGTGTGCGGATACCGTCGGTGCGGTGCTGGGTCGTTATCATCCGCACGGTGATGCATCCGTTTATGATGCACTTGTGCGTCTGGCACAGGACTTCTCCCTGCGCTATCCGCTTGTGGACGGCCACGGAAACTTCGGTTCCGTTGACGGCGACCCGCCTGCTGCCTACCGTTATACGGAGGCGAAAATGTCCAAGATCTCCGTGGAAATGCTCACGGATATCCAGAAAAATACCGTACCCTTCGGGATGAACTACGACGACCGTCTGAAGGAACTCCAGGTTCTGCCCAGCCGTTTCCCGAATGTGCTGGTCAACGGTGCTGTGGGTATTGCCGTTGGTATGGCAACGAATATTCCGCCGCATAATATGGGCGAAATCATCGACGCACTGGGCGTTCTGATTCAGGATCCCGACTGCACGCTCGATGACCTGATGGAATGCGTCAAGGGTCCCGACTTCCCGACGGGCGGCATCATCATGGGCAAGGCAGGCATCCGTGCGGCTTATGGCACGGGCAGGGGCAAGATCACCCTGCGTGCCAAGACATCCATCGAGGAAACCAAGGGCAAGCAGCAGATCGTTGTGCATGAGATCCCGTACATGGTCAACAAGGCTCGTCTGGTTGAGCATATCGCAGAGCTGATCAAGGATAAGCGCATTGACGGCGCAACCTTCGTGCGTGATGAATCGGGCAGGGATGGTATGCGTATCGTCATCGGTCTGCGCAAGGATGCGATTGCGGATATCGTGCTCAATAAGCTGTTTTCTTACACACAGCTGCAGGATACGGTCGGCGTGAATATGCTCGTGCTTGCGGACGGCGTGCCGAAGGTGCTGACGCTCAAGCAGATTCTGGAGCATTATCTGGCATTCCAGGTGGAAGTCATCACCAACCGTGTGAAGTTTGAACTGGAAAAGGCACTGAAGCGTGCGCACATCCTGCAGGGCTTCATGCTGGCATCCGATTACATTGACGAAGTTATCGCCATTCTGCGTTCGAGCAAGTCCATTCCCGAAGGTAAGGAGCGTCTGATTGAACGCTTTAAGGATGTGGATATGTCCGCACTGCTTGACAGAGCGCAGTATGATCTGACGAAAATCCATCTGGAGCATGCGATTGGTCTTTCCGAGGAACAGGCTGAAGCGATTGTGCAGATGCGTCTGGGCGCACTGACGGGTCTGGAGCGTCAGAAGATTTCCGATGAACTGTATGCACTGTGCGAGAAAATCACAGATTATGAGGAAACGCTGGCGAATAAGCAGAGAGTCTATGAAATCATCATGGAAGAACTTGAGGAGATCCGCAGAAAGTTCAATGACAAGCGTCTGACGGAGATCACCTCCGTTTCGGGCGAGGTGGATATTGAGGAACTCATTGCCGTTGAGGATTGTGTGGTTACCTATACGAATAACGGCTATATCAAGCGCATGGCGCTCGATGCCTACAAGACGCAGAAGCGTGGCGGCAGGGGCGTGACGGGCATGAAGCAGCGTGACGAGGATTTCGTCAGCGAAATGTTCATCTGCTCAACGCATGACAATATCCTGTTCATCACCAACAAGGGCATGATGCACAAGCTCAAGTGCTACCAGATTCCGGATGGCTCAAAGGCTTCGAGAGGATTCCATTTCGCAAATCTTCTGAATCTTCAGGAGGGCGAGAGAATTTCTGCGATGCTCAAGACCCGTGATTTTGAGGGCGACAGCTATGTGGTGATGGTGACAAAGCAGGGACAGATCAAGAGAACTCCCCTTGCGGCATACAGAAATGTCCGCAGCAAGGGTTTGATCGCCATCGGTCTGAACGAGGGCGACGAAATTGCAGGTGTTCGCATGACGGATGGCAATGCGCAGATCATCGTTGCGACGAGAAACGGTATGGCGATCCGTCTGGAGGAAAAGAATATCCGTGCGCAGTCACGTTCGGCGCATGGTGTGCGTGCTATCAAGCTGCGTGAGGGGGACGAAGTGGTATCCATCGCAAGAGTGCGTGAGGGTGCGGCAGTCCTGACCGTGACGGACAAGGGCTACGGCAAGCGCTGCGCACTGGAGCAGTACCGCATTCAGGGACGTGGCGGCTACGGTCTGACCAACTACAAGGTGGACAGCGAGCGTGGCAATGTCTGCGGCATCAAGGTGGTGGACGAGGAGGATGACATCATTCTGATCTCCACCGAGGGTATCATCATTCGTATCCGTGCATGCGAAATCCGAGTGATGGGCAGAGTTTCCAAGGGCGTGCGTGTGATGCGTGTGTCCGAGGGCAATACTGTTGTTGCATTCACCCGTGCAGAGCATGAGGCAGGCGCAGAAACAGCAGCCGTTGAGGATGACGGTGCAGAGGATGAGGAACTGCCGGATGATTTTGACGAGGCAGAGGATGAAGTCCTGCCCGATGATGAAGAATAATAATGGAATGGGGCGGCATTTTGCCGCCCTGTAAATTAGCGGGTGGAGGGTACGCAGTACCCTCCGAATATAACCCCTCCCCCACTGGGGGAGGGGTTTGGGGTGGGGGCAGCTATAGGGTGCTGACCCCAGAAACAAGACTTTTTTGAAAAGCTGAGGGCGGCATTTTGCCGCCCTGTTTTAAAAGGAGCATTATATGAACATCAGCAAATACCGCATCGTTCAGCCAAAACTCAAACAGGAAAAGCTGCGAATTCTGCATATTTCCGATTCCCATTTCGGCAGAAAAGCCTCGTTTGAGGAAAAAACACAGCGTATGACGGACATCCTTCAGGCGGCGGAATCCCTCTGCCCCGATGTCATCGCCATGACGGGCGATCTGGTTTCCAGAACCGCCGATGAGGAAGCCTTGAAATTCGGATATATGCTGCTGCGGATGCTGAGCAGGAAGGCGCCTGTTCTGTATGTGTTCGGCAACCACGAAACGACGCTGCCGGAGGAAATGCGGATTGCACTGCTTCAAAAAATCGGAGAGCTTGACATCCATATTCTGAACAATGCTTCGGTCAATCTCTGCGGTGTGGATTTTTTTGGCTATGTTCTGCCAAATTCCTGCTACAAGAATGAGAACGGCAGCTACCGCAGGCTGGAAAAATGCAGCTGGACGGAAATTCGCAAAGCCATCGGTGAGCGTGGGGAAAATCCCAATATCCTGCTTGCACACAATCCCATGGGGCTTGCAGCGTATGCGGACTGGGGTGCGGATGTGGTGCTTTCGGGGCATGTGCATGGCGGAATCGTGCGGCTGCCGCTGATCGGCGGGGTTCTCTCGCCGGAACGTAAGTTTTTCCCAAAATACACCAAGGGCTGCTATGAACACGAGGGAACGAAAATGGTGGTTTCCGCTGGCATCGGCAAGCTGAGATTCTTCAATCCTGCCGAAGTTGTCTGCGTGGATCTTGTGAGGGATGGTGCGGAATGTTTGAAATGAAATTTCCCGACGGAATCGGAGAGATGATGGAAAAGCTCGAAGAATCGGGTTTTTCCGCACATTTTGTGGGCGGCTGTGTGAGGGATGCGGTCATGGGCATCACGCCCCATGACTACGATATTACCACAAACGCAAGACCGCATCAGATCATCGAAATTTTCGGTGAAAATCATTGCTCCGAGTACGGCAGGGCGTTCGGAACGGTGGGCGTGAAATGCGGCGGCGCATTTGCGGAGATCACCACCTACCGCACGGAAAAGAACTACAGCGACGGCAGGCATCCGGATACGGTGGAGTTTGCAGATGCGCTTGCCGATGACCTTGCAAGGCGGGATTTTACATGGAATGCCATGGCGTATTCCCCGAAAACAGGGCTTTTTGACCCCTTCGGCGGTCGGGATGACCTGCAAAACGGCGTGCTGCGGTGCGTCGGAACTGCGCAGGCAAGATTCCACGAGGATGCGCTGCGGATTTTGCGAGGACTGCGGTTCTGCGCAAGATTCGGCTTTACACCGGAGCCTGTGACAGCGGCGGCAATGCGTGCGGGGGCGTTCCGGCTGGAAATGATTTCGGCGGAACGTGTGTTCACGGAGCTTTGCGGCATGCTCATGGGCGAGCATGTGACGCAGGTGCTTGTGGAATTCCCCGAGGTGCTTGCGGTAAGGATACCGGAAATTTCCCCATGTATCGCATTTTCCCAGCATTCCAAGCACCATGATTTTACGGTATGGGAGCATACGGCAATTGCCGTGGGGAAAGCCCCCGTGGAGCTTCCCGTGCGCCTTGCGATGCTTTTGCATGACATCGGCAAGCCTGCGTGCTTTACGATGGATGCACGGGGCGGACATTTCAAGGGGCATGCACAGATCAGTGCGCAGCTTGCGGACGCAATTCTCCTGCGGCTGAAATGCGACAACAGGCTGCGAAGGCTTGTGACAAAGCTTGTGGCGGCGCACAGGGATATTCCAAGCGGAATGACCGAGGTACGCAAACTCCTGGGCTTTATGAATGATGAGGAATTCCGTCAATTTCTGGAGGTTCTGCGTGCGGACAACGCCGCAAAGCTGCGAAGCGGCATGGATGAAGCGACGCTGCACAAAATTGAGAAAGCGGCAGAATATGCTGAAAAATGCAGGAATGAGGGACTTTGCTGTAAAATTTCAGAGCTTGCACTCAACGGAAATGACCTGATTTCTCTGGGATTTTCGGGAAAAGAAATCGGAAAGGCACTGGAATTTCTGCTTGATGCTGTCGTTTGCGGGAGATGTGGGAATGATCGGGAGGAATTGGTGCGGTATTTGCGGAATGGATGAGGATCGACCCTTCGGGCGAGGGGGACGAGTGGTCTGCGACCACCGTCCTGCATCGAAGGAAGAATATCTAAATCATCCGTTTCACATAAATTTAACACAAAATCGCTTGCAATTCTGCATATGATATGGCAAAATATAAGAAAGACACCTCTGAAACGCAGTTTTAGAAATACAGAATGAGGGAGGATTGCGATGATTTACTTTGTTGAGGATGATAACAGCATCCGTGAGCTTGTGATCTATACACTGGGCAGTGCCGGCATGGAGGCGGAGGGATTTGAAAAGCCGTCCCTGTTCTGGGAGGCAATGGAAAAACGGACGCCGGATCTGATATTGCTTGACATTATGCTGCCCGAGGAGGACGGACTTTCGATTCTCCGTACCCTGCGGAAAGCTCGGAAAACAAGGGAAATTCCCGTGATGATGCTGACGGCAAAGGGCAGTGAATTTGACAAGGTGATCGGACTTGATTCCGGTGCGGATGATTATCTGCCCAAGCCCTTTGGGATGATGGAGCTGCTGGCAAGGGTCAAGGCGCTGCTTCGTCGGACGAAACACGAGGAGAACAGCAATGATTTCCGTGTGGGCTGCCTGTATGTATGTCCGGACAAGCATATTGTGAAGGTGAATGATGCACAGGTGACGCTCACCCGCAAGGAATTTGAAATGCTGTGCTACCTTCTGCATAATCGGGACATTGTGCTGACAAGGGATCAGTTCCTCAATCATGTGTGGGGCTACCATTTTGACGGCGAAAACCGCACGGTGGATGTGCATATCCGCACACTGCGGCAGAAGCTCGGAGATGCGGGCGGATACATCAAAACCGTCCGTGGCATCGGCTACAAGATCGGAGAGCAGGCGGATGAGGAATAAACTGATCAAGCAGATCTTCATTGCCTGCATGGCAGTGTTTGTCATGAGCTTCGGGATGATGCTCGTGGCGATGACGGATTACTACGGGCGGAAAAGTCAGAAGGAAATGCAGGAAAATGCTGCATTTCTGGCTTCTCTTCTGAATGCGCAGGACTGGCAGTTTCTGGAGGAAATGGAGCATCAGTCGGATCTGCGCATCACGCTTGTCAGCCCCGAAGGTGCGGTGATTTTTGACAGCCTGCATCCTGCGCAGACGCTTGGAAATCACGGTGACCGTGAGGAAATTCAGATGGCACTGCAGCAGGGAGAGGGACGCAGCGTGCGGTACTCGGAAACGCTGCAAAAGCGGACGGATAATTATGCGGTGCGGCTTGAAAATGGCTCTGTTCTGCGGCTTTCCATTGTGCCGCATGTGGTGCCGGAGCTGATTCTGAGCATGCTCAATCCCATGCTCGTGGTAATTTTCATGGCGATGCTGCTGTCGGTGGTGCTTGCTTCGCAGTTTGCAAAGCGCATCATGCAGCCGATCAACAGGCTGGATGTGGAAAATCCCGACGACAGATACTTATATGACGAAATGAAGCCGTTTGTGCATCGGATCATGGCGCAGAACAAGCAGATCTACAAGCAGATGAGCGAGCTGAAAGAGGAGCATAGCAAGCAGGACGAGATGCGTCGGGAATTTACGGCGAATGTGTCGCACGAGCTGAAAACGCCTCTCACGTCGATTTCGGGCTTTGCGGAGATCATCCGTGACGGCTTTGTGCAGGAAAAGGATATTCCTCATTTTGCGGACAATATCTACAACGAGGCACAGCGTCTGATCGTGCTGGTCAACGATATTCTCAAGCTCTCAAGGCTTGAGGAGGGTGTGACAGTGCAGGATGAGATGACGAACGTGGAACTGAAATCGCTTTGCGAGGAAGTTTCACAGCGCCTTGCGCTGAATGCGGAAAAATGCGGCGTGCAGCTGACGTGCGGGGGCGTGCCTGCGGAAATTCAGGGCGTGCGCAATATGATCGAGGAAATCATTTACAATGTCTGCGACAATGCCATCAAGTACAACCGTGAGGGCGGCAGCGTTGCAATTTCTGTGGAAACCGTGGAAAACAAGGCATGTGTGCGTGTGAAGGACACGGGCATCGGCATTCCGAAGGCGGATATTGACAGGGTGTTCGAGCGTTTCTATCGTGTGAACAAGAGCCACTCGAAGGAAGTCGGCGGCACAGGACTTGGGCTGTCGATCGTCAAGCACGGCATGGCGTTTCACAATGCGTCGATCACGATTGAGAGTGAGGTTGACGTGGGAACGGAGATTTGCTTGTATTTTCCGATGAAGGAAGGCGGCGAACCGCCGCAGGTGAGCTGTTTTGCTTGACGGCTTCGCCGTCAAGCGGAAACGTAATTTTATGTGTTCTCTCCGCCCCACAAACAGGACGGTGGTCGCAGACCATTCGTCCCCCCTTCGCCCGAAGGGTTGGCACCATCTTCCTTCACACATCAAAGGGGATGGGAATCGGGAAGGGGGGTGTGGGGGGAAACCGAAAGGGAAGGGGGACTCCTTCCCCCTTCCCTTTGGGTTCTCCACCCACATACTGAAGTGCATTTTCAAAAATAAAATGCGTTTCAAAAGAATGAAGAAAGAACAAAACCGCCCATCCCATGACGGGATAGGGCGGCTTTTTTGGGAATTTTACCACTGATTCTGCATCTGTAATGTGAAATACTTTTCCAGCGTTTTTTCAAAATAATCCTCGGGCAGGTCGATGACTGCCTGTGCAAGGTCGGATTTGTCGGACGGAATTGCATACCATGTTCCGTTGACTACGAGCATGTAGCATTCTTCCTCACACAGATGCTGGTATCGTGCAGCATCAAGCAGTGCATAGAGTTCGGGGAAGTGTTTTTCCATGTCCATGCCCTTCACAGGATAGTAGATATCCTCATAGGAAGCACTGTTCGGCTGAACGTAGATGCTGTGGTTGTGATTCAGAACGACCTTGTTCTGTTTTGTGCCGAATGCATAGTCGCCGGGGGCGTAGATGCGCATGTGCAGCGAGCGGCTATCCATATATTCATTGTAGTAATCTTCCAAACCAAACTTTTCAGAAATGTTCATTTCTCTGAATCCGAATTCTTCAAGCAGGGCGATCGTTTCCGTGCAGGCGTTCCAGATGACGACATTGGATAGCGTGCAATACACGCCGCTTGTCAGCTGCTCGTCGTTTTTCATGTTCAGCAGATCCCTGTGGTAGCAGTCTGCAAGGCGGTCAAGCGTTGCTTCACCACCGTGTACGAGAGCGCTCTGGTGACCGCCATGTATACCTTGGGAAATTTCCAGAGTCATACGATCGGGGATTCTTTCGTCTTTAGTGTCAATATCGTAGTTTGTCATGTGCGATTTGATTCTTTCACGGAATCTGTATGCAGCTCTGTCTGCATACAGCTGTGTACCGTAGATGATCTCCAGAAGCTGCTTATACTGATCCAGGTTGACATCATAGTAACGATTCATGGTCGTTCCCATGTGGGTATAATAGGTAAAGCAAACATAATCCGTTGGTGCATAGCCGTATTCATCCCAGTAGGAGGGAACACTGCCGGAATATTCATCCCAGTATTTTTCTTCGATAACGTAATCCTTGAAATATTCCGTTTCTGGATCGACGGTGTAGTAGATGTAATCATTCAGGAGATTGCTCATGCTGTTATCGTTCGACTCAATCACTTCGCCGTTTGTTTTAGTGGGAGCAACACCGTATTCGAGAATGCGGTAGTCAAGCTCACGCAGGGTGTCATTGATTTCCTGTGTGGTGCTGCCGTATTGCTTCATGTCACCTGCCAGTTCCTTGTGCAGATCACGGATTGCAGCGATGACTTCCTTGTCGGTGTATTCCAGGTCAATGTCCTCGCTGAAGGGGCTGCTCATCTCAATTTTGACGGAGCTGATGGAGGAGAGTGCGGGAATACGGTAAACCGTGCCGAAAGCTTCCGTCATGACAACCGCTGTAAACATGCCGATAGTCAGTGCAACGGTCAGAACGTAGGAGATGACCGATACCCAGAATCTGCGGAAGCCTCTCTTGCGGATGACTTCCATCAGGAGATAAATGACCGCAGCGAGGATGATGATGGGGCCGAATGCGTCAATGCCGGTGTTCAGCAGACAGAGAATGAGAACTGTCAGTGCCGTGAGCATCAGATAGTACGCACCGAGGTATACGAAGGGCTTGGATACGGCCTCTGCCTTGCGGCGCTGGTAGAGCTTCCATGCGGCAACGAGGCTGATGACAACGAGAATGGTGATGATCAGCGCCCAGCGGATGAAGGCAGGAATCAGACCGTGGTCGGTTGCCTCGGAACCGCTGACGCTGTAACTGCCGTAGTAAGTGTCGAATCCATTTGACAGGATGTAGATCAGATAGATCAGACCGCCGATGGGGCTGGTGTAGCCGATGGGCTGCCAGAGGTATTCGAAGCTGAATTCATTGATATTGTCGCAGATCACAGCGAGGACTGCCGCAAAGGTACCGGGAATCAGACAGTTGAGGAGCAGCGTTGTGTAGATGCTCTCGGCAATGGTACCGCAGCAGACGGTGATGAGGGCTGTTGTGGTGTAGTACATCCACATCAGGAGGAACATGCCAAGCGATGCGAGCAGGTAGTACTTGCAGGCTTCTGCGAGAAATTCCCCATGGGTCATATCCAGATACTCAAAATCAAGGGCGCAGGAGCCGCCCAGGAGGATGATCCAGCCGATGATCACGGCGATCACATAGGGAAGCAGATACATCACAGCACCTGCGAGATAATGGCTGAAGAAACGCTGTGTTCCCGTCATGGGAAGTGCGTACATCATGTCCACGTCATGCTTTTTCCAAAGCTCACGGAATACGGCGACGCCTGCAACGATACCCATGATGACTGCCATGCCGAAAATGATGCAGCCGATGATGGCGTACAGTTCCAATCCCTCAAGAACGAGATAATGATTTTTTTCATAGAACGCTTCCTGCCAGAGTTCTCCCATGGCGGCACCCATGATGACGGGAATACCCAGTGCCTGCAGGATGCAGATGATGATCATGATCTTGCTGTTGTGTTTGATGGCGCTGCGCAGATTGCACGCAGGCATGCCTTTAAGCAAAGACCTTGCTGTCATAGCCAAGCACCTCCAGTTCGTAGATAAAGATTTCTTCGAGTGACAGCGGAATCATGTCTGCCACGATCGGTTCATAGGGCGCAAGCACACGGCGGATGGTTTCCTCGTCGCCCTTTGCGATAATGTGATAAATGCTCTGATTGTTGGAGAAATGCAGGATCTCAGGCATATCCTTGAAATCCTCCTTTGTGAATGTACGGGTTCTGTCGGCAAATACCGCCTGAATCTTGTGGATATTGCCCTTGAAGCTGTCAAGCTGGCGGTTGAATACGATCTTGCCCTGATGGAGGAGTGCCGCCGTGTCGCACATTTCGTTGATTTCCTTAAGGTTGTGGGAGGAAATGACAACGGTCAGTTCACGTTCGCACATCGCATCCACGACCATTTTCTTGACGATGATGCGCATGGTCGGGTCGAGTCCGTCAAATGCTTCGTCCAGCAGCAGGTACGGTGCGCAGCTTGCAAGACCGATGATCACGATTGCCTGACGCTTCATACCCTTGGAAAATGTATTGATCTTCTTTTTCAGCGGCAGCTTTACGATGCCTTCGAGCTTTTCAAAGATCTCCTCGGAAAAATCCGGATAGAACTGCTTGTAATAATTCTTCAGCTCCAGCAGTGTGTAGCCGCCGAACTGTACGGTTTCGTCGTTGATGAAAAATACCTTCTGTTTTGCGGATACATTGTCATACACGGGTTCGTTGTCGATCAGGACTTCGCCCCCCTCCTGCTTGTAGATGCCGCTGAACAGACGCAGGATCGTGGATTTACCTGCACCGTTCGAGCCGAGCAGACCGAACGCCGTGCCCTTCGGAATTTCCAGATCCACGCCATTGAGTGCTGTAAAATCGCCGAATTTCTTGACGGCGCCTTTTAATACCATCATGTTGTTCCCTCCTTACTGTGACTTTCTATCACGCTGTCGATTCTTGTGATAAGTGTTTCACGTTCGATTCCCATGTCGATTGCTTCCAGAACTGCTGCGTCAAATGCTTCGAGGATATGCTCCTGCGCCAGAAGCTTGTCGGGCTTTGCCACAAAGCTTCCACGGCCTGCCAGCGAGTAGATGATCTTGTCACGCTCCAGAAGGCTGTACGCCTTTGCCACGGTGTTCGGGTTCACGCTCAGATCGGTCGCAAGACTGCGCACGCTCGGCAGCTTATCCTGCTCGTGCAGCACACCCTTGAGAATCAGCTCTACCACCTTTTTATAAAGCTGCTCATAGATCGGTGTGCGGCTCATCAGATCAATGTCAAACATGGTATTCCTCCTTTCTGTCATATGCGTGTTAGGTGTATTATCTATGTTAGTACAGTTATAGTATAACACATCCCACCCCCGTTGTCAAGGGGGTGGGAGAAATTTTTTTAAAGAATAGGGGAGAAAGAATAAAAATTAACCCTTCCACCTAAACTGGGAGGCAATCGCAGATTGCTCGTCCCCATGTTCCGCAGGGTCGGCATCATTCGCATCCACACATCAAAGGGGTTGGGAATCGGGAAGGGGGGTGTGGGGGGAAACCGAAAGGGAAGGGGAAATGAGTTCCCCTTCCCTTTGGGTTCTCCACCCACAGACTGAAGTGCAGTTTCAAATATAAAAAGCGTTACAGAAGAACACGCCGTTACAAATTCTTCTCCAAAAACATCCGCACGCCCATCTCCGCCTGCATCTCGTCCGCACCGCTGATGGTCACGGTGATGGTATCACCGTATTTCACGCCGAGTCCCATCAGAGCAAGAAGTCCCTTGCAGGACACGGATTTTCCGTCCTTTTCAATGGTGATCTCACTTTCATAGCTCTTTGCGGTTTTCGCAAGCATTCCGGCAGGTCTTGCGTGGATGCCGAGTGCATCCTTGATTGTGTAGGAAAATGTTCTCATCTGCTTCACCTCCCCTCGTTTGTTCTTTCATAAAGTTCCGTCATGCGGCGGATTCTGCTGCAAAGTGCAATGCTCATGTCTTCCGATCGCATCCGCCATTTCCAGTTTTCGCCGACCGTAGAGGGGGTATTCATCCTCGCTTCGCTCCCAAGCCCCAGCCAGTCCTGCATGGGGATAATACAGCATCTTGCAGGGCTGCGCAGGAGCAGGGCAAGCAGGGGGAGATATAATTCCCCGTCGGGTGTGCGGCTGTCGCAGAGATATTCACGCAGAAAGCGGTGTTCCGTTTTTGAAATTTCCGAAATCCATGCCGCAAGTGTCTGGTTGTCGTGGGTTCCGCTGTAGGCGGTGCAGTTTTCGTGGTAACGATGCGGCAGATGCTCGCTGCTGCCTGCATCACGGGAATCAAACCCGAACTGCAAAACCTTCATGTTCGGAAAACCGCATTCCTGCACAAGCGCCCGCACGGAATCCGTCACAAAGCCCAGATCCTCTGCAATGACATCACGCCTGCCGAGCGCCTTCTCTGCGGCGTGGAACAGTGCTGCTCCCGGCCCCTTCTGCCAGCTGCCGTTCTCGGCGGTCGTATCGCCGAAGGGAATGGCGTAGTATTCGTCAAAGCCCCGAAAATGGTCGATGCGCACCGTGTCATAGAGCGAAAAGCAATGGGCAAGCCTTGCAATCCACCACGAAAATCCTGTGCTTTCGTGAAATTTCCAGTCATAGAGAGGATTGCCCCACAGCTGTCCCTGCGGTGCAAAGCCATCGGGCGGACAGCCTGCCACGGAAATGGGGCTGCCGTCAGAATTGAGCTGAAACAGCTGCGGCTGCGCCCAGACATCAGCGCTGTCGAACGCCGTATAAATGGGGATATCCCCGATGATGCGGATATCCAGAGCGTTTGCATATGCCTTCAGTTTCTTCCATTGGATGTGGAAGCAGTATTGCAGAAATTCGTGGAACAGGATATCCCCTGCAAGCTTTTGGCGATATTTCGCCATTGCCTGCGGCTCACGCAGGCGGATGTCCTCGTCCCACTCGTTCCACGCTCTGCCGCCGAAATGGGATTTGAGCGCCATGAACAGGGCGTAATCGGGCAGCCACGGCTGGGAATTGCAAAATTCCCTGAAATCCCCATCTTCCCCGATGCGGCTGCGTTCAAACGCCTTGCAGAGCAGCGGAATGCGGCTGCGGCTGAGTTTTTCGTAGTCGATTTTCTGCGGATCATCGCCAAAATCACAGGCTTTGCATTCCTCTTCCGTCAAAAGTCCCCTTGCAGTGAGCGCTGCAAGGCTGATGAAATAGGGGTTTCCTGCGAACACGGAATACGACTGGTAGGGGGAATCCCCGAACCCCGTCGGCGACAGGGGCAGAATCTGCCAGTGTGTCTGCCCTGCATCATGCAGGAAATCTGCAAATTGATAGGCATTCCCGTCAAAGCAGCCGATGCCGTATTCCGACGGCAGTGCGGAAATCGGGAGCAGGATGCCTGCACTTCGTTTCATATGCCATTCCTTTCGTATTCGATCATAACGCCGTAATGGTCGGAAACCACGGGCGTGCATCTTCCGTTGAACATGACACGGGAAGAGCGCACCTGCGCCCTTTTGCTGCAATGAATCCGGTCAATGCGAAGCCCCGTGCCCTCGGGGAATTTCCCGTGCCAGCCGTCGATGGATGCCCCTACCGTGATGCCGTCGTCCTTGCACTGTGCAAGGTGATAGCTGTCATGCCATCCCGACTGTGCCATCAGGTCATAGCCCTCCTGCCGCACCTGCGCAGGATTGTTGAAATCCCCCAGAAGCCACACATTTTCCTTTCCACGCAGGTGGAAAATGGTGCGCTCCCACTGCGCCGCAAAGGGTTCCTCGGCATCATCCCACCAGCCGTAATGCACGCTCCAGAACCATTCGGAAGGGGATGCACAGGTGCGGATTCCTGCGATTCTGCGTGTTTTCCAGTTGGAATAATTCTGTGTACGGCTGACGGTCAGCGTATCCGTTTCAAGGATGGGACTGCGGCTCATCAGAGCGATCCCCTCGTCGTATTTCCCGTAGCCGAGCTTGATGGGAAGCCATGTGAAGCTGTACTGCACGCCCCTCTCTGAGAGCATGCGCACGGCGTTGTATACATGGTTATCCGCACGCAGAAAGGCGTCGGGAATGCACGGTACATAGCCCTTTTGCAGATTTTCGGGCAAAACTTCGGCATCCCTCGTCTGGCTCACTTCCTGCAAAGCGATAATGTCGGGAAGCTCCCCGGCGATGGTATCCACAAAAGCACGGAGCTTTTGTGGATACTCCGCTTCCACGAGGCTGTGGGTATTGAGTGTGAGCAGCTTCATAGAATATCGTTGATGTCGGATTTGAGAATATCCGCTTTCGGGCCGTAGACCGCCTGAATGCCCGTATCCTTCTTCACAAGACCGAGTGCGCCCTCGGCTTTCCAGGCATCCGCATCCGCCACAAGATCGGGATTTTTGACTGTGACACGCAGTCTTGTCATGCAGGCATCGACAAAGGTGATGTTCTCCCTGCCGCCGAGAAGTGCAATGATGCGCTCGGGCTGCGAATCGCCGCCTCCTGCGGAGGCTTTCACACTGCCATCCTCCTCATTTTCGCCCCCTGCCGTGTAGTTGCCAAGGCGGCCGGGGGTGGCGTAGCGGAATTTCCCGATCATGAAATATGCCACAAAATAGCCGATTGCAAAGAATCCTGCGGCAGAGAGCAGGAAATTGAAGATATCCCCCGTCAGTCCTGCGCTGACGGACATGGGAATGCGTGTGATAAATTCCAGATTGCCGAAGGAATGCAGACGCAGGTTGATGACGCCCGAAAGCGCAAAGGCAAGCCCCTGCAGCACCGCATAGACCAGATACAGCGGCAGTGCGCAGAACATGAACATGAATTCGATCGGTTCCGTCACGCCTGTGAGGAACACCGCAAGTGCGGTGGAAATGAACATGGAACGGTAGTTCCTGCGCTTGTCCCGATCGACTCTGCGGTACATGGCAAGCGCAAAGCCCAGCAGGAGCCCCGTTGCGCCGATCATCTGTCCGACCTTGAAACGTGCGGGAATGACGGTTTCGAGCAGGCGGTTGTAGGATTTCATATCGCCTGCCTTGCGGAAGTTGATCAGATCCGTCACCCACGCAAGCCAGAGGGGATCCTGCCCGAAGACGGTGGTTCCTGCATTCGGCCCTGTGAGAATTTCGTAGGTGCCGCCGAAGGAGGTATAGTTCATGGGGATGGTCAGCATGTGATGCAGACCAAAGGGCAGGAGCAGACGTTCAAGCGTGCCGTAGATGAAGGGGGCAAGCACGGGGGATGTCTGCGAGGAATTGGCGATCCAGATACCGAAAGCGTTGATGCCCGACTGCACAAGCGGCCAGACAACGGCGAGGATGAGCGACACGATGACCGACCAGAGGATGACCACAAGCGGTACAAAACGCTTGCCGTTGAAGAAGGAGAGCGCTTCGGGGAGCCTGCGGAAATTGTAGTAACGGTTGTAGACAACGCCGCCCAGAAATCCCGAAATAATGCCGACAAACACGCCCATATTCAGCGCCGGTGCGCCGAGGACGGAGGTGAAATAATTCGACACGAGCATTTCCTGCCCGAAAAGCGAATAGACAACGGCATCGGACGAGGCGAGCATGGCGTTTGTCACGCCGAACACGGTGCCTGTGATATTGTTGATGAGGATGAATGCGAGGAGCGCCGCAAATGCGCCGCCTGCACGTTCCTTTGCCCATGAGCCGCCGATGGCGACTGCAAACAGTACATGGAGATTGCTGATGACCGCCCAGCCGATGTTTTCGATAACGCCTGCAACAACGGATGCGGTATCGCCCCCTGCCATGCCGATGAGCTTGCCGATGCTGATCATCAGACCTGCCGCAGGCATGACGGCAATGACCACCATCAGCACTTTGCCGAGCTTCTGGAGAAGGTCAAAATTGATGCGGAATTTCCGTTTTCCCTGTCCTGGCGCATCCGCTGTGTGTTCTTGCGGCTTCTCCGCTGCCTTTCCAAGCTGCAAAAGGGAATCGCCGTGCCGCACAGTGCCAAGCTGCACCTGCAGATCCAGACCGTCCGCACCGTCATACACAAGCACGGGGGTCATGGTGTTGATCTCCTCTGCAAGGAGGAGGGCTAAATCCACCTCTGCAATGAGATCGCCCTTTTTGACACGATCGCCCACCTTGACGTGGGAGGTAAACCCCCTGCCTTGGAGCTTTATGGTGTCAAGTCCGACATGCACCAGAATTTCCGCACCGTCATCGGATGCAATGCCGTAGGCGTGCAGGGTTTCCGCAACGGAGGTGATTTCTCCGTCCACGGGGCTGTAGATTCTGCCGTCCGTGGGAATCACGGCGCAGCCGTCCCCGAGTACCTTTTCGGCAAAGACGGGGTCGGGGACTTCCGCAAGCGGCACTGCCCTGCCGTCAAGGGGTGACAGAATGTGAAAAATTCGGTTGTTATCCATGCATGGTTCCTCCCTTTTGCTTTGCTTCCGTGAGCCGCCAGATGTCACGGTTGTATTCCGAAATAGTTCTGTCCGAGGAGAAATAGCCTGCCATGGCAATATTGACAAGCATCTTTTCTGCCCATTCCATGCGGTTTTCATAATCCGCATACGCTCTCTCACGGGTGCGGACATAATCCTTGAAATCGGGGAAGGTCATGAAATAATCCTTCGTTGTCAGTTCCTGATAAAGCCGCTGCAGGCGTGTTTCATCGCCCAGAGCCAGCAGTTCTTTTCCGATGATGAATTCCACCGCACGGCAAAGCACGGGGTCGGATTTGAGATAGTCCTGCGGATTATAGCTGCCCCTTGCGTAGCGTTTCACGACGGTATCGCTTGCATCGCCGAACATATAGATGTTCTCATCCCCCACAAGCTCGTGGATCTCGACATTTGCGCCGTCCTGCGTGCCGAGCGTCAGTGCGCCGTTGAGCATGAATTTCATGTTGCCCGTGCCGCTTGCCTCCTTCGAGGCAAGGGAGATCTGCTCGGAGATGTCGCAGGAGGGAATGAGCTTTTCCGCCCATGTGACGTTGTAATTCTCTGCCATCACGATTTGCAGGTGGTCACGCACCTGCGGATCCTGCGAAGTCAGCTCCTGCAGACAGAGGATGAGGTGGATGATGTCCTTTGCGGTGGTGTAGGCAGGCGCTGCCTTTCCGCCGAAAATGGCGGTGATGGGCGTTTTCGGGAGCTTGCCCGACTTGATTTCCAGATACTTTGCAATGAGAAAGAGCGCATTGAGCTGCTGGCGTTTGTATTCGTGCAGGCGTTTGATCTGGATGTCAAAGATGGAATCTTCGCTTAGGGAAATCCCCTGCTGCTCCTGAAAATACGCCGCAAGTTCGGCTTTTTTCTGCGATTTGATTTCGAGAAGCCGGTGCAGCACGCTTTCATCCTTGCGAAATTGCAGGAGCTTTTGCAGTTCCTGCGGATTTTCCCGATACCCATCGCCGATGAGCGAGGAAATGAGCTGCGAAAGCTGCGGATTGCACTGCAGCAGCCAGCGGCGGAAGGTGATGCCGTTGGTCTTGTTGTTGAAGCGTTCGGGGTAGAGCCTGTAGAAATGTTTCAGCTCCGATTCCATGAGGATTTTGGTGTGCAGTGCGGCAACGCCGTTGACGCTGAAGCTGAAATGGATGGCAAGATGTGCCATATGCACACGCTCCTCATGGTCGATGAGGTAAACGCTGCTGTCCTCAAAGCGGCGGCGGATTCTGCTGTCGAGGGCTTCGATGATGGGGACAATCTGCGGCACGGTGCGTTTGAGATCGGAAATGTTCCATTTTTCGAGTGCCTCGGCAAGGATGGTGTGATTCGTGTAGGCGCAGCAGGCACTGACCGCATCAATTGCCGCATCCATCGTCAGTCCTTGCTCCATGAGCAGGCGGATGAGTTCCGGAATCACCATGGTCGGGTGGGTGTCGTTGAGTTGGATGACGGCGAAATCGGGAAGGTCGTACAGCTTGCAGCCCCTGTCCTGCACTTCACGGAGAATGAGCTGTGCAGCACAGGAAACCATGAAATACTGCTGATAAATGCGCAGGCGTTTTCCGTCCTCGTCGCTGTCATCAGGATAGAGAAAGAGCGTGAGATTTTTGGAAACGGCGGTTTTGTCAAAGCGGATGCCCTCGCCCACAAGCGATTCATCGACGCTTTCAAGGTCGAACAGATGCAGGCGGTTGATGAAGTCCTTTCCCGAAATGAGCAGGTCATACATTCTTGCCAAAACCTCGGTATCCCCGAATTTCACAGGGAAGGTCACGTCCGTTCTGACAAGCCCTGAATTTTCATGCAGCCACGCATCGGGCTTTGTGCATTGGGAATTTTCATCGAAATACTGTCGGAAAAGCCCGAAGTGGTAGCAAAGCCCCACGCCGTCGCCCGGAAGTCCGAGTGCGGCGATGGAATCGAGAAAGCAGGCGGCGAGTCTGCCAAGACCGCCGTTTCCGAGGGAGGGTTCCGGTTCCTGTGAGAGCAGCGCCGAAAGGCTTCTGCCGTGCTGTGCAAGCTCCGCTTCGATTTCGGAGTAGATACCAAGGTCGCAGAGGGTATCCGCAAGCAGCCTGCCGATGAGGAATTCGGCGCACAGGTAGTAGAGCTTCTTTTTCGGGGCAGGGCGTTCCTTTTGCATGGCAAGTCGGTTGGCTTCACGCTGCAGCACGGCGAGGAGCTGCGCATCGGTGCAGCCCTCGATGCCCTTGCCGTATGTGGATTTGAGGGTGTTGTTGAGATTCATATTGCAAAACTCCTTTGGTTGGTTTGGCATTCCTCCCTATTTTAACCGGTTTTGCGTGAATCATGCAAAAGGGGCAGAAAAATATCCCCGTACGTTGTGGGTACGGGGCAAGAGCGTGATTCTTTATGCAATCTTCTTCATTCTTTTGAAACGCATTATAATTTTGAAGCTGTACTTCAGAATGTGGGTGGAGAACCCAAAGGGAAGGCGGCGAACCGCCGCAGGTGAGCTGTTTCCTTTGACAGCTTTGCTGTCAAGCGGAAACGGTCAGTTTTACGTCCCTTTCGGTTTCCCCCCACACCCCCCTTCCCGATTCCCATCCCCTTTGATGTGAGAATGAGGATGGTGCCGACCCTTCGGACGGCGGCGAACCGCCGCTGGTGAGATGTTTCCTTTGACAGCGAAGCTGTCAAGCGGAAACGGTGAGTTTAAGTTTCCTCGCCTCCCCAGAAAGGGGAGGGGGACCGCAGCTTGCTGCGGTGGAGGGGTATCCAAGAGGTGAGGGGCGGTATCCTGTCAACGATTCAGCTCTGCTGCAGCGGCAGCCGCCAGCACATTCCACGTCGGGCGATCGACAAAGCCCGTGGGGGGAAGTCCCGAAAGCTCCTGAAATGCCGTGACCGCAGTCGCTGTTTCTTCGCTGTATTTCCCCGTAATTGCGACCTTTGGAAGATTCGGAAATCGCTGCGTCAGGGAAAGCAGTATTGCCTGCAGCACCAGAACCGCAAAGCCCTCATCCCCCGTATCCAGAATGCGCCCAACCTCACGGGGGAACACCTCCAGCGGCAGCGCAGGTGTCCCTGCAAGCCGCAGATAGACCTCCACGATCCTTTCCCACGTCGCAGGATTGACCTCGCCATTGACCAAAAGTCCGTATCTCTGCTGGAAGCTCCGCACTGCCTGTGCCGTTTCCTCGCCGTAAATGCTGTCGGGAACGATCCTCGGAATTCCTGCGTCAAAGTATGAAATATCATGCAGATACCGCTGGATTTCACTGATATGTTCACTTCTCTGAAAATCTGAAAACGCCATGCTATCCCCCCTACTTGATCGTATAGCCCGGTGACTGGTACGGACGCTTGTTGAAGCCGAACCGCAGGTCGGAATACAGCCCTGCAATCGCATCCCATGTCGCTGCGCCCACAACGCCCGTTTCGGGAATGCCCGCATACCGCTGGAACGCCAGCACCGCCGACCTCGTCACGGGTCCGAAATACCCCGTATTGCTCACCATCGGAATTTCGGGGATCGTTTCATGAATGTAGCTCAGATATTCCTGCAAAATCCGCACATACTCGCTCGTCATCCCCTCACGCAGGATCGTTCCCGGATACAGCACGGGAGCACCCTCCACATTTACGGGAACCGACTCGACAATGCCAAGATACGCACGATAGAGGTCGTTCCATGTGGTTTCATCCACGATGCCCGTCTGCGGAAGTCCGAACACACGCTGGAAAGACCTGACGGAGCTTTCCGTCTGTGCGTCGTAGAAGCCCGTGATTTCAATCGGCTGCACGGACGCATAATAGGCACCGACCACTGCAAGGAAATATTGCAGCCCCCGCACCTGATTGCTTTGCATGCCGGGGCGAAGATCCTCGGTGTACTGCAAACTGAATTCTCCCTGCGAAATTCCCTCGGAATCAAGCTCCGCAAGGCGTTTCACGCTCGTGTAGATGTAGGCAATGCGGTACCACGTCGCCTTGTCAATGATACCGTTTGGCGTGAGGTTGAAGATTTCCTGAAACTTCCGCACCGCAGCCTCCGTTGCCACGTCATAGATGCCGTTTGCCGCCGGAATTTTTGGAATTGCCGGATAATTTGCGGAAATGCGGTTGAGCTGGATCTGCTTGATCTGCACGGGATTTCCCGACGAACCGGGTGAGAGGGGCGTGCCCGGATAGGACGGCGTATTCGTCCGAACCTCGGCGTTTCTCACGATGTTGATGTCATCTCCGTAATAATACCTGAGAATGTCGTAGGGGATGTACCCCTGTCTTGCAAGATCGACCGTTCCCCACTGGGAAAGTCCGCTGCAGGTCACGGTCGTGCCGTTGCAGAATGCCGCAAACAGCGGCTCAATGCTGCCCTCACGGCGGATGAAATCATCGAACAGCTCATCGACAAGCCGCCCGACATTCTCAAACACCTCACGCCCCTCGATGAATTTCTGGTCGTACTGGGTGGATGAAGTAATATCAAAATGATAGCCTCTGGAACGGTACCATTCCGTGTAAATGCGGTTGAGGGCAAAGCTCGTGATGGCGTAAATATTCGCACGCAGGGCGTTTTCCGGCCATGTGGGGTAGATCTCGCTCGATGCGACGTTTTTCACATAATCGGGAAAGCTCACCGTCACATTCGCCGCATCCGCATCGGGTGCGCCAAGATGGACGGTAATGTTCTGCGGAATAAAGGGTTCTCCTGTCAGCATTGCACACCTCCTTACAGGTCGGGGGATTCCGAGGAACCGCTGAGCGTTTCCTGATCTTCATGCATCAGAACCGGCAGGGGAATGAGCTGAAAGGTCTGAAGGGACGTTACCCCTGCAAAGATCGGCACATTGCGCATTTCCGCACGGAAATATCCGTTCGCCAATACACGGATATCCGCCACCGTAAAGGGCTGTACATCCCCCGGCTGCTGCGAAAGGGACGCAGGCGGTGCGGGCAGGGAAACCGTCGGTGTTTCGCCGCTTTCGTCGGTCACGAGAAGATAGGCAAGCTGCTCCCTGCCGTTTCTGCGCACGGCAACGGTCACGGTCGAGCCTTCCACGGGAAATGCACCATCCCCCGAAAGTGTTGCCACTCTCAGCTGCCCTGTGCCTGTCAGATCCTGCATGCTGTCGGCTGCTTCCTGCGAAATTTCGGGTGCTGTGCCGTTTTTGATGTAGTCGGGAATTTCCGGTTCCTCGTATTCTCTCGGAAATTCCGACTCGATCATATCCTGATAGTCCCCGTCCTGCCCCGTGAAATCGGGGTTTTCCGCAGGCTCTGCAAAGGCTTCCTCCTGCATTTCGGGAACCTCCTGTTCCTGTGCATCGGGAATCATCTCCTCCTGCATCGGTTCCTGCTCCATGGGCGTTGGTTCCTGCGTGGGTGCGGATTTTTTTCCGTACATACGCAGCATTTCTTCCCGATATTTTCGGGAAAGCTCGGAAAATTGTTCCTGCATCATATCCCTCCAAAAAATTGCATTTGGTAAAGCTTATGCGGGAGGGGGTTATTTTATTCTTTATTCTCTTTTCTTCATTCTCTATTTTAATAAAGAAAAACCGCCCCGTTTCGACTGAAACGGGGCGTTCATCATGCTATTCTTAGTCGCTTACATAAGGCAGCAGAGCGATATGTCTTGCTCTCTTGATGGCAACTGTCAGCTCACGCTGGTGGAATGCACAAGTGCCTGTCACTCTTCTGGGCAGGATCTTGGATCTTTCCGTCATGCACTTCTTGAGCTTGTTAATGTCCTTGTAGTCAATCTTCTCTACACGGTCAACGCAGAACATGCAAACCTTCTTGCGAGGACGCTTGGAAGGACGGGAATTTCTTTCACGTTCCATACAAAAAATCTCCTTTACTTTAGATTAAAACGGTACTTCGCCGTCACTCAGAACTTCTTCAAAATCATCCAGATTGCCAAGCTCGATCGGCTGCGGCGCACGGTTCATCGCTGCCTGCGGCGGCGGAGCCTGCTGCTGCTGCTGATAGGGCTGGCTGTACTGCGGCTGCTGACTGTACTGCTGTCCGCCGTACTGTGCGGGGGATGCATAACCGGTGTTTCCGCCATCCTGACGCTTGTCTCCACAGAATGTTACATTATCTGCAACAATAGAGGTTCTGTAGTGCTTCACGCCGTTCTGGTCGGTGTAGTTGTCATTCTGCAGTCTGCCCTCCACGTGGATCACACGACCCTTGGAGAAATAACGGCTGACAAATTCAGCCTGCTGACGCCAGAACGTGATATCAAAGAAATCTGCCTTTCTCTCCTCGCCCTGCTTGACAAACCCACGGTCAACCGCAATGGTAATACGGCACATCGAAATACCGCTCTGTGTCTGACGCAGCTCGGGATCCGCCGTCAGTCTGCCCATCAAAATGACTCTGTTATACATAACTCTACCTCCCCATCCGGAAATTTATCTGAAAATTCGATTTGCGCTTTGATTACTTAGTGGTAACCAGGAAACGCAGAACGCCGTCGGTAATGTTCATAACACGACCGAGCTCTGCCGGGAAATCGGGCTTGGATGTGAATGTGTAGATCACATAGTATCCGTCTGCCTCGTAGTTGATCGGGTATGCCAGCTTGCGCTTGCCCCACTCGTTCACTTCCTCGGTCAGTGTGCCGTTCTTCTCGATGAGATTCTTGAACTTCTCGTTGAGTGCTGTTACGCCCTCTTCGCCGTTCTTGAGGCTGAATACAACCATTGCCTCATAAGTTTCGTTCAGCTTTGCCATTATGCTGCACCTCCTTCTGGATTTCGCCCGCAAAATACGGGCAAGGATTGGATCGCTGCTGTTCCGGAGCGATCTTTTACATTATATCATACAAAAATCCCCTTGTCAAGGACTTTTCCGAATTTTGTGATTCTGGTGCGATTCCCGTTTGAAAATCATTGCTTGGGTTGGCGAAAAAGTATAGTGGTATGAATGCCTCATCCTCAACTCGTTCTCCTTTTATTCTTCTGAAACGCATTTTAAATTTGAAGCTGCACTTCAATATGTGGGTGGAGAACCCAAAGGGAAGGGGAACTCATTTCCCCTTCCCTTTCGGTTTCCCCCCACACCCCCCTTCCCGATTCCCATCCCCTTTGATGTGTGAATGCGGACAGTGCCGACCCTTCGGGCAGTGGGGACGAGCAGTCTTCGACTGCCGTCCTGTTTAAGTGGCGGTGAGAAAAACTCACCGTTTCCGCTTGACGGCGAAAGCCGTCAAAGGAAACAGCTCACCGGCGGCGGTTCGCCGCCTTCCCTTTCGGTTTCCCCCCACACCCCCCTTCCCGATTCCCATCCCCTTTGATGTGTGAATGCGGATGGTGCCGACCCTTTGGGCGAGGGGGACAAGCAATCTGCGATTGCCGTCCGCTTTGAGGAATGCAAAACTGTACGTCAGTGAAACACAGTCGTATTCACCAAAAAAGCATTTTTTATCTATTAAAATTTGTATCCATTTCCAATTGCTTTTTTCAAAAAAATCGAATATAATAAATATTAGCGAAAACAGGAACATTTTCCTACAGAAAGGACAGAGAACAATGGGAGTAAAGGTAGTAAAATTCGGCGGTTCGAGTCTTGCAGATGCAAATCAGATCCGTAAGGCGGCCGCAATCATAAAGGCAGATGCGGACAGACGTTTTGTCGTTCCCTCCGCACCCGGCAAGCGTTTTGATGCGGACATCAAGGTGACCGACATGCTGTACGCATGCTACGAAAAGGCAAGCCGTGGTCAGGATTTCACCGAGGATTTCCAGATGATCAAGGATCGTTACAACGGCATTATTGCAGATCTGGGCGTTGAGGTTTCTCTGGAGGAGCAGTTCTCCCAGATTCAGAAGGCACTGGCGACTGCCGGCAGAGAATATGCTGCAAGCCGTGGCGAATTCCTCAACGGCATCATCATTGCAGCATATCTGGGCTTCACGTTTGTGGATGCTGCCGATGTCATCGTATTCAGCGACGAGGGCGTGATGATGCGTCACGAAACCGTTGCAAAGCTCCGTGAGCGTCTGGAAGGCGTGGAGAATGCGGTAATTCCGGGCTTCTATGGCAGATCCGTCAGCGGTGTGGTTCGCACCTTCTCCAGAGGCGGCTCCGACGTGACAGGTTCTCTCGTTGCAAGAGCGATTCGTGCTTCCATCTACGAGAACTGGACGGACGTATCCGGCATGCTGGTAGCTGACCCGAGAGTGGTGGATTCCCCCCTGACCATCAACCAGATCACCTACAAGGAGCTGCGTGAGCTTGCTTACATGGGCGCAACGGTCCTCCACGAGGATGCAATTTTCCCGGTAAGAACCGCAGGTATTCCGATCAACATCCGCAACACCAATGCACCCGAGGATGCAGGCACAATGATCGTTCCGGATGATGATGTAAATGACGATACAAAGCTGCGCACGATCACCGGTATTGCCGGCAAGAAGGGCTTCTCCGTTATCAACATCGAAAAGTCGATGATGAACAGCGAAGTAGGCTTCTGTCTGGATGTGCTGAGCGTCATTGCAGAGCTGGGCATTTCCTTTGAGCATATGCCGTCCGGTATCGACACCATGAGCGTGATTGTGGACAGCGCAAGCCTTGAGGGCAAGGTGGAGCAGCTGATGGAGGCACTTCGCAGAACCGTAAAGCCCGACCATGTTTCCATTGAAAACGACATTGCGCTGCTCGCAGTGGTAGGACGTGGCATGCGCCGCACACATGGTACTGCCGCAAGAATCTTTGCAGCACTGGCACATGCAAGAATCAATGTCAAGATGATCGACCAGGGTTCCAGTGAGCTGAACGTGATCGTGGGCGTTGCCGAGCATGACCTGCATCAGGCGATCCGCAGCATCTACGAGGTATTCATCACCTCTAAGATGGATCTGGCACTGATTAAGAGCGATATTATTTCTTAAATAATGTGATGAATTATGAGAAGAGGCTTCCTGTTTTGGGAAGCCTCTTCTTGTCAAAAAAATCCCGTCCGGTCACTGCGTGACATCTCCCCACCCCGTGGGGAGTCACCCTACTGCCCCCAGAATATAGCCAAAAAGCACTCCGCAGGAGGGCGGGGTAGGGCAAATTTAACCGTAATAATACTTTTTTGACAGCATAAAATAAAACGGCTTCCCGAAAGAAGCCGTTTTTCATCTCAATTATTCAGCGTCCTCAATGACGTCTTCTACAGCCTCAGCGACATCCTCCACTGCGTCAGCAACAGCGTCTGCCACTTCCTCAACAGTCTCTTCGCCGGGGAGAACAACGTCCAGATCCTCACCGCAGCAAGCGCACTGCTCGCCGCATGCGATATCATCCAGACAGTCGTCATCAAATTCTGCGCTGTCAAAACGCATTCTGCGCTTATTATTCTGCTTCTGAATCAGTACGACAACAGCAATGGCAGTTGCAACAGCAGTTGCGCCGATGATTGCGATCAATTTCCAGTTTTTCATAGTTTTCCTCATTTCTCCGCAGAATATATCGTTGGACCGGACTGCTGCGGTCAGTCGTCTGATGCCGGTTCACATGTTATGATATCACTATTATACCACATCACGCTGCGAATTTCAACACTTTTCAGAGATTTTTTATAAATTTTTTGTCAGATACATCAGAATCGAAATCGCCGCTGTCGGTGCGGTTTCGCATCGTAAAATTCTGCTGCCGAGCCATACACGATGCAGCCCTGCATCCACCGCCTGCTGTGCTTCTTCCTCGGAAATGCCGCCCTCGCTGCCGATGAACAGTCCGATGCGGTGTTTCCCCTCCAGCGGCACTTCGCCGAAGCGCACGCCGCCTTCCTCTTCGTAGAGCATCACGGAAATATCCTGCGCCTGCATGCTTTGCAGTGCCTGTTTCCATGTCAGCATGGGGGATACGGTGGGGATGATGCCCCTGCCCGACTGCTTTGCGGCGGATACGGCGATTTTCTGAAGCCGCTGTCGTTTTTTCTCAAAATCCGCTGCGGACGGACGGGAAACGCATCGTGACGTCAGCACGGGAACGATCTCGCATGCACCTAATTCCACGGCTTTCTGGACGATTTCGGAAAGCTTGTCGTTTTTGGGGATCGCCTGATAGAGCGTGACCTTCACGCTCGGCTCTGCGGCACAGGGATTCACGGACAGGGGCTTTAAGTACACCTCGCTGTCGGTGATGCGTGTGATCTCGCATTCGTAGTCCATTCCCTCGGCGCAGACCGTCAGCTGCTCGCCCGTGCGCATGCGCAAGGAACGCCCGATATGGTGCGCATCCTCGCCCGTGATGATGATTTCATCGGAATTTGCCTGTTCTACAAAAAATCTCGGCATGGCAACCTCCTACATCACGCAGTAATACTTGCCGTCGATTTCAAACATGAACACATACTGCTCCTGCACGAGTGCCGTGGAACCGCCATTGTTGTAGCGGATGAGCCAGTCCATGTCGAGCGCCCAGCAGTTTGTGATGCTGCCCTTGAAATCCGCATCGCCGTCAAGCTTGTCGAGGATTTCAATCATGGTGTTCAGACCCGATGTGTCACGCTCCTTGGTAAAGCCGTCGATGGTGACCATGGCAAATTCAAAGTCCTTGCCCGTGAGTTCTGCCACCGAGCCTTGCAGTGCGGTGATCATTTCATCCATCGTCTTGTACTTGTCGCCGTAGACCTCTTCGAGCTGGTATTCCGCATAAAAATCAAGGGTGTTTGCGGCATAGCCCTCGCCGTCGCCTGTCTGGATGGCGTAGAGATAATCGGTCACTACCTTGAGCTGTGCTTCGTTGACGAAGCGCCTGTCATAGGAAACGGGCAGGGCGTAGGTGGTTTTTGCCTCACGCATGGTAGCGCCATAGGGGAGATCCTCCTCGGCGATGTTGACTTCCTTATCCATGCAGCCGGTCAGCATCACGCTGCCGAGCAGCACTGCCATGAGCAGTGCGCCGATTTTATGTAAAGATTTCATTCGTAATTCTCCAATCGTAGTAATCGGGGGATTTCCCCCTCACCTTTAACTTTACCACATCGGAGAGAATTTGTCAATATTTCCTGCGGGGACAGTGCGGATTCTTCCCCGATCGCAAAAAAAGCTTGCAATTTCTTCAAAAATAGTGTATAATAGTTGTATGTGTGCAATTACAGGAAAATGGACAATCTGAAACAAGGAGAAAGCTATGATTTTACTGGATGAACTGAGAGTGGAAATGACCGGCTACCGCAAGGACATTGCGGAGCTTGGCGAGGTTCTGAATATCAAAAATGCGAAGAAGGAAGTCGCAGAACTGCAGGAAATGGCAACTGCGGAGGATTTCTGGAGCGATCTGGAGAATTCCCAGAAGGTACTGCAGAAAACCAAGCAGCTTGAAAACCGCATTGCAGGCTATGAAAAGATGCAGGGCAGACTGGAGGACATCCTCACCATGATCGAAATGTGCATGGAGGAAGAGGATGAGGATATGCAGGCGGAGATCGTCAGCGAAATCGCATCCTTCAAGGCGGATCTGGAGGCAAAGAATCTGGAAACCCTGCTTTCCGGCGAATATGACAGCTCCAATGCCATCCTGACCTTCCACCCCGGCGCAGGCGGCACCGAGGCGCAGGACTGGGCAGAAATGCTCTATCGTATGTACAACCGCTGGGCGGAGCGTCACAATTTCAAGGTGCATCTGCTCGATTATCTCGACGGCGACGAAGCAGGTCTGAAGAGTGCATCCATCATGGTCGAGGGCGTGAATGCCTACGGCTTCCTCAAATCCGAGGCAGGCGTGCATCGTCTGGTGCGTGTATCCCCCTTCGATTCCTCCGGCAGACGCCAGACCTCCTTTGCGGCTCTGGAAGTCATGCCCGAAATCGACGACAGCATCGAGGTGGATATTCGTCCGGATGATATCGAAATGGAAGTGTACCGTTCCTCCGGCGCAGGCGGTCAGAAGGTCAACAAAACCAGCTCCGCTGTCCGTCTGATCCATAAGCCCACCGGCATTGTGGTTTCCTGCCAAACACAGCGAAGCCAGTACCAGAACAAGGATTATGCGATGAAAATGCTGCGTTCCAAGCTCGTGGAAATCAAGGAGCGTGAGCATCTGGAGAAGATCTCCGACATCAAGGGTGTGCAGAAGGAAATCGGTTGGGGCGCACAGATTCGTTCCTATGTGTTCATGCCCTATACGCTGGTCAAGGATCACCGCACAAGCTTTGAAAACGGCAACATCAACGCAGTCATGGACGGCGATCTGGACGGATTTATCAATGCATACCTCAAATCCCTGTCCCATGGTACGCTGGATCAGTAAATGTACAGCATTTTTGTACATTACTATAAAAAATCGCAACTATTTTTGTCGAAAATGGTTCTTGACAAATACTTTCATTACTGGTATAATAAGATATACCATGATTGGTTAACAATTCATTCACAACAGTTACATTTTATAAGGAGGATTTACTATGAAATCTAAAATGGTTGCAGGCCTGCTGGGTATTTTCCTGGGCGCATGGGGCATTCATCGTTTTTATCTGGGCTACACAAAGATGGGTATCATCCAGATCGTTGTAACTCTGGTCACTTGCGGTGCAGCAGGTCTCTGGGGTGTAATCGAAGGCATCCTGATTCTGTGCGGCAAGACAATTACAACTGACGCAGAGGGCAACCCGCTCGAGGGCTAAAAAAGAACAAACCCATTCCCTTCAAAAAGGGGATGGGTTCTTTTTTTTGTGGGGGAATATTTATTCTTTCTTCAAGATTCTTCATTCTCTATTCTTTTGAAACGCATTATAATTTTGAAGCTGCACTTCTCATGTGGGTGGAGAACCCAAAGGGAAGGGGGACTCCTTCCCCCTTCCCTTTCGGTTTCCCCCCACACCCCCCTTCCCGATTCCCATCCCCTTTGATAAGTGGAAGCGGATGGTGCCGACCCTTCGGACAGTGGGGGACGGACAATCTGCGACTGCCGTCCTGTTTGAGGGGCGGGGAAAACAGTGAAACTTAACGTTTCCGCTTGACGGCGAAGCCGTCAAAGGAAACAGCTCACCTGCGGCGGTTCGCCGCCGCCGCTAACGCTTCATCCGCTTTTTAAAGCACGCCGCCGCCAGAAGTCCGGCGACCAGCGCCGCCGTGATGCCGCCTGCGGCAGATGTCAGACCGCCCGTGAGAATGCCGAGCGCCCCGTCCTCGTCGATCGCCTCACGCACGCCCTTTGCCAGCAGATTGCCAAAGCCCGTCAGCGGCACGCTTGCGCCGGCACCGGCAAATTCCGTAAGAGGTTCGTACAATCCAAGTGCCGAAAGGGTCACGCCAAGCACGACAAATGCCGTCAGGATGCGTGCAGGGGTAAGCTTCGTGTAATCAATCAGCACCTGTCCGACTGCACAGATGGTACCGCCGATCAGAAATGCTTTGAGCAGATCAGTCAACATAATTTCCTCCGATCTCCAGCAGATGTGAAATTCCCGGCACGCTCTCCCCCTGCTGCGTGGTCATCGGAGAAAGCAGTGCGCCGGTCGCCGCAAAGAGGATGCGGCGGATCTCTCCACGCTCCAGCAGCGGCAGGAAATGTCCGCAGAGCAGACTTGCTGCACAGCCGCAGCCGGAGCCGCCTGCGTGCGTGTCCTGCGAATGCTCATTGAACATCATCGCTCCGCAGTCGTGATGCCGTGCCGAAATATCCACGCCCTGCGCATGCAGAAGCTCCAGAAGCAGGGACGAACCGATATTGCCAAGATCCCCCGTCACGATCATGTCGTAATCCTCGGGAACTGTCCTTGTGTCCTGCAAATAGCGGAAAATCGTATCCGCTGCCGCAGGTGCCATGGCGCTGCCCATGTCGTTTGCATCGGTGATGCCGTAATCGACGATCCGCCCGATGCAGCCGCCACGAATTCTTGCGCCCTCACCCTCGGCGGACACCACCACCGCACCGGATGCCGTGCATGTCCACTGTGAGGTGGGCGTTCGCTGTCCGCCGTAGGACAGCGGAAAACGGAACTGCCGTTCTGCGGTCGAAAAGTGCGAGGATGTGACTGCCGCCGCATTGCGGAAGGCTCCGCCGTCCACGAGAAGGGACGCCGTCAGGAGGCTTTCCGCCATGGTCGAGCATGCGCCGTATACTCCCAGAAACGGCACGTTCAGCGAGCGCAGCGCAAAGGTGGAGCTGGTGCATTGGTTGATAAGATCGCCTGCGACGATACAGTCGAGAAAGGACGGTGCAAGCTGCGCCTTTTCAAGGGCAAGCTGTAATGTGTCCGCCTGCATGCGGCTCTCCGCCTGCTCCCACGTCTTTTCCCCGAAATACGGATCTTCCTCAACACGGTCAAAGCACGCCCCCATCGGACCTTCGCCCTCCTTCCGGCTTACAATGCAGGCGTGACTGCGGATCACTGGCGCATGCTGCGTGCGGATGACGGAACGGATTCTCTCTGCCATACGATACCTCCAACGGATTTTGTGGTAGTATGTCCGTAGATAGGGAGTTTATGCATGGTTTTTGAAAAAATTGCGGTTTTAAACCTTCACTCAAAATGGACGGCAATCGCAGATTGCTTGTCCCCCTCGCCCGAAGGGTCGGTACCGCCCTCATCCGCATATCAAAGGGGTTGGGAATCGGGAAGGGGGGTGTGGGGGGAAACCGAAAGGGAAGGGGAAATGAGGTCCCCTTCCC
>JAFXCV010000066.1 GCA_017521325.1 Oscillospiraceae bacterium | reverse complement strand
TGCCAAACAAGATTCTCTGAGATCTATCCGAAAGCGATTCCGTTCTCTATCACAGAATTCGAGAAAAAAGCAACTCCGGCAGCAAAAAAGGCACTGCTTGCGATATGCCGAGATATGTTCGGCGGCTTAATGACGAATAAACAGACATATCAAGGCCTGGATCCGACAGAAAAGAGACGCATCATTTCAGCATTGCACACCTCTACGCCCGCTACATCCTGGCAAGTGTTTGACGGTAACTATAAACTCTGTGAACCCAAGAATGCCAAAGTACGTGCAATGTACCGTGATGCTGTTGAGCAATTCTCGCCCGAAAGTCAACAAACGATCGCCAAGATCTTTAGTCGGTACAGATCAGCTCCGTATGGCTTGAATGACTGGTCATTGTTTTTATTTATCATATATGTGCTGACAATAGAGTATCAAAGGATCAACTTATATGATGGCGCTGAGCTTCTGTCAAAGCAGGATTTTATCGATCGGTATCTTGCAAGTGACAAGAGAATGCTGGACAATCTGCTGAAAGTACGGATCGTACAGAAAACACAGACCGATGATGAGATCCTGGAAAACTTGCTTGCAGAGGCTGAACAATTATCTTATACTGAAAGGTGCGCAGACCTGCTGAAAGTGCTGAGACCCATTTCTGAGGCCTATGAAGGTGAGTTGACAGGAGCGATCGCTGCAGCAATTCTGAAACTGCAGAAGGGTGAGAAAAAGAATCGTGACCTGTACGCAAGATTAACAAAGACAGAAAACACATTAGAAAGCAGCAAATCTAAATTTGATCTGCTCGAAGTGCTGGATGTCCTAACTCGCGTTAAACTGCCAGAAGTAGATACAGAGATCGAAGAGTACCTCGGCTTTTCTTATAGTCCGACCTACTGTGCAAGGGTCGCTGCGATTCTGAAAAGTGCATCGGATCTTCTTGCATCGAGGTTCTTGTCATTTGTAGACTCACTTTCCTGCACACATGCACAATCGAGTGAATTTAACAAGACATACTCTAAGGCGGTCAAGATGCTGCAGGAGATCGGTAAAAAAGAATATGCCGCAATATTGAAAAATCGAATCACAGAAGTGCTGACCAATGCAGAGTGTGAAGCTCGCTACGCATCTGTAATTGCAGATACAAGGCGCTTTATTACGACGAAAAGCAGTGCAGTGCGAACAATGAATTATCCAGAAACCGCAAGCACAATGGAGCAGATCAAGGCTTATATTGAGACATTTGAGAGCGCTGCTGACATGCCGGCGGCTGTCCGCACAGAGATGATTGCTCAATTGCAGAGGCTTTCTGAAGAGTCAACAGGACATAAGAGCGAAATGGACAGACTGGTCAAGAGTGTGCTTGCGGAGATCGCACATCCAAGCAGGACCTCTGTTCAGCTTGGTGAGATAATCGATAAAACATTGCGGCTGTACCCTGATGAGGCAGAATCTCTGAAGATGACTTCTGCGAAACAGTTGATCGAAGAGTTCCATGGCTTGAAATCAAGCATTGTTCTCACAGACCCGAATGCGATCATACGGCTGACAGAAGAATACGGTCAGAAATGGCAAGGGACAGTGTGTGATCGTTACGTTCAAGAACTGATACGATCTGTCAAGGATACGATCGAGGCATCTCGCAGACAATGGATGCAAAAGAATGTATCGTTAGTCCAGCAGAACTTAGAATCCTTGACAATCGCGCAATGCATACAGTGGCAGGGTGTTACATCCGAATTGCCTTATTATCTGAATGACGAAGATCTGGTACAAGTAACTACTCTCGCTGCAAGTGTAACAGAAAAGATAAAATCGCAGAGAATCAATGGCGTTATCGAGATGTTCTCAGCTCTGACGGATGAAGAAAAGCAAGAGTGTTTACGGAGACTACAGGACATCTAAAACACGCATGGAGGAATCCGATCATGATCACCATCAAACAGATCAGTATCACAGACCTATCCACAGATGCCATCGTGAATGCCGCAAACGAGCATCTTCAAGCCGGCGGCGGTGTGTGCGGTGCGATCTTCAGTGCTGCCGGATACAACAGACTGCAAGCCGCTTGTGACGAGATCAAACATTGCGATACAGGTTCCGCCGTCATTACAAGCGGCTTTGACTTGAAAGCAAAGTTTATCATCCATGCGGTTGGCCCGATCTGGCGTGGCGGCAATAACGGTGAGTCAAAAGCACTATACAATGCCTACAAGCGTTCTCTGGAGCTTGCTGCGGAAAACGGATGCCATTCTATCGGCTTTCCTTTGATCTCCGCCGGAATCTTCGGCTATCCGCTGGAGGGTGCGTGGAGGAAGGCAATCCAGGCTTGTATGGACT
Organism: Oscillospiraceae bacterium; assembly: GCA_017521325.1. Taxonomy (GTDB): domain Bacteria; phylum Bacillota; class Clostridia; order Oscillospirales; family Ruminococcaceae; genus UBA3855. Next base: position 14,827 of record JAFXCV010000066.1, on the reverse strand, counting down.
TTGAAAAAAGCTCCGCACACAGCATGGAGATCGTCTTTGCGGTGTTAGACAAGCGCATCATTGAGATGGGAAATAAGGTGCTCACTGATCTGGGCTATACTGGCAGCGGTTCTTCATGTGACCGTCTACTGATTTCCGATCGGCAGGTCGATGCGGTATTCTTTCACCTTCCGCAGGAGCCATATGGCTTTCTGAGTAATTGGTATCTATCGCCGTTTGATCTTGACGGGATCCATTATTCGTCGATGGAGCAATATATCATGTATCAGAAGTGCGTCCTCTTCGGCGACCAAGACACAGCCCAAAAGGTGCTTCTGACCGATGATCCTTCGGAACAGCAAAAGCTCGGAAAGCTCTGTACCGGGTATATCAATGGTGTGTGGGCGGGTGCAAGACAAGCAATAGCAGTGCGCGGTCTACTTGCAAAGTTCAGCCAGAATGCTGATATGAAACAGCAGCTCCTCGATACAAAGGACGCATACCTTGTGGAGTGCGCCCACAGCGATAAAATATGGGCGTGTGGTATCAGACTGAACGAATCTGAACGCTTTGACGCATCGAAATGGCAGGGGCAGAATATTCTCGGCTTTGCGCTGATGGAAGTGAGAAGTATGCTGAAATACTGAGATCGGAACGGGGTGTGCGATGCACTTACTATTTTTATGCAGCCAAAACAAACGGCGTTCTCTGACTGCCGAAAAGCTGTTTGACGGATACAATTCACACAGCGCCCGTTCTGCCGGAACGGAGACCAGTGCCAGAGTCAAAGTGACTCCCGGACTGCTTGGGTGGGCAGACGTGATCTTCTGCATGGAGAAGAAGCATGTACGGAAGATCAAGGAAAAGTATCCCGATATCATAGCCGGCAAACAGGTTATCTGCCTGAATATCCCAGATGAATACAGCTGCATGGACGATGATCTGTGTGAGCTGTTGGAGAGCATAATACCGGAGCATCTTTCACCTTTTGGAGATGCACAATGACTTTAAGAACAATTCAACTCGAAAAACTGTATCATGTGAAAAGTGAAAGGAGAGTTATATGAGACACGATTTTTCCCAAGCAATAAAAAAGCAGCTATGCGCCAATGTTGGTGGTAAATGCTCAAATCCAAATTGCAGAAAGGCAACGACATGGCCGGACTATACAGGTACTAAATCTGATTCAATAGGAGAAGCGGCGCATATATATGCCGCCAGTACTGAGGATGGCCCTAGATTGAATCCTCAAATGAGCGTCGATGACATTAAGCACATTTCAAATGGTATTTGGCTTTGTAGCAATTGCCATACTATGGTGGATAGAGATGTACAGCGTTTTCCAGCAGAACTATTAAAAAAATGGAAACATGATGCGGAATACGCTCAGTATTGCGAGATTAGCGGGAGTAATGTGCCAAATATTGTTTCTCCAAATGACGCAAAAAAAGAGCATCTTCAATCATTGAGAACAAGTATTGAGGCTCTTCATAGCTTACTCAATAAATCGCTTGATTATTACAACCAAAGCCTTAGAAGATTTGGAATAACATTAGATGCAGAAATAGCTGAAAGAAACATATTATATCATAATAACTTGGAATACATTTATACCGAATTTAATGATTCAAAGCAAAAAATAGGAGAACTCCTATCTAAGTATTCCTTAGAATATGGGATGGAACTTAGCTCACTAATAAATCAATACGGGGAAGCAATTGCATTTAAAACTCATTCTGACTGTTTCGGCGATATAGTTGATTATTGGAGTGGTTTTTTTAAAGTAATAGATACATCAAATGAATTACGACAACAGCTATTTCAGTCTATTCTTCTTGTCATGCAACAAGTATATTTATCAATTGATTCAAATTGAAAGATACGCACAGTATGTACAATAGCTGATTAGAATTGCAAGACCGATTTCTTCCCAAGAACTACATAAGGTCGGGTGCTTTTAGTAAGTCAAAGCGCACTGTATCTCCGGGAGACACTGGATTTATTCCCAAGAACGGCGAAAATCCACTCCACGATAATCTCATCATTTCTACATAAGAGAAAAAGTGCCGAATTTACGGCACTTTTCTTATGCTCTCTATTTTTCTCGTGACATCAATACTACGCACTCAACGTGCCCCGTCCCCGGAAACAAATCCACCGCCCGAACTTTCTCAACTGTGTAACCCCGTGCTGCGAATTCCGCTGCATCCCTTGCAGCCGTGGAGGGGTTGCAGGAAATCATCACGATCCGCCTTGGATTCATCTGCGAGATGGCATTGATGGCATTCATGTCGCAGCCCTTGCGTGGAGGATCGACCACGACAACATCCGGCATTGTACCGCTTTCGAGAAGCTGCTCTGCGATTTCTCCTGCATCGCCGCAGAGAAATTCCGCATTTTTAACGCCGTTTCGTGCGGCATTTTTCTTTGCATTTTCCACTGCCTCCGGGATGACCTCCGCACCGATGAGTTTCTCCGCACGATCCGCCATTGATAGCCCGATCGTGCCTGCGCCGCAGTATAAATCCAGCAGAAGCTCACTGCCATTGAGTTGGGCATAGTCTTTGGCAATGCCATATAAACGCTCCGCCTGCGCCGTGTTTACCTGATAAAACGACTGCGGAGAAATTTCGATCTTGTTACCGCACATCGTGTCCGAAATCACGTCGCTTCCTGCAAGCACATGCAAGGTTTTCCCCATGATCACGTTGGTTTTCTCGGAATTGATACTCTCCGTAATGCTCACAAGTGCAGGGAATCTTTCCTGTATTGCAGGCAGTATTCCTGCAATCTGCCTGCGGATCGACTTTCTCACCACAAAACAGAGAGAAATCTCACCGCTGTGGAATCCCTGCCGCAAATAAATATGCCGCAAAAGTCCCGTGTGCGTCTGCTCATCATAGGCGGAAATTCCCGCCTTTTGCACAAGCGGCAGCAGAAATTCCAGAATTTCCGTGAAGATCTGCGGCTGCAAAAGGCATCCCGTGAATGGAATGACCCGATGACTATGCCTTGCATAGAAACCGCACACAAGTTTTCCGTCCTGTATTGCAACAGGGTACTGTGCCTTGTTGCGGTAGCCGCAGCGGCGCTCGTCCCCGAGGATCGGTTCAAATTCGGGGGAGAGCCTGCCGATTCTTGTGAATGCATCACGGACAGAATCTTCCTTGTACCGCAGCTCCTCCTCGTAGGTCACATGACGGAACACGCAGCCGCCGCATTGACGGAATACAGGACAATCCACCTCGCACCGACTCGGGGCAGGGGAGGTCAGTTCATCAATAATGCCGAAAGCATAGCTTTTCAGCACCTTGACAATTTTCACACGCAGCTTGTCGCCCACAGCCGTCATGGGGACAAATACAGCCATTCCATCAATTCTGGCAACACCGCTGCCCTCCGATGTCATGCCTGTAATTTCAGTGTCGTAAATCTCATTCTTTTGCAGCATCCATGCCTCCCTCCTGCATTCTTTGCAGGATTTCCTCAATTTCGTGTTTCTTTTCCATGAGCTTATCGAAACGGTTGATGTATTCGTAGGGGAACTTGTAGTTATGTACACGGGTGATCTTACCGTTTGCTTCCACAAGCTTTGTGGAAGCAGCACATCCTGCGCCGAGAATCGTCTGTGTTTCGTCCATAATCAGGATGTTGTATAGATTTTCCTTGCCCTCTCTTGCATATCCCACATTTTCAAGATTTCCCACCGTATTTTTCTGACGGTACATGTAGTACGGTCTGTAGCCATGTTCGGGCAGTGCGGCAGCCGAAAGCTCCGCCATTTTTGCGACCTGTGCCACATGCTGTTTCTGATTCGTTCCGTACAGATCCGCAGCACGCTTGAGTGTGAGCGTATGTACCGTGATGCTGTCGGGTTCGAGCGCCATGACACGCTGCAGGGTATCTGCAAAGCCCTCATAGGTGTCCGTGGGAAGTCCTGCGATGAGATCCATGTTGATGTCATCAAATCCGAGTTTTCTTGCAAGCAGGAATGCATCCACCGCCTGCTGTGCCGTGTGACGGCGGCCGATCGCCTCAAGCACACTGTCCTGCAGTGTCTGGGGATTGACGGAAATTCTCGTTGCGCCCATTTCCTGAATCACACGCAGCTTGTCCTCTGTGATCGTATCCGCACGGCCTGCCTCCACCGTGTATTCCCTTGCGCTTGCAATGTCAATATGTGTGCGGATCGCCTCCATGACCTGTCGAAGCTGTGGTGCGGAAATGGAAGTCGGCGTGCCGCCGCCGATGTAAACCGACTGTACATGCAGACCATATCTGCGGATGATGCCGCCGAGAATTTCGATTTCCCTGCAAAGGTATTCCACATAATCGGGAATCAGCTGCATGGCACTGTCCATCGAGTGCGACACAAACGAGCAGTAGCTGCATCTTGTGGGGCAGAAGGGAATGGAAATGTACAGTCCGATCTCCTTGGCGCTGTGCGGAAGAATCGGCTGCTGGATGAGCGCCGTATCGAGGGCAAGCTGCATTTTCTCATCCGAAATGAGAAAGCGTTCCTGTAATTTGCGTGCCGCTTCCTCAGGCGTATATCCATCCTCAAGCAGCTGAATGACCTTGCGCACAGGGCGAATTCCTGTCAGCAGTCCCCACGGCGGTGTGTAGTCTGTCATTTCTCTGAGCGTTTCGTAGAGCAGACGGCACAGCGCATATTCTACTTCTGAATTTTTCACATCGGGTGCAGTTGTGGGATGCTCCGTGGAAAGAATACCGCAGCTTCGTTTCACACGGGATGTACCGAGCTGTATTTCCACGTCGCACGTAATCGCATTAGCGGTTTTCTCGCAGCTTGTCATGATATAATTCGGCACATTCTCCGGAATTTCGCCATCCTCACAGATCAGAAACCGCACATTCGGGATGAAAAGCTTAGCAGTTGCCTGTACCTCATAGCCGTAGCTGTGATTTCTGAAAACCAGTGCATATTCGTAATTCTGTTCCATTATAAATTCCTCATGTAGGGATTGGACATGCGTTCTTCGTCAAGCGTGGTGGAATAATCATGTCCCGTGTAAACCCGATAGTTTTGGGGGAGTGTTTTGAGCCTGCGGAGCGATTCCTTCATTTGTGCAGGATCACCGCCAAGGTCGGTTCTGCCGATCGAGCCGCAGAACAGCGTATCCCCCGACAGCATTACATCCTCCGTCAGATAGCAGACGCTGCCCGATGTATGTCCGGGTGTGTGCAGTACCGTGAAGGTGCGGCTGCCGACCGTGATTTCCTCGCCGTCTTGGATGGCGGTGTATTCTGTCACTTGATTGTAGGGGAGGGGCGTGATGTGCGCCGCAAGATTCAGCTTAGCATCCGTGAGCATAGAAGCGTCATTTTCGTGAATGTAAACCGTTGCCCCCGTCGCCTTGCGCACCTCCTCCACGCCGCCGATGTGGTCATAGTGTCCATGCGTAAGCAGAATTGCCCCAAGCGTCAGATTCTTCGATTTCAGAAAAGAGAGCAGTTTTTCCGCATCGTTTCCGATGTCCACCGCAGCGCAGATTCCCTCGCCGCAGTCAATGATGTGGCAGTTTGACGCAAGCTCACCGAGTCGTAATGTATCAACCTTCATGAGAAATCCTCCTATAAAAATTTCAATAAAACTCCATTTTATAGTATAGCACAAATGCGGATAAAAATCAAGGTGGGACGACGAGAATTCATGCAGGTACAGGGGCTTGACATTTTTCCCCTCCTATAGTATAATGAGAATGATGCCGTGTGCGGCAATAATTTCTTGAGAAGGAAGGATATACTAATGCTGAATACTGAAAAGAGCATGGAAAAAATTGTTGACCTCTGCAAATCCAGAGGCTTTGTTTACGCAGGCTCCGAAATTTACGGCGGTCTTGCAAATACATGGGACTACGGTCCGCTCGGTGTGGAACTGAAGGACAACATCAAAAAGGCATGGAGAAAGAAGTTCATCCAGGAATGCCCCTACAATGTTGGTCTGGACTCTGCAATTCTGATGAACCCCGAAACATGGGTGGCTTCCGGTCATCTGGGCGGCTTCTCCGACCCCTTGATGGACTGCAAGTCCTGTAAGACACGCCACAGAGCCGACAACCTCATCGAAGCTTTTGACGGCACCAATCCTGCCGGCTGGAGCAATGAGGAAATGATGAACTACATCCGTGAGAAGGGCATCTGCTGTCCGAACTGTGAGGCAAAGGATTTCACGGATATCCGTCAGTTCAACCTGATGTTCAAGACCTTCCAGGGTGTTACCGAGGATTCCAAGTCCGAGCTGTATCTGCGTCCGGAAACCGCACAGGGTATTTTTGTCAACTTCGCAAACATCCAGAGAACCACCAGAAAGAAGGTTCCGTTCGGTGTGGCACAGGTGGGCAAGTCCTTCCGTAACGAGATCACACCCGGCAACTTCATTTTCCGTGTGCGTGAGTTCGAGCAGATGGAACTTGAATTCTTCTGCAAGCCCGGCACTGACCTCGAATGGTTCCAGTACTGGCGTGCATACTGCCGTGACTTCCTGCTGAATCTGGGCATCAAGGAGGAGAATCTCCGCCTGCGTGACCACGATCCGGAGGAGCTGTGCTTCTATTCCAAGGCAACCACCGACTTTGAGTATCTCTTCCCGTTCGGCTGGGGCGAGCTGTGGGGTATTGCGGACAGAACCGATTATGACCTCACACAGCACCAGAACCACAGCGGCAAGTCCCTCGAATACTTCGATCCCGAGGACAACACCAAGTATATTCCCTATGTTATCGAGCCGTCCCTCGGCGTTGAGCGTCTGTTCCTGACGATCGTAACAGAGGCATATGACGAGGAAGTGATCGACGCAGAGAAGAATGATGTTCGTACGGTCATGCACCTGCATCCGGCACTTGCTCCCTTCAAGGCAGCAGTTCTGCCGCTGTCCAAGAAGCTCTCTCCTGAGGCTCTGGAAATCTTCACAAGCCTCTCCAAGAAGTGGAATGTGGACTTTGACGATGCCGGTTCCATCGGTAAGCGTTACCGCCGTCAGGATGAGATCGGTACACCGTTCTGCATCACTTATGACTTCGACACCAAGGAATCCGACCAGTGCGTCACAGTTCGTGACCGTGACACGATGGAGCAGGTTAGAATGCCCATCACAGAGCTGGAGGCTTGGCTGGAAGAGAAGCTGGCTTACTAATTTGATAAGAGAATACTGCTCCCTGTCGGCTTCGATGGGGAGCAGTTTGTAAATGGATGAAAAGGAAATTGATATTTTTCAGCAGTTTTTTACTGCTCGAAAGCGGGGGTTTTTATGTTAAAACGCAGTGAGATTCTTGAAATATTAGAAACAGCTAAACGCATTGATTCAAGATATAAACTTCCTGGAGCTGACAAGCATAAATATAGATTGAATCCTCCAATCAGTGCTTCTTTTGTAAGGGCATTGGAAGAAAAGTATAGTTTTACTTTTCCGACAGATTACTTTCACTTCATCACCGAGATTGGTGATGGTGGTGCGGGACCATATTATGGAATATTCCCATTCGAAGACTTCATGAAAAAAGATTTTTACACAGACTATCGAAACAGCCTGAAAAATGAATTTGCACCACGTCCTATGAAGCTTGATGATACTAATTACTATATTGTTACTCCCCAAAAGGATTTTTTAGAAAATCCCAGTAAGTATTATGTGTATGAAAAAGCTGATAAAGATTCAGATTGTCTATATGATGGTATTTACCCATTCTGCACACCAGGCTGTTATAGCGATTTTTGTCTGGTAGTAACGGGTGAAATGCGTGGAAAAATACTTTATACAGATAATATGGGAGCTTATGAGTTGATTGCAAACAGCTTTGAAGAATTTTATCAAAATTGGCTTAATTGTATTTCAGATACAGAAAATTTGCATAAAGAAATTGGAGAACGAAGAATATTTGGCAAAAAAACAATATTTGGATACTTACACAAATTCCGATTTATCCCCCACCGAAAACCATCCGACAACCCCTAAAAGAACGGAGGAACCCCCATGACCCACATCCGCCCCGCAACCCCTGCAGACGCATCCCGCATTGCGGAAATCATCATCACAAACTACCGCCAGAATTTCTACCCCTTCTTCCGAAATGATGCATTCTATTTCGGGGAGCTGAATGTCATGGACATGGCGGCGGAATACGCCGACGGCACGGATGCCCTGCAAAATACCCATGTCTATGATGACGGCGTGGTGAAGGGCATCATCCGCATCTGCGGCGATGAAATCGAAAAGCTCTTTATTGAACCGACATTCCAGAGTCAGGGCATCGGTGAAAAACTCCTTCATTTCGCCGTTTCTGAAAAGAATGCGTCATGGCTCTGGGTGCTTGAATACAACACACGGGGCATTGCATTCTATGAACGTCACGGTTTTTCACTGACAGGTGAAAAGATCCTTGAGGATGAATGGGTGCCGCTTCTAAAAATGAAAAGACCGGACAGAAAGGAACATCCTATGAAATACTTTGTCAGAAATCAAGAACGCAAGAATACAGTGTACCATGAATTCCAGAAAGGTCGATTTGACGAGGAAACATTCTGGAAAGAGGATTCCCTCTGTCTGCACGATGATTATCTGCATACACTTGGTCTGTTTGAGATCTTCCAAAACACGATACCCGATTATTCCGATACCGGTGAAAGCGAAATTGATGAAAAGCTTTGGAATGCCGTCATGCAGGAAGCAAAGCGATCGGGCGGCGAAGCTCTGGAATGCCTTCTGGAAGCAGATGCATGGGTATGTGATACATTGCAGGAATATGGGGTATTTACCATTATCGGTGTATGAACGTTTTGAAAGGAGAATCCCATGTTTGAACAAGATCCCATTATGCGGCAGATCCACGATATTGTCAAGGCTGCTGCAAAGATGATGCATATGAATGTGGATATCAAATCCGAACATCTGGTGCAGATTGAGGATCTGCAGGTGCAGCAGACCACCGGTGAGCTGCTCAAACAGCTTGATGACGGTGATATCAACGAAGCGGAAAATGCCCTCTATGCCATGCTTGAAAATCCGTCACTGGACATGCTCCACGCCGGAATTGCGTTCTATGCACGGCTTGATGAAATGGACGATGCCTTTTTGCAGGAGCATCACTTTAGCCGTGAGGAGGTCGAGGATGGAAAGGCGCATCTCCTCTCCGTCTATGGACTGAACGGAAACGAAGCATTCTTTTTTGAATAACAAACAGGGGACAGCCATGCGCTGTCCTTTCTTTATCAATAAATATTTGCTGATTTTCTTTTGTTAAATTATTGACAAACTTTCCGAAACATGTTACAATAAAAAAGATGAAAACTAACAAAAGGAGTTGCATATCTTGGAAACGTTCAATGAAGTCGTGAAGAAGATAGACGGTCTGGTCTGGGGACTGCCGATGATCATTCTGATCATCGGATGCGGAATCCTTCTGACAATTCGTCTGCGTGGTATTCAGATACATAAGCTTGGCAGGGCACTCAAATACATGTTCAAGGACGAGGAGCAGGGAAGCGGTGAGGTTTCAAGCTTTCAGGCGCTTTGTACGGCTCTTTCCGCAACGATCGGCACGGGAAATATCGTCGGCGTTGCAACGGCACTTGCAGCCGGAGGTCCCGGTGCACTGCTCTGGATGGAGATTGCCGCATTTTTCGGCATGGCAACCAAATATTCCGAGGGACTGCTTGCCATCAAATACCGCATCAAGGACAAAAACGGACAATTCCTCGGCGGCCCGTTCTATTATATCGAAAACGGCATGGGCAGCAAATGGAAATGGCTTGCAAAGCTCTTTGCCATTTTCGGACTGCTCGCAGGTCTGATGGGAATCGGCACCATCACGCAGATCAACGGTATTGCATCCGCTGCGAATAATTTCTTTGATCCCGAAAAAATCCACACAATCAGCCTTTTCGGCATGCATTACACATGGACGCAGATCATCACGGGACTTCTCATTACCGTCTGTGTTGCGCTCATCGTCATCGGCGGCATCAAGCGCATTGCCTCCGTATCCGAGATCATCGTGCCGCTGATGGTCGTGATCTACATCGGCTGCTGCATTCTGATTCTGGTAACACACATCACGGAAATTCCTGCTGCCTTTGTTAAGATCGTGGAAAGTGCCTTTGGCATCAGAGCCGCAGCAGGCGGCGTACTCGGTGCAGTTTTCGCTTCCATGCAAAGCGGTATCGCCCGTGGCATTTTCTCCAATGAAGCAGGACTCGGCTCCGCCCCCATTGCGGCAGCGGCAGCAAGAACCCATGAGCCGGCACGTCAGGGACTTGTTACCATGACAGGAACTTTCATTGATACCATCATCGTCTGCACGATGACGGGACTGACCATTATCATTTCCGGCTGTCTGGAAACCAACCCGGAACTGCAGGGCGTGGAGATCACCAATGCCGCATTCCAGTACGGACTGCCGTTCCCGGCGAAAGCATCTTCGTTCATCCTGATGATTTGCCTTGTATTCTTCGCATTCACAACGATTCTCGGCTGGAATTATTATTCCGAGCGCTGCCTGTCGTATCTGACAAATTCCAATAAGACGGCAACCATCGTATTCCGCTGGCTGTACATTATAGCGGTGTTCGCAGGTCCCTATCTTGCAGTCGAGGCTGTCTGGAATCTGGCGGACATCTTCAACGGACTCATGGCACTGCCGAATATCATCGCACTTCTCGCACTTTCGGGCGTGGTTGCTGCGGAAACAAAGCAGTATCTGAAAAAGCTGAAAGCAGAAAAATAAATCCAAGCTCCGGCATTTTGTCGGAGCTGTTTTTGTGTCCAAAAATCATATGCTGATTTTGTGCATTCTTCCGAACTTTTTCTGACTTTGTCAGAATTTCGCCACCTGAAGTGTATTATAGGCAGAACTATTCAGAAAGGCGGTATATTTATGAAACATTTGCTTACAGGAATCACACTGCTTGCTCTGCTTTGTACAATGGCAGGCTGCACAAAATACAGACCGCAAGCACCACCGAAGGAAACCGTTCCTTCGGGTGCAACCATGGAGGTCACAATGTCCCATTCCTTCCGTTGGGAGGATTTCCTGCCGCAGGAGGAGCTTGGCATGTGCTATTTCCATCCGTTCGGGGAGAATACGTTCGTGTATTCCCCAAAATCGGATGGCACGCATATTTTCGGCATCTGGTCGCAGGAATCGGGGGAATTTGTCCGAAGGGACTACAAGGAACAGGGTGATTTCACACAGCTGTCGGGGATCTATGACATGGGCGATACCGTGCAGGTGCTTTTACGGCAGGTGATCAATCAGCCGCTTTCCATGACCTATCTTCGCTACACCTTTGATGCACAGATGAATGAACTCAGCGTCGAGGACGTCACGGCGCAGTATCCTTCGGAATGGTGGATTGAAAAAACTGCGATGGATGCGAAGGGCAACCGTTTTCATGCAGTGGTCGGCGAGGGTATTTTCTGCGAAAAGCCCGATGGTACGCTTTCACCCGTGGAGGATACGGAGGGGAACGAGGATGTTTATAGAGGTCGGGATGGCTCTGTTTATGCGATTCTTGACAGGCGAACGCTCAAAAAACTCCATGCGGATACGCTGAAAGCTGAGAATATTCCGGTGGAGCTGCCAAAATATGAATTGAATCGTGGCGAGCTGATGCGTGGAAATACACAGTATGACGTACTTTGCTACACGGATGAATTTCTGTACGGCATGAATCTCACGGACGGCAGCATGACAGAAATCCTCAACTGGCAGGAATCCGATGTTGTGGGGGATATGGACAAGCGACAGCTGTACCTTTTACCCGATGGCAGGGCACTTTTCACGATCTACAAACCGCTGTCAAACTACCTTCTTACCCCACGAACACAGGCAGAGGTGGAGTCCATGACGCTCATTTCAATGGCGGATATGAGCAGTATCGGTTCAAGTTCATGGTTCGATAAGATGGTCAGCAAATTCAACCGTCAGTCAAAAAACAGCCGCATTGTCACGAAAAGCTATTTTGACAGCGATGCTCCCGATTTCGGCGAGGAGGCACTCAAAAAAGATCTGCTGGACGGCATCATTCCCGATATTCTCGCAAGCACGCCCGATTACCATACCTTTTCGGAAAAAGGTCTGTTTGAGGATCTGAGCGTCTGGATGGAGAACGACCCCGATTTTCATGAGGATGATTACTTTATGAATTTCTTTGAAGCCCTCGAATACAAGGGCAGGCTCGAATGCATGGGCTTCGGGTTCGGCGTGAATACCTACATGGCAAAAACGGAATTTCTCGACGGTTCGCAGCGTCTGACGCTTTCGGATTATGCAAATCTCACACTGCCCGAGGGTATGGAGCTGTTGTCGGCTGCCAACAGGGAATCCGCATTCCACGACCTGATGTATTGCCAGCTTGCGGAATTTGTGGATTACGAAACTGCGTCATGCAGCTTTGACAGCGAGGAATTTGTGTCACTGCTTGCATTCTTTTCGGATTTCCCCGAAAAGGCGGCAGTGCGGGATGATTACGCCTATCGGGAAAATCGTGCGCTTTTGTACCCGACGCAGATCTACAGTCTGCAAAACTTTCACGGTACTGCACAGTGCTGGTTTGACAATGCGGATGTGACGCTCACCGGTACGCCCATCGGAGAGAAGGGCAACGGCGGCGTATTTGCAGCGCATGGTGGGCTGATTACGGTTTCATCCGCATCGCAGCATAAGGAGGAAATCTGGAAATTTATCAAATTCTGCCTGCGTGAAGAGAACCAGCTCATGAATGAATTCAGTATCCCCGTCAACCGCAATGCACTTGCTAAGGCAATGGAGCAGAATCAGCAGCCCGTCGGTGAGCTTGATACAACCTGGTATACCATCGGCGACGAGCAAATTGAAATCACTCCTGCCACAGCGGAGGAAGCGGAAAAGCTGCTGAGCTATCTGGAGGGCATTGCGCTTTCCACGGGATTGGATGACACAGCAATTCAGAATATCGTCGAGGAAGAAACCGCAAAATGCTTTGCAGGTGATTGCACAGCGGAGGATGCCGCAAAGATCATTCAGAGCAGAGTCAGTCTGTATCTGGCGGAGCAATACTAACAAAAACCCGAAGGGAACAAAATCTCTTCGGGTTTACTTTTTATCATTCCACAGGCTCACGGAATTTCTCCAGTCTGTAATGCCCTTCCGCATCGAGCCGTGCAATACCGTCCTTAAAATCATAGCCCAGATGGCGGTAGAATTCGCAGGCGGTGATGGATGCAGGAATTTCAATGCGTTTTGCACGCAGGAAGAATTCGTCCTGCTCCAGCGCTTCAATCAGCAGCCGACCGAAGCCTCTGCCTTGAAATTCCGGCAGCACAAAAATATTGAACAGACAGCTTTCATCAGTTTTGTCCCAGTATGGTCCGATTGCACCGCAGCCGATGATTTTGCCATCCTCACAGATCACATAGAAATGCGTCCAGCCTGCACGCTGCGTGACGTATTCGGGCGTAAACAAGGCGATGAGCTGTGCGATGTCGGGATAATCCTTGCTGTTGCTGATGTCAAGGGTATGCCGGATGAGCGCTGCAACCTCCTGCGCATCCCGTTCTTCAAATCTTCGGATCATTTTTTTCAACCCTTTCCATAATGGCGATCGCATCTCTGTATGCACTCTGCTTTTGGATTTCTTCCCGCTGCTCCTGCGTCAGATACGAAAGCGCAGTGTCAAGCATAGCCGGTGTGTTTGTCCAGTCGTTCTTCGCACAGGACGAAAGAACGGTGAAATTCTGTGCAACGTTCAGCAGTTCCTCTGCCGCCGTTTCATAATCGCCCATATCCGCAAAGCACTTCGGGAAAAAACTGCGGATATGGTTTTCGCAGAGCAGTACATCCGCATGCAGTTCGTCAAATACATTGTAGCTTTGCAGAATGCCGAGAAGCTTTTGCCCAAATGCGATGGCTTCCCCACTTTCTGCATCCCATGCATAATCCTCAAAGTCGTAGAAAAATTCCTTTGCCGTGGCATGCAGGAGCTTGCGAATATTCTCCGAAATATTCTCCTTTGCACGGTCAAATCCATATTGGAATTTGAGCAGCTTAGTTCTAATGCTCTCACGCAGGTTGTTGCTCTCCAGACTCGGCAGGCGGTCGATCAGAGCGCTTGCCTTGTCATATTCCTTTGTGTGAATAAAAATCCACGCCATTGCAAAATCGGATTTCTCTACAATTGCCCTGTCCTCGCAGAATCTTGTAATGCAGGCGTTTTTACGCTTGCAGTCCTCGAAAATTTCGTCCCTTTCCTCGATGCGGTCAGCCATGAAATCCTCAAAATCCACATATCTGCTGATTTCTGCGGCGTGATTGATGCACCTGCACATGATGGCATAGTTGGACGGCTCCTTTCCCGATTCCGCACGGAAATATGCGTAGGCCGCCAGATGTTTTTCTGCAGCCGACAGGGAGGACTCCATCAGGAGCTTTTCGTGCCCCATTGCTGCCTCTGTGTGAGCCTTTCCATAGACTGCGCCGGTTACCCCAAGCAGGGAATCGGTTGTAATGCCGAAAATCTGTGCCAGCGGAACGATCTGCATAAGATCGGGGAAACCTCCGCCGTTTTCCCATTTGGATACTGCCTGAGGCGTGACGGAAAGCCTTGCGGCAAGCTCCTCCTGTGTAAAGCCGCATCTGCGGCGCATGATTTTGATATTTTCGCCAATCGAAATACTCATAAAGTTCACTCCTTTTTTAGTTCCGGTACCGTAATTCCATTATACGGCAGTATCTCCCAAAAGTCAATCAACCCCTTTTTTCAGGAATATAAACGGAGCGTTGAGAGAAAACGTATATAAAAATCCCACGCAGATGCGTGGGATGCAGACTGTAGAAACCTCTCATTAGGTTCA
>JAFXCV010000065.1 GCA_017521325.1 Oscillospiraceae bacterium | reverse complement strand
TGCCCGGTCGCTTCAAGGACTACGTAGCAGTACCTAAATCCAATATGTACCAATCCCTGCATACCACCGTACTCGGCAGGGAGGGCATCCCCTTTGAGGTGCAGATCCGTACATGGGATATGCACGCAACAGCGGAATATGGTATCGCCGCACACTGGAAGTATAAGGAAGGCATCAAGGGTACTGACAAGATGGACCAGCGCCTTGCATGGGTCAGACAGGTTCTGGAAAACCAGCAGACCTCCGATGACGTTGAGGAGATCGTGCGCATCATCAAAAATGACCTTGCTCCGGAGGATATCTTTGTCATGACGCCCAAGGGCGATACGGTTTCCCTGCCCGTCAAGGCAACCGTCATCGACTTTGCCTACCGCATCCATACCGAGATCGGACACAAGACGATGGGCGCAAAGGTTGACGGCAAGATCGTACCGCTGGATTATGAACTCCAGACGGGACAGATCTGCGAGATCATGATCAGTAAGGATCCCGATAAAGGCCCGAACCGTGCGTGGCTTGATATTGCAAAAACCAACGACGCCAAGGCGAAAATGCGTTCCTGGTTCAAAAAGGAACGCCGTGAGGAAAATATCATCACAGGCCGCAGCATGCTCGAAAAGGAACTCAGACGCAGCCGCATCGACATTCCCGAAAAGGAACTTGAGGGCTTCCTTGCCGATGACCTCAAGCGTCATAACTGCACAAGTCTTGAGGATTTCTATGCCTCCATCGGCTACGGCGGCATTACCCTGCAGAAGCTCGTGCCCAGATGGAAGGATCTTTACAACAAGAACTACCGTACGGAGGAACGGCAGCAGGAGCAGTCGATCATCACCCCCGTCAGAACGCCTTCCGCCAGCCGAATCATCCTCGACGATATCAGCGACTGCGCTGTGAAATTCGCTCAGTGCTGCAATCCGCTGCCGGGTGATGACATTGTCGGCTTTATCACAAGAGGGCACGGCATTTCCGTGCATACCACCAAATGCATCAACTACAAATCCATGCTCAGCCGCAACATCCCCGAAGAACAGGAACGCTGGGTGGAGATCCAGTGGACGGATACCTCCAATACTTCGATGCAGACGGGCATTGAGGTCGTTGCACTCGACCGTGTGGGACTGGTGTTTGACATCTGTGCGATCCTCACCGATGCACGCATTCCGATCGTGCATTCTTCATCCCGTGTGCTGAAGAACGGCAATGCCATTTTTGACGCATCCATCAAGATCGTCAACAAGTCGCAGCTCACATCCGTATTTGACCGCATCCGCAAGATCAAAGGCGTGCTTTCCGTGGAGAGAGCGACGAATTGACGCTTTCGGAGGAATCTATATGCAGTTTGCAAATATCTGGAATCATTTCCGCACCATCACCAGACACCGCCATGCAGTGATCCGTCACTGCCGCAAGGCAGGCATTCTGTGGCAGGGAATTTGGCATGACATGTCGAAGTATTCCCCAGCGGAGTTTGTGCAGGGCGTGAAATACTATCAGGGCACACGCAGCCCCAATGAGGAGGAACGCCGTGTTCACGGCTATTCCACCGCATGGATGCATCACAAGGGGAGAAACCGCCATCATTTCGAATACTGGACGGATTATTCCCCGAAAACCGGCAGGATGGAACCCGTGAAAATGCCGCTTCGCTATGTGGCGGAGATGTTCTGCGACCGTGTCGCCGCAAGCAAGATCTACAATGGAGAGAAGTACAAGGACAGCGATGCACTCGAATACTTCCTGCGTGCAAAGCAGCGGAGGGTCATCCATCCCGAAACCTCCGACCTGCTTGAATCCCTTCTGCAGATGCTGGCGGACGAGGGTGAGGAAAAGACCTTTGCGCATTTACGAAAGCTGCTCAGAGAGCAGAAAACCTATTGAACAAAGCCCCGATCGAAAGATCGGGGCTTTTCAGACTGTCGAAAAACCTTATCAGGTTCAAAGGACGAAGTTCTTTGGCGGGTTTGAGGGTACGCAGTACCCTCGCAATTTAGCCCCTCCCCCTTTGGGGGAGGGGTTGGGGTGGGGGCAGGCTTTGGGGTGCTAACCCCAGAAAAAAGACTTTTTTGACAAGCTGAGCCCCGATCGAAAGATCGGGGCTTTTGCAGTTTAACAAACATTTTACAAATTGCCGCTGTCAGATTTGACGTAGAATTGGTACAATAAACTCATCAGGGCAGAAAGCCCATCAACGAAAGGAAAAATGGTTATGGACATTTTTGATGTTTTATCCCTTATTGGCGGTTTGTGTTTGTTCCTGTTCGGCATGAATCTCATGGGCGAAGCACTCGAACGCAGTGCAGGCAGTAAGCTTCGCACACTCCTTGAAAAGCTGACCTCTCATAAATTTGCCGGACTCCTGACAGGTCTTGCCGTAACGAGTGTCATCCAAAGCTCCTCTGCGACGACTGTCATGGTTGTCGGATTTGTCAACTCCGGTCTGATGTCACTCAAGCAGGCGATCAATGTCATTATGGGTGCAAACATCGGTACCACCGTCACCGCATGGGTCCTCAGCCTTGGCGGCATCGACAGTGACGTGCTCTGGCTGCAGCTGCTCAAGCCTACATCCTTCACTCCCGTTCTTGCCCTGATTGGCATCGGACTGCATATGTTTGCAAAGAGCGACAAGAAAAAGGAGATCGGTACGATTTTCCTTGGCTTTGCAACTCTCATGTTCGGTATGGATACCATGTCCGGCGCTGTTGCAGGTCTTGCGGATATTCCTCAGTTCCGTGAACTGTTCATCATGTTCAAGAATCCTATTCTCGGTGTACTTGCAGGTGCGATCCTCACAGGCATCATGCAGTCCAGCTCCGCATCCGTCGGCATCCTGCAGGCACTTGCGGATGCAACCGGTCAGGTTTCCTATGGTGCGGCAATCCCGATCATCATGGGTCAGAACATCGGTACCTGTGTAACAGCCATGCTGTCCTCCGTCGGCACCAACAAAAATGCAAGACGTGCGGCATTTGTGCATCTCTTCTTCAATATCATCGGTACATGTATCCTTCTGACCGTGTACACCATCGTGGATCTTGTGTTTGCGCCTGCGCTGTTCGACGAGGCCGTGGGCTTCACCGGTATTGCCGTCTGCCACTCCATCTTTAATGTAACATGTACCTGCATCCTGCTGCCTATGTCGGGACTCCTTGAAAAGCTTGTGTATAAGCTTGTTCCCGATCATGAGGAAAAGAAGGAAAAAACTGCGCTCCTCGACGAAAGACTCATGGTTACCCCTCCCATTGCGCTTGAACAGTGTGCGCACCGTGCAGCAGAGCTTGCCGCTTTCTCTGCACAGGCATTGAACGGTAGTCTGAGTCTTATGAAGAATTACAGTGCGGAGCTTGCCGCCGACATCCGTGAAAAGGAAGAACAGAGCGACAAGTACGAGGACGTACTCAATACCTATCTTGTCAAGCTCAGCTCGCACCAGATTTCCGCAGCCGACAATGCAGAAGCGGCAAAGCTTCTGAAGGTCATCGGCGATTTTGAGAGAATCTCCGACCATGCTGTGAATATCCTCGAATCTGTGGAGGAAATGCGTGAGAAGAAAATCACCCTCACACCTGCCGCCGAGAAGGAGCTGAGCGTTATCTGCGGTGCTGTGCAGGAGGTTACGGATTATGCCTTGCAGGCGTTCCTGCACAATGACCTTGATGCCGCTGTACAGGTGGAACCCCTTGAGGAGGTCATCGACACCCTGCGTGAAAAGCTGCGTTCAAGCCATATCCGGAGATTGCAGCAGGGCGAATGCACCATCATTGCAGGCTTTATCTGGTCGGATCTGCTGACAAATCTCGAACGTACCGCCGACCATTGCTCCAATATTGCAGGCTGTGTTATCGACATGGCAGCCGAGAATCTGAATCTCCACGAATCCCTGCGTGAGATGAGAAACACAAATGAGGATTTCAAGGAGAAATTCAAGACTTATCGGGAAAAATACAGTATTGCGTAATGATACAGCCATTTTCCCTTCCTTTCATAGCGCCCCGCCTTGCGTGAGGCGTTCTGCTTATCAAAAATGACAGTACCGAACTGCCTTCCCCGCTAAAGGGTGCAGCCCTTTGCACAAAATGATGCTTGTGACAGATGAAAGCCCCCACCATTGGTGGGGGCTTTCTAAGGAGGGATGAGAATTATTCAAATCTGAAAGTCTGTGTAAGAACTGGCGTTACGGTGTTACAGGTACCGTATTGAGCAGGGACAGAACATATTTTAAAATACAAAGACTGTCCATCGGCGTGATCCTATCATCCTTATAAATGTCAGCTGCCTGCTGCTGTGTTTCAGTCAGGGGAGAAACGCCCATCAGGTTGCGGTTGAGGACAATACAATCAAGAATATCCACCAGACCATCCTCGTTCACATCACCATAGACGAATTCAACTTCGTCCGTGGGTGTTTCGGTTTGCACCGGGATCTCAGGCTCTGTGTCAGCAGTGGTTTCTTCCTGTAATTCGACGATCACGATCGTTTCATAGATGGTGTTTCCATACAGTGCAAATACGGAAGCTGCACCATCTGCAACCGGAGTCAGTACGCCTTTTTCTACCGTCACGACCTCTGTGTTGTTGGAAAGCCATACGATGGAATTGAAATTCATATTTTCGGGACAACACAGGGAAATTCTGTTTTTCTTGTTTCGGATGTAGATGACTTCGGACTTTGTAATGTCATATGAAACATCTCTCGTAACGAGGACGGAGCATTTCAGACTGGTATTGCCCGTCAATGCGTAAATCGTACAGCTGCCGGGATTCACTGCTGTAATTGTGCCGTTCTTTACAGTTGCGATATTGGTATTATCGCAGATCCATGTGATATCGCCATCCACGTTGGATGCCGAAAGCTTTGCTGTATCACCGCAGCTCAGTTCCAGATAGTCTTTATTGAGCTTTGGAGCATTGGGGTCGGGGAGGGAAATGCCGCCGTTGATTGCAGTGGCTTTGATATCACCGATAATGTTGGTGCGGTCAGCACGGTGCCAGTAAGCAGTGGAGGAATTCGGTGCGTCCCAGATGAAATTGATCGGATATTCCGTACCGGGAGCTGCATCCTCGGGAAGTGCAAAATACAGCGTGAACATGGTTTCTGTGGATGCTGTGTTGGCGGTCTTCTTGGGATTGCCCGATGCGCCGCTGAACCAGATGATTCCCTGTTCGCCGTTTGACCCATAGCTGTGCGCAAAACCTGCTGCATTTTCATGCTTCACTTCCGTCAGTCCCAGAGCAGGATCGTAGTAAATACCGAAGGAGGTTGCCAGAAAACCATCCGTATTGTCGCTGATCGTTACTGCAATGGCAATATCCTGAAATGCAGCTTCTGTTTCATTGACAACTGAAACCTGTTCGATCTTCAGAATCGGAATGCGGCTGCTGTCAGCAAATGCCGGCAGAGAGCATCCAAACGCAAGCAGAGCCGAAGCTGCAATTGCAACGGCTTTTTTCATTAAATTTCGTTTCATATGGATACCCCCCCACCGGCGAATCTGTGTATATCAGTCAAATTGCATCGAAATTATGACGAACATTCGTGCAATACAATGGATTTCAACATTATTATACCACGAAAATTTATGCAAGTCAACGAAGTTCATAGTTTTGTTAGAAATTATCCGATGAATGTTAGGAATCTGTATACTAAATGTATAATGAGATTGCGAAATTGCGGTTTTTTGGGAAAAATCACTGCCTGCGGCAGAGAAGATTACAGTTGTATTTATCATTTGAACATGGAATTTCAGGTGTGAAATTCCAAAAAATCGGATGAATACAAAGGATATGTCTGTTTTTTTGTGCAAATAGTATAAAAAGCAATTATTCGGTAAAAAGATATCGGATAATTCATAGAAAGTTCGTAGAATATTCTTTTGCAGGTATAATTCCGTATAGAAATGTATGTTATAATAGTAGGTAGTATATTTTCAAATACCAAGACCTTTTAGAATCATACGGTGCATATCCGGAAACAGATTCGACATATGCATGAAAGAACCCTGTACAGGACAGAAAACAGAAAGGGGGGGAATGTATGCAGAATCACCGCACAGATCACATTATAGATGTAGTTGAAGATTTTCAATGCCCATACCAGACAGACAAATACCGTGACGCATTGCGCAAGTGGCGCAGACGTGACGAAAACAGGTATGCATTCCGTGCCACAAGAAATCCGAGGGAGAGCAGCTTTTCGGACAGCGTCCGTATTACAGAGCCATCACCTTCGAAAACGGAGCAGGAGGTTCTGTATCGGCTTGGCTATCTGATCGGCTGTGCAATGGTGTTATATTTTACCGTAGAAAATATACTTGACAAAGTGATCGTCTGGCTTCTCAATGCGATGGGGATGGACATCCAGATGCTGTTCTGGGGAACCAATCTCTATGGTGATGAGCGACATGTATTTCTTGTCGTTGTATTGATTAACGCTTTAAAATACTTGATTCCTCTGGCAGTTCTCCAGCGATTCCTGCGTCTTCCGCTTGCGGTGAGCATGCCGTCGTATATCTCAAGTCTTAAGGAATTTCTGCTCGGTGTTGTTCTGACGATGATGCTCAGCGTCGGCTGCGGTTTGTTCAGTGTCACAAATTCCAATGAGCTTGAAAAATACAAGCTGATCTGTAACGCCGTTGGCGTGGACGATACAAGAATGATACTGTACACCCTGTTCACAGTTCTGGTCATGCCCATCCTGATCGAGCTTCTGCTGCACGGTGTGATGTTTCAGGTGCTGCGGCAGTTCGGTGATTCCTTTGCGATCCTTGCGGTTACGCTCCTTTCGGCAGTGATCATGCACAGTCTGGAGGATGCGCTGCGTATTGCGATTATGACGATGACATTTTCGTATTTTGTCATCCGTACCGGCAGCTTCTGGACGGCGGTATTCCTGCACATTGTACATGAAATCTACATGTTTACTCTGTTTTATATCGAAACCTTTGAGGATGTATTCACGCTCTGGTGGTGGATTATGATGCTTCTGCCCTGCGTGATCGGCATACTCGTCGGAGTCTATATGCTGTTCCACGAACCGGAAACCGAGCGTTCCGATCCGAAGAACACGACCTTCCTGAAGATGAGTGACAAGTGCATCACATTTTTCTCAAGCTTCCCGATGATCGGTACGATTGTTATCAGTATTGTGCTGATGCTTGCATCTGCACTGCTTTCCATGTAGATCTTGTTGAATAAGAAATGAGCCGCACGCCGCAAGGCGGGCGGCTCTGTTATAGGAGAATGCGAAATGATGGAAGAACATACCGTGTATATGCAGCGTGCGCTGGAGCTTGCCGAAAAGGCAGCTGCGCTCGGAGAAGTCCCTGTGGGTGCGGTGATCGTCCGTAAGACAACGGGTGAGATCGTCGGAGAGGGCTATAATCGCCGTGAAACGGGAAAGCATGCTCTTGCACATGCCGAAATTATGGCAATCGACGAGGCGTGCCGCAGGCTCGGCGGATGGCGGCTTCCGCAGTGTGCACTCTATGTGACGCTCGAACCCTGTCCGATGTGCAGCGGAGCGATCCTGCAGGCAAGGATCGACGATGTGTATTTCGGAGCATATGATCCCAAAAGCGGTGCGGTCTGCTCGGTGGAGCAGATGTTTTCCCTGCCGTACAACTACCATCCCACTGTTACGGGAGGAATTTTGCAGGAGAAATGCAGCGAAGCACTTTCTGCGTTCTTCCGTGAGCTTCGCAGAAAAAAAGCACGGACGGAAATGTGAAAATTTGCGGATGTGCTTGCAAAACTGTTGCAGATATGGTATAATGGGAGTAATGAATGTGAAAGGAGCTTCCGCAGCAATGGCTGCGGATCGGATGAATATGAGATTTCAGAAAAGTATGTGTGTGCTGCTCGGCGTTCTGATGCTGACATCTGTCGGCTGCAACGGCAACAGCAGCAGTACGACCTCCACAAAGGAAACCGAAAAGATCACGGAAACCTACCAGGAGGTCAATATTTTCTATGGCGAATCCGCTTCCTTCGGTGATATGACCGTGACGGTCAAGAAGGTGGAGGATCCGGGAATTACCATGAAAAACAGCAAGAAAATGGCGGTTTTCTTCGAGGTGACCATTGATAACGGTACCAAGGAAACGGTAACGACCAATTATCTGAACAATTTTGCGCTCACAGTGGACGGTACGTTCTACGATTCGGCGCAGTGCTTTACGATTCCTGTGATGAAGGAGCTGTTTGATTTCCACGGTGACAGTGCATTTACGGATGAGATCCCCGCAGGTCAGACAAGCACAGGCTATCTTGCGGCAGAGGTCGATCCCGGTTTTGAGAAGCTGCAGCTGCATTATATCCCCAAGACAACGGACAGAGGCTCCCGTATTTCCGTTTCGCTTTCAAAGGAAGATATGACAAAGGCTGAGAAGTAAATCACAAATTCTGTTATTCCTGACCTTTTTCCCCATCTGCGGGAAAAAGGTCATAAAACGTTCTTCTGCTCTATAACGGACATCACGGAAGAAGGAACAATTGATAGGAGGAAGGTACTATGATCAAACGTTTGCTGCAGTGTGTGCGGCAGTACAAGCGGGATTCGATTCTCGCCCCCGTCATTATCAGTGGAGAGGTTCTGCTGGAGGTTCTCATGCCCTGGATCATGGCGAAGATCATTGATAACGGCATTGATGTCGGCAATCTTGATTACATCTGGAAAATGGGACTCCTGCTGATCGTCTGCTGTGCGGCATCGCTTGCGTGCGGTGCACTTGCAGGAAAATTCGCTGCATCCGCATCCGCAGGTCTTGCAAGAAATATCCGCAAGGATCTGTATTACAACGTGCAGAATTTCTCATTCCACAACATTGATAAATTTTCCACCGCAAGCATCGTCACACGTCTGACAACGGATGTGACCCGCATTCAGGATTCTTTCCAGATGATCATCCGTACCGCTGTGCGAAGCCCGTTCATGCTCATCAGTTCCGTTGTGATGGCGTTTACCATCAGCTGGAAGATGGCGCTGATTTTCCTGACCGTCATCCCGATTCTCGGCATCGGTCTGTATCTGATCATTACCCATGCCCATCCTGTGTTCGAGCGTGTGTTCAAGACTTACGATAAGCTCAACCGTGTGGTGCAGGAGAATCTCTACGGTATCCGTGTTGTCAAGTCCTTCGTCCGTGAGGAGCATGAAACCAAGAAATTCAAGGATGTGTCCGATTCCATTTATAAGGATTTCCTGTTTGCCGAGCGCTTGCTCGCTTTCAACGGCCCGCTGATGCAGTTCTGTTCCTACGGCTGTATGCTGATGATCTCCTGGTTTGGTGCAAGGCTGATCGTGCTGGAGGGCGAAACCGCCCTGACCACGGGTGAGCTGACAAGCATGTTCACCTACACCATGCAGATCCTCATGAGTTTGATGATGCTCTCGATGATTCTGGTGATGATCACCATGTCCAGAGCGTCCGCTGAGCGAATTGTGGAGCTTCTGGATGAAAAGCCCACCATCCACAATCCCGCATCCCCCCTGACGCAGGTGTCAAACGGTGAGATTGAGTTTTCCGGCGTGGAATTCAGCTATTCCGAAAAATCCCACAAGCCCTGTCTTTCCGATATCAACCTGCATATCGCATCCGGTCAGACCATCGGTATTATCGGCGGTACGGGCAGCTCCAAATCCACGCTCGTGCAGATGATTCCCCGTCTGTATGACGTGACAAAGGGCGAGGTAAAGGTTGCAGGCTGGAATGTCCGTGATTACGATCTCGAGGTGCTGCGTGACAGCGTGGCAATGGTGCTGCAAAAAAATGTCCTGTTTTCGGGAAGCGTCAAGGATAATCTCCGCTGGGGCAATCCCGATGCAACGGATGAGGAGATGATCCGTGCCTGCAAGCTTGCGCAGGCGCACGACTTTATTTCGGAATTTTCCGACGGCTACGATACCCACATCGAACAGGGCGGACGCAACGTTTCAGGCGGTCAGAAGCAGCGCCTGTGTATTGCAAGGGCACTTTTGAAAAAGCCGAAGATCCTGATTCTGGACGATTCCACAAGTGCGGTCGATACCAAGACGGATGCCCTCATCCGCAAGGCGTTTCGTGAGGAAATTCCGGACACTACGAAAATTATCATCGCACAGCGTATCTCCTCCGTGCAGGATGCAGATATGATCATCGTCATGGATGACGGAAAGATCAACGCCATCGGCACGCACGAGGAGCTTCTGAAATCCAATGCAATTTATAAGGAAGTCTACACATCACAGCAGAAGGGAGGCGAAGACGATGGCAAGGATGAATAACAAGCCTCCCAAGGGCGCATTTGTCAAGGGTGCAGGTGCCAAGGACGCCAAAAAGACCATGCTCCGCCTGCTCTCCTACCTCAAGGAATACCGCCTGTCGCTTGCCTCCATGTCCGTGTGCGTCATTTTCAGCTCCCTTGCAGGTGTCGTGGGAAATATGTTCCTGCGTGTGCTCATTGACGACTACATCACTCCGCTCATGTCGCAGCCCGATCCTGTGTTCACAGGGCTTTTGCGTGTTATCGGCGTGATGGCACTGGTCTACCTTGGCGGAATCTTTTCCACATGGTGGTGCAATTACACCATGGTCAAGGTCTCGCAGGGCGTGCAGAAACGCATCCGTGACGAGATGTTTGCACATATGCAGACGCTTCCCGTGCAGTACTTCGATACCCATACGCACGGCGAAATCATGAGCTATTACACCAATGACATTGATACCCTGCGGCAGATGATTTCCCAGAGCCTTCCGCAGATGATCACCTCTGCCATCACCATTGTTGCGGTGTTCACCGCCATGTGCGTGACAAGCATCTGGATGACGCTGTTTGTCATTGTGTCCATCATCGGCATGATGGCAGTGACGGCATTCATCGGCGGCAGAAGCGGTAAATTCTTTATCAAGCAGCAGGAATCCATCGGCAAGCTCAATGGTTATATTGAGGAAATGATCGAGGGTCAGAAGGTCGTGCAGGTATTCTGCCATGAGGAAGCTGCAAAAACAGACTTCGACAAGCTCAACGACGAGCTGTGCGAGAATGCGACGCAGGCACACAAATTCGCCAATATCCTCATGCCCATCATGGGAAATATGGGCCATCTGCAATTTGCACTGCTTGCCATTTTCGGCGGATATCTTGCCATCAGCGGTATCTCTCCAAGCCTGACGCTTGGCAGCATCGTATCCTTCCTCCAGCTGAGCAAGAGCTTCAACATGCCCGTAACGCAGATTTCCCAGCAGATCAACGCCATCGCCATGGCGCTTGCAGGTGCCGAGCGCATCTTCGATCTGCTTGATGAATCCCCCGAAACCGACGACGGCTATGTGACGCTCGTCAATGCAGAGGTAAACGCCAATGGTGAATTGCAGGAGGCGGATCACCGCACAGGTCTTTGGGCATGGAAGCATCCGCATGGGGACGGAACCGTCACCTATACCCGACTGCAGGGTGATGTCCGCATGAATGAGGTGGACTTTGGCTATGTTCCTGAAAAAATGGTGCTCCACGATATCAGCCTTTACGCAGAGCCGGGACAAAAGGTTGCATTTGTCGGTTCCACAGGTGCCGGCAAAACCACCATCACCAATCTCATCAACCGATTCTATGACATTGCCGATGGTAAGATCCGCTATGATGATATCAACATCAATAAGATCAAAAAGAGTGATCTGCGTCACAGTCTTGGCGTTGTGCTGCAGGACGTCAATCTCTTTACGGGTACCGTGATGGAGAATATCCGCTACGGCAGACTTGATGCAACGGATGAGGAATGCATTGCCGCTGCAAAGCTTGCCAATGCACATGGATTCATCGAAATGCTCCCCGAGGGCTACAATACCGTGCTTGAGGGCGATGGTTCGGGACTTTCACAGGGTCAGCGGCAGCTGATTTCCATTGCAAGAGCCGCTGTTGCGGATCCTCCCGTCATGATCCTTGACGAGGCGACCTCCAGCATTGATACCAGAACCGAAGCACTCGTGCAGAAGGGTATGGACGGACTGATGAAGGGAAGAACCGTATTCGTCATTGCCCACCGTCTTTCTACGGTGCAGAATTCCGATGTGATCATGGTGCTTGATCATGGCCGCATCATTGAGAAGGGCAGCCACGAGCAGCTCATTGCACAGAAGGGAAGCTACTATCGCCTGTATACAGGTGCGTTTGAATTGGATTAACGCTCTACACTGCCGAAGGGTGCAGCTGCACCGTATTTTGACAGACAAAGCCCCACCTTGCGTGGGGCTTTTTGTAATGTGGTATACTCTGCCTGCGTTCCGTCCATACTGATACTAAAGGAGGACGGAATATGTACTATTTGCAGAAAGCCGAAGAATATCGGGAAGAAACCATTTCTCACCGGCGTTATTTCCATCGGAATGCAGAAACAGGGCTGCACATGCCCCTTGCACAGGAGTATATCCTGCAAAACCTCGCCGACTGCGGTATCTCCGCTTCACGCTGCGGCGGAGGAATTCTTGCTGAAATCGGACAGGGGGAGAAGTGCATCCTCCTGCGTGCCGATATGGATGCACTGCCCATGACCGAGGAAAGCGGTCTGCCCTTTGCCAGCACCTCGGGCAATGCCCATACCTGCGGACATGATCTGCATGCTGCCATGCTGCTGACCGCCGCAAAGCTTCTCAAAGAAACCGAATCGACGCTCTGCGGCAGGGTCGCTCTGATGTTCCAGCCCGGTGAGGAAACACTCTGCGGTGCAAGGGAAATGCTTGCCGACGATCTGCTCGGAAAAACGCAGCCCCAAGCTGCACTTGCGCTGCATGTCGGCCCGTCGGGGCATGTCGGTGAGTGCTTTTATAATGCAGACAGCACCATGATGCTCTCCTGTGATGGTTTCCGCATCGACATCCGGGGCAGGGGAGGGCATAGTGCCTATCCCCACCATACCCTTGATGCCCTCGGTGCCGCTGTGCAGCTCTGTACCATGCTGCGGCAGCTGCAGGGACTTGAAGCAGCACCCTCCTCGCATACCGTCCTGACGATCGGTTCTCTCCGTGCAGGTGCTGCCTACAATGTCATCTCCGATACAGCGCAGCTGCAGGGGAGCATCCGCACGGACGATCCGCAGATCCGCAGTCAGCTTGTGAAGCGTGTTCATGAAATAACCGATTCCCTCGTACAGGCATACCGCTGCACAGCGGAAGTGACCATGCTGACGGAAAATCCCATGCTTGTCTGCGATGAGAAACTGACAAATGCCTTTGCAGATATGCTCGGCGCATTCACCACGGTCAAGCTGCATGGCGGCATCAAAGCATCCGGCTCGGATGATTACGCAGAAATTACGTCGAGAATTCCCTCCGCCTACTTCTTCCTTGCCGCAGGATGCAAGGACGGCACGCAGTATCCCAGCCACCATCCCGCCGTCCGTTTCAATGAGGATGTCCTGCCCCTTGGCAGCGCCATCTACGCCCATTGTGCGCAAGAGTGGTTGAAATTGGCGTGATCACCCCGTTTTTCTGCCGTGATTGACCCTGACGAAAACCCCGTTTCGTGCATTTTTGTGCTGCTGCGTGTGTTCCTGCATCTCACGGATATCACGCAGCAGTTCCGTGCGTTCCTGCGAGAGAATTGCAATTCTCGCCTTGATCGAATCTTCCTCCATCTGTCGAAGCGTCGTGTCTGTGCGCAGCTTTTCACGCAGCATCGCAATGCGCATGCTCAGCGCCGCACGGCTTTCTTCATAGCTTCTGATCAAATCTTCCATACGTCCTCCTTTATTCCCATTTCATTTGACGTTCGGATATTCACGTTCCGAACGAATTTTCGTACTACAAGTTTTATTATAAC
This sequence comes from Oscillospiraceae bacterium, assembly GCA_017521325.1. Taxonomy (GTDB): domain Bacteria; phylum Bacillota; class Clostridia; order Oscillospirales; family Ruminococcaceae; genus UBA3855. Next base: position 12,545 of record JAFXCV010000065.1, on the reverse strand, counting down.
CGAAAATTTGTTCCGTGTCAATAGAAAACGAACATATTTTCTAAGTTTGTCAAAAACAGAGAAAATATGTTCGTTAATTTGTGTAATCGTACAAAAATTGCAAATCAGTACGAAAAACGGTACAAACCACTTGATTTTCGAAAAGATAGGCAGTATAATAGAAGCAGGAGGTGATTTCCATGGGATTTGGAAAATTACTGGAGGAAAAAATGAAGGAGAAGGGTGTCAGGCAAGCGGAGCTTGCACAGGCAGTGGGACTGCCGAAAACGACGCTGAGCAGCATGATCCTGCGTGACAATTCGAAGATCGGACTTGAATGCTTCCTGGCGATCTGCGAGTATCTTGACTGCAACCCTGAGGAATTCTATGCGCAGTACGGCTTCAGGGGCGGTGCAAAAATGCCGCCGCAGTTTGTGAAAAAGTATGACAGCCTTGATGCATTCGGCAGGGATATGGTGGATACGGTACTTGAAAAGGAATACATACGCTGCACTGCGATCAGCGAGAACAGGGCATCGACCATCCGCATCCGTCACAGTATCTATAAGGTATCCGCAGGCACGGGCTTTGAGCTTGACAGCGGCGATGCATGGGAACGCATTTCCATTCCGGACACGCCAGAGGCACGCAGGGCGGATTTTGCCCTGACCATCAAGGGCGACAGTATGGAACCGCTGTATTCCGATCGGGATATGGTACTCATCAGGGAGCAGCCGACGGTGGAACCGGGCGAAATCGGCATTTTCATCGTGGGCGGCAAGGGCTATCTCAAGCAGTACGGCGGTGACAGGCTGATTTCCCTCAATCCGGACTACGAGGATATCCTCTTTTCTGTCTATGATGATATCCGCTGTGTGGGAAAGGTCATCGGGAAAGTGGAGTAGAGGGTTACGCCCTGATTTTTCCGTATATGATAAAAGCTGCAGGAATTTCTCCTGCAGCTTTCAGCTTGTCAAAAAAGGGGGGAAGTTTCTCTAAAATTACCCCCACCCCTCCCCCTCCCCCAGAGGGGGAGGGGTTATATTTCGTGGGTACTGCCGCTGAACAGCCCGTCCCCTCTGTCTCGCTTTGCTCGACATCTCCCCACCCCGTGGGGAGTCACCCACGACCCGCCAAAAGGCTATCGCCTTTTGAATCCATGAGTTTTTTCGATAGTAAAAGCTGCAGGAATTTCTCCTGCAGCTTTTTATGTTCAGTGCATCGGTGTTACAAAATCCGCCCTCTCCGCCGGCCTGCATCTTTCTACATAGAAACGTTCCGCCGGAAAATAGCGATTTTCGTATTTCATTCGGATGGCATTTTCATCCCCGATGTAACCATCCCTTTTCAAAACACGCTCTAGCCGTACTTCTTCCGGCACATCCAGATAGACCACCGCATCAAAAACGCCTTTCAGCTCGGGACGCTGCAGAAACACGCCCTCTACAACGACAATACCATTTTCCGGAATCGTGATTTCCTGCGCATCATAGCAGTCCGCTTCCTTGTTGTAGAGCTGCACCGTGCCGCTGAAGGCGCCGTCATGACGGAATGCGGATAAAAGTTCCAGCAGCGGCGCATACCGCCACTGCAAATCATAGTAGCACTTCCACTCCGGCACATCGTCCCGATACCGCACACAGCGAGGGTGGATGAAATCGTCAATGTGCAGGATGATCACAGGAATTCCCTGTGCATGCAGATTTTGGGCTATTTCTTCAGAAATCGTTGTTTTCCCTGCACCTCCCATGCCGTCAATGCCGATCACACGGCATTTCCGTTCATGGATGGTGCTTTGCAGCCATTCGGAAAGCATGGGTCAGACCTCCCTTGCGCACATCTCCATTACGATATCCGCAACTCTTTTTGCTGCAATGATCTCAAACTGGTCAAAGGACATCGCACCGTCATCATCCGCAAGATCAGAAATGCAGCGCACGCTCACGAACGGCACCTTGTTTCTCCAGGCGGCCTGACCGATTGCTGCGGTTTCCATATCCACTGCATACGGATCAAATTTAGCCTTGATGCCTGCCTTGACTGCACTGTCCGTGATGAATGCATCACCCGAAACGATCTTTCCGCTGTGTACGGGAATGTTCATGTCCCTGCAAACTGCCTTAGCAAGTGCCTGCAGTGCCTCGTCTGCATCGTAAACTGCACAGTACGGCGGATAATCGGCAAGAAAATGTGCATCCAGATCGTGGGGGAGTACACTTGTCGAAACGACAATATCACACAGCTTTACATCCCCGTGCATGCCGCCTGCGATGCCTGTATTGATGATGCAGTCCACATGGAAGCAGTCGATCATGATCTGTGTGCAAAGGGCTGCATTGACCTTGCCGATGCCGCAGCAGGCAGTGACAATTTCATTTTCGCCGTGACGGCTTTCATAAAAGCTGTAGCCTGCAATTTCCTTGGTTACAGCATTTTCCTGCACGCCCTGAATGTCCTTGAGTTCCGACGGCATTGCGCCTATAATTCCGATTTTCTTCATGTAAGTTTCTCCTTTATGATGTATCACAGGCTGCGTATGCATCCGCATACGCAGCCGTTTTGGTTATGCCTCGTATTTTCTGCTCAGCATTGCGTGTTTGAGATCCCACAGCTTCTGGGAGAGATCCACATAGTAGTTCTGCGGATTCTCAAAACGCTTGACCTCATCCCAGAGGTTCTGCAGCTGCGTGCGGCAGTGCTTCTGAATTTCGGGGAGCGTCGGGCTTTCATATACACACTTACCCTTTTCAAACACAGGAACCAACAGCAGTTCCGCACGGAAATTCGTCAGCGTCTTGCGCTTGTAGGTGTATTCGGGGTCGAAAATCTCATACGGCTTAGTGTCGTCGATCACTTCATCGTGCAGTGTCATCACATCCGCCAGCATCTTGCCTGTTTCACGGTCGAATAATCTCCACACCTTTTTGAAAGAAGGATTTGTGATCTTCACCGCATTTTCGGAAAGCTTGATTTTCGGGATGATCTCGCCCTTTTCCTCAACAGCGGCAAGCTTGTAGACACCGCCGAATACAGGCTCGGAACGGGATGTCACAAGGCGTTCGCCCACGCCGAAGCTGTCGATTTTCGCATCCAGTGCAATCAGTTCACGGATGATGTATTCATCCAGAGAATTGGAAGCCACAATCTGGATATAGGGGAGTCCTGCCTCGTCAAACATCTGTCTTGCACGCTTGGAAAGATAGGCGATATCACCGCTGTCAATGCGAACGCCACGCCCTCTGTGTCCTTGTTCTTCAAGTTTTTTGAATACCTTGATGGCGTTCGGAATGCCGGATTTCAGTACATTATAGGTATCCACCAGCAGCGTGCAGTCATCGGGATACACCTTTGCATATGCCTCAAATGCCTCAAGCTCCGTGTCGAACAGCTGTACCCAGCTGTGCGCCATTGTGCCCAGTGCAGGAATGGAAAATGCTGTGTCCGCAATCGCACAAGCTGTACCCGCACAGCCGCCGATGTAAGCGGCTCTTGCGCCGTATACCGCACCATCATAACCCTGCGCTCGTCTGGAACCGAATTCCATTACAGGTCTGCCCTGTGCCGCAGTGACGATGCGGTTTGCCTTGGTGGCAATCAAGCTTTGGTGATTGATGCTCAGAAGCACCATCGTTTCGATCAGCTGCGCCTGAATGGCAGGCCCACGCACGGTCAGGATCGGCTCGTGCGGAAATACCGGTGTTCCCTCGGGAACCGCCCACACATCACAGGTGAATTTGAAATTCCGCAGATATTCGAGGAAATCCTCACTGAACAGATTTCTCCTGCGCAGATAGTCAATGTCATCCTCGGTAAAATGCAGTGCCTTGATATAGTCGATCACCTGCTCAAGACCTGCAGCAATCGCATACGCCGCATTGTCCGGTGCCTTGCGGTAGAACATATCAAAATAAGCGATCTGCTCACCCCTGCCATTTTGCAGGAAGCCGTTTCCCATGGTCAACTCATAAAAATCGACGAGCATTGTCAGGTTGCGTTTTTTCATCGTGCGTTACCTCCTTGGCGAGCGACATGCGCTCTGTTCTTGATCGTGATGCTTCTGACACACAGCAGTGATAGTATTGCACCGTCTTGATGCAAAATTCGGGCAATCCGCAATGTGACTGCCCGAATGCAAAACATGTTCAGCGAAGCTTACAGCTTGATGATCTCACCTTCCAGCTCACGTCCTGCGCCGATGGCGTTGGACTCGTCTGTATCGATGTGCATTGCTCTTGCATAGTTCTTGGATACACGGCAAACAACATCGCCCAGAATCGCCTTTCTGCCATTTGTGTCACACTTAACCCAAACGACTTCCTTATCCACAACGCCCAGTTCCTCTGCATCCTCAGGAGTCAGATGAATGTGACGCTTTGCAACGATAACACCCTCAGTCAGCTCTACCTCACCGCAGGGACCAACCAGCTTGCATGCACCCGTGCCTGCAACATCGCCGGATTCACGGATGGGAGCTGCAATACCGATGCTGCGAGCGTCGGTTGCGGAAAGCTCTACCTGAGTTTCGGGACGAACAGGGCCAAGGATAGAAACGCCTGCCAGCTCCTTCTTCGGGCCAACAACGGTTACTCTCTCCTCACAGGCAAACTGACCCGGCTGGGACAGATCCTTCTTGTGAGTCAGGGTTGCGCCCTTGCCGAACAGGATCTCCAGATGCTCCTGTGTAACATGCAGGTGACGTGCGGATGTTTCGATGATGAACTTCTTAGACATGATTTTTCCTCCAAAATCCGGTCTGCCCGATATCGGCAGCCAACGTATTTGCAGTGCAGTGCACTGTATCATCCCTAATTGTACTACTTTTTTCGGGAATCGTCAAGGGGTTTGCCGAATTTTGTAAAAAATCATTGTTAATCGTTGGAGGAAGTCCTTATATTTCGATAGTATCATTCTGATACTATCTACAATTCTATTATAGTATACTTTTGCTACTTTGTCAAGAGGTTTTTGAAAATTTCTCAAAAAAATGCTCTCCGCAAAGCGGAGAGCAAAAAAGATTCGGTCAGATACAGCAGACACAGGCGTAAACAATGCAGCTTGCCGCAGCGAAAATTGCTGTTGCCGCTCCTGCGCCAATGCGCAGCGGACGAGTATGCTGCTTGCTGCGCATTCTGAGTCCCAGAAACAGGCAGCCGATAAAGATCAGCGGCGTTGCATAGCGAATGTTCTGTGTGCAGACGTGCGCAAAAATAATGCAGAAGCTGTAATAGCTCAAGAGTGTGATGCCATAGGTCATGATGAGCATCAGTTTTTCATGTTTGTCAATGCGGGTACTCTGCCGACGGTAAACTCCGATGATTGCGGCGGCAGACAGCACTGCAAGGAGAATCTGGCTGAAAAACAGGGTTTCACCAAATCCGAGAATTTTCGGGAAATTCTCCGTATTGATCAGTTCATCGAACATAGCGGTCTTGAAAAGTCCGATCAGAGGATTGTATTCATTGTATGCTTGCCCGTACATTTCGAAGCAGTCGTACACATACAGCCACTGCTTCGGTGAGAAGTCTAAAATGCGCTGAAGTACGGAAATATTCCCCACATACTGCACACTGTTGCTTGACAGCATCGGCACATAGGTGATCGGCACGCCCCAGCCAAGGAGATTTCGGATGCCCCAGCCAAGCCCAAGCGGAATGCAAACTACCCCGAACATTGCAAATTGACCGATGTAGGGGATGGGCTTGCGGCGGTTGCGGTACAGCACAATGAGAAATGCAGTTGCGGCGGCAGGTGCCACCATCCATGCCGAGAGCTTTGTCAGCATGCCAAGACCAATGGTGAGGGCAAGCTTCAGAATGGTGAGGGGGCGGGGATTCCTGTACCATTGCAGCGTGAGCAGCACGGATGCGAGCATGAAAGTGATGCTCAGGATATCGTTGTTGATGCTGCCCGAAAGCAGGATGAAGGTCGGGTGAAATGCAATGATGGCAAGCGGAATTGCCATTGCCGCCCCATTCAGACGAAAATGTCTGAGTATGCGGTAGAAAATCACCATGCACAGGCAGGAGTAGCCAAGCGTCAGAAGCTGTACGCCTTCTCCTGCATGCTCAAAGGAAATGCCGCATGCGGTCTGCAGCCGCATCCATGCGGCGGCAATGCTGTGGTGCAGGGGTGGGTGATAGAATTGCCAGACCTCACGGACATCGAAATCCGGCAGGTGCAGGTTCTCGTAGAGATACGCAATATAGCCCGCATGGCCGTCCCCGTCGGTGAGATGTCCCACATCGTGCTGCCGCCTGTAGTAGGGGGTTGCAAGGATATATCCCACACGCATGCAGAAGCCCATCCCCATCAGAAGCAGTGCCGTCAGACGATCGTCAAGCTTCTTCCTTATATATAGGTATATGCCGCCTGCAAGCAGTAAGGGGAGTGCAAGCAGAATCCAGAACTGTGCCGGTGTAAGAAACGGCAGGAACCATTCTGTCTGCGAGTCGGGATACACCACAACAAGCAGCAGACATATAACGATTGTGAGGAGATAGGGATGCTTCCCCACCAAATTCATAAAATCAATCTGTTTTAAACTGTTTTTATGTTTCATAACCCATTTCTTCCTATCCCGTTCTGTTTTTCATGTGATTTTTTCCATTTTCAGGGAACATTCCCCACAAACATTCTACCACATTACCTCTTGAAATGCAATGCCTTTTCATCAATTGCATGGTGAAATCCAAAAACACATAAATTTGCACAAAAATGAGCAGAAAAATTTGTCAATGCTTACAGTTGCAAGAAAAAGGCAGATATGTTATAATGAATGTGGGAGATTGTGGAGTAAAATGCCACGAAAGTGGTGCAAAGTGGTTCAAAAAACCTTCCCGTGGTGAATTTTGGAACGCAAAATACTCCGAAAAGAGAAAAAAGAAGAAAAAACAGATCTCCGAACAGAAAAAAGAGAAAAAGAACAAAAGAAACAACAAAAGAAAGAACAAAGAAAAGAGACGGCGGTGAACAGGAATGAGCGGTTGCGGCATGACGGGTGCGCATTTTCATAGCATAGATGCAAAAGGTCGCACGAATTTTCCTGCAAAACTGCGTGAGGCACTTGGAGAATCCTTCTGGCTCGTCAGAGGTACGAAGGATCGGTATCTGTCAGTTTACTCACAGGAAAAGTGGGAGAAGATCCATGCGGATCTCACCGCAATTCCGGGTAACGGAGGAGAACAGCTCAAACGCTGGCTGAATGCAGGTGCGTTTGAGGTGACTCCGGACAAACAGGGCCGAATCCTGATTCCCCAGAACCTGCGTGATTACGGATATCTGGACAAGGATATCGCAATTATCGGTGCAGGCGACAAGGTGGAAATCTGGGAGAAGAACAGATGGACTGCTCAGGACGAAGCATTCGATCCGACATCAATTCCGCAGCTTGAAGATCTTTGTCTGTAAGGAGGAAGGAATATGGAATTTGTACATGTTCCTGTTCTCCTGCAGGAAACATTGGAGAGTCTGGCGGTCCGTCCCGACGGAATTTATGTGGACGGTACGGTCGGCGGTGCGGGGCATTCCTATGAGATTGCTTCAAGACTGACACAAGGCGGACAGCTGATCGGACTCGACAGAGATCCCGACGCTGTGAAGGCGGCAACCGACCGCCTGCAGGGTTTGCCTGCAAAGGTTGTGCATTGCAATTATTCGCAGATGCGAAAGGCGCTTGATGATCTGGGAATTACAGCAGTGGACGGCATTCTGATGGATCTGGGCGTTTCATCACACCAGCTTGACGAAGCCGACCGTGGATTTTCCTATCATGCGGATGCGCCGCTTGATATGCGGATGAGCCAGACAGGCGTCAGTGCACAGGATGTTGTCAACACCTGGTCCGAGGGTGAGCTGACAAGAATACTGCGTGACTACGGCGAAGAAAAATTTGCCGGCAGAATCGCAGCGAATATCGTCAGAGCAAGGGAAACGGAACCCATTGTCCGTACAGGACAGCTGGCGGATATCATCAGGGATTCAGTTCCGCAGAAATTCCGCAGGGACAAGAATCCGTGCAAGAAGTCGTTTCAGGCGATCCGAATTGCCGTGAACGATGAATTCGGACATTTGAGAGAGGGGCTGGAAGCAGCATTTGCCTGCCTGAAACCCGGCGGACGACTTGCGGTGATTACATTTCATTCGCTGGAAGATCGTATCGTCAAACAGCAATTTGCAAAGTGGTGCAGCGGCTGCACCTGCCCGCCGGATTTTCCGCAGTGCGTGTGCGGAAAGAAACCGGAAGGAAGTCTGGTCGTGCGAAAGCCCGTCACAGCAGGTGAGGAGGAGCTTTCACAGAACCACAGAAGCCGCAGCGCAAAGCTTAGGGTAATTGAAAGGAGCCGGTTGTAATGGCATATTATGAGAGCTATCGGTATTATACACGAGTGCAGAATAATACAAGTTCAGCGCCTGCGGTAATGCCACCCTCATACGAGCCTGAATACAACGCACAGATTGATATGAATCTCAGAAATGGGCGTAAGATCTCCATTGTGAAAGTGTTTGTCTATGTTTTAGTAGGCTTTTCTCTGCTTGGAGCAGTCATATTCAGCAATGTGCAGCAGCTCCAGGTCGCAAATTCAATTACGGCTAAAAAACAGGAATATACAAATCTGCAAAGCGAATACGTTCGTGTGCAGTCAGAGCTTGCCGGAAAAACGTCCAACAAAGATATCCAGGAGTACGCCGAAAACACATTGGGCATGCGTACAATTGACGGATCACAGATCGAATACGTGGAGATCCAGACAAATGATGTTGTTGAAATTCCGGTTGAGGAACAGAATGTTTTCGTGAAAATGAAAACATGGTTTGATAATTTAGTGGAATATCTCAGAGGATAGAGTGCATAGAATAGAAAAAAGCACCACCCCCGGGATTGTGTATCAGAACAACGGCGCAGAAAGAAAGGACATAACAGCGAGTGAATGCGAAGTCCGGCCGTTGTCCGCCCGATAGAAAGAAAAGAGGCAGAAAATGCCCGGGGCGGACATGGCTGGATGCGTGATAAAGGTTAACTTTGCTGTTTTTGAAAGTGAGAAACAAAGCAGGCAGGGGTTCAACCTGCCTGTTTCATATTTACAGACATGTGGAATTTGCCGACGGCAATTTCTGATGAGAGGAGGAAATAGATTGGCAGCAATCTACCATGAACCGACGAAAAAAATGCAGATCCGTTCCAATCTCGTGGTGCTGGTCATCATGCTGCTTGTTGCGGCTGCGGTGGTTGTGCGTCTGTTCATTCTGAGTGTTATGGACCATAAATTCTATGCGGAAATGGCAAACAGTACGCATTTTAAGAATATCCCCATCAGCGCAAACCGTGGAACGATCTATGATGCAAACGGTACACCCCTGGCGTGGAGCGCAACAGTATATAAGGTATACATCGACCCGACGCTCTACCGTGAGGAAATGGAAAAGATCGACAAGATCATGAAGCAGCGTCAGGAGATCGTCAACAGCGGCGGAACGCTTGAGGAGGGAAAAAAGATCATCCGTGTGGAGGATCTTGAAGCGGATATTGTCCGTTTCCTTTCCGAAAAGCTGGGAGTCACTCCCGATACCGTTAAAAAGGCGATGGTGATGAACACCAAGTACTATGTGCTGAAAAATCAGGTGGAAAAAAATGTGGCGGATGAGCTTGCGGAATACTTTTCAGAGTACGGTATCAATTCCATCACCACACAGGAGGATACAAAGCGCTATTATCCCCAGAACGAACTGGCAGCACAGGTCATTGGCTTTACAAACGGCGACGGTGTCGGTCAGTACGGACTTGAGGCATATTATAATAAGTATCTCTCCGGTACGAACGGCAGAGTGGTTTCCGCATCGGATGGTATGGGCAATGCCATGCCCTATCGTTTCGAAACGACCTATCCTGCACAGGACGGAAGCTCCCTGTATCTGACGATCGACAATACATTGCAGTATTATCTGGAAAAGAATCTCCAGAAAATGTGGGAAACCTATCAGGTGCGCAACCGTACCTGCGGTATCATTATGAATGCAAAGACGGGTGCGATCTATGCAATGGGGACGTATCCGAGCTTTGATCTGAACAATCCTTCCGAAATTTATGATGCAAATGTAGCGGCACAAATCGCTGCACTTCCCGAGGAAGAACAGCACGACGCCTATATCTCAGCCCGTGAAAAACAGTGGAAGAACAAGGCAATCACGGAACTGTACGTTCCCGGCTCTGTTTTCAAGATTTTCACCACCTCTATTGCAATCGAGGAAAATGTCCTTAATCCCGCTACTGATATGTTCAACTGCAAGGGCGTTGTTGAGGTTGCGGACTGGCCCATCAAATGCCACAAAACTTCCGGACACGGTTTGCAGACTTTCTCAAAGGCATTGACCAATTCCTGCAACCCTGCTTTCATTGAGGTAGGACAGCGCATCGGTTCACTGCGGTTTTCTGCATATTCCCGTGCGTTCGGACTGACCGAACGTACCGGCATCGACCTTCCGAGCGAAGCAAAGAGCGTATACATGCCGGAGGAAAAAATGGGCATCGTTGAGCTGTCCTCGAGTGCATTCGGACAGACAAATAAGCTCACGCCCATTGAAATGATCACTGGTATTGCAGCAGCTGTCAACGGCGGAAATCTCGTGCAGCCCCATGTGGTCAGCAAGATTGTATCCAGCGACGGCAACGTGATCGAAACAATGGAAACCAAGGTGAAGCGTCAGGTCATTTCTGAGGAAACCTCCTCTACCGTCAGAAGACTTCTGCAGGCAGTCGTTGATGATAACGGCGGCGGCAATGCGAATATCAAGGGCTATGCCATTGGCGGCAAGTCGGGTACTTCCCAGAAGCTTGACGAATATGATAACGACCATATGGAATACGTTTCTTCCTATGCTTGCTTTGCACCTGCGGATGATCCTGAGATCATCATGCTGCTGCTTGCAGATGAGCCGGATCAGAAAATCGGCTACTACGGCAGCGTTGTCTGCGCACCCTATGCAAGATCCATTCTGGAAGAAGCACTTCCGTATCTTGGCTATTATCCGGAGTACACGGATGAGGAGTATGCACAGCTGGATGTGACAGTTCCGCTTCTGATCGACGTGGATGTGACAACTGCAAAGACCACTCTTGAAGCGATGGGACTCCAGTGCGAAATCATGGGTGAGGGTACGAACATTGTCAAGCAGTGTCCTCTGACCGGATCAAAGGTATCTCCGAACGGTAAGGTCATCCTGTATACCGACAGCAATTATGCTACAAAATATGTAGAGGTGCCGGATCTGCGGCAGTTCACGGCAAAAACTGCAAATGAGGCACTCACCAACCGAGGACTCAACTATGTATCCGCAGGTGCGTCTGCGGACAGAAACGACGTGCTTGTACAAAGACAGTCTGTGGAACCGGGTACAAAGGTGGAAATCGGTACCGTGATCGAACTGACCTATATGGTAAACGACCAGAGTGGTTGATGCTCTGAAGCCACTGTATTATGTGGCAGGAGGTTATGATGAAATTAGCTGATTTACTGGAAAACAAAGCATATACTGCCATCGGTGACACGGAGATCACTTCTGTCACTGATGACAGCCGCAAAATCACACAGGGCTGCATTTATGTCTGCATCAAGGGCGAACGCTTTGACGGGCATTCTGTTGCAGCACAGGCGCTTGAACAGGGTGCCGCATGTATTGTTGCGGAGCGTGATCTCGGTCTGGGTGACCGTCAGATCATTGTGGAGGACAGCCGTGCCTTTTACGGCGACAGTGCGCAGCATGGTTCGGTCATCCTGAACGGAAGATGAAATTCATCGGTGTGACAGGTACCAACGGTAAAACGACCATTACCACGGTCATCAAGCACATTCTCACGCAGAATGGGCATAAAGTAGGACTGATCGGCACGATTCAGAATGAAATCGGGGATGAGATCGTTCATACCAATAATACCACACCGCTGACCTTTGAACTGATGGAATTGTATAGTAAAATGTATGAAGCAGGCTGCGACGTGGTTGTCATGGAGGTTTCTTCCTTCGGGCTTGTGCAGAAGCGCATCGGTCCGACGCATTTTGATGTTGCGGTCTTTACCAATCTCACACAGGATCATCTGGACTACCACGGCACAATGGAACATTACTATGCGGCAAAGCGCATGCTGTTCGATATCTGTGATACTGCCATCATCAACACCGAGGATGATTACGGAAAACGCCTGTATGCAGTGCTTATCTGCAATAAATACAGCTATGGCACGGAGAATGCAAATTACACCTACACAGCGGATTCTGTTACAGCCAATGGAGCGTCGTTCCGATTGAAAACACCCGAGGGTGTGCAGGATATCCGCATGCTCATGACGGGCTATTTCAATATCGCCAATGCCACTGCCGCATATGCTGCATGCCGCAGCATGGGATTGGGTGCAGAAGAAATCCTTAAGCCCCTGCAAAGCTGTGCAGGCGTCAAGGGCAGATGCGAGGTGATTCCAACGGGACGTGATTTTTCCGTTATTTGCGACTATGCGCATACACCCGATGCGATCGAAAATATTCTTGAAAACGTCAGACTCTACACGCAGGGCAGAC
>JAFXCV010000064.1 GCA_017521325.1 Oscillospiraceae bacterium | reverse complement strand
GTTGCTTCTGTGGTAGTTGTGGTTGTAGTTGTTGTTGTCGTCGTTGTAGTTGTTGTTGTAGTTGTTGTCGTAGTCGTAGTCGTTGTCGTCGTGGTGGTCGTAGTCGTTGTAGTGGTGGTGGTAGTTTCTGTTGTAGTGGTGGTTTCTTCAGTTGTGGTGGTGGTTTCTTCGGTTGTGGTAGTAGTTTCTTCAGTCGTGGTGGTGGTTTCTTCGGTCGTGGTGGTGGTTTCTTCGGTCGTGGTGGTGGTTTCTTCGGTCGTAGTGGTGGTTTCTTCGGTTGTGGTGGTGGTTTCTTCGGTTGTGGTGGTGGTTTCTTCGGTCGTGGTAGTAGTTTCTTCAGTCGGTGTGGTCTGGGCATTCATCTGATCAATCGCAGATTGAATTGTGTCTTCATAGATCGTCAGATCCAGAACGAATTCTGTCGGGGGCGCATACACGTTCTTGGAAAGGTAGTAATACAGCTTATCGCCACGGAGCTTCATACCATAAATATAGCCGAACTCTTCGATCTCATAATCCAGAAGATTTGCAAGCCAGAAAGGCTGCTTCTGATACAGGAAGAAGAATTCCTTGTGTGTACAATAGAACACGACATCATTCCAGACAACCGGAACTGCCGGAACGACATAGACGTCATAAAGCTCGCTGCCATTGGAAGACCAGGAGTTCAGAGATTCTGAAACTGCCTCTCCGGTTTCGGGATCAAACTCATATTTCATGATCCAGCTTGTATAGATATCTACCTCATCGGGAATTACTGCGATCCATGTGTGACCGCCTGCGGGGGCAATCGTTGTTCTTGCGTTATTCCAGAATGCATTATCATAGCGATCGCCGCCAATCAGATTGTAGACAGATGCGCCTGTTACCAGCTGCCAGTCATCCGATGTGATACCGGTTTTCTTGAGTTCTCTTCTGCTCTTGAGAAATCTTGAATAATTGACAATACCGGGATGCTTGGAATAATCATCGCCTCGGGTAACATCCACATAGTACCATTCACCGTCAATTTCTACAGCGTTCCACGAATGATTTGCTTCTTTACTGATGATCATCTGGCAATTCACACCCACACGCTTCATAAGAAGCGTATACAGCCATGAGAATCCTTCGCATACACCATGTCCGTTATTGATCACGCCATAGGCAGTATAGAACAATTCATTTTTGTCCTCTTCCTTTTGCGGCTGGGATGTATAATAGTATTCTTCAATCATCCAGTTATAGAGGTACAATGCTTTCTCGGCTTCACTCCAGTTTTCGTCCACACCGGCTGTTGCCTCATCCAGCACCTGCATCATTGCATTGTATTCTGCATCATACTCGGAGGAATCCACAAGATAGGTTGGCATAATTGCCAGTACCTGCAGTGTTTCTACGTTATGATTATATGCCCAGCTGTTTTTCTTCGTGAGAATACCAACATCATAGCCACTGACAACACTCTGATAAATCGAACGGAGAGATTCAAATGACAAATCATTCAGATATACCGGCGGAAGTTCATCCGACACAATATTGATACTCTTTTCGTGATTTCTGATTCCATCATAAATCAGCTGCGCAAATTTCTGGGTTTCTGCCGTCGTAAACATGCCGACTGCATTAAGGTAGGAAAAATCAATCGTTTCTTCACTCTGCATGGAAATCACAGAATCTGCCTGCACTTCATCTTCGTATGCACTCGTGGTAAATGCCATGCCGTTCACTGCCATACACGCCGATAAAAACACGGCAGCAATCTTTTTTATACTATTAGTCATATTCTCAACTCCTTGTTCAGAATGTTTAGACATATTTTTGTACAATAAATAGGTTACTTTACATATATTCTACCACTTATTGTTAAAAATGTCAAGATTTTTTGGAAAAATCAGCATTTTTCATATACAAATCGTATTTTTTTGTGCATTTCGGGACAAATACATTTTTATTTCATATTTTTTCCATAGCTTTTTCGAAATTGGACAAAATATCGCCATATAACGAAAAAAATCCGTCCCCACGTTTATGGGGACGGATCGATGTATACAGATTCAATTATTCCTCTGCCTGCGCCTTGAGCAGATCTCTGATCTCTGTCAGAAGTTCCTCTTCCTTTGTGGGCTTGGGCGGTTCAGCAGGCTTTTCTGCTTCCTTGCGCTTAAACGCATTCATGAACTTGATAATTGCAAACAAGCACAATGCTGTGATAAGGAAGGAGATCACATTCTGAATAAAGCTGCCGAAATTGAGATACGGGTGATTGCCCAGCGGAAACTCAAATCCGAGCTTGTCAAAGTTCACACCAACCATCATCGCACCGATCAGCGGTGTGAAAATATCCGCAACGAGGGAATTGACAATTGCAGTAAATGCGCCGCCGATGATCACGCCGACTGCCATATCCACAACATTTCCTCTGGAAATGAATTCCTTAAATTCCTTCGCAAAACCTCCTGCGCCCTTCACGCCTTTAGCAGCGACATCCTTCGCAGACTGCTTTACATTCTTTTCTTCTGCCATATCAATACATTCCTTTCAGATTACTGTTCTTCTGCTGATTTCTCGGCATCGGAAACCGCAACAGGATCGGCTTCTTCTGTTGTCACGGGCGTTTCAGCTGCTTCTGTTGTTTTCACAGCATCTGCCGTTTCTTCCTGCCCATCGGAGGGAATAATTCCTTCTTCCTCAAGAATTGCCTGTGCTGCGGCTGCTACCGCAGGATCGTCAATTCCGGAATGAGCGTCTTCCAGCTCCATGTCTGCTTCCGGCATGTAGCGTCTTTTCTTCTTCTTTTCGCCACGTTCAAGCGCTGCAAGCTGCGCTTCGAATGCAGCATCCTCCTCAATGACCGGTGTATCCACCTTCATGCTCTTCATTCTGCGGCCAACGGGGGATGTATCATCGCCAAAGAATTCATCGGGAGAGACGATTCTCTGCACTTTTTTCGGCGGTGCCGGTTCCTTGGCTTCTTCCTTCTTCTTAGTTTTCTTCTTAAGCTTTTCCGCAGGCCCCTCGCTCTTTGCGGGAGGTACTGCTTTCTTCGGAGCTGACGCTGCAGGTGCGGGCATTTCCTCATCCCGTACACTCGTCACTTCGCTTGCCGAAAGATTGATAGAAAAGGTCTGCGCACTTGCCTTTGCGCCGCTGCTCATCGTGTGCTGCTTGGGACGATCGCCAAAAATCTGATCAAGCAGCTCCGCCTCGCTCGGCATGCGGAAACGGCTCTGTGCTTCGCCTTCGGTCTCCTCTTCCTCATACATCAGTGCATCCGCACTGACGGGGATTTCCGAATAGGAATTGACCCTCATGCTCACACTTGCCGTCTGCGGCTGCGGTGCAGACGGTGCCTGCGGCATGGGGGGAGCCTGCGGCATGGGTGGCGCCTGCGGCATAGCAGGTGCCTGCGGCATCATGCCCATCTGCGGCTGCATCATCATCGGCTGCTGCGGCATTCCCTGCATCGGCTGCTGCGGCATTCCCTGCATGGGCTGCTGCGGCATTCCCTGCATCTGGGGCATTCCGTATGTCTGCACAGGAACCATAGTGTACATGGGATTTCCGTATGCGTCATAACCCACCATCTGCGGAACCATCTGCATATAAATCGGCATACCATTCTGGTCATAGCCCATAAACGCCTGCATCATACCCATCATCTGCGGCATCCCCATCATCTGCGGGTTCATCATTCCCTGCATGGGCTGCTGAAGGCTTCCCTGCATGGGCTGCTGCGGCATTCTCTGCATGGGTTGCTGCGGCATTCCCTGCATGGGTTGCTGAAGGCTTCCCTGCATCGGCTGCTGCGGCATTCCCTGCATCGGCTGCTGGGGAGCTCTCTGCACGGGCTGTGCCTGCGGCATTCTCTGCATGGGCTGCTGCGGCTGTACAGTTGTCTGTTGTACGGCAGTTCTTCTCTGGGCTGCTACGATCTCATCTGCTCTTGTCTTTCCGCCAGCGGCAGGATCTTTTGCAAACATTCCCTTCTGCATGGCATTCCCCTTCAAAGGAGTTCCGCATTTGACACAAAAGGCAAATTTGCTTTCGTTATCTTCTCCGCACTTCGGACATATCACAAAAATCACCGACTTTCTATCCATCAGATTTCAAAATCCGTTATTTTTTACTTATTCATTATAGCATATACTTGAAAAAATAGCAAGGTGTTTTCCATTTTTGTACATCGGCGTTACATTACAAACAAAAACATTGTGCATTCTGCACAATGTTTTTGAAGGTATCTCTTTATTCCGCAGGTGCCACTGTTGTAGTTTCTGTCTGCGGTGCGGTTGTTCCGGTTTCTTCAACAGGATCTGCCGTCTTTTCGGTTGCAGTGGCAGTCGCCTTTGTTTCCTTTGCGGCAGTGGTAGTTTCCGCCGCAGTTGTGGTTTCATCGGTGGTGGTTTCTGTTGTTGTCGTGGTGGTTTCCGTCGTTGTGGTGGTTTCCGTGGTAGTTGCTTCTGTAGTGGGCATCTCTGTCGGAAGCTCTCCCATCTCGCCGGTATCCACTGTTACGATGAAGCCATCGGAATTATTACCGGACACCTCATAGCTCAGACCTGCCGGAACAGGAACCATGGTCGTATCATAGGCCGCATCCATTACCACATAGTAGACCTCATAGATCTTCCCGTCGAAATTCGTAATGCGCAGATGCTCACCGTCATAAGGATATTCCTTGAGCTTTGCCATGTATTCTTCAAGGCAGAAGCGGTTGGTCTTCATATAATAGGCATGGGGAACGCCCACATAGCGGTAATGCCAAGGCTCATACTGGATCTCGGTGATCACGGTCTTTTCCTTGGGATAACGCAGCACAAAACCATAGCGGAAGCAATGCTCGTCAATCCACTGATAAATGCCGCTGCCGTCATAATCCTCACCGCCGATCAGACTCAGATCGACGCAGTAACCCGTCTGATGCTCACTGTGACCGGGCTTTGCCACACGCTCAGAAAAACTATTTCCTGTTGCGGCGAGATCCTCATCGTACAGCTTCTTCTGCTGTGCCTTGGAACGGTAGCCGCTGAGCACGAGAATATTGTCATCATAAGTCACATCGAAGAAATCGTCAAACATCTTCACAAGCTTTTCCGCAACCGTCTGACGCACGAGAAGTTCCGCATCACGCACGGAAAAGCTGTGGCTGTCCGCTTCAAGCTTGACTTCATACAGACTTGTGATATCCTCTTCGCTTCCCTGGAACATGAATTTGTTATTGACCAGCATCAGGGGGCCGTTGTACACATCGGAATTCTGATGCTCCTCGTTCTGGAAAATCACCTGATTCTCGTCAGTTTCGTCGGTCGGATCGGTTGTATCGGTATTCTGCACATAGGTCGTGGATTGGTTGATTCTGCTGCTGTCTGCGGCAACATAGTAACAGGTGAAGCCCACAGTTCCCAGCAGAATGAGGGAAAGCGCAATGTCCAGCACACGCTTTTTACCGTCGGAACCCTCCCTCTGATTCGGTTTACTCATCATAAATACACTCCATTTCTTATTTTCTTTTTCTTTACTGCCGTGCTGCACGGCATTTGATAATGGTGCATACCTTGTTATTATAACATATTTTTTCAGAAAATGGAAGTCCTTTTTTCATTTTTTTGAAACATTTTCAAATACAGACACCCTGCAAACGGCATTGCACAAAAAATACCGCTGAGGAATCCTGTGAATCCTCAGCGGTATCATGGTTATCTGATTACGGAAGAATGGCTGTAAATATAGAATTCCTCCTGGCTCGGCATCCACGCCTTTTCCTTTGGCGGGAATTGCGCATCGAACGCCTCGACTGCGGCAGTATCATCGCAGCAGTCAGCGGCAGTGCTTGGGATATACATCCACTTTCTGCCGTCAAGTGCGCCCGGCACAAGCTCGCAGACAAGAAGCGCCGTCGGGAAGTTCCCGTCCACAACAAAGCTGATATTCTTCTTTTTGCAGCTGACAAATCCACGGCTGACATAGTTGCCGGGATTGCCAAACATGACATTCACATCATAGCCCATCTTGCGAGCCGCTTCAAAAGAATGCTCAATGAGGAGCTTGCCGAAGCCGCACCTCTGATACTCGGGTGCAACACAAAGCGGTCCGAAGGAGAGGATCTCCTTTCTCTCGCCGTTCTCGTCCTCAAGCCACGCCTTGGTGTACATAATATTTCCGACGATCTCGCCGTCCTTTTCAAGCACGAATGCAAGCTCGGGGATGAAATCAGGATGCGAGCGCATCGTATGGACAAAATAATGCTCGCTGGCGCCCGGAACGTAAACATTCCAGAATGCTTCCCTTGTCAGATGTTCAACTGCTCTGTAATCGTCCTGTTTCTCCGGACGAATGGTAATTTCTTTTGTATGCATGATAATTCCTCCTAAAATAACGAATCGTTCTTATCGAAATCATTCCTATCGGGAGGCTTTGCACGGTTTTGGTTTTATGCAACCCTCCCGCTTAGCATACAATCTCCGGTGTACCGATAAATTTCAAACAAACACTCCTAAATACAATTTTTAGATAAACCTCTTACAGCTCCGCCAGTGCTGCCTTAATCGCATCCACCTTGTCGGTCTTTTCCCAGACAACGCCGATATTTTCTCTGCCGAAGTGACCGTATGCCGCAAGCTTTCTGTACTGCGGACGGCGCAGGTCGAGCATTTCGATAATGCCACGAGGACGCAGGTCAAACACCTTGTCCACTACCTTGGCAAGCTTTGCGTCATCCACCTTGCCCGTGCCGAAGGTATCCACCAGAACAGAAACGGGACGTGCAACACCGATCGCATAGGCAAGCTGGATCTCACACTTTTCTGCAAGTCCTGCCGCTACGATGTTCTTTGCGATGTATCTTGCCGCATACGCTGCGGATCTGTCCACCTTCGTCGGATCCTTGCCGCTGAATGCACCGCCGCCGTGTCTGGAATAGCCGCCGTAGGTGTCAACGATGATCTTTCTTCCCGTCAGACCGCTGTCGCCCTGCGGACCGCCGACTACAAAGCGGCCTGTGGGGTTGATGTAGATCTTGGTATCTTCATCCATCAGTCCTGCGGGGATCACAGCGTCAATGACCAGCTCCTTGATGTCCTCACGGATCTGCTCTGTGGGAATTTCAGCAGCATGCTGTGTAGAAATGACAACCGCATCCACACGCTTCGGCTTACCGTTCTCATCGTATTCCACTGTTACCTGAGATTTTCCGTCGGGACGCAGGTAGCGCAGTGTGCCGTTCTTGCGGATCTCCGTGAGTCTGAGCGCAAGCTTGTGTGCCAGAGAAATGGGCATCGGCATCAATTCGGGCGTTTCATTGCACGCATAGCCGAACATCAGTCCCTGGTCGCCTGCACCTGTTTCCTTCTCATCCTCATAGGAATTATTCACGCCCATTGCAATGTCAGGGGACTGCTCGTCAATGGCAGTCAGCACATTGCAGGTGTGGCCGTCAAAGCCGTACTTTGCACGATCATAGCCGATATCAATGACCACCTGACGTGCGATCTTCGGGATGTCCACCTTTGCCGTTGTGGTGATCTCACCCATGCACAGCACCATGCCGGTGGTGCAGGCGGTTTCGCAGGCAACTCTTGCCATGGGATCCTGTGCGAGAATTGCGTCCAGCACAGCATCGGAAATCTGGTCACAGATTTTATCGGGATGTCCTTCTGTTACGGACTCGGATGTAAACAATATCTTCTGCATAGTTCTTCCTCCTCATTCAAAATGTTCCAAAAGATGACAAAAAACGGCATTCGTTTACCGAATGCCGTGATTTTTCTCAAAAATCCTCATCTCTCGGTAATACCGCAGGATTTAGCACCTTGTCCGTTACGGACAGGTTGCCGGGCTTCACAGGACCTGTTCCTCAGCCACTCTTGATAAGGGTGCAGCTTTCACTGCAATTTTATTATACTACACTTCGACCTCTTTTGTCAATGGGAAATTTCGGTCAAAATGCAGTAAACCGAATGTCATTTTTTGGGGAATCTGGCAAAAATCCGGTTTTGGTACAGGATTATACGTCATAGCATTGACAAGCACTGTATGATCTATTATGATATAGATAACCGATTGGAACACTACAATACAGTAAAAGGAGATGAATTTATGAATCACGAGGTTTACATGCACGGACAGATACTGGGGACACATTCCTTCCTGCTCAGGGACGGTTTTCCGGAGCCGGATGAATATTCCGAGATCAAGGCGAAATATTTTCTTCCCGGCGGTGAAACCGGCACTGCGGCAACAGTGCTTGCCTCATTCGGCGTTGACACAAAAATTGACGGCACGCACATCGGAACACAGGTTGCACCGCTTCTCAGGGATTTTTACAAGGACAAATCCGTGGATCTGTCCTCCCTCTATTTTGATCCCGATTATGAGGGGCTGATGGATTATGTGCTGATCGCAGGGCTTGTACGCTCCCCGATGGGCGTTTTTCAAGCGCTGTACGAGCCGGGTGCAACAAAGCGCTGGAACATGCCGAAGGAGGAGGACATTGCAGGCTGCTGCGTGGCAGGCATTGATCCGTACTTCTTAGAGGAAACGCAGGCAGCTGCAGAGCTGTGCGTCAAGCATAAGAAGCCTTATGTGACGATCGACTGCACGCACGACACCTATCTGCATCAGCACTGTGCTGTGAATGTGGTATCCAAGGAATGCACAGGTGCTGCGCAGTACCGTGGCAAAAGCATGGAGGAAATCTACAAGCTGCTGACCGCAAGTACGGATGGTCTTGTCATCATCACCCGTGGAGAAAAAGAAATGCTTTACGGCAGAAAAGGGCAGCCGATGAAGCGCATGAAGCCGTTTTCTGTGAAAGTCAGAAGCACACTTGGTGCAGGCGACACCTTCAAGGCAGGCTGCATCTACGGTCTGCTCAAGGGCATGACGGATGAATCGCTTGTACGTTTTGCAAGTGCATGCTCCGCAATTGCAATTTCAAGATTCCCCCTGCCGCTGAATCCTCCGACAATGGAGGAAGTCGAAAAAATGATTGCAGGCAACGCCTGATATAGAAAAATCCCCATCCGCTGTACGGATGGGGATTGCATTTATTTAGCGAGCCATTCACGTTTCATTGCCGAAAGATCAAAGGCATTGAACTTGCCGTCCATCATAATATCGCCAAGCACGAACCTCTCTTGTTGAATGGCTCATGCCGTTATAGAAATCATATCCTATTGCAGTGTTTTTTGTCAATACCAACGCATATCGCTTTTGCATTTTGCGCAGTTTTTCATCACCTGCGTGTCAGTAAATACAATCGACATTTTTTATAAATTACTTGACATTTTGGGCGTAAGACGATATAATTAAGAATGTGTATATGATATTGCTGTACAGCAAGGAGGAGCTATGGAATTTCGCAGAATCATTGAAAAACGAAAGAGCGTGCGCAGCTTTTCGGGCAAACCCGTTGCACGGGATACTCTCGATTACATCCTGTCCGCCGGCAGTCTTGCACCGACCAGCCGCAACCGCAGACCATGCACCTTCCACCTGATCGAGGATAAGGAAACGCTTTGGAAGCTTTCCTGCGCAAAGCAGGCGGGCGCAGCATTTGCCGCCGATGCCGCAGCTGCTGTTGTGGTGGCTGCCGACAGCGAAAAGGCGGATACATGGATCGAGGACAGTTCCATTGCACTGACCTACATGATGCTTGCCGCCGAAGAGCAGGAGCTTGGCTGCTGCTGGGTGCAGCTGCATCTGCGCTTCTCTGCGGATGGCAGGGATGCGGAGGCGAATGCCAGAGAAATTCTCGGTCTGCCGCAGAATTTCCGCATTGTCGGCTTTCTGGCACTTGGATACAGAAAGGAAGAGGAATGAAAAAACAAAACGAAAAACGCTCGGTCGTTCTGCTGCTCCATTATGTAAAGCTCGGTCTGCGCTCCCTCCTGTTTCTGGTGATGCTGGTCTTTTACATACTTGACAGAACCGACGTGCTTGCGACTTTTTACCCCCTGCTCAACCTCGTCTGGATCTTTTTTGTAGCGGATATGCTCCTTCGTTTCTTCCCCTCAAAATTTGAAAGCATGGGCTGCCAGAAGCAGTTCCGTCGAAACTACCGACCCACAAAGCCCGACGCAAAGCCTGTGAATCAATCATGGAAAACCACTGCGCTGGTCGCAGGTATCTGGATTGCACTCAATGCGCTGTTCGGTGTGCTGTATTTCCTCGGCATCATTGACAAGGGCATCCTGATTCTCATCTGTCTTGCCTATTCTGTCTGTGACATCATCTGCATCCTGTTTTTCTGCCCCTTTCAGGCATGGTTTATGAAAAACCGCTGCTGTACGACCTGCCGCATTTACAACTGGGATTTTGCAATGATGTTCACCCCCCTCATCTTCATGCCGGGTGTGTATTATTACAGCCTGCTCGGCTGTGCGCTCATTCTTCTGCTGCGCTGGGAAATCACCTACCGCAGGTACCCTGAACAGTTTTCGGATGCAACAAATGCCTGTCTGAAATGCTCCGCTTGTGAAACGAAGCTTTGCAGGCATAAAAGACGGATACATACGAAAACGGATGCGTAAACACGCATCCGTTTTTATTGTTATTGAGTCCCCTGCCGTCCGTGTCGGATTCTTACAGCTGCGCAAGAAATTCCGTAACACCAAGCTCGCCGCCTGCGCCGGAATACGCTGCATACATGAGGATGAGGGAAGCATCGCTTGCGTCAAACGAGCCATTGCCGTCAAGGTCGGCTGCCTTGATCTGCTCTGCGGTCAGACCGGATTCACCGCCTGCGCCTGCTGCGGCAGCTGCGGAAAGCAGAAGTGCTGCGTCGGTAGCGTCGATGGATTCGTCGCCGTTGATGTTGCCGAGGGGGAGGGTGGGGCTTTCGCCAATTACCTCAAATTTACGTCCGTACTTCTCTGCATACGCCTGCGCCGTGGAATTTGCGTAGCCACGGATGGTAGCGTTAAAGGCGATTGTATCACTATAGTCGTAAATCTCACATTCGGAGTTCAGAATGGTGATGGTGGTCAAATCAGCACAGTCTCCAAATGCACTATATCCAATACTCGTAACACTATCCGGAATGGTGATGGTGGTCAGAGCATCACAGGAATAAAATGCACCTTCTCCAATGCTCGTGACACTATCCGGAATGGTAATGGAGATCAAAGCGTCACAATGAGAAAACGCATCATCTTCAATACTCGTGACACTTTCCGGAATCGTGATGCTGGTCAGAGCGTTACAGTGAGAAAATGTAAAACCTTCAATGTTCGTGACACCGTCCGGTATGGTAATGGATGTCAAAGCGTAACAGTCAGAAAATGCACCACATCCAATACTCATGACGCTATCCGGAATGGTGATGGTGATTAGAGAAACACAGCAATAAAATGCAGATTCTCCAATACTTGTGACAGTATCCGGAATAGTGATGGTGGTCAGAGAGGAACAGGAATTAAATGCATCATCTCCGATACTCGTGACACCATCCGGAATGGTGATGGCGGTCAGAGCATCGCAGTCATAAAATACACCCGCTCCAATGCTCGTAACTCTATCCGGAATGGTGATGGTGGTCAAAGCATCACAGTCAGAAAATACACCCTTTCCAATGCTCGTGACAGTATCCGGAATAGTGATGGTGGTCAGAGAGGAACAGGAACTAAATGCATCATCTCCGATATTCGTGACACCATCCGGAATCACATAGGCATCCTCCACTTTATCTGCCGGATAAACCAGAATGGTGGCTGCGTCCTTTGAGAACAAAACTCCGTCAATATCTTTGTAGGATTCATTGTCCTCGGATACCGTGATGGAGGTCAGACTGGAGCAAAAAGTGAATGCATCATCTCCAATACTCGTGACACTCTCCGGAATGGTGATGGAGGTCAAAGAGGAACAGCCGGAAAATGCAGAATCTCCAATGCTTGTAACATCATCCGGAATGGTGATGGATGTCAAAGAGGAACAGTCGTCAAATGCATAATCCCCAATACTCGTAACACCATCCGGAATGGTGATGGACGTCAAAGAAGAACAGCCGTCAAATGCAAAATTCTCAATACTCGTAACACCATCCGGAATGTTGATGGAGGTCAAACCGGAACAACCGGAAAATGCACTGTTCCCAATGCTCGTGACACTATCCGGAATGGTGATGGTGGTCAGAGCTTCACAGCCATAAAATGCATCTATCCAAATAGTCTTGACACCATCCGGAATGGTAACGGTAATCAAATTGGAGCAGTCTTTAAATGCAGCTTTTGCAAGCATTGTCACCTTCACCCCGTCGATCTCCGCAGGGATCTCTACTTCTGTTGCAGTTTCGTCACAGTCGGTGATAGCAATATAATCACCGGCATTTATATAGGTGAGCTGTCCGTAGGTTTCGTTTTCATAGGCACCCGCCACAATCGCCGTATCCGGCACCATCGGCAGCATGACCGCCATTCCCGAGAGCATTGCGCAGGCTGTCAATACAGATACAAATTTTGTTTTTTTCATAATACTTCATCCTTCCCTATCCTATTTTGTGATTATGCACGCAATCACTGTTTACATTATAGCATATTCATTTCTATTTGTCAATTGTTTTTACTATACTTTTCAATTTCTATGTTTTGTATAGATTTTCCAATTGTTTTTGGGGCAGAACACAGCAAATCCCCGATGCAGACCGCATCGGGGATCTGAGAAAATTATAACTGCGCAAGAAATTCCGTAATGCCAAGCTCACCGCCTGCGCCGGAATAGGCTGCATACATGAGAATGAGGGATGCATCGCTTGCGTCAAACGAACCGTTTCCGTCAAGGTCAGCTGCCTTGATCTGCTCTGCGGTCAGACCGGATTCACCGCCTGCGCCTGCTGCGGCAGCTGCGGAAAGGAGAAGGGCAGCGTCGGTAGCGTCGATGGAAGCGTCATCGTTGAGGTTGCCCGGAATTACAGCGGGCTTATTGTCCGATGCATAGTGGATCTCTGCATTCAGAAGTACTTCATTGCCATAATCATAAAAACTAATTTCATCCCATTCTACTTTCGTTCCGGCGTAGTAGATATTCGCAAGAGCTGTGCATCCTATAAAAGTACAAACTCCAAAGTGATTTATACTTTTAGGAAGGGTAATGGAAACAAGATTTATGCAACAAGCAAATGTGTTCTCCCCTAAACTTTCTACGCCTTCGGGAATTTCGATGAAAGTCAGGCTAACACAGTTCTCGAATGCCCCTCCTCCTATGTGTGTTACGCTGTCCGGAATATCAACGCTTGTCAGTTTCTTACAATTGTTAAATGCCCATTGTTCGATACCCGTTACCGGCAACCCGTTAATTTCTGCAGGGATCTCTACTTCCTTAACGGATGTGTTACAGCTATAGATGGTAATGTGATCATCGTAAACATTATACGACAATAAACCATATTGCAGTATTTCAGGTTCCGGCTCTTCGTACCAGTCATCCTCACAGCAATTTCCTGTGGGATCCTCGTAAATTTCAGTAGGAAACTGTTCGCAATTACCTGTAGGATCCTCGTATTCTTCCGCAGCTTCTGTCTCACAGCAATCGCCTGTGGGATCCTCGTAAATTTCAGTAGGAAACTGTTCGCAATTACTTGTGGGATCCTCGTATTCATCCGCAGGCTCTGTCTCACACCAATCGCCTGTGGGTTCCTCCATTTCTGTCTGATTATCGTATGCTGCTTCGGTCGATTCCACCGCACTCGCCACAATCTCCGACTCCGGCATCACCGGCACCATCGCCGCAGTACCTGCAAACATCGCAAAAGCAGTGAGCAGTGATGTGATTTTTGTTGTTTTCATAGATATCCTTCCTCTCTGTTTTCATTTGGCAATTTCCAATGCCATCCTACCATATATTCATCTTACCACTTTTGCACAGACTTGTCAATCCCTTTTACTAAACATCCTGCATTTCGCACAATTCCCGCTTCTATTCTTTGGGAGATTTCACCAAGCATGTCATTTCACTTTGGAAAGCCTGCGAAATTGGCAAGTGAAGCGCTTGTTTTGAAAAGAAC
>JAFXCV010000063.1 GCA_017521325.1 Oscillospiraceae bacterium | reverse complement strand
AATTGCAGATGCATTGTTCAGAGATACCTTAATGTTGGTATTTGTGCTGCCGTTCTGCACGATGGTTGCATCGGGCTTGGTTTCATTCTCGCACTCAAGGCTGTTGTAGTTCTTGATGATCATTGCGGTAATTGCAGAATTTCTTACCGTACCGCCGTTGAGGATGTTGCCGACTCTGAAGTAGTTTGCAAATGCATCCTTCAGACCCTGGTCAGCGGATGCAGCATATACTGCATTGACTGCCTTGGTTTCCTCTGTTGTGATCTTCACTTCATCAAATGCAAAATCATTTGTGCTGTCCGTCGCCAGTGTCAGACGGAACTCGTAACTGTCTGCGGGTGCGGTGTAAACTGCGGAAAGCTCTGTCCACTCGCCTCCCTTGACTGCTGCGCTGTCGAGTTCAATGACGGTTTCCTCGCCGCTTTCCTCGTCGATGCACAGAAGATTCAAATGGAACACCTCATCCTGTGCGCTGTACACCTGCATAGAATAGGTATACTCCACATCGCCGAACAGGTAGAAGCCCTTTGCAGAAGTTGCGCCATCTGCCACAGTCTGTCTGCCGCTGACTGTCATACCTCTGCTGCCGTCGTAGCCTGCACCGTTTACGGCACTCATTACGACATCGTAGTTCGTTCCGTGCCAACCTTCGAAATCTGTTTCGAAATTGTTGTACACTGCTTCTGCCGCATAGGTTTCCACACCACTATACGGCATCACACTGAGCATTCCGGCACAGCAGATAACTGCCGTAAGTCCAGCTGTGATTTTTTTCAGGTTCATAAAAAATCCTCCTCATGTTTTGATTTTCTCAATTCCCCGATCTATTTCTATCCTAATTTTAACATATTGTCATAAAAAAGTCAACACTTTTTTCAAAGAAAGTGGATTATATCAACAATTATTGCACAATTTGACCCTTAGTTTTGTCCACCGTTTCTTCAGTGAATCCACTTTTTGCACTACAACTTATAATTTCACAATTCAAAGGTCGAATGCAATTCCAAAATACATGTCGGATATTACGCTTTCCGCACGCAGAGGAAAACACATCGCAAAGGGTCGTTCCTCTCCCGTTGTTCGGAAAACACCTGTTTCGCATCCAAGTGAATGAAGTATCTGTGGTGTTTTTACCACATTCCCCAACAGCTCCACGCCAACATATTCCCCATTCTCACAATGACCTGCAAGCAGGAAATCTTCACCTTGATAAAACTCCTCCGTACATTCGAGAAGGTCAAGATTTTCCGCTTCCTGAAGCACGCCGTTTTCAGGCAGATACATACGTCGGAGCTTCCCGTACGCATGCTTGTCGATACGTTCCATCATAACTCCCCCATCCGCTGATTTATAGTTCAGTTCCCGAATACTGCTGCACACACGGTAGCCCATACGTTCATAAAAACCGAACAATGAATCACTTCCCGGTACAAGAATAACCGCATCGTATCCAAGTTCTTTCAGATGGGCATGGGTATCCTCCATCAATCGACGGCAGATGCCCCTGCCACGGAACTCCCCTGCAGTTGCAACTGCATACAGATAGGCAAGCCTCATGCCACCCCATGTACAGGAAAACCAATAGAGTGCGGCTGCAATCTGCTCGTCACAAATGACGCATCGACTGCGTTTTGGGCTGAATGCCGTTTGAAAAAATACATTTACGAAAAATTCTGTATCAGAAAACGATTCCTGCCAGAGTTTCCGCAGCTGACTGATATGTGAGGATTCGGGGGTGCAGATTTTCATGTGGCTCTCTCCTTTTTGATTGATTGTTACACTTTGCCCTTATTTTACAATACTATCTGTAATTTGTCAATAGTTTACAAAAAATACATCTTTTTTCTGGAATTCTGCGCTATTGTATTTATTGCGATTCTGTGGTATAATTAAAAATGGTATATCCGTAAAAGGGGCATACTATGCGTATGCCTCAAAAGTTTGAAAGGAGGCGTATGAATTAGAATCAATTCATACATACAGCTTATGACATCAAATCTTATCATCATGCTTATCACGATCATTGCCTATATGGTGATGATGGTGGTGATCGGCATTGTTTGTTCCAAGAAGAACGAAAATGTCGGTGACTTCTACCTCGGCGGCAGAAAACTCGGCCCCATCGTTACCGCAATGAGTGCGGAGGCATCCGATATGAGCAGCTGGCTGCTCATGGGTCTGCCCGGTGTTGCGTATCTCACAGGGTGCGCAGAGGCAGGCTGGACAGCAATCGGTCTTGCCATCGGTACTTATGTCAACTGGCTGATCGTTGCAAAGCGTCTGCGTGTGTATACACAGAAATGCGGCAATGCGATCACCATTCCCGATTTCTTCGCAAACCGCTATCGTGACAAAAAGAACATCCTCATGGGCATTGCAGCCATCATCATTCTGGTCTTCTTCGTTCCCTACACCGCATCCGGATTTGCAGCATGCGGCAAGCTTTTCTCCACACTCTTCGGCATTGATTATCACATTGCTATGATTGTAAGCGCCATCATCATTGTGGTTTACACCAGCATCGGCGGTTTCCTTGCAGCATCCACAACTGACCTCATCCAGAGTATCGTTATGACACTTGCTCTGATCATTCTGGTATTTTTCGGTGTTTCTGCAGCAGGCGGCATGGGCAATGTTATGGACAATGCAGAAGGTTTGAAGGATTACCTCTCCTTCACTGCTCTGCATAACCCTGAAGGCGGCGAATCTACAACCTATGGCGCACTGCCGATTGCTTCCACACTTGCATGGGGTCTTGGCTATTTTGGCATGCCCCATATTCTCCTGCGCTTCATGGCGATCGAGGACAAGAACAAGGTCAAGGTTTCCAGAAGAATCGCTTCCATCTGGGTTGTAATCTCCATGGGCGTTGCAATTTTCATCGGTATGATCGGAAACACACTGTCTGCACAGGGTACAATCGGAAAACTGGTGGGCAGCTCCGAGGCAGAAACCGTTGTTATGAAGATGGCAACCTTCATGAGTGAATACGGCGTACTGGCTGCAATTGCAGCAGGTCTGATCTTTGCAGGCATTCTGGCATGCACCATGTCCACATCCGACTCCCAGCTTCTGGCGGCATCCTCCAGTATGTCCGAGAATCTCCTCAAGGGCATGTTCAAGGTGAAGATGAACGATAAGCAGTCCATGCTCTGCGCAAGACTGGTGCTGATTGTTATTTCCGTGCTCTCCGTTTTCATCGCATGGAATCCGGACAGCTCCGTATTCCGCATCGTATCCTTTGCATGGGCAGGCTTTGGTGCAACCTTTGCACCGGTGATGCTGCTGGCGCTGTTCTGGAAACGTTCCAACAAGTGGGGCGCACTTGCAGGTATGGTAACAGGCGGCGTGATGGTATTCGTATGGAAGTTCGTTCTGGCACCCATGGGTGGTCTGTGGAGCATCTACGAGCTGCTGCCTGCGTTTGTTCTGGCAATGATTGTGAATGTAGCCGTTTCTCTCCTTGTCAAGCAGGATAAGGGTGAAATGGATGACATGGCAGCGGAATATGACGCTGTTTGTGCTGAACTCAAAAACTAAAATTCGTAGAGGATTTTCCTGCATCAAAGGAAAATCCTCTTATTTTATTCTCTGCACTTGACTTTTTACACAAAATTTGCTATAATAAATTCGTAGTGATATGTATAAGTTTATCAATATTCAGACTATGATATGGAAGAGGTAATACATGAGTACAACTATGTTTGCAGCATTCAACATTTCCTTCAGCCCTTCATGGGTGCTTTCCAAACGGGAGGATACGGTACTTCCCGTGGATCGTTTTACCTTTGAACTGAAAAAGAAATTTACCATCAGTGACCTTGACACAAATCTCACGGATTGCAGCGGTGTAATTGAGATTCCCGAAAACTCCGATCTTGAAGTAATCCGTCAGGAAATCACGGCACTGCTGACGGAACTGTTCCGACTTCCGAAGGATAATGAAATCTATACACTCACACTTTCTCCCTGCGAAAAACCCGAGGAGGAAGTGCCTGCGGACAGAATCCCGACAGTAGCAGAAATTCTCCGCCTTGACGCACCTGCAAAGAAAAGCAGAAATCAGAAATCCGATTCTCCTGTGAAAAGCAAAGCAAAAAAGGAAGAAAACGGCGCTGAAACAACACTCAGACAGATAGGCCGCCTTGTGGCAGCTGACGAATTCAAGGAATTGGCGGACGAGTGTATTAAAATTGCACCGCATATCAAAAAATTTGGCACATTTGAAGCGTTCACACACAGAAGCTATCTGGTTTCGGTCAATGACGGCTATGGGCTTACGACCTATCTGAATCTGTTTGCGGATCTGATTGAGGAACTCGGACTTTTCAAATTTACGACCAAAAACCGTGTCGTAGAGGTTACGCTTGGATCTCCACAGAAAAAGACACCGATGGATTCTCCGTTTTCAGCTGCGGAATCCTATTTTCAGCGCAGCGGCGGCAGGATCATCTGCATTGATATTTCTGAATGGATGACGGAAACGGACGAAAAGGACTTCCGTGATTTTCTTAAAATGATTGACCTGCACGCAGGCGAGAACATTGTATTCTTCCGTGTGCCGTTCGTCGAAAAGAATGTTTTGATGGAAATTCACGCCAATCTCAATGATCAGCTTTTTATCAGGGATTTCTCCATCATTCCCTTTGATGCCGCTGAGCTTGACATCTGCGCTTCGGCGATGCTGCAGGATATGGGCTTTACGATGGATGAGGGTGCATGGGAAATCTTCCGTGAACGCATCGCAGAGGAGAAGAACGACGGCAGATTCTACGGGATCAACACCGTGCGCAAGGTCGTTCTGGAAATGATCTACCGCAAACAGTTGAGTGATGCATCCGCAGGAAACGGCAACAGCCACATCTGCGGAAATGAAATCATGCAGCTGGTTTCCGCAGATTCCGGCTACAACCGCACAGGCATGCAGATGCTGCAGGATCTCGTGGGGATGGATGGCATCCGGCAGCGTGTGGAGGAGATCATCGCCCAGATCGAGGCTTCTGTCCGGAACAAGGAACTGGGTGTCCCCTGCATCCACATGCGTTTTGTGGGAAATCCCGGAACGGGCAAAACGACGGTTGCACGGATCATCGGCAAGATCCTCAAGGAAAAGGGCATCCTTCGCAACGGAAGCTTCTTTGAATATTCCGGCAGAGATTTCTGCGGCCGTTATGTGGGAGAAACTGCCCCGAAAACCGCAGGCATCTGCCGTGATGCATACGGCTCTGTGCTGTTCATCGACGAGGCATATTCCCTGTATCGTGATGATGCGATCAGCACATCGGATTACGGCAGAGAGGCAATTGATACGCTGGTTGCTGAAATGGAAAATCACCGCACAGATCTTGTTGTCATCATGGCGGGATATCCCGATGAGATGGAAAAGCTTATGAACGGAAATATCGGACTGAAAAGCCGCATGCCCTATCAGATCGACTTCCCGAATTACTCAAGGCAGCAGCTTTCCGACATCTTTCTGGGAATGGCGGAAAAGAACTTTACATACAAGGACGATTTTGAAAATACCGTCCGCAGCTATTTCAACGCCCTGCCGGATGAGCTTATAGGCGCCAAGGATTTCAGCAATGCAAGATTTGCAAGAAATCTGTTTGAACGCACATGGGGCAAGGCAGTTCTGCGCTGCCAGATGTCACAGAAGAAATGCTCGGAACTGACAGTTGAGGATTTCAGCCTCGCTGCATCCGAAAAGGAATTCCAGAGCAACGTACAAAAGAAACATAAGCCCATCGGCTTTATTTAAAAAAACACAGTTAAGACTTTTATCAATTTATTACAGGAGGTACGAACAATGAGTGAAGAAAAGAACAAGAAAGCCGCATTGAATGTCTACGAAACGATTTGCCAGATGTTTGATGACTTGGAGTTCAAGTACGAAAGACATGATGAGGATCTGGTGGTTTCCTGCTCTATCAAGGGTGAGGATTTCCCGATGGATATCCTGTTCATTGTGGATGCTGACAGAGAGCTTGTACAGCTTCTTTCTCCGATGCCTTTCCGCATCTCTGAGGATAAGAGAATCGATACTGCTGTGGCAGTTGCTGTGGCAAACTATGGTCTGATCAACGGTTCTTTCGACTATGACATGTCCGACGGTGAGATTCGCTTCAGAGCAACACAGTCCTTCTTGGACTCCATCCTTGGCAAGGAAGTATTCCGCTACATGCTCGGTGCATCGACCAGCTCCATTGACAAGTACAACGATCGCTTCTTCATGCTCAACAAGGGAATGATGACCGTGGAGCAGTTCATTGAAATGGAAGGGTCTGACGAATAATTGTTTTAAGCTGCAAGAAATCCCCCATATCCGTGCAATGGATATGGGGGTGTTTTGTTCAATCCAAAATTTTATACGTTAAATCGCACCGCATTCCGCAAAAAAGAGAGTCTCTCTTAAAAGAGAAGCTCTCAATAACAATGATGCTCTGCAAAGCAAGCATCATGCGGTAAACCGCATTGTTCCGCAAAACAAGAAAGTCTCCCCAAAAGGGAGACTTTCAAATGCGTCTGCCGGCGGGGGCTCCCCGCTGTCATGGTGTGACAAAATAGATGATATGCTTTCCATTCTCAAAGCTCTCAATAACTATGATGCTCTGCGAAGCAAGCATCATGTGGTAAACCACATTGTTCCGCAAAACAAGAAAGTCTCCCCAAAAGGGAGACTTTCAAATGCGTCTGCCGGCGGGGGCTCCCCGCTGTCATGGTGTGACAAAATAGATGATATGCTTTCCATTCTCAAATCTCTCAATAGCAATGATGCTCTGCGAAGCAAGCATCATGCGGTAAACCGCATTGTTCCGCAAAACAAGAAAGTCTCCCCAAAAGGGAGACTTTCAAATGCGTCTGCCGGCGGGGGCTCCCCGCCTGTCAAGGTGAACCAATTTAGATCAACTTGAACTGTTATTAACATAATAGCATATCCGCTCATTCTTGTCAATAAATTTTCTTAAATTTATGTACCGCTTGCTTTGAGAATCTTAAGGCAAGCGTTTATTTTTATCATGAAAATTACTTAATCTCAATCTGGTTCATTTCTGGGTGCTGTTTCTCCTTTTGGGGCAGTGTCAGCGTCAGAATGCCGTTTGTATAAGCATTTCGCATTCCAGCACGAATTTGTCGCCCTTATCCTTAATGCAGATGATGTGTTGAAATTAACAGCGAAAACTAAAATCCCCCTTACAGTTCATCAGTAAGGGGAATTTTTGAAACGATTGGATTATTTGATGGATGCTAACAACAGAAATTATTTACTCATTGTCAGCGTCACTGTATCTGTTTGAACTGAGTTATTAAACATGTCGGTAATTACGCAATACATTTGACGGCCGTCTCTTTCTTCACTCATTGTGAAGTAATAGTTGGCACCTGTGGCAGATGCTTGTACAAATTTATCTTCTCCGGGATGGCACATATACCATGTATATTTAAGCCCGTGACCATTTGCCTTTGCCGAAACCTTGATAGTTGAACCGTTTTCAGCAGATGTATTTTT
>JAFXCV010000062.1 GCA_017521325.1 Oscillospiraceae bacterium | reverse complement strand
GGATAGCGAAACGGAGGTTCTGCTCGATAGCGATAGGAGTGATCAGCTCAACATCCATCTCTACGTTGTCGCCAGGACGGCACATCTCAACGCCCTCGGGCAGAGTGATGATGCCTGTAACGTCAGTTGTTCTGAAATAGAACTGCGGTCTGTAGTTGTTGAAGAACGGTGTGTGACGGCCGCCCTCTTCCTTCTTCAGAACGTAAACCTGACCTCTGAACTTTGTGTGGGGGTTGATGGAACCGGGCTTGCAGAGAACCTGGCCTCTTTCAACGTCCTTTCTCTGAACACCACGGAGCAGAGCACCTACGTTGTCACCAGCTTCAGCAAAGTCGAGCTGCTTTCTGAACATTTCCAGACCGGTTACTGTGGTCTTGGAGCTTTCTTCCTTCAGACCAACGATCTCAACTTCCTCACCTACGTTCATACGACCTCTCTCAACACGGCCTGTTACTACAGTACCACGACCGGAGATTGTCATTGTATCCTCGATAGGCATCAGGAAGGGCTTAGCGTCGTCTCTCTCAGGAGTCGGGATATACTCATCAACAGCAGCCATCAGTTCCAGAATCGGAGCGTATGCAGGATCGTTGATGTCATCGCCAGCATTCAGAGCTGCAAGTGCAGAACCCTTGATTACCGGAATATCATCGCCCGGGAACTCATATTCAGACAGAGTCTCACGGATGTCCATCTCAACGAGTTCGAGCAGCTCTTCGTCGTCAACCTGGTCAGCCTTGTTCATGAATACTACGATAGCCGGTACGCCTACCTGACGAGCCAGCAGGATGTGCTCCTTAGTCTGAGCCATCGGGCCGTCGGAAGAAGCTACTACGAGGATAGCACCGTCCATCTGAGCTGCACCAGTGATCATGTTCTTTACATAGTCAGCATGTCCGGGGCAGTCAACGTGAGCATAGTGACGATTGTCAGTCTCATACTCAACGTGTGCGGTGTTGATTGTGATACCACGCTCTCTCTCCTCGGGAGCCTTGTCGATCATGTCATAAGCCTCATACTTAGCCTGACCCTTCATAGCGAGAGTCTTTGTGATAGCTGCAGTCAGAGTTGTCTTACCGTGGTCTACGTGACCAATTGTACCAATATTTACATGGGGCTTGGTACGTTCAAATTTTGCCTTTGCCATTGGAAGTTTCCTCCTTTAAATACTGTTTTTACAGCATAATGATATATATATTATACCAGATAGCTGCATAAATTGCAAGTCTTTTTTTAAAAAAATTCCTGCGAAAACACATAATTTTATTTATGTGTGATTAATTAGTCCTTTTTGCCTCTGGAAGTCATGATACCTTCAGCAATATTCTTCGGAACTTCTCTGTAGCTGTGAGGTTCCATTGCATACTGACCACGGCCCTGTGTGTTGGAACGCAGCTGGTTGGAATAGCCGAACATTTCGGACAGCGGAACCAGTGCATCAACCTGTACAGTACCCGGTCTTGTTTCCTGACCCTGGATCTCACCACGACGGGAGCTGAGGTCACCGATAATGTTGCCCAGATAATCATCGGGAGCAATTACTGCAACCTTCATGATCGGTTCCATCAGGATCGGCTCTGCCTTACGCATAGCTTCCTTGAATGCCATAGAACCAGCGATCTTGAACGCCATTTCAGAGGAGTCAACTTCATGGTAAGAACCATCGTACAGTTCAACCTTAACGTCAACTACCTGATAGCCTGCAAGAACACCTGCCTGCATAGCGCCCTTGATACCTGCGTCAACAGCGGGGATATATTCCTTCGGAATGGAGCCGCCGACTACAGAGTTTACGAACTCGTAGCCCTTACCGGACTCATTCGGAGTAACACGGATCTTAACGTGACCGTACTGACCGCTACCACCGGACTGCTTCTTGTACTTGTGGTCAACGTCAGCAGAGCCCTTGATGGTTTCCTTATAGGATACCTGCGGAGCACCTACGTTAGCCTCTACCTTGAACTCACGCAGCAGTCTGTCTACGATGATGTCAAGGTGCAGCTCGCCCATACCAGCGATGATGGTCTGACCTGTTTCCTCGTCAGTCCATGTGCGGAATGTCGGATCCTCTTCAGCCAGCTTTGCCAGTGCAACGCCCATCTTCTCCTGACCTGCCTTGGTCTTCGGCTCGATTGCCAGATTGATAACCGGCTCCGGGAATTCCATGGACTCGAGGATTACGGGATGGTTCTCATCACACAGTGTATCACCGGTTGTGGTCTGCTTCAGACCGATTGCAGCTGCAATATCACCGGAGTATACAGTTGTCAGTTCCTTACGGCTGTTAGCGTGCATCTGCACGATACGGCCGATTCTCTCGTGCTTGCCCTTTGTGGAGTTGAGTACGCCGGAACCTGCATTGAGCACGCCGGAGTATACACGGAAGAATGTCAGCTTACCAACGAACGGGTCAGTTGCAATCTTGAATGCAAGAGCTGCAAACGGCGCTTCATCGGAAGAAGGACAGATCTTCTCCTCACCTGTTTCCACATCAATACCCTTGATGTCATCAACATCGGTCGGTGCGGGCATATAGTCAACAATGGCATCGAGCAGCTTCTGTACGCCCTTATTCTTATAGGAAGTACCGCATACTACAGGAACCATTGTATTTGCAATACAGGACTTTCTGATGCAGTTCTTGATCTCCTCAATAGTGAGCTCTTCACCTGCAAAATACTTCTCCATCAGCGCTTCATCCTGCTCAGCAACGTGCTCCAGCAGGGACTCACGATATTCCTCAGCCTTTTCAACCATGTCTGCGGGGATGTCCTCAACACGGATGTCCTTGCCCAGGTCATCGTAATATACATAAGCCTTCATTTCTACCAGGTCAACGATACCCTTGAAGGTTTCTTCAGCGCCGATCGGCAGCTGAATCGGAACAGCGTTGCACTTGAGTCTGTCACGCATCATATCTACAACACGGTAGAAGTCTGCGCCCATGATATCCATCTTGTTGACATAAGCCATTCTCGGTACCTTGTACTTGTCAGCCTGTCTCCAAACGGTCTCGGACTGAGGCTCTACGCCGCCCTTTGCGCACAGTACAGTGACAGAACCGTCGAGTACACGCAGGGAACGCTCAACTTCTACAGTGAAGTCAACGTGTCCGGGTGTATCGATGATGTTGAGTCTGTGACCTGCCCAGTAAGCTGTTGTTGCAGCGGAGGTAATTGTGATACCTCTCTCCTGCTCCTGCTCCATCCAGTCCATCGTCGCTGCACCCTCGTGGGTCTCACCGATCTTATAGTTTACACCGGTATAGAACAGAATACGCTCTGTGGTTGTTGTCTTACCGGCATCAATGTGCGCCATGATACCGATATTTCTGGTACGCTCCAGTGAACAATCTCTTGCCATAATCTATCTCCTTTATCAGCGGTTTTACAATACGGCAAATTACCAGCGGTAGTGTGCAAATGCCTTGTTTGCCTCTGCCATCTTGTGTGTATCGTCACGCTTCTTGCATGCACCGCCAACACCGTTGAGTGCGTCGAGAATTTCACCGGCCAGTCTTTCCTTCATGGTTCTCTCGTTACGGAGTCTGGAATACTTAGTGATCCATCTCAGACCGAGAGTCTGCTTTCTGTCCGGACGAACTTCCATCGGAACCTGGTAAGTAGCACCACCCAGACGGCGTGCCTTAACTTCCAGCTGAGGCATAATGTTTTCCATAGCCTCTTCGAAAACTTCGAGTGCATCTCTGCCTGTCTTTTCAGCGACAATATCAAATGCACCATAAACGATCTTCTGTGCGACACCCTTCTTACCATCCAGCATCACGTTGTTGATCAGACGTGTTACAAGCTTGGAATTGTATACGGGATCGAGCAGTACATCACGCTTTGCGATTTTACCTCTTCTTGGCATTTCGCTTCCCTCCTTCACATTGCATTCATGAATTCATAGGTACTCGTCCTGCCTGCGGCAGGCACGTCAAGACCAATGCAGAGGATTTCGCATAATCTATATGAAAAATCTCCACATTTATCCTGTGGTAATCCTGATTCATTCGAAATAAAAATGGTTTGACTTTCAAGCTGCAAGCATGGAATTACTTCTTCTTGCCTGCCTTCGGTCTCTTGGCACCGTACTTAGAACGTGCCTGCTGTCTGTTAGCTACACCCTGAGCGTCGAGCGCACCACGGATGATGTGGTAACGTACACCGGGAAGGTCCTTTACACGTCCGCCACGGATCAGAACCACGCTATGTTCCTGCAGGTTGTGACCGATACCGGGAATGTAAGATGTAACCTCGTAGCCGTTTGTCAGCTTAACTCTTGCGATCTTACGCATAGCAGAGTTCGGCTTCTTCGGAGTTGTTGTCTTAACAACTGTGCAAACGCCTCTCTTCTGCGGAGCACTCTGGTCGATCTGCACCTTCTTCTTTGCATTGTAACCCTTCTGCAAAGCCGGAGCTGTAGACTTACTCTCCTGCATCTTTCTGCCCTTGCGTACGAGCTGGTTAAATGTTGGCATCTCGTATCCTCCTTTTCAACAAATGTTATGCGCATTTTTACCGCATACCATGATATTATACACCAAATCACAAGGCTTGTCAATAGTTTTTCTCAATTTTTGCAAAGAACCACAGATTACGTTCTCTGAAATCCCGTTTTCTGTTCTTTTTGCCCATAAACATACAAAAAATGCCGGTTTTTTACGCTGCTGTTCATTCTCTGTTATACCCCTATATATAATAAGTGTCTGCCGCTTTCATTTTTCAGTGCGGCAGACATGAAAAACCTTCCCGTACGCCGCATATGTGTTTTTTCGCAAAAGAAAACCGCACTTGTCCGAACGGACAAATGCGGCGCTTGAAAATTATTTTTCATGTGATGACGGTCCGCCGCAGGCGGGCCGTCATCACATGTCCTAAGCTTCCCCCGCCTGCGGCGGGGAAGCTTAGGAAAGCCATAATTATAAGTAAAACCGCCGTCCTTGTCCGAATGGACAAATGCGGCGGAGATGCTTTTCGGAAAATTGGGACAATTTACAAAACTTTGAAAAACGCTTGACAAATATTATAAGATGTAATATAATTATATAATGTATCATAATGGCAAGCTATCGCTTGTCCGCAAAATAGTATATCATATCCGGCAGGATTTGTCAAGCCCTGTTTTGAAATTTGATGTACAGATTTTTATGAATCCGATGCATGCAAAGACGGCACAGTCGGCTTTGCTGTAAAAATTCTAAGGAGGTATCCGCCTATGGTGAATGTGACTGCCAAACAGCTTGGTAAAAATGTCAGAATGAGCTTCGGCAAGATCAACGAAGTCCTCGACATGCCCAACCTCATT
Organism: Oscillospiraceae bacterium; assembly: GCA_017521325.1. Taxonomy (GTDB): domain Bacteria; phylum Bacillota; class Clostridia; order Oscillospirales; family Ruminococcaceae; genus UBA3855. Next base: position 25,168 of record JAFXCV010000062.1, on the reverse strand, counting down.
GAGATTCAGAAGAATTCCTACAAGTGGTTCAGGGAAGAGGGTCTGCAGGAGGTTTTCCGTGACTTCTCCGCAACCGATTACAGCGGAAATCTGGTGCTGACCTTTACCGGCTATCGCTTTGACGATGACAACCTGAAGTACACCATTGCAGAGGCTAAGGATCATCAGGCTACCTATGCATCCCCCCTGCGTGTGACCGCAAAGCTCTGGAACAAGGAGACGGGTGAGCTCAAGGAAAGTGAAATTTTCATGGGTGATTTCCCGCTGATGACCGAAAGCGGTACATTTGTCATCAACGGTGCTGAGCGTGTTATCGTTTCCCAGCTGGTTCGTTCTCCCGGTGTTTATTATGACATGGAGAAGGACAAGACGGGTAAGGAACTGTTCAAATCCACCATTATCCCGAACCGTGGCGCATGGCTGGAATACGAGATGGATTCCAACGATGTGGTGTATGTCCGCATCGACAAGAACCGCAAGATTCCGCTGACCACCTTCATCCGTTCCATCGGTCTTGGCACTGATGAGCAGATTCAGGCAGTGTTCGGTATTGACGAGCGTCTGAACCAGACGATTCTTCAGAAGGATACCACTGCGAAAAATACAGAGGATGCCCTCATTGAAGTATACAAGAAGCTGCGTCCCGGTGAGCCGCCGACGGTGGAGAGCGCACAGCAGCATCTGAGCAACCTCTTCTTCGATCCCAGACGTTATGACCTGTGCAAGTTCGGTCGTTTCAAGTACAACAAGAAGCTGGGCATCGCTTCCCGTCTGACAGGTCACCAGCTGACAAAACCGGTCGTTGACACAAGAACGGGCGAGGTTCTGGCAGATGCAGGCGAGGTCGTATCCGCAGAAAAGGCTGCACAGATCGAGCAGGCAGGCGTATTTGAAGCATTCATCACCGTTGAATCCAAGGAATACTACCAGGACGAGAAGGGCCAGAACGCCATCCGTATGGTAGAAAAGGAAATCAAGATCCTCGGCAACGGCATGGTTGATCTTGCAGGCTATGTGGATTTTGATCCGGCAGAATGCGGCATCTACGAGAAGGTTTCCTTCAAGGTGCTGTGCGACATTCTGGACAATACAGATCCGGCAGACCTCAAGGAAGTTGTCAAGAAGCGTGCAGAAGAACTGATTCCCAATCACATTACACTTGACGATATTTTCGCAACTGTCAGCTATTTCCTCAACCTCTGCGAGGGCGTCGGCACCACAGATGACATCGACCATCTGGGCAACCGCCGTATCCGCTGCGTAGGTGAGCTGCTGCAGAATACCATGCGCACGGGCTTCGCAAGAATGGAGCGCAGCATCCGTGAGCGCATGAATATCCAGGCACAGGACATGGAGGTTGTTACTCCGCAGGCTCTGGTGAATATCCGTCCGATCACCTCCCAGGTGAAGGAATTCTTCTGCTCCTCCCCCCTGTCCCAGTTCATGGACCAGAACAATCCTCTGGCAGAACTGACGCACAAGCGCCGTCTGTCCGCACTCGGTCCGGGCGGTCTGTCCCGTGACAGAGCCGGATTTGAGGTTCGTGACGTACACTACAGCCACTACGGCAGAATGTGCCCCATCGAAACCCCCGAAGGTCCGAACATCGGTCTGATCTCCTACCTTGCAACCTTTGCAAGAATCAACGAGTACGGCTTCATCGAAGCTCCCTACCGCCGTGTGGATAAGGAAACAGGCGTGGTTACCGACGAAGTTGTTTACATGTCCGCTGACATGGAGGATCTGTACATCGTTGCACAGGCAAACGAACCGCTGACAGAGGAAGGCAAGTTCGCCCGTGCCAAGGTCAATGCACGTTATCGTGACAAGATCCTTGAGTGCGAAAACAGCAAGGTCGATTTCATGGACGTTTCCCCGAAGATGGTAGTATCTGTTGCGACCGCAATGATCCCGTTCCTTGAAAACGATGACGCAAACCGTGCCCTCATGGGCGCAAACATGCAGCGTCAGGCTGTGCCGCTGCTGCGTACCGAGCGTCCGTTCGTCGGCACCGGTATGGAATACAAGGCTGCCGTTGACTCCGGCGTCTGCGTACTTTCCGAAACCGATGGTGTTGTAACCTTCGTTTCTGCTGACAAGATCGTCGTGCAGGATACACAGAAGATTGACCACACCTATAATATGATCAAGTTCAAGCGTTCCAACCAGGATACCTGCGTGAACCAGCGTCCGATCGTCAATGTCGGCGAAACCGTTCGCAAGGGTCAGGTTCTGGCAGATGGTCCGGCAACTGCTGACGGTGAAATCTCCCTCGGTAAGAATGCCCTCATCGGCTTTATGACCTGGGAAGGCTACAACTATGAGGACGCTGTCCTCCTGAATGAGCGTCTGGTTCGTGAGGATGTATTCACTTCCATTCATATTGAAGAATATGAGCTGGAGTGCCGTGATACCAAGCTCGGACCGGAAGAGATCACCCGTGACATTCCCAATGTCGGCGATGATTCTCTCAAAAACCTCGATGAAAACGGCATCATCCGCATCGGTGCGGAGGTTCATGCCGGTGATATTCTGGTCGGCAAGGTAACGCCCAAGGGCGAAACCGAGCTGACTGCGGAAGAAAGACTGCTGCGTGCAATCTTCGGTGAAAAGGCTCGTGAAGTGCGTGACAACTCCCTGAAGGTGCCGCACGGTGAAGGCGGCGTGATCATCGACGTCAAGATCTTTACCCGTGAAAACTGCGATGAGCTGTCCCCGGGCGTGAATAAGCTTGTTCGCTGCTATATCGCACAGAAGCGTAAGATCTCCGTTGGCGACAAGATGGCGGGCCGTCACGGCAACAAGGGCGTTGTTTCCCGTATTCTCCCTGAGGAGGATATGCCGTTCCTGCCCGATGGTACACCGCTGGATATCGTACTCAACCCGCTGGGCGTTCCGTCCCGTATGAATATCGGTCAGGTACTGGAAGTGCATCTGGGTATGTCCGCAAAGGCACTCGGCTGGCACATCATGACTCCCGTATTCGACGGTGCACATGAGGCAGATATCCGTGCATGCTTCCGTGAAGCAAATGAAAGAAATACCCCCTACCGCAATGAGATGTTCGAGCTGAATCAGATGGATAAGGTCATCAACCCCAAGGCTCTGGAAATGTCCGAGGACGGCAAGTTCACACTGTATGACGGCCGTACGGGCGAACAGTTCGACAACAAGGTAACCGTTGGTTACATGTATTACCTCAAGCTCCATCACCTCGTTGATGATAAGATCCACGCTCGTTCCGTAGGTCCCTACTCCCTCGTTACACAGCAGCCTCTGGGCGGTAAGGCGCAGTTCGGCGGTCAGCGTTTCGGTGAGATGGAAGTTTGGGCTCTGGAAGCTTACGGCGCAGCTTACACGCTGCAGGAAATCCTGACCGTCAAGTCCGACGATACTGTCGGCCGTGTCAATACCTATGAGGCTATTGTCAAGGGTCAGAACGTTCCCAAGCCCGGCATTCCGGAATCCTTCAAGGTTCTGATCAAGGAGCTGCAGTCGCTGGGTCTTGACGTAAAGGTTCTTGATGCAAATCAGGAAGAAATCGACCTCAAGCAGCACTTCGATGACGATGATGACATCCCGATCATGCCCATGTCCGATTTCGGTGACGAAATGACAGCGGATCTGCATTCCGATTCCAGCGATTTTGAGGATGCAGGCTACCTCACAGGTGACATGGAGGATGGAGATGTGTGGTCTGATGAAGAGGATGATGCAGACGGCGGCGTCTTCGATTTCTCGGATGAAGATTAAACCCGATTAATCCGTATCTGCGGCAGCCGGCGGCTGCCCGCAGTTCCCATCTTGTTTTAGGAGGTTTATGGTTTGGAATTTAATACATTTGAATCCATTCAGATCGGACTTGCTTCTCCGGAGCGAATCAGAAGCTGGTCCTATGGCGCTGTAGAACGCCCCGAAACCATCAATTACAGAACCCAGAAGCCCGAACGTGACGGTCTGTACTGTGAACGTATCTTCGGTCCGACCAAGGACTGGGAGTGCCACTGCGGTAAGTTCAAGAAGATCCGCTTCAAGGGCAAGGTCTGCGACCGCTGCGGTGTTGAAGTTACCCGTGCAAAGGTCAGACGTGAGCGTATGGGTCACATTGAGCTTGCAGCTCCCGTTTCCCATATCTGGTATTTCAAGGGTACACCCTCCCGTATCGGTCAGGTGCTTGAGATTTCCCAGAAGCGTCTGGAAGAGGTTCTGTATTTTACAAAATATATCGTCATTGAACCCGGTAACACAAAGCTCATGAAGGCGCAGCTGCTTACCGAAAAGGAATACAACGAGAATCTCGAAAAGTATGACAATGAATTCATCGCAGAAATGGGTGCCGAGGCAATCCAGCACCTGCTGGATGAATATGATCCCGAGTGCTATGTGCGCTATTTCACAAAGCATCTGGATCTGGTTGCAGAGGTTGTGGGACTCTCCGAAGAGGAAGTACGCAATTTCCTGCACAAGCGCATCTTTTATCTGGAGGAGGCAGGTCAGTCCGGCTACCAGAGCGGTACCATCGTGAGCTATGCCGACTACAAGGAAATGCTCCTCCCCTACAACCGCAGATGCGAGGATGATTCCAATACACCGGCAGTCTTCAAGACGGGCTTTGCCTATATTCTGGAGCTGTTCGATCAGAATTTCGATCCCACAAACGAGCGTTACGAGGTGCTCCGCAAGGAAAACTGGATCAACGACCTGCAGTGGGTTTCCGATGAGCTGAAGGAAGAGCTGGAAAAGCTCCCCAACGGTCAGAAGAAGATCAAGATCCTCAAGCGTCTTGAAATCATTGAGGCATTCCTGAAATCCGGCAACAAGCCGGCATGGATGGTCATGAACGTCATTCCGGTCATTCCTCCGGATCTGCGTCCCATGGTTATGCTCGACGGCGGCAGATATGCGACCTCCGACCTCAATGACCTCTACCGCAGAGTGATCAACCGTAACAACCGTCTGCAGCGCATGCTCAAGCTCGAAGCTCCCGACATCATCGTGCGCAACGAAAAGCGCATGCTGCAGGAAGCTGTTGACGCACTCATCGACAACGGCAGACACGGCAGAGCCGTAACAGGCCCGAACAACCGTGCCCTCAAATCCCTCTCCGACATGCTCAAGGGTAAGCAGGGACGCTTCCGTCAGAACCTGCTCGGTAAGCGTGTTGACTACTCCGGCCGTTCCGTTATCGTTGTAGGCCCGGGACTCAAAATGTACCAGTGCGGTCTGCCTAAGGAAATGGCACTCGAGCTGTTCAAGCCCTTTGTTCTCAAGCGTCTTGTTGATACCAAGGCAATTGCCAACATCAAGAGCGCAAGAAAGATGGTGGATAAGGCAGTCGAAAAGGATGTCTGGGATGCACTCGAACATGTCATCAAGGGTCACCCCGTTCTCCTCAACCGTGCTCCTACCCTGCACCGTCTGGGTATCCAGGCATTTGAGCCGGTGCTCGTTGAGGGTCGTGCCCTCAAGCTCCATCCGCTGGTATGCTCCGCTTTCAATGCGGACTTCGACGGCGACCAGATGGCGGTGCATCTGCCCCTTTCTGCTGAAGCACAGGCAGAGGCACGTTTCCTGATGCTCGCAGCAAACAACCTGCTCAAGCCCTCCGACGGACGTCCCGTTGCCGTTCCTTCTCAGGACATGGTACTCGGCTCCTACTATCTGACCCTCGAAAAGAAGGGCGATAAGGGCGAAGGCAAGTGCTTCCGTGATGTCAACGAGGCACTCATGGCTTATCAGGAAGGCGACGTTTCCCTGCATGCCCCCATCAAGGTGCGCATCACCAAGGACGTTGCTGAAAAGAAGCTTTCCAAGATCATCGACTGCACCATCGGCCGTCTGATCTTCAATGAAAATATTCCGCAGAATCTGGGTTATGTTGACAGAACCAACTCCGATAAGCAGTTCGACCTGGAAATTTCCTTCCTCGTCGGCAAGAGCCAGCTCTCCCAGATCATCGAACGCTGCATCCGCATCCACGGTACTACCACCACCTCCGAGGTACTCGACAGAGTCAAGGCTCTGGGCTTCAAGTACTCCACCCGTGCGGCAATTACCGTTGCGGTTTGTGATGCAACCATTCCGCCGCAGAAAAAGGACATCCTTGCAGCGGCGGAAGCTGAGATCGAAGAGATCACACAGGAATACGAGTACGGTTATATTTCCTCCGCTGAAAAGTCCAATCGTGTCATCAGCACATGGAACCATGCAACAGATGAGGTTACCGCTGCTCTGAAGGCAAATCTCGACAGGTACAACCCCATCTTCATGATGGCGGATTCCGGTGCCCGTGGTAGTATCAGCCAGATCAGACAGCTCGCAGGTATGCGTGGTCTGATCGCCAACACCTCCGGTACCACCATTGAGATCCCGATTCGTGCAAACTATCGTGAAGGTCTGAACATCCTCGAATACTTCCTCTCCTCTCGTGGCGCTCGTAAGGGTCTTGCCGATACCGCTCTGCGTACGGCTGACTCCGGTTACCTGACACGTCGTCTGGTTGACGTATCCCAGGATGTGATCATCCGTGAGCAGGATTGCGGCACCGACGATGGTATCGAAATCTACGAGATCCGCAACGGCAAGGAAATCATCGAGCCGATGAAGGAGCGTCTGGTTGGACGTTATCTGTGCGAAGATCTGCGTGATGCAGAATCCGGCGATCTGATCGTTTCCAAGAACAAGCTCCTCACGGAGACAGATGCACAGAAGATCACCGACATGGGTATCGAGCGCATCAGAATCCGTTCCGTTCTCAGATGTAAGGCTCCGCAGGGCGCATGTGCAAAGTGCTATGGTGCAAACCTTGCCAACAACAATCTGGTTGCTGTGGGTGAGGCAGTTGGTATCATCGCTGCACAGTCCATCGGTGAGCCGGGTACACAGCTGACCATGCGTACGTTCCATACCGGCGGTATTGCGAACGCAGAAGATATTACACAGGGTCTTCCCCGTGTTGAGGAACTCTTTGAAGGCAGAAAGCCGAAGAATGCTGCGATCATTGCAGAAATCGACGGTACTGTGCACATTCAGGAGGTTAAGACCACTCGTACACTGTTCATCAGAAATGCCGAGGACGGCACAACTGCTGAATATCTGATCCCCTACAACTACAAGATCCGTGTTGCCGAGGGTGAGGTTGTCAAGAAGGGCGACCGTCTGACAGAGGGTAACGTATTCCCGACAGATATCCTCAACGTACTCGGAACAAAGGCTGTTCAGGATTATATCATCAGCGAAGTGCAGAAGGTTTACCGTCTGCAGGGTGTTGATATCAACGATAAGCACATTGAGGTTATCGTTCGTCAGATGCTCCGCAAGGTCAAGGTAGACGATTCCGGCAGCAGCATGCTCATCAGCGGCTACAGCCACCTCCTGCCCGGTACAATGACCGACCGCAGAGAGATCGACGCTGTCAATGCGATCATCAACGAGCGCATTGCAAACGGCGAAACCGATCTGACTCCTGTAACGATCGTTCCGATCCTGCAGGGTATCACTAAGGCAGCGTCCAGCTCCGAGAGCTTTATGTCCGCTGCATCCTTCCAGGAAACCACCAAGGCACTCACCGATGCTGCAATCCGTGGCAAGGTTGACAAGCTGCAGGGTCTGAAGGAAAACGTTATCATCGGTAAGCTCATTCCTGCCGGAACCGGTATGGATATTTACAACGATGTACAGCTGGTTAAGACTGCAAAGTCCGAAGCTCCCGCTGAACACAATGTAACTCCCATCGCACCGATGGTATAAGAGAAGATACAGAAATCCCCGTTACACATAGTAACGGGGATTTCAATCTGTCGAAAAACCTTGTTTGGTTGAAAGGACGGAGTCCTTAGGCGGGTTTGAGGGTACGCAGTACCCTCGCAATATAGCCCCTCCCCCTTTGGGGGAGGGGTTGGGGTGGGGGCAAGTTTAGAGAAACTTACCCTTTTTTGACAAGCTGAAATGCCCGTTACACACAGTAACGGGGATTTCTCTTTATACTTGGATGAAACACAAAAAGGGCGGCTCTCACGAACCGCCCTTTCATTTTATTATGCTCTCAAGCCACGCAAAGCTTATGCAAGCTCAGCAAAGTACTTGATGGTTCTTACCATCTGGCTTGTGTAGGAGTTCTCGTTGTCATACCAAGAAACAACCTGAACCTCGTACAGACCATTGCCCAGTTCGCAAACCATTGTCTGAGTAGCATCGAACAGAGAACCGTACTTCATGCCGATAACGTCAGAAGAAACGATCTGATCCTCGTTGTAGCCGAAGGACTCGGAAGCAGCAGCCTTCATAGCAGCGTTGATGCCTTCCTTAGTTACGTTCTCGCCCTTAACAACAGCTGTCAGGATTGTTGTGGAACCTGTCGGAACCGGTACACGCTGTGCAGAACCGATCAGCTTGCCGTTCAGCTCAGGAATTACCAGACCGATAGCCTTAGCAGCACCTGTGGAGTTCGGAACGATGTTTGCAGCACCAGCTCTTGCTCTTCTCATGTCACCCTTTCTGTGCGGGCCGTCGAGAATCATCTGGTCGCCTGTGTAAGCGTGGATTGTGCTCATGATACCGCTCTGGATCTCTGCATAATCGTTCAGAGCCTTAGCCATGGGAGCCAGGCAGTTTGTTGTGCAGGAAGCAGCGGAAATGATTGTATCCTCAGCAGTCAGAGTCTTCTCATTTACAGAGTATACGATTGTGGGCAGATCGTTGCCTGCGGGAGCAGAGATAACAACCTTCTTAGCACCAGCGTCGATGTGAGCCTGTGCCTTTGCCTTGGAGCAGTAGAAACCTGTGCACTCGAGAACTACGTCAACGCCGATCTCGCCCCAGGGAAGCTCTGCTGCTTCAGCCATAGCATAGATCTTCAGGGTCTTGCCGTCAACTGTGATTGTACCAGCCTCGTCATCAGCAACAACAGTGTGCTTGTTCTCGCCGATTGTACCGCAATAGCCGCCCTGTGCTGTATCATACTTGAGCAGCTGAGCGAGCATGGAAGGCTTTGTCAGGTCGTTGATAGCAACTACCTCATAACCCTCTGCACCGAACATCTGTCTGAAAGCCAGACGGCCGATTCTACCAAAACCATTAATAGCAACTTTTACTGACATTGGATATACCTCCTAAATTTTTATACTTCTATTGTACACCAAATTCGAAAAAAATGCAAGTACTTTGATAGAAAAATATCAAATTTTTCATAGATTCCGGCAAAAATTAACATTTCAGACAAAATTTAAACAGGTAATCTATGAAATATCCACAATTATTTGGAAACACTGTAGAAGAACAGACAATGCACTTTACAACTCCGCAAAAAAAGGGTATAATAATAAAAAAAGATTTGTCGAATTTTGTCGAATTTTCAGTTTTGACACTGCACGGGAGGGAGAACCATTTGGAGAATTACGTCTTAGAAACGCTCAAAAACTGCTACAGAAGCAGCCCTGCACTTGTTCTGGTCATGGATCTGCAGTGGCAGGTTCTCTGGGCAAACCGCACCCATACAAATTTATCACACCTTCCGCAGCAGCTGGGCATTCCGGAGGATCACACAGAGCATTCCGTTCATCGCTTCATCTACGACGGCAGGAATCACGAATGCCGTCTGATCTGCAACAAGAAGGATGGCTTGCGCATTGCGGAGATTTTCCCCTGCACGGAGGATACGGACATCCGTCTGCGGATGGATCTCGACGCTGTCACAGCGTCCGTACAGGCAATGACAAGCGCCTGCTGCGCACTGCACCGTGAGCTTGATGAGCTGGAGCTGTACGATCAGGTACCGCTGCTCAACACGCTCATCGGCAGCTGCTACCGCATTTATCGCCTTGCCTATTTACAGAAGGAGCTTGACCGACTGCAGCATGACGAGCGCAGAAATGATCTGTTCTGCGTCAATGCCGCACTGCGCTCCTTTCACCGGAAATGCCATGAGATCCTGCGTATCTGCATGGAAATCGAGGGTGAGTATTCCGGTGAGGAACTGTTTCTTTCGGGGGATATGGATGAATTTCAGATGGCATTGCTCAGCGCCGTCACGCTCTGCTGTGCGGACTGTGATGCCTTTCAGGTGCTTCGTATCGAATTGCAGCCGGGGGATGGAATCGCCTGCCTGCAGTTCACTGCGGAGCGTACCGCTATGGAGCTGCCGCAGCAGGTCTGCCGTGTGCAGGATGCAGGCACAGGACATTATGAGGGAGAACGTGCGATTCTCTCGCAGTTCTGCAAAGCCCATGACGGCAGTTGGCTGCTTGCCGAGCAGCCTGAAAAAGGCATAAAAAGCTGTAGTCTGTATTTCCGTACGCACACGGGCAGCACGGGCAGCCTGACACTCCACAGCCCCCGTGATATGCAGGAGGGGCGGTTTTATAATAAATACGAAATCATGCTGTCATGCATGCATTACCGCAGGATGTTCTGACAAAAAGAAGGCTGCGCCTCAGACGAGGTGCAGCCTTTTTATTTATCCTTATGAAACGTCCACAAGATCAATATAATCTCCGCCGTACTGTGCGATATAATCCTTTCTGCCCTGCATATCATCGCCAAGCAGCAGGTCAAACATCTGCGCTGTGCGCTCGACATCCGTGGGCATCACCTTGATCAGACGGCGTGTGTCGGGATTCATCGTCGTCAGCGACATCATCTCCGGCTCATTCTCACCAAGTCCCTTCGAACGCTGGATGGTGTACTTCTGCTCGCCGATCTTTTCAAGAATGCTTGCCTTTTCTTTCTCCGTGTAGGCAAAATAGGTCTTGTTCTTCGTGTTGATCTCATACAGAGGGGACTCCGCAATATAGACATAGCCCTCACGGATGAGCGTAGGCGTCAGACGGTAGAGCATGGTCAGGATCAGTGTGCGGATCTGGAAGCCGTCCACATCGGCATCGGTACAGATGATGATCTTGTTCCAGCGCAGGTTATCCAGACTGAACTGCGGAATATTGCCCGTGTTCTTGAGCTTTACCTCAACACCGCAGCCAAGCACCTTCAGCAGATCCGTAATGATATCACTCTTGAAAATGCGGGGATAGTCCGCTTTGAGGCAGTTGAGGATCTTACCACGCACGGGGATGACCGCCTGGAATTCCGCATCACGGGCAAGCTTTACCGCACCGAGCGCCGAGTCGCCCTCCACGATGTACACTTCACGGCGTGTCACATCCTTGGTACGGCAGTCCACGAATTTCTTGACCATGTTGGCAAGGTCAATATTGCTTGTCAGGTTCTTCTTGATGCTCAGTCTTGTGCGCTCCGCACTTTCACGGCTGCGCTTGTTGATCAGCACCTGCTCGGCAATGCGGTTTGCTTCATCCGGATTCTCGATGAAATACACCTCAAGCTGATGCTTGAGAAAATCCGTCATTGCTTCCTGCACGAACTTGTTGGTAATGGATTTTTTCGTCTGGTTCTCATAGGAGGTCTGCGTGGAGAAGGAGGAGGAAACCAGCACCAGACAGTCACGGATATCCTCAAAGGTGATCTTTCCCTCGTTCTTGGTATACTTGTTGTTCGCCTTGAGATAGGCGTCGATCTTCGAAACAAAGGCATTCTTCACGGCACGGTCGGGGGATCCGCCATGCTCCAGAAAACTGGAATTGTGGTAGTACTCGATGCAGTTGACCTGATTGGAAAATGTCATTGCCACCGAAATTTTCACCTTATATTCGGGCTTGTCCGCACGGTCACGTCCCACTCTCTCACAGCTCCAGCACTGCACAGAGGTCAGCGCCTTCTCCTCGGTCATCTCGCCCACATAGTCGGAAATGCCGTTTTCGTAGAGATATTCCTGCTCCGTAAAGCTGCCATCCGCCTGCTGCGAACGATAGATGAACAGGAGATTCGGGTTGACCACTGCCTGACGGCGCAGGGTATCGTGGAAAAATGCGTCGGGAACCATGATATCCGTAAAGACGTCCAGATCGGGCTTCCAGCGTGTTTTCGTACCCGTCTGCTTCTTCTTGTACGGTGCTTTCTGAAGTCCGCCGACATTCTCGCCCTTTTCAAAATGCAGGGTATATTCAAAGCCGTCACGATGAACGGTCACATCCATAAATTCCGATGCAAACTGCGTTGCACACAGACCCAGACCATTCAGACCAAGGGAATAATTGTAGGCATCCGCATTGTCGTCGTATTTACCGCCTGCATACAGCTCGCAGTACACAAGCTCCCAGTTGAAACGCTGTTCGGTGTTGTTATAGTCCACGGGGCAGCCTCTACCGAAGTCCTCAACCTCAATGGTGCCGTCATTCCAGCGTGTAATAATGATCCTGTCGCCAAAGCCCGAACGTGCCTCGTCGATGGAGTTGGAAATGATCTCAAAAATGGAATGCGCACAGCCGTCGGGGCCATCCGAACCGAATATAACGCCGGGACGCTTGCGCACCTTATCGGGGCCTTTGAGCATGGTAATGCTGTCATTGCCGTATTCCTGTTTTTTTGCCATGTAACACTCTCTTTCTGAAAAACGCATCGCTGCGTGGGTTTTCGTAAAATTCCGGTCATATTCCTTATCATAGCATATTTCTCAAAAAAAATCAAGGGGGAATTGCGAATTGCAGTGGAATTCGGGGAAATTCTCCGTCCGGAGATGGGCGGTCTTTACAGAATATAGAATAACGATCGCCCAAACTCCTACAGAAGAAAATCCCCTGTCTTTCGACAGGGGATTCTTCATCACTTCTTACAGCACGCCCAGCAGGATGCGCTTCAAAAATACCATATCAAATACATTGACCTTGCCGTCATTGTTCAGATCTGCCGCTGCAAACTGCGCCTTATCGAACGATTCCAGCGTGAGCAGGTACTTCTGAAGAAGGACAACGTCCTTCACATCCACAGTACCGTCCGCATTGATATCGCCGTATACGGGGCCATCCGCACTGAAGTCCACCCACAGCTCCACAGCGTCATTGTTTGCTGCATACTTCGGAGAGGAGGTATTCTGTGCTGCAAGCTCAGTTGCGGTCAGCGCCTTGTTGTACACACGCACGGAGGAGAACTCTGCCTGCGAGGATCTTCCGGTGTCGGGACATGCACCGATTGTGAAATTGTACTTGCTCGATGCCACGCCCTCAGTGGTTCCTGTTGCCTTTTCGGTCAGCATCTTGCCGTCGCAATACAGACGGATGGTGTTTGCAGATGCGTCGTAAATGCCTGCGATCTGGTGCTGTCTGCCAACCCAGCTGCCTGCCATATCATCGGGCATGTTGTAGGAGATGCTTCTCCATGAACCGCCTGCATAAACATGGAAGTCCAGAATGCCGGGTCTTGTTCTCAGTGCAAATGCGTTGTCGCCCTTGCCTGCGAACATGTTGAATTCGGGGTTGCCCGTAGGTGTTACGTTCACTTCAACTGTGAAGGAATTCTTGCCCTGCAGTGCCTCGCCCAGGCTGTTGCCGGAAGGCACGGAAACGGAGCCTGTCAGCACCGTGCTGCCGTTCTTATCCTTGAGGGATGCGGAGGAGCCTACGGGGATGACGATCTGATTCTTACTCTGATCCTGAATCACGGAATTGATGCTGCGGTAGGGCTTGGAGCTTTCTGCCAGAGATTCTCCGGAAGCCGTACCGGAAACGGGGATGATGGTGAATTCCCAGTCATAAACCTTCTTGCTCGACAGGCAGTACTGCGAAAGTGTTCCCTGTCCGCAGGTTGCACTGCCTGTACCCATGGAGCCGTAGTCGATGCTCAGGATGGTTTCCTTTCTGGGGCTAAGCTCGTAGGGGTGCTTGGCAGCATGCAGGTCATTGGGCTTAAAGTGAAGCGCACTTGCTTCCAGAGGATTGGTTGCTGCTACGAGCAGACCATTTGTGTGCTTGCTGCTCTGTACGGCAATCCACTTGACATCTGTGAGGTTGCCGCAGTCGTCAGCCTTCATATAGGGGAAGAACATCTCGGAAACAGTGCTTTCCCATACGCCCTGTCTGCCGTTGGTCTTTCTGTCGTTGAAGGTTTCCACGGGGCCGTTGCCGTACCAGGACAGCTTCTCAAAGCCTGCCGGCAGTGTCATCATGGAACCCACTCTCAGGAAGCTGCCCATGCTTGTTGCCGTTGCATCCACGGTCATCTTTACGGTGACTTCACCGCTGCCGTTGATGGTGTAAACGATCGTTTCCTTGGTGCCGCCTGCATTGGGGAAATTCATGTTGACGGTGATTACATTCTGACCGTCTGCATTCTTGGATGTCTTGATGCTGTCTACCTTGATGTTATTTGCGGCATGCTGCCAGTTGGTGTCAAACAGCTTCTGCTTGCCTGCGTTGTTATCGTTTTCAACGTAGCCACGCCAGAAGTTCGGTGCGGGGCCTTCGCTGATCAGAACTTCGCCCTTGTAGGTGTAGGACTTCATGGTACCGGTTGCCTTGTTGATGGTAAAGGAGAAATCCTCGCCCTTGACATCAAAGCCGCTTGTGGATTCCGTCACGGAAACAGCGTCCTTGCTGATACTCGGTGTCACCTTTCTTGCCGCTGCCGGAACCTCAAACTGTCCGTAAGAGATCTCGGTGCCAGCAGGAAGCAGGTCGGTTCCGTTCTTTACCAGTACGGATACGTTCAGATAGAACTCATCGCCTGCCTTGATCACACCGGGCATCTCATAGGGTACGGAAATGGTTCCCTTGGAAAGCGGTGCAACGTTTGTGTTGGAAGCTGTTCCCTCGTCCACAACGATACCGTTTCTGAGAAGCTCATACTTTACGGTGTATTCGTTCAGATTCTTGAAGTTGTTCTCATTGTAAACAGAAACCTGTCTGTTGCTGATCATCTCTGCATCGCCGCTGAACCAGAAATTCTGGTACTGGAACTTAACCTCAGCAATTTCGGGCTGTTCTGTTCTGTCGGGGCTGACAAGACCATTCTGACAGAAGCTGTTGTCGTTGGGGTTATCGCCCCAGTCGCCGCCGTAAGCGAAATAGTGTCCCTTGCTCTCGTCTGCGTACAGATTCTTATGTGCATAGCTCTGTGCGTAGTAGTCCCACAGACCGCTGTCAGCGGAAGGTCTGTTCTTGCTGTAATCCATCCATACAAGTACGGAGGAATCAGAAGAAGAGATTGCCGGTGTAGCAGAACGCTGACCGTCGATTTCAGCCTTGGACAATGCTCTGGTATAGATTCTTGCAATGGAAATTTCGCCGGAAACGGTTCTTCCGTTTTCAGCGTCAAAACCAACGCCGATCGGCTGTGTACCTGCTGCGATGCCGTCAGCCACGCTGCCGGACTTCATGAGGTTGCCGTCCACATAGATGGAAATTGCGCCCTTATTGTAAACGCCGACTACCTGATGCCACTGTCCAACCCAGTTGGAGGGGAAGTCACAGGATACGGATTTCCAAGAAGTTCCCTCGTAAACAAAGAATTCCAGACCGCTGCCGGAGCTTCTGGTCTTGAGTGCAACCTGCTTGTCGCCCTTGGAGAGCAGCACGCTGTTGGTTGCAGTGGATGCGGGCTTTACCATAACCTCAAAGGTGAACGCCTTGCCGGTTCCGGAAAGTGCCGCATTGAATTTTGCATTGTCCTTGAGTGTTGCATAGCCGCTGAAGGACTTGCCGCCGTTCAGGCTTCCTGTGCCTGCGTTATTGTTCCAGCTTGCGTCCGTACCGTAGCAGGTACCTGTATTTCCGACGGAGTCGGTGATTCCGTAGGAGGGATTCAGTGTAGTCAGGCTCACAGCTCTCGACTGGTCACACCAGTCCCAGATAAAGCCGCCGAGCATATTGTCCGCACTGCGGATCGGATCCCAGTATTCCTTCAGTGCGCCCACGGAGTTACCCATAGCGTGGTCATATTCGCACATCACATAGGGCATCTTTCCTGCGCCTGCTCTGCCCCAGAGGCTGCCGGAGCCGGGATACATATTACTTGCCATGTCAACGCCCAGCTTGTCGCCCTGTCCCTCACTGTGTACAGGTCTTGTCGGGTCGTTGCGCTTGAAGAACCAGATCATGTCACGGAACATGCCGTTGGAGGTGTTCGGATCACCCGTATACACCATCTCATTGCCGATCGACCATGAAACATTGCACGGATGGTTCTTCAGACGTTCAAATGTCGTTTTGGTTCTGTCCATTGCAAGCTCATAGAACAGTCCCTTGGCATCGTGGTTGCTCATCAGTGCATGGCATTCCAGATTGGTTTCTGCCATCACATACATGCCGTACTTGTTGCAAATCCAATAGAGATAGGAATCGTTGCTGTAGTGGGAAGTACGAATGGAATTGATGTTGTTTCTCTGCATCACTCGGATGTCCTCTTCCATCGCTTCTTTTGTTACTGCCTTACCGTTGAAGGGATCCGTATCGTGACGGTTGACGCCCTTGAACAGCAGACGCTTGCCGTTGATGGTAATGGGCTTCCACTGTGTTGTAGTCACCTTATAGCTGGAATCGACCTGTGTGGAGGTGAATTCAATCTCACGGAAGCCGAGCTGCTGGGATACGGTTTCTACCGCAACGCCGTTTCCGTCCACCAGTGTCAGCACCAGTGCATACAGATTCGGATTTTCCGCAGACCAGAGCTTCGGTGAAGTAACCGCCTTGCTGAGCTTGAAGGATGCGGTTTTTCCGGAATCCACCGAGGTCACGGGAATGCTTGTATTGCCGATGATGTTCTTTCCTGCCTCATCCATGACTGCAACATTCACGCTCCAGCCATTGTGTGCAGTAGTAGAAAGGTTCTTGATGTCCACTTCCAGATTCATGGTTGCATTCGTATAAGAGGAATCCAGATCCGTCACAACGGTATAGTCGCTGATATGTACCAGCGGCTGGCTTGTCAGGAATACGTCACGGAAAATACCGCCGTCATAGATCATATCCTGACCTTCAAACCATGTGCCGTCGCAGAATTTATGAACCTTGACTGCCAGGGTATTCTCACCGCTTGTCAGATAATCGGTAATATCAAATCTGTGGGGGCTGAACGTATCCTCACTATAGCCCACTTCCTTGCCGTTGACATACACATAGTAAGCGGATTCCACGCCCTCAAAGTGAATGATGACACGTCTGCCGTCGTCGAGCATGCCGTCATCGAGTGTGAATGTCTTACGGTACAGGCCTACGGGGTTGTAGTTGACCGGAGAATCCGGAACCGTCACATAGTCGTATCCACTCTGCCACGGCATAACAACGTTTGCATAGATCGGGAAATCAAAGCCCTGACATGTCCAGCTCTTGGGAAGCTGCACATTTTTCCAGCCATCCGCACCATTGGGTGTGTAGTTGCTGTTCATAAAACCTGCATTGATCGCCGGCTGTGCCTTGCCCTCGTTCTGGAATACTGCAAGCTGCCAGTCCTCATCCTCGCCTGTAAGCATCTGCATATAGGTGGATTTTTCTCTTGCATTGTAATCCCACACGGCAGCTGCCGCTGCAGCCGTACTCTGATAAGGAATCAGCGTGAGCGATGCGTCCTCACGGTTGATGCCAAAGACATCCTCACCCGTCACGGCTCTGCCGCTCAGGTCGGTGTAATCCTTACCAGTCCATTCCTTGTGTGTGAACTTTTTTGCGTTCACGTTTGCCGTTACTGCCGATTTGAGCCCCACTGATGACGTTGCAGCCGATACGGATAATTCCGACATCGGAACCGCAGCCGCCAGCATCGTACACGAAAGCATCAGCGACAGAATTCTCTTTGTTTTTTTCATAGTAACCTCCCTTTCCTGACTCCTGTATTGATTTGATTTCAAAACAATTGCAGTTAATATTATTTTACCACAATTCACATATAATACACAACCCCAAATTGTGATTTTTGGTGGATAAATTGAATATTCCGTTAACTTTTTTCGTGTATATTGAGTAAATTGTTGTATGAAGCTGCAGGATATGGTATAATGAAATGAGAAGGCTCTTCAGAAGATTCCTTTCCACCGCAGAAAAAAACAGTTTCTTAGTGAAAGTTTGCTTGAAACTGCCCCAACCCCTCCCCGAGGGGAGGGGCTATACACGGGGGTACTGCGTACCCCCCACCCGCCAAAAAGCGATCGCATTTTGAAAACATGACGTTTTTCGACAAACTGACGGGGCTTCAGCCCCCTCTCGTAATACAGAAAGAAGGTATTCCTATGAAATACAAAGCATTTTCAGCAATCACAGCTGCCGTCATGCTCTGTGCGGCGGTCACGGCACAAGCACCGCAGCGAAGTATCCATGCTGCGGATTCCTATGACGTGGAAGTTATGGTGGATCTGAACTCCTACCGCAAGCCCATCAGCCCCTATATTTATGGCGTGAACAGCCAGTTCCGAACGGAAGAATATCTCTATCCTGCAACTGCCATGAGCGCCCGACAGGGCGGAAACCGTTTTACAGGCTACAACTGGGAAGAGAATTTCTCCAACGCAGGCCGTGATTATCAGCACTATTCCGATGCATATCTTGTGGATTATGACAAGGAACAGCTTGCAATCCCCGGTTCCCCTGCGCTTGGATTTGCAGAAGAAGCGGCTGCAAAAAACGTACCATACAAGATCACGACCATCCAGATGGCGGGCTACGTTGCCGCCGATGGAAACGGTGCGGTCACGGATACGGAAGCTGCTCCCTCCGCACGCTGGAAGGAGGTCAGAGCAAGAAAGGGTAGTGCCTTTTCCCTGACCCCCGACAAGACGGATGACTATGTGTACATGGATGAATACGTCAACTACCTTGTGCAGAATCTGGGCGACGCATCGACAAAGACGGGCTATCAGGCGTATAATCTGGATAACGAGCCTGCCCTCTGGTGGAGAACCCATCCCTATCTGCATCCTGCGCAGCCCACCTGTGAGGAGATCGTTGCCAAATCCACGGAATATGCCGCCGCCATCAAGGATGTCGATCCCAGGGCAGAAATCTTCGGACTTGCCCTGTACGGCATCAGTGCCTACTGCAATTTCGGGGATGCTCCCGACTGGGCGGCGCATTCCGATGAATACGACTGGTTCGTTTCCTACTATCTGGACGAAATGCGAAAGGCAGAGGAGGAACACGGCAGACGACTGATCGACGTGATCGACCTGCATTACTACTCAGAAGCCAAGGGCGAATGCCGTGTGACGGAATGCCGGGACACCACGCACACTGCCTGCATTGAGGCAAGACTGCAGGCACCTCGCACACTGTTCGATCACAATTATGTGGAAAAGAGCTGGGTGGGCGACAATCTGCAGCAGTACCTGCCCATTCTCTACAACGTCAACAAGTCCATTGACAAATACTACCCCGGCACCAAAATCGGCATGACGGAATATAATTTCGGCGGCGGCAACCACATTTCCGGTGCCATTGCACAGGCGGACGCACTGGGCGTTTATGCATCACAGGGCGTTTATGTGGCGAACATCTGGCAGCTGAATGAGATCGAATACCAGCTCTCCGCCATCAATCTGTACACCAACTATGACGGCAAGGGCAGCGCATTCGGCGATACCCTTGTTTCCGCAGAAACCTCGGATGCGGTAAAGGCGACCGCCTACGCTTCCATCAACGGCTCGGATACTTCAAAACTCAACATGGTGCTGACCAACAAGAGCCTGACGGAAACACAGAATTCCCAGATTCATATCAACGGCGATGCACGCTACACCTCCGCAAAGGTCTACGGCATTACGGGGGATTCGAGCGAGATCAAACTCCTCGAAACTGTGGACAGCATCAAGGACAACCAATTTACGCTTTCCCTGCCTGCACTGTCGGTTGTGCAGATCGAGCTGCATGCGGAGAATTCTCTCCTGATGGGAGATGTCAACACGGACGGCAGTGTGGATGATGCGGATGTGCGGCTGCTGGGGGACTATCTGCTGGCGAAGAAGGGAACGAAAATTTCCGCTGCCAATGCGGATATGACGCAGGACGGTGTGATCAATGCATTTGATCTTGCCATGCTCAAAAAGCAGTTTCTCGTCTGGAGAACGCCGCCTGTCACAGAGGATGTGGTCGGCTTCTGGGAAACAAAAGCCGGACAGTGGAAGCTGAAAAACGGGCTTGGCGGCAAAACCGTGCGCTGCACATTTTCCGCAGAGGCAGGAAAGAATCTGAAGCTTGCATTCGGCTACTGGGATCCGACGGTGAAAAACGAGGAAACGGGCAAAATGGGTATCTGGGTACATAATGACACCACACAGCTCGGAACCCACACGTTTGACGAAACCGGCAGGCTGATTCTGGACATTGAGATTCCCGAATCCGCAATGAGCGTGGAGATCATGATCTACAACTATATGACCACGGACGAAAGTGGTAAGGTCATACAGCTCGACAAGGGCGAGGTTTCGCTTGAAAAGGTTGTTTTTAAGTGATATTCGGGGGCAAAGCCCCCGAATATTACCCTTCCCATCCTGTCCACCCTATACCCACCAATCTATACGTGTATAGCCCTCCCCTGTCCGTGATTTCAACAGCGAACACTGTAACTTTGCACAAAAATAGGGGAGAACTTTTGACGGATTATCTCGGATTTTACCCTTGACAAAACCCGAAAATCATGATATAATAATAAGGCAGTTTGCGAAAGCGACCCGATGCGAGTGTGCTGGAATAGGCAGACAGGCTAGCTTGAGGTGCTAGTGTTGGAAACGACGTGTGGGTTCAAGTCCCGTCACTCGCACCACCGCTTTCCCAAACTGAATATATGGACAGATGGCTGAGCTGGTCTAAGGCGCACGACTGGAACTCGTGTATACGTTAATAGCGTATCGAGGGTTCGAATCCCTCTCTGTCCGCCATTTGAAAACACCATTGAAATCTGAACCCCTTAGTTCAGGAAACAATGGTGTTTTTTATTTATATTGCGTATTTATGCGACTTTTCGGAGTCGCATTTTCTTTTTATAAGCTGGACTAAAAAACAGAAAACGACGAAAATCAGAAAGAATAAATTGAAAACAACCTTTTTGAACCCATTAGTCTAATTGTCGGAGCTTTGAAAATCTGCTTGGATTATGGCATATTCATCTTCCTTCTGCAGCGGAGTCTTGTATTTTAGTTTCTTATGTGGGCGTTTTGTGTTGTAGAATATAATATACTTCTCCACTGCATTTCGAAAATCTGATTCAGAACGATATTTTGTACGGTATAATTCCTCTCGTTTCATTGAAGAGAAGAATGATTCCATTACGGAATTGTCATAAGGTACGTGTGCACGCGAAAAAGATTGTGTAATATTCAAAGAGCTAAGATAATCACGCATCGTTTTGGAACGGTAATTGCTGCCGCGGTCAGTATGAAATATTAAATGTGAATCAGGTTGCCGAGCTTCGTATGCAATACGAAACGTAGACTTTACAAGCTGTGTGCTGTTCTTTTTACCGATTTTATATCCCACCACCATACGAGAGAACAAGTCAATGATTACACATATGTAATATGCAGCCTTACCATACTTGAAGTAAGTCACATCACTAACCCACACTTCATTCGGTTTGGTCGTATCAAACTCCTGATTAAGGTGATTTTTGTATCTGCGACTTTCGTCTTCGTACAGTTTCTTGGCAGATTGGCGGATACTGACGAGTCCCATTTCACGCATAAGTGTGCGTACCATCTCTTGGCTGACTTTGATTCCCTCACTTTTCATGACTGCTGCAATCTTTTCGGCACCGAAAATCTGATTACTTTCATCATAGATTTCTTGTATGCGTATACGAAGTTCTTCTTTACGTTTTGCATACCATGTATTATCCTTCTTGCTTCGCAAAACGTGGTTGTAGAATGTTCCTCTTGGAATATCCAATGCATCACATATCATATGAATGCTGTATTTTCCATAGAATTGTTCTGCTTCAGATAGTCGTTGTTTCAACGGCGCATTAGCTGTACAGGTTGCAGCTTTCAGGATCTCAATAATCCCCTCCAAGCGTGCGATCTTGCGCTCAAGCAAGTGATAATTTTGAATATTGACAGTCTTTTGATTTGCGTCCTTTTGTTTTTCTTGATAATTACGTACCCAACTGAAGAATGTACTTTTGGGTATGCCTATATCAGCAAGAATGCTTGCTGAGGATTCACCGGATAGATAACGCTCAATGACCTGTTGCTTTACTTCTTCTGAATATGATTTCATGAGTAATCAGCTCCTTTCATTGATGATTATACCACAAAATTGTAATCCCTTCATGATTTATTTGAAATCGGTAAGATTTAGTTTATTTTGACTGATGCACCTTGAAGATAGCGGTATTTTGTGGTATAATACAAACAGATGCAACTAAAGAAAATCTATTATAAACGACAAATGAGAGGTGCTTTGTAATGCATGAAAGGCAAGAAATTGAATCTGCACTTTCTGAAGGAAAAAAGATCTTAAACGCAAGGCCTGAACTAAGACGAATGGGCATTGATGCTGTTCTTGATGAATTGAATGATGGAACGCAGGAGATGATTCATAATCGATGGGGAACAGCAGCATGGATAATTGTTGAATCAATCCAGGATATGAAAATAAGTGTATTGGTTGAGCACTTAGCTTCTGAAGCAAGCGGACTACTTACAGATCAATATGTTGGTTTTCTTCTGCAGAATCAATATCATATCAATTTGGAACTACTTATCCTGGAAGCCGAGAAATGTGGGCACTATGAGAAAATTGTGTATTATGTCTTAGAGAATCTGCAGTATCAGAAAGAATACGAATCCAACAACCTATTACCTCTTTTGGAAATGCTAGAGCATCATTCTAATCATAACACCTATTCACGATTTTTACATTACTACGCAAGCCATATATCGAATTGTAAAGCCTTCAAAATCGTTGCAGATATTATCGGCGAATTGAAAACACGAGTCCGATATGATTTGATGTGCGAATTGAAACGATTATGGTATCGGGAAGATGCTATACAGGCGAACGAACAACTCAGTTTCTATGTAAGCCAACAAGGCGAGTGGGATAAGAGAATTACAGTTGAATTCATTGGGGAGAGCTTGTACGATGATATGTCAATATTCGAGTATTATTTCCCTCAACTTAATAAGATGTCTCAAGAGAATTCTGATCTTTGGAATCGGATTATTCCCGTGTTTGTTGATTATGTACGATTGAAAGAACATGAAGAACCTATAGCAAATATTGTCGAGCAAGTATTGCAGGAATTAGAACGAATTCCCAATGACACAGAGAAAACAAAGCATGTATTTATTGCAGCCTTTGTGAGATCTGAAAACTTTTCGGAACATCTTAGCAGCATATACCAAGAGATTATTTCCAGACCTTTTGAAAATAAACGTATTCCATATAATTTGATTGATCATTATTATTACAGGCAAGTAAAAAACGGATCAATTGAACAATGTTTACAAGATCTTCAGACTTTATTCCATGCCAATGGAATTTATGCAGGTTATTCCTCTTTTTTTGATGGATTCGACTTAACAGTAAGTGAATTGTCCAAAGGATCAGCAGATATGACAGGATATGCTCTCAATTGTATGCTCACAAATAATCTTGACCAGGTTTTCTTTGGCATGGGACTGTTTGTGAAAATCGGAAATCTTCAGATTTATTTATCAAAATCGGAAACGGAGAGAATATTTTTATCTGACGTGCAGTTAGTAAGGCTAATGAAAGGGTTATTGTATTATACAATCAACAGTAAGGTGATTTGCTGTGCTGTGTTCCAGTTGCTTGCGTTGTCCAAAGACGAATGTACACAGTATTTTCAATTTTGTATGGAAGAAGTATACGCTAATTATCCAGCCACTTTATATAAAATATCTTCCGAGTACCTTACCACAGATAATGAAAAACAGAATCGCTTAGCTGAATTGGTCAGAAGAGAATATGAACAGCTATTGGCTGAACAAGAAAAAGTGCGTGCGGTTAGAGATTTACAACCTTCACATGAACATCAGCTTATTTTTAGAAAAGCACAAATGATACGAAATCAGGAGATAAATAAAAAAGCAAATGAGCAATCAATTTTTGGACAATTCTTTTCATCAAGAACAATGAAATATGGTGTACGGAATGCACAAATTGTAACACTTTCGAAAAATCAAAAACAGGTCAGAGAGTCTGAATATCAGCATATTACACATGAAATGGAACTGCCGATGACTTATGTACACAATCCTGTTGAGTTTGAGGATAAAAGAACATCATACATTAAGGAGGTTAAGAATAGTGCGGCTGATCATTAAGGATTATCTGTCATGTCTTAGGGAAAAGGATGAATTGGATCTGTTGCTGTGTGATCTCCTTTTGCAAATGGGTTATGCTACTCATAATGTTCCTAAAACGGGAAATCGTCAGTATGGTGTGGACATCAGAGCTGATAATGAAAATGAACTGCTCCTATTTGTAATCAAGCAGGGCGCTCTTAACAGGAAGAATTGGGATGATGGACAGAATGCTGTCAGACAAAGCTTAAATGAGATTCGTGATTGTTATATGATGTTGATTAACGGCGCTGACAGAAATAAGAAGCTGAGAATAGTAGTAGCAACAAATGGCGTAATAGATGAGGCTGTTCGCCTGAATTGGGAAGGATACAAAAGAGAGAATACTATATGGAATGGTGTACCCGTTGAATTAGAATTCTGGGATATTGATACGATTACATCAAAAATTCAAGAATTTCTTTTTGATGAGCATCTCTTTGATAATGAGATGCGTAGTCTTTTAAGACGTGCGCTTTATTATGTGGAGGAAAGTGATTACCGCAGAGTGTATTATGAACGGTTGATCGATAACTACTTATCTGAATTAGATGGAAAAACCAGTAAGAGAGAACGAGAAAAGATTCTTTCTGGTGTTTTCTTAGCCGCTCAGATGATTGCTTATTATGCCGCAAATTGCGGGAAGTACAGAATCGGTATTATGGTTTCAGAATATCTGGTCATCCGATACTGGAAACATCTACTTGAACACAAGCAGCTTGGAAAGGAGCATTATGTCGAGTGGCTGCACAAGTATCTTGCACAGTACGAAAAATGGAACCATGAGTATTATAATGCCGTGAAATTTTGCTGTGAAGGAAAAAATCGATTGTTACTTAATAACCCAGTCGAGCAGCGTGTTATACTGTACGAAATGCTCGGATATCTGACTTCATATGCTTACTATCTATATTTTGAGAATCATATGAAGCAGGGATGCGCAGATGAATTATCTGCTGTTGTCAACAGCATAGTCCAAATATTTAACCATTATCCGCAGGTTTATTACCCGCCGTTTGATAATCATGCCGGCATATT
>JAFXCV010000061.1 GCA_017521325.1 Oscillospiraceae bacterium | reverse complement strand
TCCCCATATGCAGCCGAACCGAAAATCCGGTACGGAGTTGATCGCATGGCTGTGTGCGCACTATCCTGTGACGGAGCTGCACGAACAGGAATTTCTGGACATGGTTTCGGAAAATGTCACGGAAAATGCCCATTATGCGGAAAAACTTCCCGTTGGAACTCCCCCGAAGCCGAGAGCCTTTCGTGTGGAAAACGCAGGTGCGGGGGCAGCCCTCTATGAAACGCAGGAGGACATCTGGGAGGATTGCGCATATATCCTTGTCACTTTGGAGGAAGTCACGGGGGAATTCTTCGTGGAGGGAAGCTGCAGGCTCTGGGACGAGATGTTTGCATTCCGTGGGTTGGATGCACAGGATCTGGAAAATTATTATCTGGTGGCGGAATACATCAAATGCACAAAATCTTGCGGAAAGCGAGGAATCCCCATGAAAATCAAACGAGCAGGAACGGAAGACATCGCAGGCATCAACCGTCTTTTGTATCAGGTGCTGATGGTGCATCACGAGGGAAGACCGGATCTGTTCAAGCCGCACTGCAAGAAATACACAGACGAGGAGCTGACGGTGCTTCTTAAAGATGACAGCCGTCCTGTATTCGGTGCGTGGGATGAAAACGGCGAGCTTCTGGGCTATGCGTTCTGTATTTTTCAGCAGCACGAGAATGACAATGTGCTGACGGATATCCGTACGCTCTACATAGATGACCTGTGCGTGGAGGAAAACGCACGGGGGCAGCATGTGGGAACGGCGCTTTACCGTCATGTTCTGGATTTTGCAAGGCAAAGCGGCTGCTACAATGTGACGCTTAATGTGTGGACATGCAACAGCGGCGCCATGAAATTTTATGAGAGTCTTGGCATGAAGCCGCAGAAAATCGGGATGGAACAGATATTGTAAAAAATCGCAGCCCTTGGGGAGATTCCCCAAGGGCTGTTCAGTTTGTGAGATTTATTTACCTAAGGTTAGTGCCCCGAAACTGCCCCCACCCCAGCCCCTCCCCATGGGGAGGGGCTATATGTGGAGGGTACTGCGTACCCTCCACCCGTCAAAGACTGCCGTTTCAATGGCTGTTTTCTGTGCAATTACACTTCTTCCATCACAAATTCGCCGTCCCGATAATCCACGGAAAGCTTGGTGCCGGGTGCGGGATCACCTGCGATGATGTGCCTTGCGATCATCGTTTCGAGCTTGCGCTGCAGGAAGCGGCGCAGCGGTCTTGCGCCAAAGCTCACATCGTAGCTGTGTTCCACGATCGCAGCCTTTGCGTTATCCGTAACTTCCACCGAAAGCTGCTTGTCCGCAAGTCTGCGGCGAAGATCAGCCAGCAGCAGTTCCACAATGCGGAAGATCTCCTCACGCTGCAGGGGCTTGTAGAATACGATCTCGTCGAGTCGGTTGAGAAATTCCGGACGGAACTGACGGTGCAGCAGTCCATTGACCTGCTCCCTTGCATCCTCCGAAATCTCGCCGTTTTCGTCAATTCCCTCCAGAATATAGGGGGAACCAAGGTTGGAGGTCAGGATGATGATGGTGTTTTTGAAATCCACCGTTCTTCCCTGAGAATCGGTGATTCTGCCGTCATCCAGTACCTGCAGGAGAATGTTGAACACATCCGGATGTGCCTTTTCCACCTCGTCAAGCAGCACTACGCAGTAGGGCTTGCGGCGTACTGCCTCGGTGAGCTGTCCGCCCTCCTCATAGCCCACATAGCCGGGAGGCGCTCCGATCAGACGGCTGACGCTGTGCTTTTCCATATATTCACTCATGTCGATGCGCACCATGTTGTTTTCATCGTCAAACAGCGCCTGCGCCAGCGCCTTTGCAAGCTCCGTCTTGCCCACGCCCGTGGGACCAAGGAAGAGGAAGGAACCGATCGGCTTGTCGGGATCCTGAATGCCTGCACGGGAGCGCAGGATCGCCTCGCTTACCTTTTCCACCGCCTCATTCTGTCCGATCACACGCTCATGCAGAATTTCCTCCAGACGCAGAAGCTTTTCACGCTCGCCCTCCATCAGACGTGACACGGGGATGCCCGTCCATCTGCCGACGATGCGGGCGATTTCCTCGTCCGTTACACGGTCACGCAGCAGTGTTGCCGCAGTCTGCTCTGCCAGAGCCTCCTGCTCCTGCAGTTCCTTTTGCAGCGCAGGGAGTTTGCCGTATTTGAGTTCCGCTGCCTTGTTCAGATCATACGCACGCTCCGCCTTTTCGATATCTGCCGCAACCTGTTCGAGTTCCTCACGGAGCTTCTGCACCTTGGAAATGCTCGTGCGCTCGTTCTCCCACCTTGCCTTCATTTCGGAAAATTCCTCACGAAGCTGTGCAAGCTCACGCTGAATTTCCGCAAGATGCTCCTGCGAAAGCTTGTCGGTTTCTTTCTTCAGCGCCGTTTCTTCAATTTCCAGACGGATCATCTGACGGGAAATATCGTCAAGCTCCGTCGGCATCGAGTCCATCTCGGTGCGGATCATGGCGCATGCCTCATCCACCAGATCAATTGCCTTGTCCGGCAGAAATCTGTCCGAAATATAGCGGTCGGAAAGCGTTGCTGCCGCCAGCAGTGCCTGATCCTGAATCTTGACGCCGTGGAACACCTCGTACCGTTCCTTGAGACCTCTCAGGATGGAGATGGTATCCTCCACCGTCGGCTCATTCACAAGAACCGGCTGGAATCGGCGTTCAAGTGCCGCATCCTTTTCGATATACTGGCGGTACTCGTTGAGCGTGGTTGCGCCGATGCAGTGCAGCTCGCCCCTTGCAAGCATGGGTTTGAGGAGATTTCCTGCGTCCATCGCACCGTCCGTCTTGCCTGCTCCCACAATGGTATGCAGCTCGTCGATAAACAGAAGGATGCCGCCCTCACTCTTTTTGATCTCTGAAAGCACCGCTTTCAGGCGTTCTTCAAATTCACCACGGTATTTTGCACCTGCCACAAGTGCGCCGAGGTCAAGCGAGAAAATACGGCGGTCACGCAGGCTGTCGGGAACATCCCCACGCACGATACGCAGTGCAAGTCCCTCGGCGATGGCGGTTTTGCCCACGCCCGGTTCGCCGATGAGAACGGGGTTGTTCTTGGATTTTCTGGACAGAATGCGGATGACATTGCGGATCTCGCTGTCACGTCCGATCACGGGATCAAGCTTGTTCTGTCTTGCAAGCTCCACCAGATCCTGTCCGTATTTGGTCAGAACATCGTAGGTTTCTTCGGGATTTTCCCCCGTTACCCTCGTGTTGCCACGCACCTGCATGAGCGCCTGCAGGAAGGCATCCTTTGTAATTGCAAATTCTTTTAGGATCTTCTGCACGCTGCTGTCAGCCTTGTCGAGCAGCGCAAGGAACAAATGCTCCACCGAAACATATTCATCCTTCATCTTGCCTGCCTGTGCCTCAGCATCCGTGAGCAGAATGTCCACATCACGGGACACATACACCGAACCCGGCTGCCTGCCGCTGCCGCTGACCGCAGGCATAGCATCAACGGCACGCTGCAGTGCCTGCCGCAGCGCCGATGCATCCACACCGAGCCTGCCCATGAGCTGACCGATCAGCCCGTTTTCCTGCTTGACAAGAGCCAGAAACAGGTGCAGCTGTTTGATCTGCATATTCTGTGCCGCAATGGCAATGCTCTGTGCCTCCTGAATGGCTTCTAAGGATTTCTGTGTAAATTTCTGTGCATTCATGGAACGTACCTCCTTATGATTGTTTTACCCTGTTTTCAAATCGAAATACCGCCGCTTTGGCGAATTTCCCTGCAATAGCGAGCCTCAAGCTCCGCAAGGGTCTGCTGCGGATGGGATGCTCCGGAAAAATACAGCTTGACGCAGCTATCGAGTAAGTCGATATAACCGCAGATCAGTTCTCCGAACCGTTCGCCGTCCCCCGAAGTCGGATCATGCAGCGTGCGTTCAAGCCTGCCTGCGGAAATGACATATTCTGCCGCACCGCCTCCATAGGTCTGCTCCAGCAGCACCCAGAAGCGGAAAAAGCGGTCAAGCATTGTCAGAAGCTCCGCATTCTGCGTGCGAAGCCCGATGCGAAGTCTGCCGTCCGCATTCTGTTTCGGCGTGCGGTAAAGCTCCACGCTGTACTGGAGCGTCGGTTTGTATTTGTAGGCGAGGGGACTGTGCATTGCAAGCATGTGCGCCGACGTCGATTCAAGGATCCGCAGAGGCTCCATTCTCTGCTCCATCAGCGCTTCGATCTGCGAAAATACCGTCTGCATGTACATCTCCGGCGTAATGCACGAGAGATGCTCCGCTAAAATCTGGTTGATGAGATTTGATCGGCTCGTGTGCATTGCATATGCCATCCGATCGACTGCCTCCACCACCTCATCCATCAGCACCAGACTGTAGATGCTCTTCTTCATGGGGATCCTCCCTTCAAACTTGCGATGCAAGTTATTAAATTTGGCTGCAAGTTTCGTTCTGGTTTTATTATAGCACACCGAAACAAACTTGTCAAGCGTTTTATATAAATTTGTTTGCGAGTTTTTAGAAAAAAATAAAAACTCCCGACCACTGTCGGAAGTTTTCATAAAGAGGAAGGTAAAAATGTACAGCTTAATTTTTTGAGATTATCTCATCTGCACTGCAAGCTGTTACTACGAAAAACCAATCATTCAACCGGAAGTCTGACTTCCACTGCGCTAAAGTTAAATGATTTAATTTTTCAACAGCAAATCTTTATCCTGAAAATCGAGCGAAGCTATGAGAGGGGGGGCTTGCGGGATTTTCCACACGGATGGATCAGTGTTCTGCTGTTTTCTCTATTTTACACAATTTCATGAACCCATGCAATACACAATAATATCTCAAACTATATTTTTCTATGCAATTTTTACGCAATCTCCACAATTTCTGCAAAAATGAATTTTTTTATATGAACAAACTGTGAAAAACATGAATTTCATAACAAATACACTTTTCAGAAACCCATTAATATGTTGCAGTCACGCTTGTCATATTGGCGGTAGTGGTAAAAAGTCCGCAGTCTGCGCCGTTTGCGGAAACCTGAAATTCCATGCCTTCACGGATCTCGGGGGTGGACACAAAAATGGTGTTGAACGCCGTGTCGGAGCGTGCGTCAAAGAGGATGCTGCCGCCGCCGGAGATGACTGCCGAGCCGCCGCCTGCGATGGAGGGGGAGAGCTTCACGGCGATCGAATTTTGCGTGGAAGTGGCAGGATCCGGCTCTGCTGCGCCGCAACCGATCACATACAGGCTGCCGCCGGTGAGTGTGAAGGTGGTCATGCTGAACAGACCGCTTTTGGTTTCCTTGGGACCACCCGTAACGTGGATATTACCGCCTGCGATATGCAGCGTACCTTTGGATTTCATGCCATTGGTCTTGCCGACAACCTTGAGCGTACCGCCGCTGATGGTGATGTCGTCGTTTGCCATAATGCCGGTTTTCACGGCATTGACATGGATGTTTCCGTTCTTGATAACAACGTCATCGTCACTGGAAATACCATGTTCTACGGTACCGTTGACATGCAGCGTGCCTGCGCCCTTGATTTCGAGAGTGTCGTTTGTGCAGATGGCACCGTCATTTGCAGCGCTGCCGCCGCTGACGGTATTGACCGTGCCTTCAATGAGGGTGATTGTCAGACGCTTTGCGTCATTGACCATGATGGCAGGGCCTGTGGAATTGGAAATGTTCACACCGTTGAGCTTGAGCTTTACTTTCTGCTTGGTGCTGACATTGATCATGCCGTCGGGGAGATTGCCGCTGATGACATAGGTTCCCTCGCCCGTGATATTGAGGGTGTTTCCGCTGAAGCTGATGCCCTCGCCCTCGCAGTTTCCGCTGCTCAGGTCGCAGATACCGGAAACGACGTTCTCGGGATCAACGGGTGCTTCGGTCGGAGCAGGGGTTGTCTGGGGAGCCGGTGTCTCCTTGGGAGCTTCGGTCTGCTGTGGAGCCTGTGTTGCAGGGGCATCGGTGGTGATATTCTGTACGGTGCTTGCCGCAGGCTGTGTTTCCGTATTCTGCGCTGTTGTGGCAGTTTCCGTCTGCGTTTCGGAAGCAGTGGTTGCCGTGGTGGTGGATGCAGGTGTGGTTTCCTCACCCTTGATGACAAGTTCATCCTCCTTGATGGGGGCATCATCGCCGGTTTCCTCGGGTTCGTTGAGATAATCCTCCGGCTCTGCGTCATCCTCCTGCGATGCGGAGGTGGAATCGGGCTGGGAGAGTTCCTCCGTCTGATTGCCGCAGGCGGATACATTTCCGAGCATGGTCAGCACTGCCAGCAGGCACATCCATTTCTTCATATTTTTCATAATATCATTCCTTTCACTGAAACATCAAACAGGCGTATTTATGACAAAATGACCGGACAGATTCCCATCCGGTCTATTTGCGATATCCGATTATTTTTCGTAGATCTTGTCCTCATAGCGGAACATGGTCAGTGTGATGGTCATGTTGCCGTTGAGGGTGCGCAGCTCGTCGATGAACTTCTTCTGCTCGACATTATTCGGCAGCTGAATGCTGTAGATGCAGTCGAACATGGAGCCGAAATTGGTGGTCTTGACTCTGCGGAGCTTCCAGCTGGAGGTGTACTTGTTCAGCACTGCATCGAATAGTCCCTCGTAGTTGAGGTTTTCAGGGATGGTGATTTTCAGCGTCATATCGCTTGCCTTGGGGGCGGCGTAATTTGTCAGATACAGCACATACATCACTGCGGCAAGCAGGATGAAGAAGATGAATGCCAGTGCTACATAGCCCTTGCCGCAGATAACACCGCTGGACATTGCAAGGAACACATAGCTGACGTCCTTCGGATCTGCCGGAATACTTCTGAAGCGGCAGAGTGTGAATACACCTGCCAGTGCAAGACCGCCTGCGGTGCTGCTGATGAGCATCAGAAGAATCGCAACGATGGGCGGAAGCATGATCACCGTCAGTGCATAGCTCTGTGCAAAGCCCTCCTTGCGGTGTGTCAGCAGATAAACAAGGCTGATGCCGAAGCCGATGACGAGGGAGGAGAGGATGCAGATGGCAAACTGAAGCGGTGACAGATTTACAACAGCGCCCGTCACGGCATCATAGGTCAGAATCGAATCAAACATGGATCATACTTCCTTTCTTCTGGTTCTGCATGCGGCTCTCAAAGAGCTGACTGCGGATATATCTCTGGTATGACTTTCCGTATTTGGAAAAGCTGATCTTGTAAATTTTCAGCTCTGCAAGCTTTTTGGAAAGCCACAGGGGCATGGCACCTGAAATTTTCACTTCCATCAGCCGCTGATTCGGTGCAATGATTTGTGCACCGTAGCTTTCCTGCGAGAGTGAAAGATCATATCTGCGTTCCGTGATCTGCCTGTCGAGCGTCAGACGGAAGGTGGAATCGTCCTTTCCGAAGAACGCCTCACGCTGGTAGCTGATGTACTGCTTGGGCATAACGGGGTAACGGGCGAGGAACACATCAAGCTCGCTGAAGATCTGTTTCTGCGAGTATTTGCTCAGATCCACGGGCTTTTTGCGGTGCTGCAGATAAGCGTCCGCCTCTGCAAGCGTCATGGTCACACGACGTTTTGTCACAATGCCGCCGACTTTTTTCTTGATCTCCAGAAACACACGGTCGTCCGGACCTGCGGGCGAAAAATAGCTGCGGAGTCGGATTTTCTCCTTATAATAGGGCTTCTCGATGGATTCACGGATCAGGTAATCATCCGCAGTATCATAGTAGACATTGTAAATACCGTAGTCCTTGCCGCCGATGCAGTATTTATCGGGAATCATGTACTTATGGATTTCTTCAAGCAATGCTGTATATTGCTCCATATTCAGCATGAACTTGATTTCCTGTCGTTCAAATGTTGTAATTGCCATAGAAACCGACACCGGAACGTTGCTCCGCTGTCCTTCGCCCCCCCTTCTCCGAGTATTGGTATTACTGCCTTTACTTTCTGTTTCCATTATACGGGAGATATCTTAAAATAAACTTAAAGTCTGTCGGAATCTGAAAATTTCGCAGAAGTTTCACGAAATAATAATGCATTTTCACAAAGTTTCCACATCCATTATAGCACAATGCCCCCAAATAGTCAAGGGCTGCGGCAAATGCTGCCATAAGAATACTCCCTGCCGTAAAAAGCAGGGAGCAATACTCAATTCCAGTAATCGGTTGCCTGCGGCAGGTCGATATCCGCCGAACGGAATACCGGTTCCACGCCTTCCTTGCGCTGTTTTTCGTAATTTTTCAGCGTTCTGAAGGCATATTTGCTCAGGTAAATGATGACGGGAATATTGATGATGGTCATGCCGCCCATAAGGACATCGGCGAGATTCCAGAGAAGATCGGCACTCAGTCCTGCGCCGAGGAGGATGACGAGTGAAGCGATGATGCGGTAAACAAGCATGAATTTCTTGCCGGGAACCTTTCCCATAATGTGGTTCAGACACTGATCGACGTAGTAGAGATTGCCCAGAAGTGTGGTGAATGCAAAGAGGATCATTGCTACCGTAATGAAAATCGGGCCAAAGCCGCCGAGCGTCTTAGTAAGTGCTGCCTGCACATAGGGCGCACCGGAAAGCTCCGCTGTCGGTTCCACACCCGAGCACATGCACATGAATGCCGTTGCACTGCAAACGAGAATGGTGTCGATGAATACCGACAGCACCTGCACCAGACCCTGCTTTGCAGGATGGCTGATTTCTGCGGATGCGGACGCATTCGGCGCAGAGCCGACGCCTGCTTCGTTGCTGAACAGACCACGCTTGATGCCGTACATCACGCAGGAGCCGCTGAATCCGCCGAAAATCGCCTCGAAATCAAAAGCCTGACTGAAAATCGCCGCAAATACGGAGGGCAGGCTTGTAATGTTCAGAATCACGATCAGAAGTGCCACCAGAATATAGGCAAGTCCCATGATCGGCACAAGGAAGCTTGTAGTCTTGATGATACGGGAACCGCCGCCGAGCAGACAGTAGGCAACGATAACTGCAAGAATCAGACCGATGATCCACGGCGAAGTTTTTTCATCGTAGAAGCTGTAAGCGGAAAATGTGGACTGCAGGTTATAGGACGCCAGCATATTGAAGCCGAAGCCGTAAGTCAGAATCAGAAATACGGAGAATACGATTGCAAGCGGGCGGCAGCGCAGTGCCGATTCAATGTAGTAGGCAGGGCCGCCGTAGCTGCCGTTAGGGCCACGCTTTTTGTAGATCTGCGCAAGGGTACTTTCGACAAATGCCGATGCGCTGCCAATAAGGGCAATCACCCACATCCAGAACACCGAGCCGAAGCCTCCGAGGCACAGGGCAGTCGATACGCCCACGATGTTTCCTGTTCCCACACGGGATGCGGTCGATACCATCAGCGCCTGAAACGAGGATACGCCCTTGCCGTCCTGCGGTTTTTCCATCACGGCACGCAGCTGCGCTCCAAACAGACGAAACTGCGCAAAGCCCGTGCGGATGGAAAAATACAAGCCTGCTGCGACCAGAATGATGAGCAGAATTTTGCTGTAAAGCACGTCGCTGACCGACGCTACAAGATTTTCAAAAACTTCCATTTTATCCCTGCTTTCGTTAAAAAATTACTGTAATAATTATAGCATGTGTGTCATTTTTTGTCAAGGGAAGCTGCATAGCCCCTTGACATTCACGGAGTTCTATGGTATACTAATATCACAAATTGAGATTAGTGAGGTGGTGTGATATGGAACAGCTGCTCAAGGTGTTGACGGATCCTATATCGAACAAGATATTACAGACACTGCGAGTGCGTAAAAAGATGACAACGGCGCAGATTCTTGCGGAAAATCCGCAGCTTTCCCGTGCGACGGTCTACCGCAGGCTTGAAAAAATGCTGGAAGCAGGGGCGATCGGCATTGCCGAAAGCCGCAAGGTGCGTGGACAGACGGAGCATGTGTATGAAGTAAGGCGCATGTGGATTTCCGATCCCGGAACGGAAGAGGAATGCCGGGAACTCGTGATGCACACTCTGCTGCGGATCATGGGGCTGTATGAGGATTATTTTGCAGGCGATGATGTGGATGTCAACCGTGACAGACTGTTTCTGAGCAATTACAGCATCTGTCTTACCGATGAGGATTTTTCGGAGATGCTCCGCAAAATCTCTGCCATCACAGAAAGCTATCAGACGGCACAAGGAAAAGAGGGCGCAAAGCTGCGGAATCTGTTTTTGCTGTCCGCACCGAAAGGAGAAACCAATGAACAGGAAAAGTAAAATCGTATATCCTGACAATCCGAACGGCATTTATCATTATGAAACTCCGATGATCGGGGGTATCCGCCAGTACATCCAGATTCGGGGGACGGACAAGCGCAATCCGCTGCTGCTGTTTCTGCACGGAGGTCCGGGCGGTTCGCTTGCAGGCTTCTGCCATATCCTGCAGACAGGCTGGGAGGAGCATTTCACGGTTGTCCACTGGGATCAGAGAAATGCCTGTAAGACTTATCTTGCAAACAAGGCACGGGCAAAGGAGATCGCAAAAACGGGGACAATGGATGATTTTGTGCAGGATATTCATGAGGTCATCGCCTATCTGCACACGGTTCTGGACTTTGATAAGCTTATCCTGATGGGATTTTCGTGGGGCAGTGCCATTGGTGCGGAATATGCAAAGCGGCATCCCGAAAATCTGCTGTGCTATATCGGCATCGGGCAGCTTGTCAATTATCGGGACGGCGTTTTCTGCACCTGTGAAAAGCTGCTTCGGCTGATGCCGCAGGGGAGTGCAGATGCAGCGAAAATCGAAAAGCTGATGGCGGATTTTCCTGAGCATCCCGTCTGGAACAAGGAACTGACGCAATGTATGCGGCATTTTATGCCGCTTTCGGCAAAATATATCATGAAGCATGTGAAACGTGTACCGCTTGGCAAAATTCTGAAATCCCCGTTTCTGAATCTGAAAGAAAAGTACGCTTCCCTGGTGGGAAATCCAGCAATGCAGAAGCAGGCGTTTGTGACCATGCTGGCGTATGATTTTCGGGAAGATCTGAATTTCGGAGTGCCGCTGCTGTTCGTATTCGGTGAGGAAGAATCTGTCTGCCCGTCGGAATTGGTACAGGCGTGTTTTGATGAAATTTCCGCACCGAGGAAACAGATTGCAGTCATTCCGCAGGCAGGGCATAGCTGCTTCTTTGACCAGCCGGAGGTATTTATGAAGACACTGTTGGAATTTCTCGGATAATTGCAAAAAAAGAACGCTGCCGCAGCAGCGTTCTTTAAAGTGCGTTTCATGTTATTCCAGCCCGCCGCAGGCGGGCTGGAATAACATATTTATGCGCTTTTCCCCCACCTGCGGTGGGAGAAAAACGCAAGAAAAATCATAGTTTTTCGACAGACTTAAACACTGCTGCAGCAGCGTTATTTTGGGGCT
Organism: Oscillospiraceae bacterium; assembly: GCA_017521325.1. Lineage (GTDB taxonomy): Bacteria > Bacillota > Clostridia > Oscillospirales > Ruminococcaceae > UBA3855. The sequence goes on along the minus strand of JAFXCV010000061.1, from coordinate 69,637 downwards.
CGCTTATCTGTTGTTGATCATCTTTGTCAGCTCAACGGGATCTACGATCACGCCGTCCTTGTAAACACGCATGTTGCCGGAAGCGATCTCATCAATGAGGATTACCTCGCCGTTGTTGTAGCCGAACTCGAACTTGATATCCCAGAGATCCAGACCCAGAGTCTTGAGATCGTCAGCAACGATCTTTGTGATCTTCAGTGTCTGCTCCTTCATGCTGTTGAACATTTCCTGGCTCATAACGCCCAGAACTGCCAGACCCTCGCTTGTTACCAGCGGATCGCCCTTCTCGTCGTTCTTGAAGGTGCATTCTACATAGCCGCCCTCGATCACTGTGCCGTCAGCCATGTATTCGCCGTATCTTCTGATGAAGCTGCCTGTTGCTACCAGACGGCAGATAACTTCCAGACCGTGACCAAATACGGTTGCCGGGAGAACCTCCATGGTTGCATTCTCAATATCAGCACCTACATAGTGAGTCTTGATGCCTGCTTCCTTGAGTTTTTCAAAATAGTAAACGGATGTCTGGAGATTTGCCTTGCCGATGCCGTCGATTGTCAGACCAACGGAGTTCTCGCCCGGATCAAATACGCCGTCCTTGCCGGTGCAGTCGTCCTTGAACTTGAGCATTACATTGCCGTTCTCCAGCTTGTAAACGTCCTTTGTCTTACCGGTGTAAATCTTTTCCATAGTGATAACTTCCTTTCGTATATATAAAATTTAGAGTAAACGAATCAGCAAAGGGATTATTCCCACTCAATTGTTCCCACAGGCTTGGGAGTCAGATCGTACAGCACTCTGTTGATGCCTTCCACCTCTGCGGTAATACGAGCTGTGATCTTGTTCAGAACTGCATACGGGATCTCCTCGATCGTTGCGCTCATTGCGTCAGTGGTATTCACTGCACGGATGATTGCAGGCCAGCCCATGTAACGCAGTTCATTTCTGACACCAACGCTCTTGATATCCGGAATTGCAATGAAATACTGCCATACGGTTTTGTTCAGACCTGCATTGACGAATTCCTCACGCAGGATTGCATCTGCCTCACGCAGCGCATGCAGACGGTCACGGGTGATTGCACCCAGACAGCGTACGCCAAGACCGGGGCCGGGGAACGGCTGACGATCCACCATCGAGGACGGCAGACCCAGTTCCTTACCGACTACACGAACCTCATCCTTAAAGAGGAACTTGACGGGCTCAACCAGCTCAAACGTCATATCCTCGGGAAGTCCGCCAACATTGTGATGAGATTTCACGGGCTTTCCGCTTTCCTTTGCCTTGATGGATTCCAGAATGTCGGGATAAATCGTACCCTGTGCAAGGAAGGAAATGCCCTCAAGCTTTGCAGCCTCCTCGTCAAATACCTTGATAAATTCGCCGCCGATGATCTTGCGCTTTTCTTCGGGATCTGCGACACCTGCCAGAAGATCAAGGAAACGATCGGTAGCGTCAACATAGATCAGGTTTGCATCCAGCTGATTCTGGAATACTTCAATAACCTGTTCGCTCTCGCCCTTGCGCATCAGACCATGATTGACATGCACGCATACCAGCTGCTTGCCGATTGCCTTGATCAGAAGTGCAGCCACAACGGAACTGTCTACGCCGCCGGACAGTGCCAGCAGTACCTTCTTGTCGCCAACCTGTGCACGAACCTCTGCAATCTGCTCTGCAATGAATGCCTGTGCAAGCTCAGGGGTGGTGATTCTTGCCATGGATTCCGGTCTTACATTTGTCATATTACACTCTCCTCCAGATGAATACGCATCAGCGTGCGGCGAAATGCCGTCGCTCTGACGAGATATTTTTAATATATATTATCATATCACAAACCCACAGCTTTTTCAATAGCTTTTTCGAATTTTAGAACACATGGAAAAAAGTTTTTTTGCTGCATGTTTACAATTGACAAAATACACAAATATGTGCTATAATCAGTGTAAAATCAAGTTTGGGAGGAAGTATTATGCCCGAAATCACACAGTCCGTCAACACCAATGCCGTGACAAGACTTTCCGATCTTGTGCAGAAGTGTACATTCGCTGACGTGGAGCAGAAAATCCGCATTCACTACGGCGCAAGGGAGCTTGACAAATACCGCAGGCTTTATGAAGCGCTTGGTGCAGCAACGCCGGAAATTTCCGAAAAAACCATGTTCGTGCAGATCAATGCATTCATGGAGGACGAGGAGGAGGATGTCCGTGCGGAGGAATTCGACGAGGACGACAGCGAGCTGATGTTCGATGTCAGCGCCTATAATCCCGATGAGGAAACCGTATATTCCATCGCATCCGCCACCTATGGGGAGTTTCTGGGGCTTGGCGTTGCGCCTTACGTCCTGCGTGATTATTCTCCTGCAAGCATTCTGGCGCACTGTCTGTATGAGCTTTCCGCCTATGGGTTTGAGGATCGGGCTGACGGATGATTTTCTGCGGAATCTATTGCAATTTCAGAAGTTTTATGGTATACTGAAGGAAAGGGGGATTCTCCCCAAAATCAGGAAGGACAGGTGTTAAACATGGATATTAAAGCAAAAATCGAAGAGCTGACCGAAAAGATCAAGAGTGATAAGGATCTGCAGGCAAAGTTCCAGAGTGATCCTGTTGCAGCGGTGGAATCCCTGCTCGGCGTGGATCTGCCCAACGACCAGATTGAAGGTATCGTGGATGGCATCAAGGCAAAGATCAAGCTGGACAATATCGGCGACGCACTCAGCGGTCTGGGCGGTCTGTTCGGCAAAAAGTAAAATTTGACATTTTCTGACAGCATATCTCCTTTGGGGATATGCTGCCTTTTTGCGGCGGCTGTGAATATTTCTGTGATCGGAGTACATAATAGCATTGTCCGACAGGGCAGAATTTCACAGAAAGAAGGATTCATGATGATGAACCAGATGAAGAAGAATTCCAACATCCACTGCACCGTTTCCCAGTGCAAGTTCAACATGGAGACCGAGGACTACTGCAGCCTTGACAGCATCAAGGTCGGCACACACGAGGCAAATCCGACAGTGCCGGAATGTACCGAGTGTGACTCCTTTGTCAAGAGAAGCTGCTCTAACTGCGGTTAAGTGCGAAGCCGCAGGGGCAGCGCCCCTGCGGCATTGAGCAAAATGCACAAAAAATGCGTAAAAAATCCTGCAAAACGTAGAAACCAAATAGAAATCCGTCATAAACTATTGAGATATGAGCAAAAATAAGGTATAATATAAGTGGTTAATTTTTTCTGAGAAGGGGGAAGCATCATGTTTGATAAAACAATGAAATTTTCGGTGAATGAGGAACGTGAAATTGAGCTCAAGCGCAGCCTTACCATCATTTATGATGCTCTTGTGCAAAAAGGCTATAATCCGATCAATCAGATTGTTGGTTATATTTTGTCCGAAGATCCGACATACATAACCACGCACAACAACGCACGCAATCTCATCCGTCACATCGACAGAGATGAACTGCTGCAGGTGCTGGTGAAGAATTACCTGAACCATTGATTTTCGACATGGATGCCCGTATCGGTGAGATACGGGCATTTTGCATATGCAGAAAGAACTCCCACGCATAGGATGTCCGCCCGAACGCATACTATTTCTGCGGCAGCTGCCGCAGAAATGAGGGATCGTATGAAATGGATCACAGCATTGCTGCTCGGATGCATCATGATGACGGGAATGCCCGTTTCTGCATCCGGCGGCATGGGCTACGGACAGGGAACACAGGTGGACGCAGACAACCGCCCGACGGGTGCGCTGGAATTCAATGCGCAGTTCGGAAAGTATAATGCGTATGCGATCGCACCGGATGAAACACGGATTATCCTGACGTTCGATCAGGGCTATGAAAACGGCTACACGGATGATATTCTGGATGTGCTGGCAGAAAAGAACGTGACAGCGATTTTCTTTCTCACGGGGGATTATGCCAAAAAAGAAACCGCCCTTGTGGAACGGATGATCAAAGAGGGGCATATGATCGGCAATCACGGCATGACGCATGCGTCGCTGCCGACGCTTGACGAGGCGGCAGCAAGGGAGGAAATCTCCTCGCTGCATGAGTTTGTCATTCAGAAATATGGCTATACGATGCAGTATTTCCGCTGCCCCTGCGGTGAGTTTTCGGAGGATACGCTGAAGATTGCACAGTCACTCGGCTACAAAACGCTGTTCTGGAGCTGTGCGCATGTGGACTGGCTGACGAACAAACAGCCCGATCCTGCGCAGTCTTTGCAGAAGCTGACGGATGCCGCCCATGGCGGTGAGATTCTGCTGCTGCATTCGGTGTCCTCCACCAATGCGCAGATTCTGGGTGAGCTGATTGACAATCTCAGGGCAAAGGGCTATACGCTGTAATACTAATCCCCACCCCCCAATAGACAATTGGGGGGTGGGGCGGCTGACTACGTCATCCGCTGATTTGAACGCAAAACGTTCAAATCTCGTCTCATGCAATCCCCTACGCCGCCTCCGGCGGCTAAACTCGAATAGACTTTTTGTCTATTCGAGTTAAGGGGATTTGTATAAAAAAAGCGTCCCACCGTGCAGGTGGGGCGCTCTTATATACTTATGCTTCCATATCAAAAATGCAGTGGTAGAATTCTGCGTAATCGGTACGCTTTTCCTTGGTGAAGGTGATCGCAGAGGACGGGTGCAGATTCATTTTACCCGTCAAAAGGTACTGGATATCGTAGCCCCATGTAATGCCCTGCTCACGCAGCTTGAGAATGTGATTCTCGTAGAACTTCAGCACAGGGGTGATGTTGTATTTCGGATTCTTCAGAAATCCCAGCAGCAGTTCCATTGCACAGTTGCCTGCACCTCTGCCCATGCTGCCGATGGTCGCATCGAGGAAGCTTGCGCCCATCGAGCATGCCTCGATCGTGTTTGCAAAGGCAAGCTGCTGATTGTTGTGCGCATGAATGCCAATCTTCTTGCCACGCTCCTCTGCGAATTCCAGATACTGCTTGGTCAGCCGCTGGATCTGTTCGGGGAACAGTGAACCGTAGCTGTCCACCAGATAAATGACATCAACGGGGGAATTGCACAGCATTTCCAGACCGATTTCAATATCCGCTGTGTTTGCCTTCGATACTGCCATGATATTGCAGGTGGTTTCGTAGCCGAGAGAATGACAGTATTCAATCATCTCAATTGCCGCAGGCATTGTATGGATGTAGGTTGCAATGCGTACCATGTCGATGACGCTCTCTTCCTTTGGCAGCAGATCACGCTTCAGATCGCAGCGTCCGACATCCGCCATAACAGCGATCTTCATATCCGTTTCATTGTTGCCGACAATGCGGCGGAGTGCCTCTTCATCGCAGAATTTCCAGTCGCCGAAATCCTCCACCTTAAAAAGATCCTTGGAGGACTTGTAACCGAATTCCATATAGTCAACACCGGCTCTGAGGTTTGTCAGATACAGCGCCTTGATAAATTCATCCGAAAAACGGAAGTTATTCACCAGCCCGCCGTCACGGATGGTTGCGTCAAAGACCTTGATATCAGGTCTGTAGGTCATCAGATTACCCTTACGTTCCATGGAAAATTCCTTCTTTCTTTGTTTTTGCGATTTAAAGCTTTTAAGCTTTTAAGCATTAAAGCGTTTTGTTGTATTTATTGTACCACGTTTGAAATGAAAAAGCAAGGGGAGAAAAGTGAAATTTGTAATATTCGGAGAAATGCACAGTGAAGAGAGGTGAAATTATGCGTTTGATATACGAAACAAACAAATGCAAAGGACTTGAAAAGTTTTTTCTTCCCGGCTCTTGACAAAAGTACATTGTTGTGATATCATATTGATATCAGATGGATTGCGAATCTGAAAATCACAACAGTCCACCGGACGGAAAGGAATTTATCATGAAAGAAATCGTATTAAAAAACAAAAAGAACGGGCTTGCTGCTCTGTGTCTGATCATTCTGCTCTACCTTGCGGCAGCGGCGCTGACCATTTATGCCGGAATTTCCGTAGAGGAAACGGGTGCGGCTGTGTGGAACATGATTCTGCTCATTGCAGGCGGCATCTGGCTGTGCGTGGGATGGATCCCGCTGTGCGGCTTAAAGATTCTGAGACCCCAGGAAGCGCTGGTTCTGACGCTGTTCGGAAAATACATCGGTACACTCAAGGAGGAGGGATACTATTATGTCAATCCTTTCTGCAGTGCGGTCAACCCTGCCGCTGCCACAAAGCTCCGTCAGAGCGGTGATGTTGCAGGAGGCGGCTCCGGCTTTGCCATTGCCATGGAAGGTGCAGGAAAAGCAGAGGTTGCGACTGCCGTAGATAAGCGCATCTCTCTGAAGATCATGACGCTGAACAACAACCGCCAGAAGATCAACGATTGTCTGGGCAACCCCGTGGAGATCGGCATTGCGGTCATGTGGCGTGTAACAGATACTGCAAAGGCTGCCTTCAACGTGGATAACTACAAGGAATATCTCTCCCTGCAGTGCGACAGTGCGCTGCGCAACGTGGTACGCCTGTATCCCTATGATGTGGCACCGAACGTGGATACAACGGGTGATGGCGTTGCCGATGACGGCAGTCTGCGTGGTTCAAGCGAGATCGTGGCAGCACGCATCCGTGATGAGATCCAGCAGAAGGTGAGCGATGCAGGCATTGAGGTACTGGAAGCACGCATTACTTATCTTGCCTATGCACCGGAGATCGCTGCTGTGATGCTGCAGCGTCAGCAGGCATCTGCCATTGTAGACGCACGTAAGATGATCGTAGATGGTGCAGTCGGCATGGTAGAAATGGCACTTGACCGCCTGAATGAACGTCAGGTCGTGGAGCTTGACGAGGAGCGCAAGGCAGCAATGGTTTCCAATCTTCTGGTCGTACTCTGCGGAAACCGTGATGCACAGCCCGTTGTCAATTCCGGCAGCCTGTATTGATGCTGAAACGGCGTAACAGCGAAGAAAGGAGGGCGTTTGGTATTGCAGGAAAAGAACACCAAAAAGCAGGTTCCGCTGCGGCTTTCGGGCAGGCTCTACAATGATCTGGCACGCTGGGCGGAAAGTGATTTCCGTTCCGTGAACGGACAGATCGAGTATTTGCTGACAGAATGCGTCAAGCAGTGGAAGAAAAGTGGAAAATATGTTTCCGAAGAAATTGACGCACCGCCCGATTTTGATATAGAAAACTTTGATGAAGGCTGAAAGCAGAACAGCCGCTTCTCTGCGAAGAAGCGGCTGTTTTTCGTTTTATGGCAGCACTGCCTTATCAAGGGCAGGCTGGAGCTGACGGCATTCGAGTGCGGCAGCAATGGTATCCGCCGTGCGGTCAAAGTCCGCTACAAGGGAGGTGGGTTTGCTTTTGGCATCATCCTGCCGCAGCGGAACAAAGTAATAATGCTTGAGGTTTGCAAGCATTCCGAGGTGCTTTGCACTGCCCGCAAGTGCATCGTTCGAGGCAAGTGCCAGAACAACGGGTTTCCCGCTGCGCAAATGGGATTTGACCGCCATGGTCACGGGCGTGTCGGTGATGCTCAGCGCAAGCTTGGAAGCGGTATTGGAGGTGCAGGGAACGACTGCCATGACATCTGTCAGCTGCATCGGGCCAATCGGTTCTGCGTCCTCAATGGTGCAGATGACCTTTCTGCCCGCAATTTCTTCCAGCTGCTCACGGTGGTATTTCGCTTCACCGAAGCGAGTGGAAATCTGTGCGGCATGGTAGGACATGACGGGGACAAGCACCGCACCGCAGGAAACAAGCAGCTGTGCCTGTTCGAGTGCATTCCGAAAGGTGCAGAAGGAACCGGTCATGGCAAAGCCCACCCTGACGCCTTGTAAATCAATCATCAGGAAACTCCCCTTTCTTCGAGGATGTGGAATATGGTACGGGCGATGATCTCCCCTGCGGTGATCGGTGCGGTTTTTCCGGGAAGTGACAATGCCCAGACCACACGGCAGCTGCAGCTCTGGGCGGCGGCAAGATCCACGCCGCCGGGTTTTGAGGCAAGGTCGAGGATGAGTGCATCCGATCGGATGCGTTCCAGTACGGACGCTGTCAGGATCTGCGCAGGAATGGTATTGCAGATGACGGGAAATTCTCCGGCATGTTCTGAAAGTTCCCGAAGCGGAACCGCCCTGCAGCCACACATTTCCGCACAGGCAAGCTCTGCGACATCCTGTGATGCGACAGTGACCTTTGCACCGAGCGCATGGAGGATGGAGGCAAAGCGTTTGCCGATTCTGCCGAATCCCAGCAGCAGAATGCGTGTGCCGCAGATCGTGTATGCCAGTTCCTCCAGAAGGATCTGCAGTGCGCCCTCGGCAGTCGGAACGGCGTTGAGCAGTGCAAGTTCCTCACGCTCTAAGTAGTCCACCGTAGGGATACCCGATTCGTGGAAGAGCTTTTCCGTCTTGCCGAATTTTCCGCCGAGGGCAATGCCGCCGGGCTTGATTGCGCCAAGCAGTCCACGCAGTGAAAGATTCTGCCGCCCGAAGGGGGCGTTGACAAATACGCCGTCATCCGAAACGGGCATGGGCAGCACGAGGATATCGCATTGCGGAAGCTCGTCGCCTGCGGATTCGAGCAGGGTGACGTTTTCAAACGGCATGACCGCCCGTGAGAAGCCGACAGCATAAACGGAAAAATGCTCTGCGAGCATGCCGGCGGTATATACATAACGCAGGTCACCGCCTGCTACGAGAATCGTCTTTGTATTCTGTTTCATATCATCGCTCCTTTTTGAGCATTCTGCTCTTTTACAGAGTATGATGGAGCGAGGGGAGAGGTGACAAAAAACAGCCCCCTATTCGGGGGCTGTCGTTTCAATTTTTAAAAATACTGCTGTACAAATTCTCTGAGAGAACCCTTGTAGCTGACTGCGGCGGATGCGCCGTAATAGAGGATCACCGATGCGTCCTGTGAGTCGAAATCGCCGCTTCCGTTGACATCGGCATCACGCTCCTGCTCGGCAGTCAGTCCCGACGCATTGCCTGCACCCTTTGCTGCGGATGCCTGCAGGATCATAGCGGCGTCAAGCGCATTCACTTCTGTATTTCTGTCGATGTCGCCCAGATAATCCACAGCAGGGGTAACGGGCGTTGTATGTGTTTCGGAAGGCTCGGTAGGCGTGGAAACCGTGGTGGCAGTCCAGACTGTGGTAGTTGTTGTCGTTGAGGTTGTTGTGAAAGCTGCGGTTGTGGAGGAATTGCTTAATACAGTGATATCATAGCTGAACTCCTCATTGTTGTTTCTGACAACAATGAGCTTTGTTACACCTTCGGAAATGCCCTGAATCTGCAGATTTGCAGTGTAAGAATTCAGATTGTAAGTGTTTGTGATCTTTGCGATGTTTTCGTTCTCAATTCTGCATGCAAGCAGTTTTGCGGCATTATCTGTAATCTGAACATATCCGTATTCACCCTGCTTTAACGTATTTGGGTTGATGTATACAAACAGGGCTTCGGGGTTGAAGGTCGAGTGGTTGGGGACGTAGGGTGTTGTTGCCGTTGTCGTGGTTGTCGGAATCATCCAAGTGGTCGTTGTTGTAGTTGTCGGATATGTCCAAATGGTTGTTGTGGTCGAGGTTGTCGGGTATGTCCAGGAGGTCGTTGTTGTCGTCGTCGTCGGCTGCGTCCATGTTGTGGTTGTAGTTGTGGTTGTTTCGCCGGGGAGTACAGTGATGGGATAACGGTGTTCCCCGTCGCTGCGTACCACGATGAGATTTGTGGTTCCTTCGGAAATACCTTGGATCACAAGATCAAGCGTGACAGAATCGTTATCGTGCTGTGTAATACGAGCAATGTTCTCGTTTTCAATTCTGTAGCTGTCCACCTGACCGTAATAAGTGCGGATATACACAATGGCGTCTTCGCCGACTTTCAGCGGATTGGGATTGATGTTGACATACAGGGAATTGAGCTCCTGCGTCGTTGTTGTAAACGGCGGAACCCACATGGTCGTGGTTGTGGTTTCTGTAGTCGGCTGTGTTGTGGTCGTGGTCGTGGTCGTGGTTGTGGTCGTGGTTGTAGTTGTCGTCGGTGTTGTCTGCTGGGGAGTATCATTTCCGGAATAGCCGGATTCAAACTGGATATTTGCCGAAGTCACCGAACTGTTGAGCGTGCCGAAAGAGATGGAATTCCACGCTGCCTGCGTGCCGCCAAATTCAACGGTTCTCAGACTCTTGCAGTTGTTGAAAGCCCAGTTTCCGATGGATTTTACCGTTGCAGGGATGGCAACCGTCTGTAGTGATGTACAATGGTAGAACGTGCAGGTGTTGACCTGGCTCAGCCCCAGCGGAAGCTTTACATCGGTCAATGAAGTGCAGTACTGGAATACGGCGTCGCCGAAGCTTGCGACTCTTACAGGCATCCTGACGGATGTCATAGCATTGCAGCTGCTAAAGGCTTCATCGCCAATAGAGGTCACACTGTCGGGAATGGTAACTGTTTTAAGATTAGTGCAGCTGTAGAATGCCTGCTTTCCAATGGATGTGACGGTATCTGGGATCATCACGCTCATCAGCTTTTCGCAGTAGCGGAAAGCGCCTTCACCGATGGATTTAACGGGCACGCCGCCGATCTGTGACGGAATTTCAATCGAAGTTACGGAAGTGTTGCAGTCTGTAATCTCAATATAGCCGCCCTGCGATGTGTATGTCATACTGCCGTATGTTGCACCGGCAAGCTGTGCTGTGCCGACAGGTTCGGATGTGAACAATGCCGCATTTCCTGGCAGCCCTGCACTGCTGACAAACAGCACTGCTGCGCAGGAAAGCAGTGCGGTAATTCTGTGTCTGATTTTCATAATATCCTTCCTTTCAAAGCCCGTGTCCCCCTCGACCGGGCATAAAACTCATAATTTAATTATACCAGAAATATGAAAAAACACAAGACTTTTATAGGATGAATCTCTATTTTTTGGCAACTGCACAAAAAAACAGGGCGAAAATTGTTTAATTTGCTCTTTAAACCGTTTTAAATTCCGTGAAGTTTTGTGTATTTTGTTGAAAAATAACGAAGGGTATAATTGCTTCCGGAAGAAAAAAAGCACCTTCCTATACAGGAAGGTGCTTTGCAGTTATTCAAGAGAAGCCATAAAATCATTGATTGTGCCGGAGTAGCCCGCACCTGCCGCTGCTGCGTACTGCAGAACATAGGCTGCGTCCGTGGAATCAAAGCCGCCGTTGCCGTTGACATCGGCATTCTTCTGCTGCTGCTCGGTCAGACCACTCTCGCCGCCTGCGCCGACTGCTGCCGCTGCAACGAGAATATTCGCAGCATCCGCTGCGTCCACGTCGCCGTCCTCATCCACGTCACCGAGATTGCCTTTGGAAGTTGAACCAAGCACAGTGATGCCGCCGGTGGTATGTGTATATACTACAGACTTCATATCCATATCATAAATATCAAGTCCTTCAAAAATCAAGTTGTAATTGCCCGGTTTTGTATCTTCGGGAATATGGAAGATTACATTAAATACTGCTGCACCATCTGCCGATGCTTTGATATTGTCTGCAACGGAATAGTTGGTGCCCGCAAAAATCAGGGATTCCAGATTGGAAGTCATTGAAAGAGCTTCGTATGCTGTGCCGTTTTCTGCGGAAACTGCGGTGATTCCACACTCGGCATCTTCAAACCCCATATCCAGAATAAAGCTGTTGATGCCTCCCACATCATTCTTTACTGTTACGGAGATTGCGACATCCTCACCCGGCTGTGCTTCTGCTTCACCGATGATCCATTCGATATACTCTTCACCCTCTGCAGCGGCAGGTACAGCTGCTGCGGAAAGTGCCATTGCTGCTGCGATCATTGCTGAAATCATTTTGTGTTTCATTTCTGTTTTCCTCCTAAAAATCAAAATGTATCTTTATTATATACTCTTTCTGCATTTATTGTCTATTGACGGATTCTACAAAATTCGCTTTTGAATTTTGTAGAGGGGGACGGTGGAAAGTGGATTTAAAAAGTTTTTTCAAAAAGCTTGCCAAACGTCGTATTATCTGCTATAATATAAATAAGTGTTTCCGAAAACGGATGCACTGCAATTCTGAATTACCGGAGGTGGCATCATGAGTACGGACCCGTATGGGCGAGCGAATTCCAAAACTGACGGCGTCCGTGTGCCGTCAGCATAGAAAGGCGGCGAGAATCATGATTCAGTTTTTCCAGACGCAGGAGAACTGCGTGCGTGAAGTTGCTGTACCGTCCCCCGGCTGTTGGATCTCTGTTGTAGATCCGACGGCGCAGGAGATCCAGCAGCTGATCGAAACCTATGGTCTTGACAGCGGCTTTGTGCGTTCGTCCCTTGACGAAGAGGAATCCTCCCGTATTGAGCGTGAGGATGACCAGACGCTTATCATTGTCGATACCGCAATGTCCGAGATCCAGACGGAGGAAACTATCCTCTTTTTTACCATGCCTTTGGGCATTATCATTACCGAAGAATATGTGTTTACCATCACGCTCAAGGATAACCGTGTGCTGCACGATCTGGCAAACGGCACGGTGCGTGGCGTGCAGACCCGTATGAAAACACGCTTTGTCATGCAGCTTCTGCTGCGTATTACAGCGTTCTACCTGATGTACCTCAAGCAGATCGACAAGACCTCGTACACCATGGAGCAGAGGCTGAGCGGTGCAATGAAGAACAAGGAGCTTGTGCAGATGCTGGAGCTTGAGAAGTCCCTCGTATACTTCTCGACCTCCCTCAAGGCAAATGAGGTGACCATTGAAAAGCTGCTGCGAGGCAGAACCATCAAGCTTTATGAAGAAGATCAGGAGCTTCTGGAGGATGTCCTCATCGAGGTGCGGCAGGCGATCGAAATGAGCAATATCTATTCGGGCATTTTGTCGAGTATGGTGGAGGCATTCGCTTCCGTCATCTCCAATAACCTGAATATCGTAATGTGGCGTCTGACGGTTGCGACCATCATCATGGCGATCCCCACGATGATCTTCAGCTTCTACGGCATGAATACGGCAGGACTTCCGCTGCCGTACACATGGTTCCCGACGGTGCTGTCGATTGCAGCGACGGCGGTCGTGGCATTCCTGATGCTCAAGCACAAGAAATTCTGATTCCTGCAATTACCATGCCCTTTTCTCTTGACAAAAGGGCGGCGGGCAGATACAATAGAAAGAACGGAGCAGCCTGTGCTGAGAGATATGCAGAGCTGTTCAGGCAAAAAAATATGGAGGTGCGGATATATGAAACAGAATCTGATGAAACTTGCCGCTGCGATGCTTGCGGGCGTTCTGTCCGTGGGTGCGGCAGGTTCTTTTGACGTACATGCAGAAGACGAAACACACATTGTCGTACTTGGCGACAGCCTTTCTTTCGGCTCGGGACTTGAAGAAGGGGAGAAATCCTATGTGGAGCTTCTCGGTGAACTGCCGGATACCGAGGTTCTGAACTTCTCCTATGATCACATGACAACGGAGAATATGCTGCATTATATGAATGACCGACAGATGCAATCCTATCTGGACAGTGCGGATGTCATTATCGTGAGCGTCGGCATCCATGATATCATGGATCCTTTCATGGAAAAGGCACAGGGATACATGGATAAATGGGGCTTTGAAAAGTTTGAGGATGTGTTCTTTGCGTCCCTGAGCGAGCATGGTCTGACAGAAACGGATCTTCAGTATTATGCGGCAGATCTGACAACTGCGGTCAAGTCCAACCGTGAAACTGCCAAGGCGAATATGCTGGAGATCGGCGAACGCCTTTCGGCATACAACGATGCGCAGATCATTTTCCAGAATGTGTACAATCCCATAGATACCATTGAGAATCTGGAAAAATTGTCGGATAAACGAAAAATGGCGTATACCTCCATCTGCCACATTGTCAATACTGCATTGAATGATTCTGTCAATGCGGCGGTGGGCGAACTTTCCGAAACCTACGGCTATGAGATTGCGGACGTGCAGACCCCATTTCTGGGCAATGCTTACCGTTATGTGCATCTGAATGAACTGGATGTCAACCCCACAGCACAGGGACATGCTGTCATTGCGGAGGTGCTGACAGATATGGTGGTAAGAAAACTCGGCGATGTAACAGGCGACGGCGAAATCAACGCACAGGATGCCGCAGCTGTTCTGGTCTATGCCAGTGAAATCGGTGCAGGTCTTGAGGGCGGCCTGAACGAAGCTGCATTACAGGCAGGCGATGTTGACGGCGTGGACGGCGTGAATGCTGCGGATGCTGCAAAGATTCTTGCGTATGCTGCGCAGCTGAGTGCCGGCGGAAATCCGAGCTGGGACTAATGCAGGAGATGAAAATGACATCCCCCGTGATCTATCTGGTGGTGCCGTGCTATAACGAAGAAGCTGCGCTTCCTGTAACGGCGGAGAAGCTGCACGAAAAGCTGTCGCAGCTGATGCACGAGGAGAAAATTTCTCCCGACAGCCGTATCGTGTTTGTCGATGACGGCTCAAAGGATGAAACGTGGCGCAGTATTGCGGCGCTGCATGAGGAACATTCCGTTTTTCAAGGCATCAGGCTTTCAAGGAACTGCGGACATCAGCGTGCGCTGCTGGCAGGTCTGATGACAGTGCGCAGCCGCTGTGATGCGGCAATTTCCCTTGATGCCGACCTGCAGGATGATATCAACGCCATTGATGAGATGGTGGAAAAATTCCGTGAGGGCTGCGAGATCGTCTACGGCGTACGCCGTGACAGAACGAGCGATACTGCATTCAAAAGAGGTACGGCGCAGACCTATTATAAAATGATGCGTGCCATGGGTGTGGAGCTGGTTTATGACCATGCCGATTACCGCCTGATGAGCAGCCGTGCGCTGGAGGAGCTTTCGGGCTATGAGGAAGTGAATGTCTTTCTCCGTGGCATCGTGCCGATGCTGGGACTGCGTACGGCAGAGGTGTACTACTCCCGTGCGCCCCGCATGCAGGGTGAGTCGAAATACCCCCTGCGCAAGATGCTTGCCTTTGCCTTTGAGGGTGTGACATCCTTCTCAATCAAGCCCATCCGCATGATCACATTTCTGGGTGTCAGCATTTTTCTGGTGAGCCTTGCAATGCTCGTCTATGTGCTGATCCGCCATTTTCTGGGCTATACTGTTGTCGGCTGGACCTTCCTTGCCGTGTCCATGTGGGGCATCGGCGGACTGCAGCTGCTGAGCATCGGCATCGTGGGTGAGTACATCGGAAAAATCTATCTTGAAACCAAACGCAGACCGAGATATCATGTCGAAACCTACCTGCGGGATGAAATACATTATAAATAGTATAGAAGCTTTCTCTCTGCAAGGAGAGAAAGCTTTTTTGTTAAAATTTTACCGTATCACAGAATCATCCTCCTGCGTTCCTGTATCTTTTCTACATGTTATCATGAAATTATCACAATTGTGAGTATAATAAATAATGTCGAAAGAAATCAGCGGCATTCATGCAGAATGCATCCCACGCCGCATGCAATACAAGAAAGGATGAAAGAATATGTTTGATCAGAACGAAAACAGACAGAATCCTGATACCAATCCCGTGAACTACGGTGCGTATTACCAGAGTGAGCAGAATCCGGAAAATAATGCCAACACAGGCTTCCCGAACCAGAACAGCACTGCAAGCTATGTCAATTATTATTCCGACCCCAACGAGCAGCCGAAAAAAAGCGGCGGCGGAAAAATCTTCCTGAAAATTGTCGCAGGTCTTGCGGCACTTGCCATTGTGTCTGTTTCTTCCATTGAGCTGTACAAGCTTTTCGGAACCAAGACAGATTTGGACGGCAATAAAAGCAGCGCTGCCAATACTTCTGTGACGGAGCAGAAAAAGGATGATGCGGAAGAACAGAAGGGCGATGATTCTGAACAGGCAAAGCCCTCCGGAAATTCCGGTGCAAGCTGGATCAGCATGGCGGCAGCCGAGGATGCACTGAGCATCCCCGATATCGTGGATAAGGCGCTGCCCTCCGTTGTCGGTATCAGTGCGATTTTTGAGCGTACCGAGAAATACAGCTGGGGCTTCTATCAGTACGAAGGTCCCACCCAGCAGATTCCCGGTACGGGTACGGGCATTGTTCTGAATGAGGATGGCTTTATTATCACCAACGCCCACTGTATTTATGACAGTGATGCGCAAAGCGGCAGCGGCAAGGCTGTCAAGGTCAGCGTTGTGATGGGCGATGAAGATTCTACGGAATACGAAGCGGAGATCGTCGGCTACGACCTCGAAACCGATCTTGCCGTGCTGAAAATTGATGCAGAAAACCTCGTTCCTGCAGAATTCGGCGACAGTGATAAGCTGCGTGTGGGCGAGCTTGTGGTTGCCATCGGCAATCCCCTCGGCTTTGAGCTGTTCGGCACTACTACCTGCGGCATCGTGTCCGCCCTCAACCGTGAGGTGACAATCAACGAGCAGGATATGACACTCATCCAGACCGACACCTCCATCAACAGCGGCAACTCCGGCGGTCCTCTGCTCAATTGCTACGGTCAGGTGATCGGTATCAATTCCGCAAAGATTTCCTCCAATTACTCCTCTTCCGCAGCGTCCGTTGAAGGTCTGGCGTTTGCAATTCCGATCACCGACGCAACCAAGATCATTGACGACCTCATCAACTACGGCTATGTGGCAGGCAGACCCCAGCTTGGCATCATGAGTTCCGACGTCGGAGCAGAAGCTGCACAGCGTTTCGGCTGGCCTGAGGGCGTGTATGTCGTTTCCGTCACCCCCGGCAGTGCAGCCGAGCTTGCAGGACTGCGTCAGGGCGATATCATCACCGAGATTCAGGGCGTCGCAGTCACAACGACGGATGAACTGAACAAGGTCAAGGAAGAGTACAATGCAGGCGATACCATTACCCTCAAGATTTACAGAGCAGGCGAGGAACTGAAAATTGACCTCATTCTTCAGGAGGTCAAGGTGCAGAAATGATGCCTTTGTAACATTTGACGAAAAATATCCCGACAGTATAATGATGCGGACAGAAAAAACAAGCCTGTCCGCATTGTTTTTGCGAAAAAGATTGTGCATAATAGGCAACGTACGCCTCTGATTGGGTAAAAATTCTATCTTCTTTGTGCAAATCACATAAAAAGTGGAAGAATGTTCATGCAATATTTTAAAAGAAAAAGGGAAAGTCGTCTTGACAATCCGGAAATAATGTGATAAAATATATGATATAAAACGTTTTAGCGCCTTTTTGCCGCTGAAATGTTTAGGAAACAAAGGAATTGCAATTACATATAAGGCAGTTTGTATGAGCGAAAGCGAGCGGTTCCGGCGTAAAAAAATAATACATTAAATGTAGAGAGAGGTAATCGAACATGAAGAAGTCATTCCTGAAAAGAGCGATGGCTGCTGCAATTGCAGTACCGGTTGCTCTGACACAAACAGTGTTTGCTGTGGCTTTTGCTGAAGATGCACAGGCTTCTACAACACTGACAGTTGATACATTCATGAACGTTCCTACTGATGGAGATTATGCAAAGCTCGTGTCCGATGACGGAACCACACGAGTTTGGGAGCAGACATCCCTGTGGAATGTTACAATGTACAACGCTGTAAACTCCCTGGCTGGCAAGACAATTGCACTTGACGTAAACGCACTGGCAGAGTCCGTAAAGGGCGATTCTGACTATGCAAAGCTTGTAAGAGAGCTGATTCTTTCTGGTTCTGCAGAGGCAGAAATCAGTGCAGATGCAGTCGTAGTTACCATTAAGGGCGACTATGCAGGTTCTGAGAACGGCAAGATTCCTGCAACAGCAGGCACAGTAAAGATCACTGCTAAGACAGGCGATCTGGCAGCTTCTACAGAGGTTCCGTTCCAGGTAGAGCTGATTGACACAGAGCTTCCTGAAAAGGCTCTGAAGGCAATTGAAAAGGCTAAGGAAGTAGAAAAGTCCGTTGCTTATTCCGGCACCTGCGATGAGATCCTTGCTCAGTTCAAGGAAGAATTTGCAGACAACAAGTACGTTGATAAGGTTCCCGGTACAGTAGCTGAAGTGCTGGACAAGGCAGTTGTTGCCAAGGTTCTGGCAAAGGCAATCACTCTGGTTGCTGACACAACTGATGGCAAGATCAATGTTGATGTTACAACTGACGATCTGGCAGCAGTTGCTGATGATATCATTGAGATCGCAGTAGATGCTTCCGTTGCAGGCGGTGCAGGCACAGCTACAGCAAGCGGCACACTGGCTGACGAGGCTAACGTTGAAGAACTGAGAGCTTACTTCGAAGAGAAGGAAGCTGCTAACGATTATGAGATCGTAGAGTTCAGCGTTGTAAAGGTAATTGATGCAAGCGCAAAGGGCGACATCAACACCTTCTCCGGTTCCGGCAAGCTTGACATCAAGAGAGTGATCACTTACACTGTTAAGGAAGAAGAGCCGACAGAGACAGATCCCACTGAGACAGATCCTACTGAGACAGATCCCACTGAGACAGATCCTACTGAGACAGATCCCACTGAGACTGATCCTACAGAGACAGATCCCACTGAGACTGATCCTACAGAGACAGATCCCACTGAGACAGATCCTACAGAGACAGATCCCACTGAGACTGATCCCACTGAGACTGATCCTACACAGCCTCCCACGGATGAGCCCGGTCTGGACGTTGTAGTAGTTTCTGATGGTGTGAACTACTTCTTCTCTCACGATGAAACACCTCTGGCAGCTGAAGAGCTGGTAGAGTCTGCAAAGCTCGTTGTTGACGAGAATGAGTATGATGTAATGTCTCAGATCTCCTTTGGTCTGGATGAAAATGGTCCGATTGAAGGCCTGACACCTGCAATGATCTTTGAGGAAACAGGCACTGCATATGTAGCAACATCTCTGTATGTATACTACACACCCGTAGGTCATGAGCCTGAGCTGGTAGAAGAGGCTGATGTAGCAATCTTCGTAGGCGTGAAGGGTGACGCAGACCTCGACAGCGAAGCAAATGCAATCGACGCTGCTAAGGTTCTCGTTTATGCAGCTGCAAGAGGTGCAGGCGAAGATGTTTCCCTGTACTCCGATGAGAATGCAGGCCTCGAAACACTGGCATACTTCCTGGCTGACGTATTTGGCGAGTCCAGAGATTGCGGCGAGGATGGTTCTGACCTGAATGCACTTGATGCAGCAGGTATCCTCCAGTTTGCAGCAGAAAAGGGTGCAAACCCCGGCAAGTCCGATGCAACAATCTGGGGCGAAGTAATGGGTTCCACAGAGGAATAATCACTAACCGAATGTAATGTGCCGTGCACTTGACACGGCACATGCAGATAAAAATTAATCGAAAGGAAAATACAATCATGAATTTTAAGAAGATTATGGCAGCAGTTGCTGCAATGTCTCTGGTTGCATGCGCAGCAGCTATTCCTGCTTCCGCATCCGCAGAAGGCGCAACAGTTGAGATCGATCAGGTTGAGATTGATCTGGACGAACTGAAGGCTATGAACTATGAAGTACCGATCAACATCGTTCTGACAGAGAACGCTGGTATCAATGCATTCGCATTTGGCGTAGGCGTTGAAGAAGGCTGCTCTTTCACAGTTGATATGGATGTTCAGGAAGTTATGATGGCTGTTGAAGCTGCTAAGAGCAGCGACGCTGAGTTCGCTTGGGTAAACGGCGCTAACGCAAGAACATACAAGAAGTCCGACATGATCATCTGCGGTATCGTTGTAAAGGTTCCGGAGACAGCTGCTGTTGGCGATCAGTTCGACATCACATACGCAGCTCAGGACCAGGAAGGCAAGAAGCACATCTGGGGCGATACAACCACTAAGGCTGACTATGTTGCTGCTGGCTCTGCTGATGCTGTAGATGGCTGGATCAAGATTACTGGTGTTCCGACAACAGAGGCTACAACAACAACTGAGGAAACCACTACAACAACTGAGTCTGAGACAACTACAACTGAGTCTGAGACAACTACAACTGAGTCTGAGACAACTACAACAACTGAGTCTTCTGAGACAACTACAACAACTACAACAACAGGCACAGGCACAGCTACATCCACAACTCCTGGCACTGGTTCTCCTGCAACAGGCACAACTGACGTTCTGCCGATCGTAGGAGTAGCAGCTGCAGCAGCTATCCTGGGTGGCGTTGCTATCGTTGCTAAGAAGAAGGAAGACTAATTCCCTCTCCTAAAGGACGAAAGCCCTAAAAAGTAAAAATTCCCCCTGCGAAAGCAGGGGGATTACTTTTATATATCGAAAGATAGAAGGCATGAGAAAAGCCCATTCCGATTGGAATGGGCTTAATGTTATTCGTCGGAAGTATCGCAGCCTTCGCCACGGTGCATGCAGTATGCAAGCGTCATTAGACTGTCACCGAGATGGACGTTTTCCACAATGATCTGCGGATTGTTGATACGCAGATCAAAGTGACTGAAATTCCAGAATCCGCAGATTCCAAGTGAAATCAGTTGGTCAGCCAGCTCCTGCGCAGCACCCTTGGGGATGGTCAGTACTGCAACCTGCGGTTTGTGTTTCCGGCAGAAAGCGGACAGTTCCTCCATCGGGAGGATGGGAAGTCCTGCGGTGTTGACGCCGTGCAGGTCGGGATTACTGTCGAAAATTCCAATCAGCTCACAGCCACGCTTCTGAAAATCAAGATGCGTTGCAATCGCCTTGCCGAGATTGCCGGCACCGATGAGAATCACGCCCGTGCGTTCGTTCACACCGAGGATCATGCCGATTTTCTCACGCAGCTCACTGATATTATAGCCGTAACCCTGCTGCCCGAAACCGCCGAAGCAGTTGAAATCCTGACGGATCTGGGAAGCAGAAAGCCCCATGCGGCGTGCCAGCTCCTTGGAGGAAATGCGTTCCATATCCTCCTGCTCCAGCTCACCCAGAAAGCGGTAATAACGTGGCAAACGACGGATTACCGGCGTTGAAATTGCCTGTTTGGCCATGATATGCTCCTTACTGCATCAAAGCGGCGAGGCGAACGTTGATTTCTTCCAGGAATTCCTTGGAATTTACCTTCTTCTTGTTCTCCAGAGAGGACAGCAGGTACAGGTCACCCGTCATCACGCCGTCTTCAATGGTCTGAATTGTTGCCTTCTCCAGCTTGTCCGCATAATCGCATAGTGCCGGAATATTGTCCAGCTCACCACGCTTGCGCAGTGCGCCGCTCCATGCAAAGATGGTAGCTACGGAGTTTGTGGAGGTTTCCTCACCCTTGAGGTGCTTGTAGTAGTGACGCTGCACCGTGCCGTGTGCAGCCTCGTACTCATAGATGCCGTCGGGAGATACCAGAACGGAAGTCATCATTGCCAGAGAGCCGTAAGCGGTGGAAACCATGTCGGACATAACGTCGCCGTCATAGTTCTTGCAAGCCCAGATGTAGCCGCCGTTGGAACGGATGACACGAGCCACTGCGTCGTCGATCAGTGTGTAGAAATATTCAATACCTGCAGCCTCAAACTTTTCCTTGTACTCTGCGTCGAATACTTCCTGGAAAATGTCCTTGAAGCGGTGGTCATACTGCTTGGAAATGGTATCCTTTGTTGCAAACCATACATCCTGCTTCAGATCCAGACCGTAGTTGAAGCATGCTCTTGCAAAGCCTGCGATGGAATTGTCAATGTTGTGCAGACCCTGAATGATGCCGTCGCCTGTGAATTCATGGATGAGCTGGCGTGTTTCGTTGCCGTCCTTGTCGGTGAAAACGAGTTCCGCCTTGCCGCCGCCCTTTACCTGCATCTCGGTGTTCTTATAAACATCGCCGTATGCATGACGAGCGATGGTGATCGGCTGTGTCCATGTGGGAATGTAGGGCGTGATACCCTTTACGAGAATGGGTGTACGGAATACGGTACCGTCCAGAATTGCACGGATCGTGCCGTTCGGGGACTTCCACATCTGGGAGAGGTTGTATTCGGGCATTCTTGCAGCGTTGGGTGTGATGGTTGCGCACTTTACTGCAACGCCGTACTTCTTGGTAGCCTCTGCGCTGTCGAAGGTTACCTGATCCTTGGTCTTTTCACGATATTCCAGACCCAGGTCATAGTACTCTGTATTCAGCTCCACATAAGGAGTGATGAGGATGTCCTTAATCCACTGCCAGAGAATTCTGGTCATCTCGTCGCCATCCATTTCGACGAGGGGAGTGGTCATTTTGATTTTATCTGCCATGGGAATTACCTCCTGTTGATTGAATTTATGAATTGCTTGTCCCTTGCGGAACGACAAAAACCCAGATGATGACGATCACGAAGATGATGCCGTAGGAGATCGCTTTCAGCAGTGCTTCCGATACATCCGGATAGAATTTTTTAATGAAATACTGCGCCGCAAATACCACTGCAAGACTCACAATCAGGCAGCCAAGTTCTTCCGGCGAATCTATGCGGCTTCTACTGTACCGCCGCATGAGAAAGTCGATCGTATGCATCATTACTTCAGATTCTCTCCTGTGATTTTATCAGCCATGGGAATTACCTCTGTAATTTTAGAAATTGATTGTTACTGTGAGTCTACCAAAAAGAACCAGACCACAGCAATGGGGATTGTAATTGCATAAATAATCACTTTCAGTTTTGTTTCAGAGATGCCCGTGAAATACTTGGGTAAGAAATACTGTGCAGCAATCACGATTGCCAGCAGAACGATCAGAAGTCCGACATCGGAAGCGGAACGAATTCTGATGCGCCGTGCCATGGATTCATACATACTTAACATCATTTGCTTTACCTTTTATATCATGGAAAAGGCTTGCTTACTTCAGATTCTCTCTTGTGTAGTCAAGCAGACCGCCTGCGAGCATGATATCCTTGGTTCTGCCTGTC
Source organism: Oscillospiraceae bacterium (assembly GCA_017521325.1). Taxonomy (GTDB): domain Bacteria; phylum Bacillota; class Clostridia; order Oscillospirales; family Ruminococcaceae; genus UBA3855. The sequence goes on along the minus strand of JAFXCV010000061.1, from coordinate 46,923 downwards.
AGCTCGCACAGTACCGGAATTTCCTTTCCGGTGGTCTTGTTGAGGACTGTCAGCTGTGTTTCGCCTGCTTCTACCTTAGCACGGATGTCAGCAAGCTCCAGAACATCGCCCTGAGAAATTGCATCGTAATCCGCTTCGTTGACAAATGTCAGCGGCAGGATACCTGCATTGACAAGGTTTGCACGGTGGATTCTTGCGAAGGACTTCACGAGAACTGCCTTGATGCCCAGATACAGCGGTGCGAGAGCCGCATGCTCACGGGAGCTGCCCTGACCATAGTTGGAGCCGCCCACGATGATGCTCTTGCCCAGTTTCTTTGCACGAGTCGGGAAAGCTTCATCACAAACTGTGAAGCAGTGCTGGGAAATTGCAGGAATGTTGGAACGCAGGGGAAGGATCTTTGCGCCTGCGGGCATGATGTGGTCTGTTGTGATGTTGTCCTCAACCTTGAGGGAAACAGGTGCCTCGATGGAAGCCTCCAGCGGAGCAGTCTCCGGATAGGGCTTGATGTTCGGGCCACGCAGGATCTCCACGTCTGCTGCCTCCTCCTCGGATGCAGGAAGTGCGATCATATTGTCATTCACTGTGAACTTCTCAGGCAGTACGAATTCGGGCATTTCACCGATTTCTCTGGGGTCTGTCAGATAGCCTGTAACTGCGGAAATTGCAGCAAGCTCCGGGGATACCAGATAAATCTGACCATCCTTGGTTCCGCTTCTGCCGAGGAAGTTTCTGTTGAAGGTACGCAGAGAGATACCGCCGGAATTCGGGGACTGACCCATACCGATGCACGGACCGCAGGCGGATTCGAGAATTCTTGCGCCTGCTGCGATCATAATGGACAAAAGACCCATGTCAGCCATCATATTCAGCACCTGCTTGGAGCCGGGAGCGATGGACAGGGAAACGTCGGGATGTACGGTCTTGCCCTTGAGAATGTGCGCAACCTTCATCATATCGAGCAGAGAAGAGTTGGTGCAGGAACCAATGCAGACCTGATCAATCTTCAGCTTGCCGATTTCCTCGCAGCTCTTGACATTGTCAGGGGAGTGCGGACATGCAGCCAGGGGAACCAGCTCGGAGAGGTTAATGTCAACCACTTCATCGTATACAGCATCGGGATCTGCGGACTGTTCGCTCCATACCTCGCCTCTGCCCTGTGCTTCGAGGAACTGCTTTGTAATTTCATCGGACGGGAAGATGGAAGTCGTTGCACCCAGCTCTGCGCCCATGTTGGTGATGGTTGCACGTTCCGGAACGGAGAGTGTCTTGACACCTTCGCCGCAGTATTCGATGACCTTGCCAACGCCGCCCTTAACGGACAGTCTGCGCAGCACTTCGAGGATGACATCCTTTGCTGCAACCCACGGAGAGAGCTTGCCTGTCAGGTTTACCTTAACAACCTGCGGATAGGTGATATAATATGCGCCGCCGCCCATTGCAACTGCAACGTCCAGACCGCCTGCACCGATGGCGATCATACCGATACCGCCGCCTGTGGGAGTGTGGCTGTCAGAGCCGATGAGGGTCTTGCCCGGAATGCCGTAGCGTTCCAGATGTACCTGATGGCAGATGCCATTGCCGGGACGGGAGAAGTGAATGCCGTGCTTCTTGGCTACAGAACCGATGAAACGGTGGTCGTCGGCATTCTCAAAGCCATTTTGCAGAGTATTATGGTCAATGTATGCCACACTGCGCTCTGTACGCACTCTCGGCACACCCATTGCCTCAAATTCGAGGTACGCCATGGTACCTGTCGCATCCTGCGTCAGTGTCTGGTCGATGCGGATACCGATTTCCTGACCCTTGACCGGCTCACCGTCAACGAGGTGCGCACGCAGGATCTTTTCCGTTAAAGTCAAACCCATTGTAATCAATCCTTTCAAAATGATATAGCTTTCCACTATACTTACTATTTTACTACAAAATCGCTTCTTTGTCAAGAATTTCACAAGGATTTTGCGAAAAACTGTTTATCGCAATGAAATGTTGACTTTTTTGCGGTAATATGGTATAATATAACATAAATTACCACAGAAAAGGGGTATATCATGACATTTAAAGAATTTCTCAGAGTTCTGACCTATAATCTGCTGACCGCAACGCTCGGCTACGGTGCATATTCGCTGGTGAAAATGCTGCATTCTCCCGAGGGGCTTTCCAATCTGAAGCTTCCTTTTGTCGGGGTGATTGATTTTTCCTCTTTAGCCGTTCTGCTCACATCGGAAGGTGCTGCGCAGTCCAAGGATTTTCTTGACGTTATGCTTTGCTTTACGATCGTTCTGGCGCTCAGCGGAATCGGCTACCATCTTCTGCGGCTGATCGGCATCCGCAGGACATCGGAGGTTTCGTCGGGAGAATGCACGATCTGCATTCTTGGATATGTGATCATCCTTGCGATTGCTGCATTCTTTAGCCTGAAAATCACAAATTTTAAGGACTTTTCGGATACGGTGCTGATCCTGATTCCGATCCCGTTGTTCGGGCTGACGTACTTGCTGAAGCTGTACAACCAGAATCAGGAACCGAAAAGAACTGCACAGCAGTATTATCGGTCGAACAAGCATCGTCGCTTCAAGAGAAGATGAGGGAATTGCGTTTTTGATGAACAATAGTAATACCCCCAATGCCTAGGCAGCGTACTAATAAAGAAGTATAACCCGTGAAGAAATTCTTCACGGGTTATTTTAGCTTCAAGCACAACTTTGACATCTTCATCGAATGACTTGATACGCTCAATCAGAGCTTAATGCTTGTTCGGTGTGGTCGATGCTGTACGGTGATTATACAATTTCACCATAAGGGCGAAGCATACAATAAGAGGCGCTCGACGGTTTATCGATTGGATGTGTTAATCCTATTGGAATTTGTCGCTCTGTCAAACTGAAATTTTCACGAGTCCTACAAATTGTGAGTTGTTGTTTTAAGCAACTTTCAAATTGATGCTCACTTCTGTTTATTTGTCACAAAATCCTTTGCGTTTATTGCCAGAATAACAGAAAAGACAAATGTAATCAGTGACGGTATAACAGCATATCCCGCACTGATTTGACCATCACCCATGAGTACCATGAACGCCATGGCAATCGTATAACCACAGCAGATCATTTCCAATGAAAAAATAATTACAGCTTTCAATATTGCCTGCCTTTTCTGCTTATCAGCATATTCGGCAACTTTCAGTAAAGTTTCTTTCTCTTCCTTTTCCACAATCTCACTTTTCCTTTCACCATCAATGATTTCTTTGATGTCAATCTCATAGAAATCTGCCAACTCGACTAAAATGCCCAATTCTGGCATAGTATTGCCATTTTCCCAACGAGATACACTTCGAGAAGATACACCAAAGTTTTCTGCCAACTGTTCTTGTGTTAGTTCCTTTTCTTTACGTAATTCTTTTAGAAAACCACCAATTTTAATCTGGTCTATCATTTCGTTCCTCCTTTCACTGTCCATTATACTAAGAATATCATTAGAAATCCACGTCATAAAGTGAGAAATGACGTGTTTTCCACTAGACAATTATGTCTTGTCAGCATTTTAGCCATAAGATTTAAGAGAATTATTATTTCATACACTGATTATAGCAAATATACTATAATCAGTCAATGCCGTAAGCAACGCAAAGCCACTTTTGACATAAACATCAAATGTGGCTTTGTAATACTTCTATATAACTATCGATCATAGGCATTGGGGGTATTGTTGTTGTTCAATTGCTGTGATGCGCTGCTTAGTCACCAAACGAAATGCCCAGATCTCTTGCTGCCAGAACCTCCTGACACTTAGGACCCACAAGTTTTTTCTTGCCTGCAATATCAGAGAGCTTGTTGGAAGTGATCTTGCCGTCTACTCTGTTAATGTCAAACCCATTGTAATCAGTCCTTTCAAAATGATATAACTTTCCACTATACTTTCTATTTTACTACAAAATCGCCCCTTTGTCAAGAATTTCACAAAGAAATTGTGAAAAACTGTTTTTCACAAGCGGCAGAAATTGCGATGACAAGTATCCGATATTGACGTTTTCATAACAATGTGCTATAATACTATTGTCAGCTTGCTATTCCAATCAATGGAGGTACATTTTATGAAACAGGAAACAAAGGAACGCATCATCCGTACATGGAGGGAACGCCCGCTGTATGTGAAAATTACAATGATCATCGGCATGATTGCCAGCATTGGTGGAATCGTATTTGTGATTCTTGGACTGACCGGTGTGATGGAAAATGCGGATAACATCTTCATGCCCTTGTTGGGGGTTCTCATGCTCACACAGGGCATCCGTGAGTGGAATCACAGCAAAACTACTGCGGTCCTTTCCATTGCAGTGGCGATATTCATTGCAATTGTCGCATGTATGAAATGGTTCGGGTAAACGGAAGAGCATACATCAAACGCCCATCCCCAAAACAGGGGATGGGCGATATTACGATTGTTACGCTTAATCACCAAACGAAATGCCCAGATCTCTTGCTGCCAGAACCTCCTGACACTTGGGATCCACAAGCTTTTTCTTGCCTGCAATATCAGAGAGCTTGTTGGAGGTGATCTTGCCGTCCACGAGAGCTACGGTTCTGCCGAATTTCTCCTCGGCAATGAGTTTAGCAGCATGCACGCCGAACTGGGTAGCGAGCATTCTGTCATACGCAGAGGGAGAACCGCCACGCAGCATGTGGCCGGGAACGCATACACGGGCTTCAATGCCGGTACGCTCCTCGATTTCCTTGGCGATGCGGTTTGTCGCATTGCCGTTTTCTGCACGAAGCTTTTCACGTTCCTTCTTCTTGAGCGCAGCCTCCTGCACATCATACACGCCCTCAGCAACTGCCAGAATCGAGAAGGTTTTGCCCTTCACGCTGCGCTTTACAACTGCATCGCACACCTTTTCGATGTCATACGGAATCTCCGGCAGGAGAATGATATCCGCACCGCCTGCAACGCCTGCATACAGCGTCAGCCAGCCGGCTCTGTTGCCCATGATCTCGCAAACCATAATACGGGAATGGCTTGCAGCAGTCGTATGCAGTCTGTCGATGGCATCGGTTGCAATATCCACAGCCGTGTGGAATCCGAAGGTCACGTCCGTGCCGTAGATGTCGTTGTCGATGGTCTTGGGAAGACCAATGACATTGAGTCCCTCATCCGCCAGAAGCTTGGAGGTCTTGTGCGTGCCGTTGCCGCCGAGTGTCAGCAGGCAGTCGAGCTTTTCCTTGCGGTAGGTTTCCTTCATGTTCTTGACCTTGTCCACGTTGTCATCGCCGATGACCGTCATCATCTTGAACGGCTGACGCTTTGTGCCGAGGATCGTGCCGCCCTGTGTGAGAATGCCGGAAAAGTCGGAGGGCTGCATCACCTTTGTCAGCCCGTGAATCAGACCGTAGTAGCCGTTGGAAATGCCGACGATCTCCACATTTTCCTCACCCATGCGCTCAAAGCATGCCTTTGCAACACCACGGATCGTGGCATTCAGTCCCGGACAATCGCCGCCGCTGGTCAGGATACCGATACGTTTTTTCATAAGTTCTCCTCCTTATTGTAATTGGATATTAAGAAATGCAGTATTGCAGTGGATTCCGATCTCCTGCATTTCCTGTCCAAGAATGTGTTTGTTTGGAACTTGCATTTTTCATTTATCCCCTTGTGGGATAAATGAAAAGTGGCGTGGGATTCCAAAGGGATGTACATCCCTTTGGCAGGGGGTACAGGGGGACGGCGTCCCCCTGTGAAAGTGCAGTTCTCAAAAACCGATGGCATATAATACGGAAAACCAATGCAGTACACTGCCGCCGACCACAAAGATATGCCAGATGGAGTGCATGTAATGGATCTTCTTTTTTACATAGAAAATCACGCCCAGGGAATACAGCACGCCGCCTATAATCAGTGTAACCAGACTGAACGTGGGTATGCCCTGATAGAGGGGCTTGACGGCAAGAATGATGCCCCAGCCCATGAGAATATAGCAGAAAGTAGAAATTTTGCGGAATTTTTCCAGATTGATCGAGGACATCACGATACCGAACACTGCCGCACCCCAGATGCAGCCGAAGATCGTCCAGCCAAGCCACAGGGGCTTGATGCAGCAGAGGGTGAAGGGCGTGTAGGTGCCTGCAATCAGCAGGAAAATGGTGTTGTGATCGAGGATCTGAAATACCTTTTTGGCAAGCGGAGGTACAAGTGCGTGGTAGAGTGTGGACATGGTGTAGAGGATGATGAGGGATGCACCGAAAATCGAAGCGGAAACGACCTCCATAGCGCCGCCGTTGATGGCGCAGAACACGATGAGAATGACGCATCCTGCAACGGAGAGCAGCGCACCGACGCCGTGTGTCACGGAATTGAAGATTTCCTCACCCAGTGTGTAGGCACGCTTGGTTTTCTGCGGTTTGGTTTGTTTGCTCATTGGAATGACCTCCTGTGTGGGATCAGTGGTTGGATTCTTCTTCCAGCCGCTTCTGGAACTGCAGTGCTGTCATGGGCTTACCGTACAGATATCCCTGTACATAATCGCAGCCAAACGCCTTGAGGATGGCAACCTGTCCTTCGGACTCCACGCCCTCGGCGATGGTTTCGATGCCCATGGATTTGGCAATTTTGATAATGGCAGAAACGATTTCACGTGCGACCATGTCGGTTTCGATCTTGGAAATGAAGGAACGGTCAAGCTTGAGGAGCGTCAGCGGCAGCAGCTGGATATAGCTCAGAGAGGAATATCCCGTGCCGAAGTCATCCATTGCCAGCAGCACGCCCAGCTCACGAAGCATATTCATCTGCTGGATGGTGTAGTTGACATCGCCGAGCGCAAGACGTTCCGTCAGCTCCAGCTCCAGCCATTTGGGCTTGAGTCCCGTGCGGATGAGAACATCCTGAATCATTTCGCACACATCCTTCTGGAAGAAATCCTCGGATGTGAAATTGATGGAAATGACAATGGGGTTGAACTGGATTTTCTGCCAGAGCGCATTCTGTGCGCATGCCTCATGCAGAACAAAGTGGCTGATTTCGGAAATCAGTCCCGTGCGCTCCGCAATGGGGATAAAGATATTCGGAGAAACCATCGTGCCGTCGGGCTTCACCCAGCGGATGAGTGCCTCAGCGCCCATGGTTCTGCCGGTGCGAAGATCGACCTTCGGCTGATAGTACAGCTGCAGCTGCTTGGAGGCGATGGCGTGTGCAAGCTCCTTTTCCAGCTCGCTTCGGCTTGCCTCTTCACGGTGCATGGCAGCGTTGTATCCCATCAGATAGGAGAGCTGTCCACGTCCTATGGCAAGCGTAAATTCCGCATGCTCCATGGCTTCCTTGAAGGAATTGCCGTCATTCGGGATGCGTGCAAATGCCGCAGAGCAGCTCAGTGCCGTTGTGGAGGAATCACCCGTGGAAAGCTCTGCCATGTCAATGCGGATCTGTTCGACTATACGCATCGGAAGTTCCTCATCGCCATAGTCCTGTACGAGCATTGCAAAATTATCCGCACTCAGACGTGCGACCATACCGCCGGATGCGGTGTGTTTACAAAGAAGATGGGCGAAATCACGCAGATACTTGTCGCCCTTTTCATAACCGAGACTGTCGTTGATGATGTGGAAGCGGTCAATATCCAGCACGATGATCCAGTAGGTGGAACCTGTTTTCTTGCAGAGCTGATAGGTCTGTTCGCCGTCCTGAATGAGCTTGTTGCGGTTGGCGATTTCTGTGATATCATCCATGAATGCCAGGCGTTCGATGGTTGCATCCTTATTCTTTTCGCCCGTGATATCAATCAACGCACCGCCGATGATGGGACCACCCGTTGCATTGGTCAGATTTTCCTGATAGTGGTAGGAATACCAGACGTAGGGTTTTCCTACTGCGGGACGGATACGGAATTCCAGTGTCTGCGGTTTATTCCGTGTCGTATCCTTCTTTACCGAGCGCATCTTCTCGAGGTATTCGTCAAACAGGAAACGATCCTCCGGATGGAGTCGCTGCCGGAATTCCTGGAAGGTGATCTCGTTATGGTCAATGCCAAGAAATTCTTTGGCTTCATCGGATACATAGAATACATCATGTACACTTTCGCACAGCAGGATACCGATGCCGGCAAGGCGCATGGAAAGCGCATAACGGCTCTGGGAAGCGGCAAGGTTCTTGGCGTAGGCAGTCAGCGAATGTTTTGCCATGACAAGCTCGGTTGTTTCAAAGCCGATGGTGAAATAGAGCGAGGCATTGTGATTTTCCTTGAGCAGGGAAGTGTTCCAGCTGATGTAGCGTTTGTTGCGGTCAAAGTCAAGGAGTGTGGAGCGATAGATGATGCCATTAAGCTCCTGTGCAGCAGAAGTGGGGCTGATGCCCATGCTGTGAAACAGTGTGCTGAGAAGCTTTGCGCTGTCACCGGGGTCCTCACTTTCGGTGATACCCAGAATATCATCCATTGCCTCATTGGTGTAAATGGTGTTGAGGTCATTTGTCCAGATAAACGCAGGCACATCAAGATTTCGTACCGTTTCGCAGATACGGGTGATGTCAATGGTGCTGTGGTGCGTCAGGTAGTGTCGGAACATCAGGACAAGTGTACCTGTCACACCAATCATGACAAGCACATAAATACGCAGTGTAATCAAGGCACTTTCGGGTCTTTGGTGCGTTGCAGTCAGCACCCAGATGGACAGCAGCGCAAATAAAAATTCGATGAGAAGAATCATATTTTTTTTCATAGACTTACACTACGGCAGCGTGCCACCCCTCCCTGTTTTATGATGATCTATGATTTCACAGCAGCTGTCTGCCGTGAACAGCTGCGGTGCCCGTTAAAGTATTATTTTTCGTTTTTTGAATGGCATTTCTATCCTCTTTCATTATACCTTTTTTTATTTCAAAAGTCAATGGGGAATGAGTGCTTTTCGGTCGTTTTGGAAAACAAAATCTCCCCGAACCATCACGTTCGGGGAGGGGGTTGTGAGATTACAGTGAAACGCCGTTCCGGTGCAGCAGTTCCCTTGCGGAATCCACGGAATCCACGCCGGTTTTGTTTTTGACAGGGGCAAATTCACGGCTTCTGTCCACCTCAAAGGAAAGACAGTTTTCCTGCATATGCACCATGTCCAGTACAAGCGTTTCAAACTTGCAGCCGTTGGGGGATGCAGGCTCGATCAGCATGCCGTTTTCGTCGATATAGGGAACCTTCTTTTCCACCACATGGATCGGCATGCGCTTATCTGCGCCGCTTTCGAGAGAATCCGTGCGGAACAGATAATTGAGGATCACCCCGTAATTGTAGGAGAGCCTGCCGTCGGGTTCACGGCTTGTAATCATTTCTTTCGTCATTTCGTAGTATTCCACGATGGAAGGCGTACCATCCTCCAGACAAAGCACGCCCACACGTTCTTCGGGATCCGCCTTGCTGACAACCTTGCTGCCCATGTCTGCGCCCGACAGAAGGGCTGCGCCGATGAATACGGGATCGGCAATGCGCTGGAGAACATTGTCTACCGCAAAGACGTTGAGCCACTCGATGCCCTCACGATGGAGCAGATTCATCAGCCCTGCACGCTGCATGGAGCTGAACCAGCCGCCGTTTCCGTTGGGAGAAGCTGCAATTCTGCCCTTTTCCTCCAGAAGGATTCTGCCTTCCATATCCACCGCAGGTGCCATTTCCTGCACAAAGAAATGCACATATTCCGCATTATAGCCGAAATACTTCATTTCCTTGAAAAAGGCACGGGTATCCTCGTCATTCTTTTCGCTGGTCATCACAAACAGAGGCACAAATGTACCTGCCTTATCCACGACTTCCATGAGGTTTCGGATGAGGCATTCAAAAATGTACAGTTCCCTGGTGACGCCGATGTTGAACATGCCCTTGGGCTTGTCAAAGCCCAGACGGGTACCCATTCCGCCTGCAAGGAGGACGGCACCGACCTTGCCCTGACGGATGGCATCAAGTCCGGCAGCTTCAAACCTGTCACGGTTCTGCGCAATTTCCTCCAGCGTCAGTGCGCCGAGGGGGGCAAGCTTTCCTCTTGCCTGCTCGCTGCTTTTGCGGTAATCTGCAAATACCTGCAAAAGCTCTGTGTCCAGTTCTTCGATCTGCTGCAGGAGGGATTCCTGTTCACGCTCGGTCAGTGTATCGTACCAGCGCAGCAGATGGGTCTGTCCGCATGCAGCCAGTTTTTCTTTTGCTTCGTTATAGTTCATGGTGTATTCTCCTATTTTCAGAAACAGGCTTCAGAGTATTCTGAAGCGGCGTAAGATAATTTTACTTATTATATCACATATCTTCATAAAAATCAAGGGTATTGCATAAAATAACAGCCTCATCAAATAGACGAGGCTGCGAAATTTCAGTTCTGCTCTGCAACGGCATAGAGATTGGTTTCCCATGCGGGAATATACAGTCTGTGACGGATGTAGAGCTGATAATTGGGGTTGAGCCGTTTCACGAGCAGCGGAAGTTCAAAAATGTCCTCGTTACGATGATAAATCGCCACCACAAGCTTGGGGGCATGGCGTATAATCGTGTGGGAGGCGCCCCACAAAGCTTCACGCTCAAAGCCCTCAACATCCATTTTCAGGAGTGTTGCAGGCTGCTTTTGCAGAATGCTGTCCACGCTGCGTGCAGGCATGAGATTGCCGTCGGGGGAAAGTACGGAATTACGTCCCGTTTTCGAACTGAACGGCAGTTCCGTATCAACCGACCATGCAGCGCATTCATAGGCGCTGCAATGCTTCATGCCGGATTCTTCGATATAGGCAAGCAGTTTCTTGAAATTTTTCTTGTCCGGCTCCACCGCATGAATGGCAAAATACTTGCCGTTGGTGTGGTCAAGCAGTTCACGGATGGTGTCACCGTTGTAAGCACCCAGATCCACAAAGGTTTCATTTCGAGTGGGCTTGAGAATCTGACGGTACAGGTTTTCCGGATCCTCCGTCACAGCGTCCAGATAACGGATATTGCCGCTGATCTTGAACTGAATGATATTCAGATATACACGGCGGGATTCATCATCCGCAAGGCTTCTGTAGACCTCATTGAGCTCGTTGAGGTGTTCCAGACAATATTCGTAGGTGAACAGTCCTGTGCCGATGACCGGAACATCGGGAACATAAAGCGTGTGCTTTCTGGAAAGCGTGCGGATATAATCCACCAGCTCCGGATAGCCTGCGGCAAATGCAAGGACGATGACAAAGTCATCCACCATTTCCTCGACCTCGGAGAGCTTGTGGACACGGTAGCCGGCAAAGGAATGTCCTCTGACAAATTCATCACTTGCAAAAACGCCTGCAACGGCAATGCCATATTTGCGGAATACCGCCATGATTTTCAGTGCGCCGTCACCCATACCATAGATGAAGATGGGCCGTTTTTCAGCTTTCAGCCGTTCCCAGCAGGATTTTTTCTCAGTGATCAGGCTTTCCAGACCTGCCCCCTTGGGGGGGAGTGCAGTGACATTCATGAGCAAGGCTCCTTTCTTACTAAAATAGATTGTTACATATCGTGATCGCAGTCGCAGTCGCCGTACATCATATCACGGCCACGGATTCCGTAGCGGTCACGATGCTCGTCGATGTACTGGTCAAGCAGCTCAGAGAATTCACGGGGATTCTTAATGCTTACCACATCCTGCTCCGGCTCATCGGTATCACGGCTGTAGATTGTGACTGTACCGCATCCGAACATACGCTGGAAAATCGGCAAAGTAAGCTTCTTATCCGTAATCTTGTACAGATCAACCTCTTCTTCTTTCAGGTTAAGCAGACCTGTACGGCGAATGAACTTTGTAGGTGTCAGGAAATAGCGGGTAAAAGAAATCGGCAACCCAAAAATGGTGCGTTTCTTATCCGTCCATACACAGTCCTTGATCTCATTGTTTGCCATAATTGTGGCTCCTTTCTGATATTTTTAGATTTTTCGGTATTTACAGCAAAGCCTCCGTGATGCCGCCGCCCATCGCCGCACTTCTGTTCGTGCCTGCGAGGGATACGGTGAAGGTCTTGTCGGTTTCCGATGCAGCCAGACGGATGGTATCACCGCAGCGCTTCGCACGAATGGAAACGACGGGCTTTCCGTTGCTGTCCCAGATGGTGGTTGCGGCAGTTTTTCCGTCCTCCAGACCATAGATCACAGCATTTGCATCCTGCGCATAGTCATAGACAACGTCCTTTTCAAACTGACCGTAAGTAATGATGGAATTCGGTCTTGCCAGAATCGGCATCTGCAGGAAATTGCAGGTTCTTCTGACGTATCTGCCGCCCTCGTAGGTTTCGCCCGTGATGATGTCCGTCCATGTGCCTTCGGGCAGATAGACATCAGCGGTACCCTCGCTGTTCATGATGGGAGCGCAGAGCAGATCATCGCCGAGCATGTACTGCTTGTCGAGATACAGGCATGCAGGATCATCCGCATAATCAATGACCATTGCACGCATCATCGGCACGCCGATCGTGGAGGTCTTTACAGCCTGTGCGTACAGATAGGGCATCAGTCTTCCCTTGAGCTTTGTGAAGAAACGCAGTACTGCGCATGCGTTTTCGGGATTGTCCGGCGTATCCTCCTCATATGCCCACGGCACTCTGTAGGAGGTCGAGCCGTGCAGACGGCTGTGGCTGGACATCAGACCGAATGCACACCAGCGCTTGTAGACATCGGGGGAAGCTGTCTGCTCAAAGCCGCCGATATCGTGGCTGAAATAGCCAAAGCCCGATGCACACAGGGACAGACCGCCTCTGAGTGTTTCGGCAATGGAGGTGAATTCCGCAGAGCAGTCGCCGCCCCAGTGTACGGGGAATTTCTGACCGCCCACGGCCCCGGAACGTGCAAACAGGCACGCCTTGCCCTTGCCGTGTACATCCTCAATCGCCTCAAATACACACTTGTTGTACAGATAAGTATAATAGTTGTGCATTGCAATGGGTGCGCTGCCGTCGAAATATTTCACATTGGTCGGAATTCTCTCGCCGAAGTCCGTCTTGATGGCATCCACGCCCATGCGGCAGAGCTTGCGCACGCAGTCGCCGAACCAGCGGTAGGCGTCGGGATTTGTGAAATCCACGATTGCCATACCTGGCTGCCACAGATCGCACTGGAACACGCTGCCGTCGGGATTCTTAATGAAATAGCCGTTCTCCATACCCTCATCGAACAGCTTGGAACGCTGTGCAATATAGGGATTGATCCAGCAGCAAACGCCCAGTCCCTTGTCATGCAGACGGCAGAGCATTGCCTCGGGTTCGGGGAACTGTGTGGTATCCCACTCGAAGTTTGTCCACTCAAAGCCCTTCATCCAGAAGCAGTCAAAATGGAACATCTGCAGCGGAATATCACGCTCAAGCATGCCGTCAATAAAGGAATTAACAGTTTCCTCATTATAATCAGTCGTAAAGGATGTGGAAAGCCACAGACCGAAGGTGTTTGCAGGTGGAAGTGCGGGCTTGCCTGTCAGGTCGGTGTAATTTTTCAGAACCGCCTGCAGGTTTTTGCCGCCGAAGAAGTAGTACTCCAGCTCCTCGCCCGGAATCGTCATGGACACCTTGGAAACGGTGTCGGACGCTACCTCGTAGGAAACCTTGTCGGCGCTGTTGACCAGCACGCCGTAGCCCTTGGAGGAGATATAGAACGGAATGCTCTTGTAGCTCTGCTCGGAGCAGGTGCCGCCGTCGGAATTCCATGTTTCGACGTTCTGTCCGTTCTTGACAAAGGTTGTGAACTTTTCGCCGAAGCCGTAGATGCACTCGCCCACATCCAGCGAAAGCTGCTCACGGATGAAGGTGGAACGAGGATCGGCAGGGTAGTTGAAGAACTGGTCATCCGCCATGCCGTCAAGGCGGTTCTTGGTGAGGAATTTACTTTCCTCAATATAGGAAGTGCTGCGCCATGCGCCGCCTGTAAGACGTTTGCCGTTGTAGGAAAATTCTACATTCCAGTCAAAAGCCTTGCGGATGCGCACGCTGGTTTTACCTGCGGTCATCTCTACAAAATCGTCGCCCTGTGTGATCACTGCGGTGTAATCAGAAGGCTCGTTAAGTTCAAATTTCGGCTCGTTGTGCAGTGTTCCCTTATGATGCACAATGGATACCTTGATCACATCATCAGCCACTGCGGTATAGCTGATCTCAAATGTTACGCCCCCGAGCGTCATGCCACGGTTGAAAATCGCCTGGGATGTTGCAAATACGGTGACAGAATTGCTTGTGTGTGTGATCTCATATGCCTGTGCGGCATAGTGAACCTGATAGCCCTTGCGGTTGAGCCACAGTCCGTCTGAAAATTTCATAGAATACCTCCGTGCGGAATCCATCGCCGATGGCATCCGCAAAATGTCATTTGTAGTTTCATTTTACCATATCCGCCATAAAAAGTCAATCGGATTTTGGGAAGTTTCCGCAAAAATGTCCGAGAACATGAGGGAGAATCACAAATTCCCCAGAAGCTGTTCGAAGGTGATGCCGTACTGCAGAGCAATGTCGTGGGCGTAGCTCTTCCCGTCGGGCTTTTCGTAGCGGATTCGATAGGCATCCTCGCCCTCACGCTGCCCCATGACAACGCTTGCCGCACCGCAGACGGATTGCGCACAGCGAAGCTGTTCCGCATGCTCGGCAAGCTCATGCATATGTGTGTTAAAGCATGTCCTTGCGCCAAGACAGCACAGGTATTTCAGCACATCCTGTGCAATGTACAGTGATTCCGTGTGACTTGTGGTGGCAAAGGATTCGTTGAACAGCAAAAGGCTCTTTGCGGTAGCACTGCGGCAGATGATGCGGAAGCGTTCGGATTCTTCGCCGAGTCTGCCGAGTGCAACGGTCTGGTTTTCATCGGCAGGGAAATGTGTGTGGATTCCGTCGCACAGGGCGATCCTGCCGCCGCTGCACGGTACACAAACCCCCTGCTGGAACAGCAGGACGGCAAGCCCCAAAGCCTGCGTCAGGATTGTCTTTCCGCCATGGTTGGGACCTGTCAGAATCAGAATGTTACGGGATTTTGTGAACTCCATATCATTGCAGATGATACGGTTCTCCACCGTGTCCTCCAGATGGCAGATGGCAAGCTTTACATTGTAAAGCTCCGAAAAGATCGTGTCATCTTCGGAACATTCGGGAATACAGGTGGGAAGATCTGCGGCATCAAGCTTTCTTTCCAGCTCGATAAAACGCAGATAGAACATCAGCTCGTCGCCGAGTCTTGCAAGTGCCATGCCGCTGACGTCGGTGTATTTCTTCAGAAGCCTGTGCAGCTTTTTCGTGGCAGTCGGCAGCATCCGTTCCACGATCTGTGTGAGGTTGTTCATCAGAGGACTTTCCGCAGCGGATGGCTTTTTTTCATGCGTGAGCATCGTAAAAGGAGTCAGATCCGCATCGGAGGGCTTTTGCTGACGGTGAAATTGCAGGAATCGTTCCAGTACGCCCTTTTCTCCGAATGCATACGGATTGAGTGAAATGATTCCCACCTCATGCGGATAAAATTCGCTGTCAAAATTGACACCGAGCGTCATGCTGCGGATTCCGTCAATGTCATCGCCGAGCATTTCAAGATCCTTTGCAAGTTCCGCAAATCCGCTTTCCGTGCTGATCGTTTCGATGTGCTGCACAAGTGTCCGCATTCCCTCGGACTCAAATTTGCTTCCCTTTAAGAGCGTTTGCAGCTGCGATATGGAGCTGACGTAGTTCTGCAGTGAACGCAGGCGAGTGACAAGCTCCCAGATGCTCGATTTTTCGTAGATGCTGCGGCTGACATCCATGGTGTAGAACTGCATGACATCAAAGATTTCCTACATCTTTTCGCAGATTTCAGGTGCAGATTTCAGATCCTTGTAAATTGCCTGACGATAGGAGATGATGGCAGGATCCACGGGCATCTGCATGAGGAGACGGCGAAGCTTCGGCTGTTCTTCCTTTTCGTGGGATAGATGGGCGGCAAGAAAATCAATGGACAGATCATTGGCTGTGCTGTCGCTGAGCTGAAAATAAGCATTGCTGTCATTGGGTGAGAGCAGGCTGAATTGGCGGATCGTAGGTTCCATGGCTTCCTCCTATTTATTGATTTTGTTGCTGCTACTATTATATCATAAGATTCGGGGGAATGCAATAAACAAATAAGGATGCGCCCCGAAGGGCAGCCCTTAAATGGGACGTGGGGCGGCATCCCCACAAGGGGGTACGGGGGCGAAGCCCCCGACTTATTCTCCCTCCCCTTGGAGGAGGGCAGGGGTGGGGGCAGCCGTACAATGTACCCCGAAAAAAGACGAGGATGCACCCCGAAGGGCTGCATCCTTAAATGGGACGTGGGGCGGCATCCCCACAAGGGGGGTACGGGGGCGAAGCCCCCGACTTATTCTCCCTCCCCTTGGGGGAGGGCAGGGGTGGGGGCAGCCGAACAATGCAGCCCGAAAAAAGACGAGGATGCGCCCCGAAGGGCTGCATCCTTAAATGGGACGTGGGGTGGCATCCCCACAAGGGGGTACGGGGGCGAAGCCCCCGATTTATTCTCCCTCCCCCTCAGGGGGAGGGCAGGGGTGGGGGCAGCCGTACAATGCACCCTGAAAAAAGACGAGGATGCGCCCCGAAGGGCTGCATCCTCTCATAGCGATAATAAAAGATATTATTCCACACTCTGAACCGTTCCCATGAACAGGGGAATGTTGTTGTTATCCACGATCATGTAGATAAACGGTCTGTCAAGCGTGATGTACTTGATGATGGGTTCTTCCTCACTCGGTTCAGCACCGGCGGCATTCATGATAACAGCCGTCACAGCCGCCGCACGGGTACCGGATTCGTTGAGGTCAATGCAGGTCTTATGCAGGACTTCGCCGATATACAGGGGATAATCAATGCCGTCCACGGTACGCTTTCCCATCTTATAGAAATCCGCCTCTGTTCGGTCAAACGCCGTCGGCATGCCCATAGCGGAGAGCACATCCTTGAGCTTAAGATCTGTTTCGTATTTGAATTTCGGCGTTTGCGTGATGACAATGTAATCCCTTTCCGGCTCGGAAAGCTCAGTGAGTACCGCTTCGCTGTCCATCTGTGCGATCCATTCGGAAACGGTCATGCCTTCATCGGGAAGAATTGCCACAAAGCGGTAATCATAACCCTCATATGCCTTCGAGAAGCCCACGGCGTTTTCAAATTCATAGTAATCATCGCCGTCGCAGTGCAGCATCTGCACATCCTGCTCCGTGCCGTCAGCGGCAGTGAAGGTGCCGTCCTTCACCTGATAGTCTTCGTAAGGATTCGACCATTTTGCGTCGAATGCAATGGCGTTGATGAGCATCAGCATAGTATCCGGACTAATCTCCCCGATAAGCTCCGGAATCATGCCGTCGGTTTTGCCCTCCACCCAGCTGTTGACATCCTTCACGGTTCCTGCATCAAAGGGCGATGCATAGAGTTCCGCATCGTAATAATTGCTGTTTGCGTCGAGGAAATCCTCCTCAACAGTCAGTTCTTCATCATCACGGAACCAGACGGAATTTGCAATATTGACACGGGCATCCGAACTGTTTCCAATGTGCGTGAGGTAGTACGCCATGTATTCGTTGATGTCCTCAACGCTCAAGCCGAGGACGTTTTCCATCTCCGTGCGTGTCTGCTTGTCCGCACCGTTCGCTGTCATGGAAAGCGCAATAGATACGGAAATGGGTGAGATCAGGGTATTTTCCTGGTTCTGTGCGGTCTGCTTGAAGAGGTTTGCGGCAAAATCCATCTGCGATTGTTTGAATGCCGTACTTGCCATCTTACCGTTTTCAGTACGTTCGGTCCCCGAAGCAAGTGCCTTGCTGGAGATCAGCGGTACATCGGAGAAGCTCCCGATTTTGCCAAGCACGTAGCTCTGCATGAGCTTTACGTCATACGCCGTGAAAGCGTCATTTTCGTTGAGATCCGCTTCCATCGGGTATTCGTCGTAATCGAAATATTCCTTTTCCTCATTGAGTTTCCGCTTCATGATCGCAAGGTCGAATGCGTTGAGGCAGTCATCGGCGTTCATGTCCCCCTGACCATACCATGCAGAGGCAGTCGTGGGAATGAGCATTCCTGCTGCGAGCATACAGCTGAGGATTCTTTTTTTCATAGTTGTCATAACAACACTCCTTTCGTCACATTCAGATATATGTACATGTATGAGATGAACGATCTCACTATTATAACAATACAGCAGGAAAAATATTGGAAAAGGATGGTGTGATTCTACCTTTTCACCAAATTGAAGTGATGCTTTTTGGTGATGTTGTTTAGCACATTTTTGCAGGATTATCGGGCTGTTTCTGTATGAAGCATTTAAGTTAAAAACTAAAAATGGAAAAATTCTATTCGATAAAAATCCCCTGAAATAGCTTGTGCGTACAGGTTGAAACGGGGGATTGTCCGTCAATTGCGTACAGAAAGGAAAAGACAGCACAAACATTAGCATTCTCTTGCACCGTGCAATACAAGAAAATTGTTCGTACTGTCTATGGTAGAATGGAGGACGGAGGAGTCAGCGTTCCGTCCTTTTTGGGGGATATCAGAAATGAAGTAATACCGAAAATTGTCGGCAAACTCACCGTATTTGTTGCCTTCTGCTCTCCCGAACGTTTCCGGCGCTTTTAAATCCGCATCACACCGAAAACGTTTGAGTTTGCAGTTGCTCCAAATGACATATTCATTGTACCAAATATTCCAGCATCTTTCAAGTGGCAATCTTGAAAAAAATCTGGATTATATTGACTTTATAAAATGAATGTGGTATAATATAGTAAATAAATACAGAATAGGGAGGGATTCCATGGAATTTTTACGAGGATATACGGGATTGGAACAGGACAAACGAATTTTGTACACGCCCACACCCTTTGCAAAAAAGAATCTGATCTATCTTCAGGAGGCAGGGGAGCTTTGTGCAAACAGTGCGCACATGAGCCAGAGAGATTATCTGCGTTCTTATC
Source organism: Oscillospiraceae bacterium (assembly GCA_017521325.1). Lineage (GTDB taxonomy): Bacteria > Bacillota > Clostridia > Oscillospirales > Ruminococcaceae > UBA3855. The sequence continues at coordinate 28,021 of JAFXCV010000061.1, read as the reverse complement.
TGGTAATCGTGGTCATGGACGGTGCCGGAAAGGTGTCTTACAAAGGCAAGCAGTACACGGTGCATGCGGGCGACTGTATTTTCCTTGACTGCACGAACGAATACAGTCACACGCCGCTTGGGGAGAGGTGGCTATTCAAGTGGGCGCACTTTACGGGCGGCAATGTGCGTGAGATCTACGACAACTACGTTCACAACGGCGGCAAGCCCTGTTTCCACACAAGAAACTACCAGATGCTTGCGGATATTCTGACGGAGCTTTACAATCTGGCGCAGGATGACAGCGGTCTGAATGACATGCTGCTGTATCAGAAGCTTGTTTCGCTGCTGGTTCTGCTTTCGCAGGAGAGCAGGGAGCAGGACGAGGGCATCGGCTTTGAGCGTGGCATTCGTGACATGCTGTCCATCAAGCAGTATCTTGACCAGAATTATCAGGAGAAGATCTCACTGGATCTGCTGGCGGACAAATTCTATGTGAACAAATTCTACATGACACGCATTTTCAAGAAGCAGTACGGAATTTCCATCGTGAATTATCTGACGCAGGTGCGCATCACCCACGCAAAGCGCATGCTGCGATTCACGGACGTGCCGATTGAAACCATCAGCCAGGAATGCGGCATGAGCGACGCCAATTATTTCTCCAGAGTGTTCCGCAAGGTTGAGGGAACTTCCCCCGGTGAATTCCGTAAAATGTGGCAGGGAACATAACGCTTTGTTCTTCTGTACAGTTTTCAGCGTTGAGTTTTTGGAAAACTATTGACATTTTACAAAAAATGAGGTATAATACAAGTAGCCGATACGGCATTTATATTCAGAAAGGATGAATACATATGGGAAAGTTCGTAATTAAGCAGACAAAGACAGGCTATACATTTGCACTGAAGGCTGGCAACGGCGAAACAATTGCCATCGGCGGCGAGGTATATTCTTCTCTGGCAAGCTGCAAGAACGGCTGCGAGAGCGTAGCAAAGAATGCACCGGTTGCAAATCTGGAGGATCAGACTGTTGAGGGCTATGTAAGCGAAAAGCACCCGAAGTTTGAAATTTATCTGGATAAGGCAGGCGAGTTCCGTTTCCGTCTGAAGGCAAGAAACGGCGAAGTGATTGCCGCAAGCGAAGGCTACAAGGCAAAGGCTGGCTGCCAGAACGGTATCGAGAGCGTACGCAAGAACGCTGCAGATGCACCGATCATCGAGCCTGAGAAGGAAGACTAATTTCATAAAAATGTGCCCCACCAAAAGGTGGGGCATTTTTCGCTTATAATGAATTTACGAAATCCTCAATCGAATCCTTGCCGCCTGCGCCTGCGTACGCTGCGTATTGCAGGATGATGGCGGCGTCAAGTGCGTCGTAGGTATTGTCGGAGTTTAAGTCGGCAGCGGCAATCTGCATCTCATTCAGACCGCTGTCACCGCCTGCGCCGGATGCTGCTGCTGCACAAAGCAGCATGGCTGCATCGGTTGCGTTGACGGAACCGTCGGCGTCAAGGTCGCCGAGAGAACAGGTCGGTTCTGCGACATCAGCGAAATGAATGACTGCCCCGTCAAGTGCAGTGTTGAACGCTTCCTTCTTGATGGCGTTCCACTCTGCCTCCGTACCGTCGTAGTAGATGTCCGTAAGGTTGGGGCATTCCATAAATGCTGCAAAGCTGATCTGCTTTACACTCTTGGAAATGTGGACGGTTTTCACTGCACAGCCCATAAATGCCATAATCGGGATGTTTTCTACGCCGCTGCCAATCGTGACCTCTTCCAGAACCGTGCAAAGTGCAAAGGGCATGGGGCCGAGAATTTTCACGTCGGCAGGAAGCGTCAGGGTTTCCAGCGGTGTAAAGGCGAAACATGTCATTCCGATCGTACGGAGAGATTCGGGAAGCTTCAGCTCTGACACATCCGTAAACATGAATACGCCCTCAACAATGCCCCTTGTTCCTTCCCGCAAATCAACAGGAACGGTTTCATCATATCCGATCACCCAGTTGTCCGCATAAATGACACCTTCCTGCGTATCATACAGGGGTGTGTTGAGAAATGCGTCGTCGCAGACGGAATATACACTGTCGGGGATGGAGATTTCCACGAGATTTTCGCAATTCTCGAAGGCACAGGCGGCAATGCCCCTTGTGCCGTCCTTGATGGTAAAATCTGTTGCCGTTTCCTCGCAGTCGATCAGCCAGTCTGAAATATAGCGGATCGTGCCTGTCTGACTCTCCAGCAGGGGCGTGTCGGAAAATGCATCGGATGCCACCGTAATGAGCGTGTCGGGGAAGTCGATTTCCGCAAGACTTGTGCAGCCCATGAAAGCGTTATCTTCGAGAATCTGGACACCTTCCTCCAGCTTCACTGTTTTCAGTCCCGTGCAGTCAGCAAATGCGGAGCCGCCGATGCCGAACACACTGCCGGGAATGGTGATTTCGGTCAGTCCCGTGCAGTTTGCAAATGCACCCGAACCGATGGACATGACGCCCTCCGTGATGGTTACAGATGTCAGCTCCGTGCAGTTTTCGAAAACGCTGTCATCAATCATGATAACAGGCTTGCCGTCGATTTCCGCAGGAATCACGACCTCTGTGACGGATTTGTCAAAGCCTGTGATGGCAATCAAGCCATCCTCGTCAAGCTCATAGGTCAGTGCGCCGAATTTCATTTCCGTTTCGTTTTCCGCATTGGCAGTAATGGCGGGGCAGGCTGTCAGCAGCATTGCAAATGCCATCAGTCCTGCCGATGTTCTTTTCCATGTTTTCATTGTGGTACCTCTTTTCGTTGTTGTATTGATGCGGATGTGTATAATTTTATTATAGTACCATGCTGAAGAAAACACAAGGGTATTTCCGCATGACGCTGTTGTTTTTGTGGGATAGCACAAATATTGCCGTTGAAAAATATGAGAAACAGAAACGGGCTTCTCCATTCGGAGAAGCCCGTTTTACTGTTGCTTACAGAGATTTGATGAAATCTTCGATGGAGTTTTCGCCGCCTGCGCCTGCATACTGCAGGATGATGGCTGCATCGAGTGCATTTACACTGCTGTCGGCGTTGAGGTCTGCGACTTTGAGTTGTTCTTCGTGCAGATCGCTGTCGCCGCCTGCACCGGCAGCAGCTGCTGCACTGAGCAGAATTGCAGCATCGGCGGCGTTGATCAGCCTGTCAAAATTGACATCGCCCGGCAGAGGCGCAGTTTCAAGTGCAAGTCGGACATACTGTATTTCCTTACTGTTTGCCACTGTGATTGCGGTGGTTTTCGGGGCGGCGAAGCCCTCCGGAACCTCCTCATAGGTCAGGGTATACGTTCCGGCGGGCACCTGCGTCAGAACAATTTCATCCGTGGGAGGCTGCAGCGCCTCAAGGAAATGTTCCGTAATATTGGCGGCTACGCCGCTATAGCCGAAACCGCTGCCGCCGCTTATGTGAGTACCATGGTCGCTCGGAACATTGCTGAAATAGTAGCAGAAATCCAACGTATACTCTCTGGATGCTTTGTCCAGATAGAATTCCACATAGCCGCTGCTGTCTGGGATGACGGCATTAATGATCGAACCGCTCTGAATGGTGAGCATGGCACTGGTATATTGGGTATCCTGCCGCAGATCGTAAAGCAGATTATCTTTCTCAAAATTCCCGTCTTCCCGGAAATAGGGACACAGCTTGTAAAGCGGCATTCGGCAGAAGACATATTGTGCGGCGGTACTGCTGATCGTGACACTATGCGCAGAAACACCGCTGCTGCCGCCATCCAATTCCAGACCAATCTTTGCCTCATAAGCTGAATTGAACGCATCATACAGTCTGGTCTCCCCTACGGGGATGGTGGTCATTGCATCCAGTACCCCCGTGGCTCCTTTTTTATTGAAATAGTATGTCAGCATGGGTGTGGATACAAATCCGACAGCTGTACGGTTCGCCCATTTCGGATCGACATAAACGCCGAATTGGTTTGCCGGTACAGTCAGTGCGGTCGCCTGTGAGGCATCATAGCTGTACAGCTGCACCTTGTAAGGAAGACCACCGTTGATGTGGACCGGCTCATTCTCATAGATTGCATAGGCTTCAACCTCCCAGTCCGTGCGGCAGGTTCTGACACTGTGCAGTGTCTGCGGTGCGACATAGGGGGTGAAGGTGCTCCACGGCACAAAGTAGCAGTATCGGTCATCTCCCAGCTCTGTGCCGTCAATGCCGGAATCATTGCGTTCAAAAAAGCTCTCATCATTGATAATTCCGCCGATCTCCGTACCGGCTGCATTGTGCAGCGTGACCTTGACACCGTCAGCGGAACTGCCGTCGGGATACTGTACATCCAGAAACACCATATTCCCCGGTGCAACTTCAATCAGACCTGCCAATGCGGTGAACGGTGCAGATTGCAGCAGCATCATACCGGCCGAAAGCAGTGCGGTAATCTTTTTCTTCATAAATCCATCCTTTTCTAAAATCCCCCATGCATATGCATGGGGGATTTTTATGATATTTCTATTTATCTCGCCTTCGTCGCAACCTCCGTCAGGAGCTTGCCAAGCAGTGCATCCATATCCATTGCACCAAGATTGTCGCCCTTTCTGGAACGTACGGAAACGGTCTTGCTCTCCACTTCCTGATCGCCCACGGTGAGCATGTAGGGGGTCTTTGCAAGTGTTGCCTCACGGATCTTCTTGCCCATCTTCTCTGCTCTGTCGTCAATCGAGCAGCGGATGCCGACAGCTTCAAGCTTTGCCTGCACCTCGCCCGCCCAGTCGAGATGACGGTCTGCGATCGGGATGATCTTTACCTGCTCCGGAGCCAGCCACAGCGGCAGTGCGCCTGCATACTTCTCAATGAGATAAGCAAGCGTTCTCTCGTAGCAGCCCAGAGAGGTTCTGTGAATGATGTACGGTCTGCGCTTTGAGCCGTCCACATCCACATATTCCATGCCGAACTTTTCAGCCAGCAGCATGTCAATCTGGATGGTAACGATGGTATCTTCCTTGCCGAATACATTCTTGTACTGAATGTCGAGCTTCGGACCATAGAATGCAGCTTCGTCGATGCCGATCTCATAATTTACGCCCAGATTGTCGAGAATCTTGCCCATGATGGATTGTGCCTCTTCCCACTGTTCCTTGGTACCCTCGTACTTGTTCTTCGGGTTCTCGGGATCCCACTGGGAGAAACGGAAGGTGCAGTCTTCGAGCATGCCAACGGTATCAAGGACATATTTTGCCAGCTCCAGACAGCCCTTGAATTCCTCTTCGAGCTGTTCGGGACGCAGAATCAGATGACCTTCGGAAATCGTGAACTGACGCACACGGATCAGACCGTGCATCTCGCCGCTGTCCTCGTTGCGGAACAGTGTGGAGGTTTCGCCCAGACGCATCGGCAGATCACGATAGGAACGCTGACGGTTGAGGAATACCTGATACTGGAAGGGACATGTCATCGGACGCAGTGCGAAGCATTCCTTGCTCTCGTCGTCTGCATCGCCCAGAATGAACATGCCGTCACGGTAGTGATCCCAGTGACCGGAAATCTTGTAAAGATCGGATTTTGCCATGAGGGGGGTCTTTGTCAGCAGATAGCCACGCTTCTGCTCCTCATCTTCGATCCATCTCTGGAGAAGCTGAATGACTCTTGCGCCCTTCGGCAGCAGGATCGGCAGACCCTGACCGATGCAGTCCACAGTTGTGAACAGCTCCAGCTCTCTGCCGAGCTTGTTGTGGTCACGCATTTTTGCTTCCTCACGGCGCTGCAGCTCTTCGTCAAGCTGTGCAGCCTTCGGAAATGCGGTTGCATAAACACGGGAGAGCATCTTGTTCTTTTCGGAGCCTCTCCAGTATGCACCTGTGCAGGACAGCAGTTTGAATGCCTTGACTGCACCCGTGCTCATCAGATGCGGGCCTGCGCACAGGTCAACAAATTCGCCCTGCTGATAGAAGGAAATCGGCTCGCCCTTATCGGCATGCTCCTCGCAAAGCTCTACCTTGTAAGGCTCGTCCATTTCCTTGAGTTTTGCAATAGCTTCTTCGGGGGAGAGTGTGAAGGCTTCGAGCGCCTGATTCTCCTTGACGATCTTTTTCATCTCTGCTTCGATTTTCAGCAGCTCATCGGGGCTGAACGGATGGGGTGCATCAAAATCGTAGTAGAAGCCGCCGTCGATTGCAGGGCCGATAGCAAGCTTTGTTTCGGGATACAGACGCTTTACCGCCTGCGCCAGAATGTGGGATGCGGTGTGCCAGAAGGTCTTCTTGCCCTCTGCATCATCGAAGGTCAGCACTTCAAATGTGCAGTCCTCTGTGAGCACGGTGCGCAGATCGCACACCTCACCGTTGATTTTTACGCAGCATGCGGACTTGTACAGTCCCATGCCAATGCCCTTGACAACTTCCGCAGCGGAACTATTCTCTTCCACTTCACGAATGCTGCCGTCTTTGAGTGTTAACTTTAACATTGTAAATCTCTCCTTTTCGGATTTTTGATTTTGTCGGAAAATGCTGTATGGTGACTGTTCTCCATGCACCTGTCAAGAATGGTATTCTTGCAATTCTAACGTTTTGCCTTTGCCACCATTTGGGGGCATTGGCAAAACGCTATGGGATTCCAAAGGGATAATATCCCTTTGGCAGGGGGTATGGGGGACGGCGTCCCCCATACAGCAGTTTTTCCGCTACATAAACAAAAACGCCCCGAAAGCTATAGCAATGCCATAACTTTCGGGACGATGTAAAACCGTGGTTCCACCCGAATTTGCGTAGAGATACGCCTTATTCTGCACCCGATAACGGTGGTGAGCCGCCGTGGATTAGCACGGACTCCGAGGTGGTATACGCAGCAAACACATCCTGCCGTCATTTTCAGCCCAATGGTGACGGCTCTCTGAAGGATGGGGGACGAATCCTGTTCGCTTTGTCTTCCTCATCTGCGTTTTTGTTCATTTGTACCCTAATCATAGCACATTTTCTCCCCTTTGTCAATGATTTTAAGAAAAAATTTTTTGCCAAACAAAAACCATATAACACAGTTTTGGTGAATGTTCATAATTTTGTAACAAAATCAACCTGCGCCTGCTGTATAATAAAGGAAAGAATATCTGAAGACAAAATGCAAAGGGAGGTAATACTTATGAAACACAGAATTACAGCACTTCTGACCGCACTTTCACTGTGTGCCTGCAGCATGCCTATTGCAGCACAAGCGGCGGAATCGGTCAACACGATCGGTACTTATAACGGCATCGAATGGGATATTACGGACGGCGTCCTGACGCTTGGCGGTTCGGGCGATGTGATTTTCCAACATGGCTTTCCTGATGAGGACAATGCCATTTATCCCAACTGGGGTTATCGGGACAAGATCAAAACCATCGTATTCGGCGAGGGTGTGACCGGTGCTGATGCGGAGGCGTTCAGCGGATACCCGGCACTGGAAACCGTCGTGTTGTCGGAAGGATTTGATACCTTTAGTGCGATGCTTTTTAAGGATTGCCCTAATCTGCGTGAAATTCAGGGTATCGAGCATGTAGAATACTTCAACATGAACTGCCTTTCCGGCACTGCCATGATGGAGCAGGATCCCTTCGTGATCATTGACGGGGAGCTGCGGTACTGTGATATTTCCGAATCCATGAATATTGTTGTGCCGGAGGGCGTGACAAAGATCTGCAAGGATGCCTTCGGAAATCTTTCGAATCTGCCGTATGATTTCATATCGGATGAATCGCAGGACATTGAGGATGCGAAATTTACCATTACGCTTCCCGAAACTGTAGAAACGATCGAGAAGCTTGCGTTTGCAAATCTTCCGGCACTGACCTCCTTGAACATTCCCGACAGTGTGACGGAAATCGGCGACATGGCATTTTTCAACTGCCTGCGCTTGGAATCGCTCACGCTTGGCGAAAACGTGAAGAAGATCGGGGCATATGCATTCCTCAACTGCAAGGAGCTGAAGGAACTCACTGTCAGTGACAAAAAGGCACAGCTTGGTGAGGATGCCTTTGGTGTGGCGTTTGATACGGAACGTTATGTCAGGGATGTTGTTCCGGAAGATAAATACGAGCAGTATGAAGAAATACTGAAAAGCGATCCCAATTATTTTGACACCATTCTGCTCAGCCGTCTGGACTGGTTCGGCAGCATGGATTATCTGGATATGGATGCGCTTTCTGTGGCGGAAATGCTCGGTGTTTACAGCTGTGTTCCCAAAACACAGTCAATCCGTGGCTATATCAATTCCACCGCACATTATTATGCTCATGAAACGGGGCTGCACTTTACAGCGATCGACGACTGGACGTTTGCGCTGGGCGATGTCAACGGCGACACGCTGATCAACGCACTGGATGCATCTACCATTCTTGTGGAGGCTGCAAATCTCGCTGCCGGCGGCAGCACAAAGCTGACAGCGGAGCAGATGTCCCGTGCCGATGTCAATGCCGATGCAGCGTTCAATGCAACCGACGCTGCGATCATCCTGCAATATGCCGCATACACCGCAACAGGCGGAACCGATTCGATCGAGGAATTTGTAAAATAAAAAATGATGCTGGGTTTAAAGGGCTGTGCCCTTTGGCGGGTGGAGGGTACGCAGTACCCTCCAAATTTTATCCCTCCCCCTCTGGGGGAGGGGTTGGGGTGGGGGCAGTGATAGGGTGCCTATCTTTAGAATACTTCTTGACAAATAAAAAATCCCCCTTTACAGGGGGATTTTTTTACGGTCTGTTCACCGGCACATATTCATCCGAAACAAGTCCGCCGACATACTTGAACTTGACAAGCTGTCCTCTCTTGTGCGTCAGAGAACCCTGCTGATTGAAGGGAACCTCCTTGAAGGCCGCACGGGATGCGGTCAGGTGGAGGGTTTCGCCCTTTCGGGTTTCAAATACCAGCTCAAAATACTCATCGTAGAGCGTCGAGTGTCCGGAGGAATCCACCACTCTGCGGCGTTCGTCGATCTTCTGCATGAGGATCGCCATTTCCGTATAGGGCTGGTTGGGATTCTTGCGGTTTGCGCCTGCCTGTCTGGACGATGCCTTCGGTCGTTCCGCACGGGGGCGTGAACGGGGTGCGAGGCTTTCGCCGTTTTCATCCGTTTCTTCAATAAAGAAATAGAGAATTTTACGCCAGTTATGCTTTTTGCCTCCGAAAATCACGATCAGCAGCAGGATGCCGATAATGACGCCGAGGATGATAAAAAACTGTTCCATGATGTTTCCTTTCCATTGCAGTTTTTGTTTTCTGCCGCAAAACGGAATCCGATGCAGCAAAAAAACGTCCATTATTAGTATATAATAAAAGACGTTTTTTTGCAAGCCTTTTTACGATATTTTTTTGAAATTCGGAAGAAATGTACACATATTCCTTCCGTTTTATTTATTTTTCCGTGCAGGAAAGTATCTTCAGAAGGATTCTGTCCGCCGCTTCCTCCTTGGTCATGCATGGAAGCTCCTCGGCATTGTCCCTCGTGATGAGCGTGAGGATGTTCGTATCCACCCCGAAGCCCGCACCCTCCTGCCGCAGGGAATTGGCACAGATCATGTCGGCATTCTTCTTGTGTAGTTTTTTCTGCGAATTTTCAAGCATGTTCTCCGTTTCCATCGAGAAGCCGCACAGGAATTGCCCTTCTCTGCGGTTCTGTCCGAGCCATCCGAGAATGTCCTGCGTGCGTGTCAGAGGGATGGAAAGATCGGCATCCGATTTCTTCATCTTTTCGTCCGCAACCGATGTCGGGCGATAATCCGCAACTGCCGCCGCCATGATGAAAATATCCTGAGATGTGTGCTCCTGCGTTGCCGCCGCAAACATCTCCGCTGCACTTTCAACGTTTACCACCTTCACAAAGGGCGGCGGTGCAATGGCAGTCTTTCCCGTCACAAGTGTGACTTCCGCACCACGGAGCATCGCCATTTTTGCAAGTGCGTAGCCCATTTTTCCGCTGGAATGATTGGTAATGTACCGCACCGGATCAATCCTCTCGCAGGTCGGACCTGCCGTGATGAGAACTTTCTTTCCTGCCATGTTCTTTTCGCAGGCGATCGCCTTTTCAATATAGGAAAGAAGAACGGATTCCGACGGCATTTTGCCGTCACCGATGTCGCCGCAGGCAAGGTAGCCGCAGTCGGGGGGGATCACCTCGAAGCCGAAATCTGCAAGTTTCTTCAGATTATCCTGCACAATGGGGTTGCGGTACATGTTTGTATTCATCGCAGGTGCAATGATTTTATGACAGGGGCAGGCGAGGAGCGTTGTCGTGAGCATATCATCTGCAATGCCGTGTGCTGCCTTTGCGATGACATTTGCCGTGGCAGGTGCGACCAGCACCACATCCGCACGCTTGGCGATTGCTACATGCTCCACGCTGTACTGGAAGTTGCGGTCGAAGGTGTCGATCAGGCATTTGTTGCCCGTGAGCGTTTCAAAGGTGATGGGATTTATAAACTGCGTCGCATTCTGCGTCATGGTCACCACCACATCCGCACCTGTTTTCTTCAGTGTGCTTGCAAGTCCTGCGATCTTGTAGGCGGCAATGCCGCCGGTCACCGCAAGAACCACGCATTTTCCGGATAAATTCATGCTCTTTCCCTCCTGTTCTTTTCGTAGATCAGCTGCAGTCCCTGCAGCAGAAGTTCATCATTTAGAACAATGCTATGTCGGCAGTGGGGAATCACCGCATATGCAAGACCGCCCGTTGCCACAACCTTTGTTTCATAGCCAAGCGCATCGAAAATGCGGTCAAGCATCCCGTCGAGCATCGCCGCTGAACCGTAAAGCACACCGCTGCGCATACAGTCTACGGTGTTGGTTCCGATGACATGCTCCGGCACGCTCAGCCCGATTTTCGGGAGTTGTGCCGTTCCGGAAACCAGAGAATCCAGCGAAATTCTTGCTCCCGGCATGATGATCGTACTTACATAGCTGCCGCTTTTGTCCACCACGGAAAGTGTGGTTGCCGTGCCCATGTCGATGACGGTCACAGGTGCGCCGTATAATTCCAGTGCTGCCGCAGCGTCCACGATCAGGTCGCTGCCAACGGCGGCAGGATTGTCCATTTTCAGCGAAAAACCCGTTTCCAGTTCGTGTGTGACCACCATCATTTCAATATCCGCAAGCTTTGCAAGCGCCTGTCGGAGTACGTTTACAAGCGGAGGCACGACCGAGGAAATGATGCCGCCCTCAAGCTGCGAAGGAGAAATGTGATGCAGTTCCATGACACTGCGGAATGCAATGGCATATTCAAGCTCCGTCCTGCGCAGGTCGGTTTCCATGCGTTCGGTAAAGAGAATTATTCCGTTTTGGATGCAGCCGAGAACAATGTTGGTGTTGCCCACGTCAATTGCAAAAATCATTCCGCAAGCCCCCCTTTGTTCATCTCATACAGGATCCGCAGACCCTTCAGCGGCAGAGTTTCGTCAACGTTAATTTCGTGACGGCAGCAGGGGATGACCTTGTCTGCCAGATCTCCCGCTGCAACGAGTGCCGTGTTACAGCCAAGCTCGCTTTGAATGCGGTCGATCATGCCGTCAATGGCGGCGGCATTTCCGTAGAGAACGCCGCTTTTCATGGAATCTACGGTGTTTTTTGCAAGTACATGTGAGGGATTTGTCAGGCTGATGTTGGGCAGCTGTGCCGTTCCCGAAACAAGGGAATTGAGCGACACCTGCACGCCGGGCAGGATTGCACCGCCGATATAGCAGCCCTCCTTGTCGATCACAGAAAGCGTTGTTGCCGTGCCGAAATCAATGACAATGACGGGAGTGCCGTATTCCGCACATGCCCCGACAGCGTCAACGATCAGGTTGCAGCCGACCTGTTCGGGATGGTCAAGACGGATGGGAAGCCCCGTGCGGATGCTGTGATCCACAACAAGCGGACGGATGTTTGGAGAGATTTTTTCAATTGCATTACAAAGAACCGGAACCAGCGGCGGCACGACAGAGGAAATAACCGCCCCCTCCAGCTGCTGCGGAGAAGTGCCGTGCAGTTCCAGCACTGCCTTGAGAATGATGGCATATTCAAGCTCCGTTTCCTTCAGATCTGTTGCCACACGTTCGGTGAACACGATCCGCTTGTTGTCAAAACAGCCAAGCACGATATGGGAGTTGCCGATGTCGATTGCAAGTATCATAGAAAAAATCCTTTCATTGATTGGAAAGGGCTCACGCCATATGGCAGGAGCCCTTGCTTCTTATGCTTTTCTTTCGATGTACAGCGGCTTGAGCTTGCGCAGAATCGGACAGATTGCTGTCGTGATCAGGCAGGCAACAATTGCCTCGGGAACACCGTTCATGCCGATGATGCCCATGATTGCGGAATACAGCGTGCTGTAATCCTTTCCGGTTACGGTAGCGTAGGACTGACCGAACAGGAGGAAAATTCCGTTCATAACGAGAATGGTATTGGTCATGGAGCCTGCAAGACCGCCTGCAAGATACGCAGGTGCCTTCTTGCCCTTGGTGAGCTTATAGAGCAGGAGGAATACATAGTATGCCGCAACGCCGATGAGAATTCTCGGAACAAAACAGATCGTCAGACTCTTGACCGATGAGAGAAACGGATTGCCCTCCATGCCTGCGGAGTAGAACGGAGAAAAAACAAACGCTGTAACACCGCCCTTAAAGGTATTGTTCAAAAGGCTTGTGACGCCGAACATTGCACCAAGGAATGCACCCTTTTTCGGACCGAGGAAGATTGCCCCGATGATAACGGGGATGTGAATGGTCGTAGCGTTGATCACGCCCAGCGGAATGTAGCCGAGATACGGTACAAATGCCAGTACAAAGATGATTGCCGTAAACATCGCCGTTAATACGAGATCCTTCATTTTATCATTGCTTTTCAAAAAAACCAACCCCTTAATATTTATATGTGTTAGCACATTGAAACTGTAAAACGTTACAATGCTGCTTTTTTATTATAGCACGAAATTTCCTGTTTGTCCAGTATTTTTTGTTTGTTCCTGTAATTTTGTGCTCTGCCAATTTGCTTATATATATTATAATAGGTATATCCCACTGCCATATGAAAAAAGCCGGCAAGTTATGCAGATGGATACGCCAAAAAAATACAATGACTTGTTAATATTAAATTTTCATTTTGTCTAACATGTACAAAGAAAAACGTGTCTTTCATGCATTTTCAGTTAAATGAGTTAACAATAATAATAAAATCGCTTTAATTTTATTTTATTTTTTCTTCCAAAAATACTATTTGTAGATAAAGAGCGTGGATTTAGTGAATAGTTCTAAAAAAAAACGGTGGATTTATGAAAAAATACAGTTGCAATTTTAAAGTGCAAATGGTATAATTATGATACTGGAGTATTATGCTGTAATATACTCATCAATACTAACACAAAAATCATTGGAGGTGGTCGAATGAAGAGTTTTTCCTACGTTGCGAAAACTGCCGCTGACAAGCAGGTGAAAGGCACGATCAACGCAGAAGATGAGAGAGAGTTCAACGCCAAGCTCAGAGAAAAGGGCTATATTCTCATCAGTTACGAGGAAAATGAAATCGGCGCAAAAAAGACAACGAAGAAGTTCAAGACCAAGGAGCTGGCATTTAACTGTCGTCAGTTGGCAGCGATGCTGACGTCCGGCCTTACACTGGTAAAGGCTCTGGACATTCTGAGTAAGGAACAGCCCAACGAAACATCCAGAGCGATCTGGCAGAGCGTTTACGAGAACGTACAGAAGGGTGAATCCTTCTCGTCCTCTCTGGAAATGTACAAGGGCGTATTTCCCGAATTTCTGATTTCCATGGTAGCGGCAGGTGAGTCGAGTGGTTCTCTGGATGTCATCATGCAGAGAATGAGCGACCATTACGCAAAGGAAAACAAGATGAACAACACGATCAAGGGCGCATTGACCTACCCGATCATTCTGTTGGTTCTCTGTATTGCGATTGTAATCGGTATGTTTACATTCATCATGCCGACGTTTGCAAACCTCTTCGAGGATGAATCACAGATGCCGGCGCTGACAAGAGTCATGATGGGCTTCAGTGATTCACTGGTTAACTACTGGTTCGTTTATCTCGGTGTGGTTGTCGCTGTTGTTGTTGGTGCGATTTATCTGCTGAAGATTCCGCAGACAAGACTCAAGTGGGATAAGTTCATCATCAAGGGACCTGGCTTTGGTCCTCTGGTTGTCAAGATCTACACAGCACGTTTCGCAAGAACACTGTCCTCTCTGTACTCCAGCGGTATTCCGATGGTAGAGTGCCTGCAGAGATCCTCTGCAATTCTGGGCAACAGATACATTGACCAGTGCTTCGTAAATGTTGTTGATGAAGTAAAACAGGGCGAAACCCTCTCTGCTTCCATTCAGAGAACAGAGATCTTCGACTCCATGTTCTGCTCCATTATCTATGTCGGTGAGGAAGCCGGTGCACTTGATACCATCCTTACCAAAACGTCCGACTACTATGATGAAGAAGCTGACTCCGCAGTAAGCCGTCTGGTAAGCCTGCTTGAGCCTCTTATGATCATCATCATGGGTATTGCAGTAGGTCTGGTTGTTGCAGCCGTTCTTCCTGCGATGTATGACTCCTTCGACGCTATCGCAGCGTAAACTTAACAAACGAGAGGTGGAAAAGTAAATGCTTTCATTTGATATTACCGATAGAAATATACGAATCATCAAGGGTACAGAGAGCAACGGCAAGATCAAGATCAGTGCAGCCGCTACTCTGAATCTGGACGAAGCAATTATTGTAAACGGACATGTGAACGACATCAACCGTGTTGCAATGATGATCAACCAGGTGCTCAAGCAGAATAATATGTTTGATAAGGAGGCAATCGTAAGTATTTCCTCTAACCAGACAGTCTTCAAGGAACTGCTCATTTCTCCTACAGCAAAGGAGAGCGAGTTCATGAAGAATATCCGTCATGAACTGCAGATGCAGATCAACATCGACGATTCCTATTCCGTAGGTTACCTCGTAGTGGGTGATCCTGAGGAAACAGAAACAGGCGAGAGAATGCAGAAGGTTCTGGCAACTGCTTGTCCGTACGATGTAGTAGACTGCTACAAGCGTGTGTTCAGCATGATGGGTATCAGTCTGAAGACCGTCATGATCGGCTGTAATGCGATCACAAAGGTTCTGCTGGCTGACGTAAAGGTAAAGAGCCTGATGCCCCTGCTGGCTGTACAGATCGACAGCAACTTCATCAGCTTGAACCTGTATGAGAATAACCAGCTGTCCTTCTCCCGTTTCGCATCCATCGATCCCGATGACTATGACGATCCGGATGACTATGTATTTGAAGCAGTCAACGAGAACATCTTCCGTATGCTGCAGTTCGCAAGAAGCCGTGGCGGCGATTCGATCGACAACGTAGTATTCTATGGTGACATCACTGTATCCCCCAATCTCTATAACCGTCTGGTTGACGAGATGGCAAACAATGATATTTCCGTAAGCCAGCTGAACGTACCTCCGCAGATCCATGGCTATCAGAACCTTGAGTTCTCTGTATATGCCAATGCTGTTGGTGCAATGTTCAAGCGTAACAAGGTTACTGAGCACGTTAACCTGCTCGAAGCTGACGGCTCTGTAAGTGCGATGATCAGAAAGAAGAACAGCCAGTCCGGCGGTACCGCTCTTCTGATTGTAGGTCTTCTTGTCAGCCTGGTTGCAGTTCTCGGTACTTATGGTGTGCTTTCTCTGATGAATGCAAAGGTTGTATCAGATAATAAGGCACTGCAGGCAAAGATCGACAGCCCCGAGACCGCTGCACTGCGTCAGCAGTATCAGGATCTCAAGGTGCTTCGTGAAAAGGTTGCTACCTACAACACTTTGATTACGAATTCCAGTGAGGCTTACAAGTCCCAGCCCGTTCTGACTCGTGAGTGCTTCGATGTAATTGACAAGTCCATCGAAGATGTTATGGGTAAGGTTGTTGACTCCGCAGATGTGGAGATCGAGCAGTTCGTTTATGAAAACGGCATTATCTCTGTTCCGGTACAGATCCGTACCGCAGATCAGTTCTCTCAGAAGTATCCTGCTGCTCTTGTAAAGCATCTTTATGAGCAGGGAATGTTTACATATGTAAAGTATGAAGGCTATGATGTTTCTGAAGCTGAAACAGATGATGCAGGCAGACGTCTTACTCCCAACGGCAAGGTGATTGAGGGCGTAGGAGAGGACGATGTAGTTAACTATGTAACATTTGAGCTGCAGTTCTCTTTGGAGAGTGACCAGGATCCGAATCTGGAAGTAAAGAAAGAAGAATCTGCTGAGTAAGGAGGATGATGAGATATGAAAATGGAAATGAGCTATAGAGATAAAATGGTGCTGCTTGTAGTTGGTGTAATCGTCATCCTGGTTGGTGGATTTTTTGCACTGATCAAGCCGAAGTATGACGATATGAAGGCAAACAAGGCAGCCTATGTAAAGACACAGGAAACATGGACCGGTATCAAGCGTGAGATTGATGCGATCCCGACCTATAAGAACAAGATCACAGAGATTTATAACGAATCCAAGGATACTGCAAAGATCTTTATCAACACTGCATTCACATCTGCAAATGCAGATTATGCACACGACCATACCGCATATGAGCTGGACCAGTACATTCAGCCTGCAGTTGATGCAAGCAATGTTGAAATCACATCCATGAAGCTGGATGATGTAAGCGCCCAGAAAATTGAATACTACTATCATATTCCCAATGTGCTGACGTATTCTCTGCTCGAAGCTGCTGACGTAAACGGCAATTATGCTAAGGAAGTAGCTGAGGTCCTCAAGAGTGGTATTGTCCTTGAAACCCGTGAAACAGCTGAGCTGCAAACTGTTGATGTAGAGATGACTGTTAACGGAACAAAGGAGAGCCTGATGAAATTCCTTGAAGGCATCGACTCTGACAAGAACGCAATTCTGGTGAATGAAGTAGCAGTTGAAAACTATCAGTTCACCGATGGACTTGAACTTGATGAATACGGCGATCCGATGCCGGGCGAGAATCTTGAAGAAGGTACATCCATTATGCTCCTTAACATCAGATTCTTCAGCGCTAAGGAGGTTGACCAGCCCAATCTTGGCAAGTAAACAAAAAAGAGGAAGGTAATTCAGAAACTTCATCGGAAAGGTGGTAAGGATGATGAAGGTTAATGTAAGTTCTACAAAACTGAAAGGTACTGTCCTGTTTACTGTCGTTTCCGTGCTTATGGTGCTCATCGTAATTCTGTTGGGCACCCTGGCACTTGCTGCAACGGCAAGTAATAGAGCGTATCAAAATTACCAGAAGGAACAGACCGAATATACAGCCAGAGCACTTCTGGATTCAGTTGTCACAGCAATTAATAATGACAATACGGAAACCGGTATTAAATCAAAGGTATTTGGTTTGTCCGGTGAGGGCGCAAGTCTCGACGTCACTGTTCAAAGATCAGATAATCTTAATGCAGATAACAAAATGATTGAAGAGACTGTAAAAATCACGCAGATGAAATCCAGATTTAAGTATTATGACAGCATTGATCCCGATACAGGTGAGCCGTATGGCTGGAAGGAGTGCAGAGTCTATAATCTGGAAGCGATCAACAGCAAAACAATGGCAGATACAACATACAGTGTACTTCTGATTGATGAGCCTATCAATACTACAGATGATGGTGATAAAGGCGCCTCGTTCGTTTCATTGGGTTCAGCTGTCGTGCCTGATGGCGGTATCATTACCGGTGGTACAGCTGCCGGTCTGGACGCACCGGATGATACTTCAATGAATTTTAAAATTCAGAACACATACAAGATCGAAACTAATTCCTATTTCAGAGGAAATCTGGAGATCAACAATAAAGGATCGTTTTATTTCCTGAGAAAAGGTAACCATGTGGCAGTAACCGGAAATCTGTCATACGGTAATGACTTGTTGTGGGAATTTTGCCCCGCTTTTGCATGGGATGATAAATCCCCGATTCCTTATGAGGATATTCCTTGTGTATATGTTGGCGGAGTATTCCAGAATAGCCAGCAGGTAAAATGGGATACCAAAAATCGAAAGCATGACAATGCACAGCCCGTAAACTTGTATTGCGGTTCTCTCAAGCTTGAAGGACTTGAGAGTCTGTCAATGTCAGGTGATATTTATGCATTCGATGAAGATGCAACTAATGTCATCACATCTGTTAAGCGTTCACAGCTCTTTGATTGGACTTCCAAAAACATCAGTTTTTCCGGTGCAGACAAGGAAAAAGAGTATTCTTTTGGTAGCTTTTACACTGCAGGTAGTGCGAGATTCCAAGTAAACGATAACCATGCAGCAATGGAAATCGGTGGTGATTGCCGTGTTGCAAAGAATCTTGAATGTGCAAAAAATGTGATTGTTCACGGCGATTTGGTTGTGGGCGATACGCTGACGATCGGAAGCAACGCAAGACTGAAGGTTCATGGCAAAATTTATGCCGCAAACCTTGCAAATTATGGCGAAATTGATTGCGATAAAGAAATTATTGTGTTCAATGTGCTTTCACAGGGAATAAATAAGACCGGCGAAATCACTCCCTACGATACAGCCGGAATGTCAGGCGTAAAGGTAACCAAGTGGATTGAAAACATGGTGCTGGAGCCTGTCAGCGCAAATCCGCCCTATTCCTATAACTATTCCTATACCGAATATACAAAGGAAGGTATGGAGGTTAAGGAAAAGAATGTTGCTGCGAATGTCCAGATTGCGGAAGTAAATGGAGTGATGGGTCCATACTGGTTCCAAGGAACACCTGAATGTACGACTGTGCAGCA
Organism: Oscillospiraceae bacterium; assembly: GCA_017521325.1. Classification (GTDB taxonomy): domain Bacteria; phylum Bacillota; class Clostridia; order Oscillospirales; family Ruminococcaceae; genus UBA3855. The sequence continues at coordinate 9,307 of JAFXCV010000061.1, read as the reverse complement.
AGCTGTCGAGCAATATGATTCAAACTACATGAAGCTTATGCAAATGAAGGCGACCGAGGGACAGCAGACAGTCGAAGATGTCTTTGATATCAGCACAGTCTACAAACAGCCCATTTATCCCGAAGGTTTTGACAAAGCGACGATTCGTGAAAATATTCTGAAGGTTCAAGATAATTATGATCCGAAACGATTCAACGACGTGGAGAAAGGTTATCCACAGAGTCTTGATGCTTTTGAAGAAAAGTTTGGCTTCAATGCAGATGTGTTGCCTGAATACAAATCCTACAATGATCTGAAGACCAAGACCGGAGATGCTGTGATTACCCAATCTTGTATCATCCATGGTAATGGTTCATGGAGCAATCCGTCCAATGGTGATGCACAGAACCTTTACATTAAAGCAGATGGTAAGCAGGTTAATGTCATCATCAGAGGCAATGTGACAATTAATAATGGTGCCAGCCTTATCATCAATGAATCCAATGGTGGCAGAGTAAACTTCTTTATTGATAAGGATGGTCAGCTGAATCTTCTGACAGTAGCTTCCATGCTGACAACCGATATCATCAAGCAGTTCGAAGGCGATGCCTACGGTACACCCGGATTCAGTAATGTAAGCAAGTACAACGATACTTATTTCAGTACAGGAAATTTCTCCAGACCTGGTGGTCAGGCTTTTGGCTTCAATTCAATGAAATCAGAATGGAATCTTAAAAAGTCAGGAGACCCGATTTTCCCGGATGTCTATCTGTTTGCAGGTGAGAATGCCAAAATGAAAATCAGCGATGGTGCAAGTGCATTGTCTGTGAATATCAGAGCACCTCTCCTTGAATTCACCTATCTGTCATCCGGGCAGACGCTGAAAAAGCCAATCAACTATATTGAAAGTGACGCTACAGGAAATGCAACAAGAGTTTATTCACCGGCTGATGATGTTAATTACATTGCAATGGTCGGACAGCTTATCGCAGGTCAGATTCATGTTGAGAACTATTTTGGTCTGATGTATGTAACAGAAGACCCGAATGGAAATAACGGCGATGGCAATTCAACGCTTCCCGATCACTATACCACAATTCAATATGAGTACTATTAATGAGAGGAGTGCTTTTTATGAAACTGAAAATGAAGAAAAAAGTTAAGGGCATGACTCTGATTGAGGTAATTGTAGCACTTGCGATTTTCGTTGTGATGACATTGATGATGGTGCAGGTTGGTGCTGTTACCAAGGCGCTGATGATGCAGACAAATCATCTGAACAGAAAAACAGCGGCGGAGTCGCCAATCGCATCTGTTCAGGATGTAGTCGGTATGAACGAGTTTGCTGCAACAATGTTTGACGGCGATAATAACCCCATGGTCGTTGAATCTACACCGACGACGTTTACAATCACTGTTGGCAATAATACTGCGAATCAATCTGTTGTTAATGCTGTAAAATACTCCTATCAAGTAGCTGAAGATGCAAAGGATGATCCTTATTTTGATACAAATATGCGTGGTCATCTGGCATTCTATGTTATTGATGAATCAGCCCAGACACCGGCGACATAAGGAGATGAAGCAATGAAAAAATTTAAAGTGAAAGGTTTTACTTTGATCGAATTGCTTGTCGTAATGGCAATTTTCGGTATTATTATGGCTGGTGCAATGCAATTGATTCCGTCTGTTACAAAAATGATGGTTCAATCTACGCTTCACGAAGATGGAAATGCTGCTGTTAGCAGCATTTCCAAGTACCTTGAAGGTGAGCTTTCATCTGTGGAATATTTAACCGTAGCAAATTACATTCCCGATGATGACGGACAAGAACTTGTAAAGGATTTCGTACTATCCTATTATGAAGGTGTTCTTGCTAATGGGGCAACGATTGATCACCAGATTTATGGAACAGGCAAAGTACATGTAATGACCATTAATAATAATGATCATGGAAAAATCACAAAACATGTATATGATGTAAAATTTGATATCCCGAAAAAAGCGGCGGATCAAATTACACCGTCTGATTTTATCCAAGGTGAAAAAATCACATACGATTATGGTGTAAATAAAGCCTATTATGACAATTATGATTTCTTAATTATTCCCGGTCCGTATGTACCAGAAGAGAAGAATGAAGATGCGGAAGAAGAGGAAGAAGCCCCTATGGCTGATGAAATCAATCTGGTTGATGGCATTACGGCGAATAATACGAATTTTAATATCACTGCAGTCAGCAAAAGAAGGAGAAATGGTCAAATCTATTCCTTCAGAACCAACTCTTCCATGTCCCTGACAAACATTCAGCATCGTCGTGGAAGAGGCGTTAGTGGAAGATATTATGTTATTGATCAGTCTGAAATTGCGAATGTTGTGACGAATTCGATTTCCGATATTTCAAGAGAAGTACCTACACCGATCAGCAGCTATACTGATGAACATAATCTTTCAAGACATGAAGGATATGTGGCAACAGGTATGAAATTGAAGTATGGTGAACCTGCTGAAGATGACAAGGGATCATTTACATTTGTATATAGCTATGCAAGTGAAATCAAAACTAATTAAAACATACAAAAACGGCAGTCGGAAGGATTGCTCCCGACTGCCGGATTTGTTTGGACTTTTTTTAAACCGCATAAGGATCGAACGTGAGCAGTGCGATATACCAGTCGATCAGCATTTCTCCGAACAAAGTTCCGAAGAATAAACCGAGTGCAAGGTACGGACCAAATGCAATCTTGGATTCGCCATTTCGATGCTTGAGAATCATTCCCACAACAGCTGCGATGATGATTCCGAAGAATGCAGAAATGCAGACTGCCTTCCAGCCGATCAGCGCACCGCTGACAGCCATCAGGACGGTATCACCCAGCTCAATTCCACGGATCTTTTCACCGGTTTTCTTCTTCATGTAGAATCCAACGATTTCTCCGATGAGGAAGAACGGAACGCTGATGCAGACAAGTCCGATCAGACGATCGGGCAGACTGATGAATTCGCCAGAAAGGAACGCGTCCGGTACTGCAAGCAGCAGAATAAGTCCGAGCAACCGCAGATCCATCTCCAAGAAGTCATAGTCGATGAAACCGATGCAAATCAGAATGGAAAAGAACAGGCAGCAGAATACGGAATGCCAACTGAAATCCATTACAGTAAAGGTCACGACGTAAACAATGCAGTTGAGCGCTTCGACGATGGGATAACGAGCAGAAATCTTCGAGCCGCAGTTGTGGCATTTTCCCTTCAGAAAAAGCCAGCTGAATACCGGAATCAGATCCCGGATACGGATCTTAGCGCCGCAGGTCGTGCAGTGCGAGGATCGTTTAACCAGAGATTCATCTCTCGGCAGTCTGAAAATTACAACATTCAGAAAGCTGCCAATACAGATTCCATAGAAAATAACGATTGGGTAGAACATTATGTAGAAACCAATGTCCATAAATTCACTGTGAAGCATAGTGTTTGCCCTCCTTAAATCGATTACATATATATTATATCACATTGTCAATCATATTACAAGAAAAATTTTAAGTATGGAGGTTATAGTATGAGAAACATTCGAATCGGTGATTATCTTGTTGAACAGAAGTTAATCACAGCTGAGCAGCTTGACAAGGTACTTGCTGCCCAGAAGGAGTCACAGGGTGCAAAGCGTTTTGGTGAAATGGTCGTGGAGATGGGCTTCATTTCTGAAGTACGTCTGGCACAGGCACTTGCCGGAAAGCTGAGAGTTCCCTACGTTGATCTGGCGAACATTGAGATTGATGAAGATGCAGTACGCAGGATCCCGGAAAATCTTGCGAAGAAGTATACTGTTATCGCAATCAACATCCAGGGCCGCCGACTCACCGTAGCAACTGATGACCCGATCAACTTCAACATTCTGGAAGACATCAAGATGCAGACCGGTATGGATACCATCCCGGTACTGGCTACCAGAACAGCTATCAACAAAGCAATCGGTCAGATGTATTCCATGGAGAACGTAGACAGCGTACTCGAGAGTGTATCCCAGTACGGTTCTCTGGAAACAGATGATGAGGAGTCTCGTGACAGAGTTGAAAGTGCGCCTATCGTAAAGCTGGCGACAACCATCATCGAGAATTCTTTCCGTGCAGAAGCAACCGATATTCATATCGAACCGTTCAAGACCTATACAAGAATCCGTATCCGTGTAAACGGTGACCTTGTAGAGCTGATGAATGTTTCGAATGTAGTACATAACGCACTGACAACCCGTCTGAAGCTTATTTCCGGCATGAACATCGCCGAGAAGCGTATCCCGCAGGACGGCCGTTTCACACAGGTCGTAGACGGCACCACACTTGACGTCCGTGTATCCGCACTGCCGACGGTTAACGGCGAAAAGATCGTTATCCGTATTCTGTCCACCGGTCAGATCGCTCTGCGTAAGATCACTGACCTGGGTATGTCCGACTACAACTACCAGCTGTTTGAATCCATGATCAAGTGCCCGCACGGCGTTATCCTGGTAACAGGTCCTACCGGTTCCGGTAAGACAACCACTCTGTACGCTGCACTTGGTGAAATTGCAAAGCCTCACGTAAACGTAATCACCGTTGAAGACCCTGTCGAAAAGGCAATCGACGGTATCAACCAGGTACAGGTAAACACTAAGGCAGGTATGACCTTCGCAGCTGCTCTGCGTTCCATCCTCCGTCAGGACCCTGATATCGTAATGATCGGTGAGATGCGTGACTCTGAGACAGCCGACATCGGTATCCGTGCCGCTATCACAGGTCACTTGGTTCTTTCCACACTGCATACCAACGATGCAGCATCCACAATCGTCCGTCTGGTTGACATGGGCGTTGCTCCTTACATGGTTGCAACATCCCTGATCGGCGTTATCGCACAGCGACTGGTTAAGGTTCTTTGCCCGAAGTGCAAGAGACAGCGTATGTCCACCGAGGAAGAGAATGAGCTGATGAAGATCACAACTCCCGTTCCGGTATTTGACGCATGCGGCTGCGCAGACTGCAACAACACCGGTTACCGTGGCAGAACTGCGATCCATGAGATCATTCACTGTACAGCAGGTATTTCCACTATCGTTGCAAGAAACGGCAGCAAGGAGGAAATCGAAGCACAGGCTAAGAAGAACGGCACCAAGCTCCTTCGTGACAACGTATCTGAACTCGTACAGAAGGGCGTTACATCCATGGATGAGCTGGTTCGTGTAACATACGCAGTATAATCAGAAGATTGGAATTCATCCGCAAAGGATGGATGAGAAAGAGAAAACGTTCTGCTACTGAGCAGTATTATATTTCGACTGGAGGATGAAATTTATGTCAATTGATATCAACCGCATTCTGAACGAAGCTCGTGTTATTGGTTGTTCTGACTTGCATTTCACATATGGCATCACCCCCATTGTTCGTCTGAACGGTACACTCCGTAAGATGAGCAAATATCCGGAAATGGACGAAGAAGGCATTCTGCACATCGTTGATCAGATGACCAATGACGCACAGCGTGCAAGCGTTCGTGCGCACAGAGATACCGACTTTTCCTTTACAACTTCAAGCGGTTACCGTCATCGTGTAAACGTATACTATCAGAGAGGCAAGACTGCAATTGCAATCCGTCTGCTCCGTAACGACATTCCGACACTGGAGGACCTGAGCCTTCCGCCGGTACTGGCAGATTTCGCAATGCGTCCCCGTGGTCTGGTGCTCGTAACCGGTCCTACCGGTTCCGGTAAGTCCACAACACTTGCTGCAATGATGGACTTCATCAACGTAAACCGCAGTGCGCACATCATCACCATTGAAGACCCGATTGAGTATGTTCACCAGCATAAGCTCTGCATGATCAACCAGAGAGAAGTTGGCGACGACGTTCCGGACTTCGCAGGCGCACTCCGTGCTGCACTTCGTGAAGACCCCGACGTAATCCTCGTAGGTGAAATGCGTGACTTCGAGACGATCACAGCTGCAATTACCGCCGCTGAAACCGGTCACCTCGTACTTTCCACACTGCATACAACCTCTGCCGCTGATACCATCAACCGTATCATCGACGTATATCCCGAGCATCAGCAGGGTCAGATCCGTACCCAGCTCGCTAATACCCTCGTAGGCGTTATTTCTCAGACACTGATTCCGAAGCGTGACGGCAGCGGCCGAATCGCAGCAATGGAAATCCTGAGCGTAACCGATGCCTGCGCAGCAATGATCCGTGACGACAAGGTTCACCTCCTGCTCTCTGCAATCCAGTCCGGTAAGCAGTATGGCATGATGTGCCTTGACCAGGAGCTTGCAAGAATGGTAAAGCGTGGCATCATCGGCGAAACCGAGGCTATCGACAAGTGCCAGAGCAAGCAGGAATTCTATCGATTCCTCAACGGTCAGTAACAATGATAAAAGCCCTCCAATCGGAGGGCTTTTCTTTTATGCTTCTACCGCACACGGAAAATATAGGGTGTTAAGCAGATAATCCGCATCCTGCAGCTGTGCAGTCGTGACAGGGACCCAGTTGTCAAGGAGCGTCACCGTGATTTCCTCAGCAATCTGCTCCGTGTTCACAAGGCAGATCGAATTTGACGTGTACTTGGAAAGCACCTGACCGCTGCCCGTCAACTCTACGGAAAAAATGTTATAAGCCGTGGTGTTGTTGTAGGAACCCAGCGTCAGTTCAGCGTCATCCAGCTGCAGCTGACCTGTAATTCTGCAATTCTCCATCTTTCCCGTTTCAAGGAGCTTCAACCCCTTGACGCTGCCATGAAGTTCTATATCGCAGCCTGTGAGTGTGGTGAGCGCATAAAACAGCGTGGATGCTTCTGTGCCAACAAAAAAAAGATTCATTGCACAGTAATTGAAGGATGCACCGCCGTTTGGAACGCATATGCAGCCCCTCTTTAAAAAGAGAATCGAAAAGCTGCAGTTCGTGCAGAAAACCGAACCCCAGAATACACGAAAAGCGTCCGAAATGAGATTCACAAAATGCAGATCGGAGATCGAGTTTCCATTGGTTCGGATATCAAAGCTCCCCGTGCAGAGATTTCTGATCTCCCAGCCGTTCCCCTCTATATTCGCATAGAACGGCAGATTCTCCTGCAAGCCCAGCGCATCGCTTGTTTCGTTGATGTCCATCACCTTGCGCTCTGAGTCGGGATCAAGCCTCACATACACGCCCTTTGTAGCAGAAACCGCCTTGAGATCCTCCCAGTTGTCCACAATATAGGGATCCGTCTGTGTTCCACTTCCATAATATGCCATAGTATCCCTCCTTTCAATCAAGAGGGGAGGGAAGTGGCAGGTTGTACGTTTTGGTGCAACAAAAAAACTCTCCCGAGATGGGAGAGTTTTTTCACTGTTAGCTTTCGTCAATTGCCGCATTTGCTGCGCAGGCATCATCCAGACCATACGAAAAAGCGTTGTTTTCCTTCTTGCCGTTTGAAAGCGTAGCGCCCGTCGGGAAACCGCCGATGTAGATATTGTCATCCACCGTTGCACCGATCACAGCCATACCTGCAACACGATAATGGAAGTTGTGGTTTGCTTTTTCATAGCCTGCATAGTACGCAATGATCTGTTTGTCCAGAAAATCATGATCGCCACGGCTGTAGTCCTTTGCTTCGACATTGATGCTTGCAGCATCCGCTTCAATCAAAGCAGTCGCAACTGCATCGTGCAGAGCCTTGGCGCTGGCATTCATGCTGGAAATCTTGGACTTTTTGACATAGCCAAGCATCGTCGGCACCAGAATGGCAGCCAGTACGCCAATAATCGCAATCACGACGATCAGTTCAACAAGGGTGAAACCCTTGACCTTTTTTGTTTTCATGACAGAAAACCTCCTCTATTCCTCTTTGAAAGTAGTTCCGTTTTCACTTGGAGCAGGGTGCCAATCTTCCACACGCTCTGTACCTCAATGTAAATAGTATAGCATAAAACAACGCAATTGTCAATAGGGCTTCACAAAATATTTTGGTAAATTACGGTGCTGAAAATACAAACTGTAAAAGTTCCCTAATAATGGGAAAAACTCTCCCGAAAATCGGGAGAGTTTTTGAATTGTCAAAACAAATCAAGTAGTCTTATTAGCTGTTCCTTCAGCATTAGTAATACCGTAGCTGAATGTAGCATCAGCACCACCATTAGAACCAGCCTTTGTAGCCTTGCCATTAGTTGTATCTGCAGGATGCGGATAACCACCGATATAGTTTGCGTCATTTACCGTAGCAGCAACAACAGACATACCGGTTACCTTATACATACCCTTGTACTTAGTATCTGCAATACCTGCAAAATACTCTACAATTCTCTTGTCCATATCTGTTTTGTCCTTCGTGAATGTATAAGTGTTATCACCAATAACACCACCTGCGGAGTCAATCTCAATCAGAGAAGTAGCAACAGCATCATACAGGGACTTTGCGTTGGAGTTCATAGCGGAAATCTTGGACTTCTTAACATAGCCCAGCATTGTGGGTACCAGAATAGCAGCCAGTACACCGATGATAGCGATAACAACGATCAGCTCAACAAGGGTAAAGCCCTTAACCTTTTTTGTTTTCATGATAGAAAACCTCCTTAAATAAAAATATAGATTTGTTTGAATCGGTAACCCGATTCCCCTTTCTCGGTCCACACTCTCTGTTTTCGAATCAGTGTGTTCCTTATGTACTAAGTATAGCATATGTCCAAAGTTTTGTCAATACTTTTCCGAAAAAAAGATAAATCATGAACAACTTTTTACGTTTTCAGATTCTAAAACGTTTTCGTGGCTCTTTTTTTCGTCATTGTGAACAATAAATAGCACAAGTTTGATAAAAATAAGTCATTTTTCCGTTAGTTTTGTAATAATTTGTGAATTTATTACAGTCCTATTCGTGAAGAAAATTTGAATAAAAACAAGCCTCATTCACGGAAATATTTCTGAAAACAAGTTCTCCCACAGCCGGTGTGGAACAGCCATGGGAGAATATCGGGGATGATAGTATGGAATTTTTATGATTATTCAGCGGACTCTTCTTCAGCAGCGTCCTCTGTTACAACCTCGTCCTCAACAGCGTCCTCGGACTCGTTCTTCTCGTGCTTCGGGCCCTTGCCGGGCTTTACAGGCTTCTCCGGCTTTACGATCTCTTCGCCTTCTTCGACAACAGGCGGAGTGGGCAGAGCAGGCTTTTCGGGCTTCTCCGGCTTTACGATCTCTTCGCCTTCTTCAGCAGCGGGCGGAGCAGGAGGAGTGGGCTTCTCCGGCTTCTCCGGCTTTACGATCTCTTCGCCTTCTTCAACAACAGGCGGAGCAGGGGGAGTGGGCTTTTCGGGCTTCTCCGGCTTTACGATCTCTT
>JAFXCV010000060.1 GCA_017521325.1 Oscillospiraceae bacterium | reverse complement strand
GTTGTGATTTTTTCTGACAGTTTCATCTAAAAATCCTCCTTTTGTGTGGTGATTTCATTGTAACATAATCTTTTGTTTTTTACCACCACATCAACTTTACATTTCTGCAACATGAGTTTACAGTTCAATAAATTCAAGTTTATCTGACTGATACCATTATACCACAAAACTCAGGAAAAGTAAATAGTAAAAACAATAGCAAAAAGCCCTCGAATTAACGAGAGCTTTTGATATGCACATATCTTGGAGAATTTTTCGAAAGGGAAATTCTCGGGCATACGGCAAGCGTTGTTCGCACTACCGAAATGCCGTATGCGATTATCTCTTGGAGTTTTAGCAATACCGTTTGATATCGTGAATATCGTGAGTATCGTCGCATAAAGTGTTGCACCAAATTTGCACCAAGATCACACCAACATTCAACGCTGTTCTGCTCGACAAATTGGAATTTAGAATACTCCTTTATTGTACTTTTTTTGCACCGCAACAATGCAACCTATACCAACCACCAAACCTATGATAAGTATAGCAACAGCAAGCATAAGCAAATTTTTAAACAGTCCTATAATGCCGCTAAGTAGCATTACAGTTGCGATAACAAGCATTGCCTTTCCAAAGGCTTTTCCGTAGGCTGATTTATTTGTAACTTTTGTTTGGTGGTAATCGTGAATCAAATCCGTTTTTCCCTTGTAAATTGCAATACCCAGTACTGTAAACAGAACTGCAACCAGAAACATAATAATAGAATATAACAACAAATAAACACCCCTTTAAATTCTTATTTATCGGTCTGTCTGACCTCTTATATTATACCACACTCCGCAGACGATTGCAATAAAAAACCTCCGATGCTTTCACATCGGAGTTAAATTGTTTGGTTTGGGATATAGAAAAAGCCGTCTGTGATTGTTAGTCACAAACGGCTATAAAAAGATTCCGGAAACAATGGCTGCATTTAAGACATCAGTTTAATTTATATACTTTTCCTTCGGAGTCAATCATACGACTTGAAAAATACACGCCCGGATTAACGCTGTAATCCGTAACATCTTTCATGTTTTCTGCCGAAAGCATAAATGTGGCTGTTTCCCCGGGGAGCAGCTCCTCACCTCCGAGTGTATAACCGCCGCTTTGTTCTACAGTACCGTCTTCTTGGGGTTTGGACGAAGTTGTTATGTTGATCATACAGTCAACGCTCTCTGCGGGTTCTTCCCCGTTATTCGTTGCTGTAATGACCAGCTCTCCTTTTTCGTTTACTTCCCAATCCCAGTCGATTCCGTTTCTGATTTTTTCAAGACGATCAATATCTGTCTGGAAACTCTGGCTTTCAGCCATTCTATATAATGCAATTTTTGCAGCGGTATCTTTTGTAGGATAAGTCATAGCAATCGAATAACATCCATCGGCTCTGTCGCAAAACAGTGTTTCCGTTGTGGAGGCATTTCCTGAATTATCTGCTACAAATTTCCAAAGCGTAAGATCCCAATCAGGAGAATCGAAAATCGCAGGTGGTTTTGCTGATTCATACTTTCTTTCATCGCAGAAACGATTGTATTCCCACATAGCTTGTTCCCATGTTGTTTTTTCTGCATTGGCACCGAACTTTGCTGCGGCATCTTCGGCAGTTGTGTCCGGAAGATAGGTTACCTGATAGGTGACAGTTTTATCATCATTCTGAAACAACACTTGCTGCTGCGGAGATGCGATGCTTTGGTCATATGCATACCCGATGGCGACACGATATTCGTCTGCATCAAATTTATGGGATGCACATCCGGTACACAGTATCGTAAATGCGAGAATTACAACAGGTAACACACCCGTATGATTGCGAGTTCTTTTCATATTCTTTCTCCTAATTAATCTTGAATGGTTTCTTAATTGTCATCCGTGTGTGCCTCAACCCGAAACGCATCGAATGAATCATGATGTATATTGCAACACTATTGCAACACAATAAAACAAAAAGCTTTCGATAATTCGAAAGCTTTCAAATGCGTCTAACGGTGCAGACGCTGCGCTGTCAAGGTGTGACAAAATAGATGACATTTCTACATGATACGTTTTGTGGTTTCTGAATTTAAAATAAAGTCTGAAATGTTTACGTCATCAAGTTCACAATACATAACATGCTTTGATGTAAATGCAGATCTCAAAATGCACTTTATGTTATTGTGCTTTCTTGAACCTTTTCAGCAGAAATAAAATCAATAAACTCTTTAAATGACTTTATATGTTCTGTTGTATATACTCTCCTGCACAGACCATTAAAATAATCATTGGTTTCGACATAATCAGGTTTATTTTTTCTATACTGGGGACGCATTTTATTATACCTGAACAAATCATGCAAGTAATGAAAATGATATTTTGCAATTGTATCGTTACAATCAGCCGGAACAAGCATTTGCTCTGGATCTTCGTTTTCAATATTGTAATGTACATAGTACGGATAGAAAAACGAACTTTCTTCCACACTTTCAGGATAAAGCCCTGGCTTACCTAACAACCAGCTCTCAAAACAAGGCTGACAAACAAATACCATAATTTCAAAATCGAAGTCCGTTACATCATAACGTTCATGAATCTTGTCCCAAACTTGATTTACACGCTCAGCCTTGGACAGTGATTCTGTATCGAGCATAACAATGAGCTTGTCTATCTTCTTTGGATTCACTAAAATTGTATCTATCGTATCAAATAAGACTTTTGTTACTAATTGCGTTACACCCTGCCCACTTTGCAAAATATAGTTATTTTCCTCAATTTGCGTAATATCAGATACTCTGGTACAATGAAACTGCATATGTTCAAGCCAATGCGGAAGAACCTTAATGAATGATGTTTCATCTTCCAACAAAAAATAGTAATTCATCAGATTTTCCCCTCATACTCCCACCTATTGATGAGGTTAAAATATGCGTCATGCTTACTATTACCAATTCCATACCCAATACAATCACTATTTTTTACAATACTTTGCTCTCGGTCAATTATTTTCCATCTGCTCTGCTCAATGCCATTTATAATTTTTGGGTGATGGCTGGTAATAATGAACTGCAAATCGTTTCGTTCTGTCAACAACATTTCCGACAACAAATCAATGCAGTTAACACCTAGACCATTCTCAAATTCATCAATTAGCACCAATGAATCCTCCGACATAGTAAAAAGCTCTACCAGATAATAGATTGTTTTCAGCATTCCATTTGAGATATCATGCTGAAGCAGTTGTTTTCCGTATACTGTTATTGCAACAAGATACACTTCTTTTCTCTTATCTTCTACAACATCAATATCTTCAATTTCCATAAACAGTTCTTTCACCGCTTCAAAAACTTGCACATATAAATCCTCATAATATTTTTTTATGATATACAATTTAATTACCACGGGCAACTTGCTAAATTTCTTGAAGGGGGTCTGTGGATCTTGTTGAATAGTTTCGCCAATCAAAGATTTTATTTTGTTAAAGCTTTCATTGCGTATTCCACGAAGAACCACTAAATCCATCTCTATAGAATACAGCTTTCTAATTCCAGAAATAAGCTCCTCAAAAGTATCTTCTTCTGAATACTGGAGCAATAAGCTTTCATCTTTTTTAGGCTGAGGAACTTTTGTATAGCCTGCAACAATAATTTTGTCGAGTATTCTTTCAAAAACAGATTCGCCGTTTTTGGAAAGCGTTTCATGTGTAATAATATAGCCATCGTTTTCATCATGATGTTCAAACAGCAAATCTTGAACGGTATCCTTATCAATACGATACGCCCATTCATAATTGTTATCACCTATTGAAATGCTCATTGTCACAGAACACGGTCTTAGAATAATATCGTTTCTTACAGCCAAGTTCAAGGAATATTCGACAGCATCTAAAATCTGAGTTTTTCCTACACCGGATAATCCTACTAAAAGCGTTATATCTTCAAAAAAATTAATTCGCTCAATCTTCAGTCCAGAAGACAAATTTTCAAATTCAATCCAATTGATCTTCACTTTTGGTTCAATCCTCTCCATAAATATACCCTCCCATACTATTTTATGCATGATGGTTCAGGTATATTCTTTGAAATTAAACTATTCCACTGATTGGAATACAGCTTGCTTCAACAACTTTTTTTCAATTATACCATACAATTTTAGATAATTCAATACTTTTGTAGAAATTTTATCCTACTGACTCCTTGAAATAGTCAAATCACAATTTCCTGTGAATTATGCAAATTGTCAACATCAAGATACATGAAGTACATTCCGATCTGGGCTTAACTTGCTGGCAACTTGCTGATCAGCTTGCCTATCTCGTTCAAAAAATGAATGTTCCATCAAAATCCGGCGATGTTCAGCCACTTTACAAATTTGTACCCTTCCTGTTTCATGTAAAACTAACTTGCTGGAAGAGAATGGCCGTACACAGTTTCAAAAATCGACAGTGCTATGGTACTGTCGATTTTTGCATAGGCATTTATCATTTTTTGCTCACTCATGAAAATGCTTCCTCTCACTATCAATATAATCCTTCACAAACTGCTCCACCTCCGCCACACTGGGTTCCAGCAGTTCAAAATCCACCGCTGCCGAGATCCTGTCCAGCGGAATAGCGGACTGTTCGCTCTCGAATATCTCAATCACAAACCCAGCACATTTCACCTCGTTGCTGTCCTTATCATGGCGAACAACAGATTCCTGCGAAATCTTCACATAAAAGCCTCTGTACTTCATTGTTCTCACTCCAATCCCATGACAAAATCTTCTTCCTCGTCCAGTTCCTCCTGCCGGATACGCTCCTCCTGCTCCGTCAACGCCTGTGTCAAAGCACGTTCCAGATAACGCTCGTCCATACCATTCGCCCGATAACCATTCTGAATCGTCCGGTAATATTGCTGGCTTGGTGGGGCGATTTCACCTCGGTTCATGACATATGCCATGCATTCTCTCACTTTTCCGCCGATCTCCATCTCAAAGATCTCTTTCCGGTATAAGCTGGGGAAGCCCTCATAGCGATCCAATGCGATCTCATCCCTCTCACCGATCTCCCAGATCAGCACGGGAACCTCTGCACCTTTCTTCGGCACGATGGTTGCCACGCCTCGGAACTCCAGCTCATGCCCCTGCAGCATCTTGCTCTCAAGAACCTTCGCCGTCGGACAACGCCGTGCCATCTGTTCGAGGTTGATGTTGCTGCCATAGGCAAGGTAAATTCGTCTATATTTCATCACTTTTCCTCCTCACATCGTCATGCTCATTTCTTCGGTTTCTTCAAACTCCTCACAATCGTTCACAACGCCCTGCAAGTTTTCATGGGGTGTTTCCCTCACTTCCTCCTGAACGTCGCACACGGCGGCGACAGCAGGCTCACAAGGGGCTTGCTGTTCTCTCTGCTGACTTCTGGCAGTGATTCGCTCCTGCTTCAGCCTTTCCCTCTGTGCAATCGCATCCTCCGGATGCAGCCAAGCAATATTGCCTTCCAAATGGGAAAGCAGATGTTTTCTACAATTCTTAAATTCCTCGCCAATCAAACCAAGCCGCAGAAGCCACGTCCGAAACGTGTACTTCTGGTTCGGGGAATGCGTCGGTTTCCATTGTGCGGATTTCTGCGACAGTGCCTGATTGCTGATCGCAAGGCAAAAAACAAGATAACTGCGGATCACACCGGCATGAAGGGTGGAATTGAAGGCTCTGAACTCAACCGTTCCCTTGCTGAACACACTGTGGAGGTTCAGCAGGTGATACCGGCTGTCGTGGTAGTGATAGTTTGAACCATCCCGCCCGTTGTACCAGATGTCCTTGATTTCGTCCATCGTGCGTGGTTTCGCTGCGTTCAGCTTTTGTAAAAAGCTCCTGTCCACCTTCTTGCAGTAGTGAGCACGGCTCATGCCGACCTGTAAGGCATCGTAGATCATATCCTCCTTGCTCGCCACGATATTGACCAGATTCCGCAGTTTCTGTGCGTTGTACGGCTCTGCGTTGATGTGAATATGAATGCCGGTTGAAGCATTGCACACGCCGCCAGCCGCACGAAGATCACGCACAAGCTGCTGAATCACTGGAATATCGCCATAAGTACAGATCGGACTGACAAACTCCACACTGTAGCTGCGGCTCGCCGCCACGCCGTTTTTGTGGGTGCAAGCGATACTGGAATCCGACATCAGCGTCCATTTCCTGCCCGTGCCATCGGTCACAACATATTTGTCGTAACAGCCGCCCTCATGCTGCGGATGGGTTTCAAAAAATTGAGCGACAACCTTTGCAGCCATCGCCCGTGTCAGACCGGTCATTTCGATTTCAATGCCAAATTTCTGGTTCTTGATGCCCTCAATATTGTTTGCCATATGATCACCCCCAAAAGAAAAGCGGCTCATTCAAGCCGCTTTTGGTTTATTTTTCGATTTGTACTCTGACTTCCTTTCCTCCCTTAAAGACGATCAGTACCTCCGTTTTCGTCAGAACCTTCACACACTCCAACACCTTCCGGATCAGAATGTCATCAAATTCTGTCAGTACAAATTGCGTTTGTTCTATTTCCTCCAATGCAGTTTCCGCTTGTTTCTGCACCTCCAAATCCGCTTGATTCCGGGCTTTTAACGCTGTCAAACGTTCATTCAGCCCCTGTTCCTCTGCATATAATTTCGCAAATTCTGCATCCAGTGCATCTTCATCCACACCGCCGCTGACGATCAAAGAAATGTAGGAATTTCGGGCATTGTCGATCTCTGCAAGGCGTTTTTCAATTGCCTGTATTTCTTTCTGATCGCTCGCCAGAAGTGACGATTCTACGGTGTTTTTCAGCAATCTCCGCAGTTCCTCATTGCAGTCAAAATATTCATTCACCGCCCCCACAATCGCCCTGTGCAGGGATTCTTCATGGATGGTCGGGGAATTCTGGCAGTATCGACTGCCATGATCTAACCGACTGATGCACCGCCAGACGATTCGCTTTCTGCCGTGTACGTTCCATGTACATCGGCGGTAGGGCGTGCCGCATTCGCCGCAAATCATCAGCTCGGAAAGGGCGAATTTGCTGGAATATTTGCCTTGCTCGGTGGTTGTACGGTCGGATATTTTTCGCTTGGACTTCCGCCGTGCAAGCTCCTGCTGTGCAAGATTGAACGTGTCACGGTCGATGATCGCATCATGGCAGTTCGTGACCAGAAACATTGCTCTCTCGCCGTTATTCTTGACTTGCTTGTGCGTGATACAGTCGGCGGTGTAGGTCTTTTGCAGGAGACAGTCACCGGAATATTTCTCATTTTCCAGAATCCGCTTGATCGCTTCACGATGCCATTTCGTAATCTTGCCGCTTGTAAAACGCCGATTTTCCAGCACTTCTGCAATTGTTTGCAGCGAATGCCCATCCAAAAAAAGCGTGAAGATCAACCGCACGATCTCCGCCTCCTCCGGCACAATTTCCGGTTTTCCGTCCGCCCCTTTCCTATAACCCAGCCAGTATTTGTACTGATACCGCACCCTGCCCTCTCGGAACGCTTTCTCCACGCCCCAGCTCACATTTTTGGAAATGGATTCGGATTCCGCCTGTGCAAAACTGCCGTAGAGGGCGATCATAAATTCCGAGGTCATGGTCAGCGTGTTGATATTCTCTTTTTCGAATATGACCCCGATCCCAAGATCTTTCAGCTGCCGCACATACTCCAAGCAATCCACAGTATTTCGAGCGAAACGGCTGATCGACTTTGTAATCACAAGGTCAATTTTCTTCCGCTTGCACATACGGATCATGCGATTGAACTCCGTGCGTTTATTGGTCTGCGTACCCGAAATCCCCTCATCCGCAAAGATTCCGGCAAGCGTCCATTCTCTGTTTTTGTTGATTAAGTCCGAATAATAGGCAATCTGCACCTGATAGCTGTTCTGCTGTTCCTCCTGTTCGGTGGAAACTCGGCAGTAGGCGGCGACTCGCAGCTGGTGGTATTGCCGATTCTCTGCGGTTTGCGGTCGTGCTGGGATAACCGTGACGTTAGGGGCGGTGGTCATGTGATATTACTCCTCTCTGTGGTATTTTTGATGGTCACACCATTGATCAGTTCCACCTCAACGGTGCAAAAATGGCTCACAGAAATCCGTTCAACACAGGATTTCAGTAAGCCAGTATCAAGCGTATTCAGTTGTTCTTTGCCAGCAAGAATATCCCGCAGAACTGCGGTTTTCTGCGGTGTATCGCTATAGGCACAGCGGCTGTATTTCAGCTGTGCAAGCTCCAGAATCTCAGCTTTGGTGCGGTCGAAATCGGGGTTAGCCGCATCCATCTTGTGCCGGATCTCATTCTCCCTGCGGATGATTTCCGCATCGGGAGCATACCTACCCACCTCACTGTCGCATTCCAGCAGGCTAGGGTTGGCGATGACAGAGTTCAGTACCGTCAGCACAGCACCCGTCAGCATCTGGTCGGTCAGCTGGAACTGAAAACGATAGCAACCAGAATTCCGACAGTCCCACAGTTCATTCTTGCGGAACAGCCTGCCTCCGCATTCCTTGCAGACAGCAAGATTTCGCACGATTTTCATGTCCTCTGGCAGTACACAGAGAGAAGTTGCCTTCCGGCTTTTCTTCTCATTCACCGCACGGAACATCTCCTCGGAAATGAGCTGCGGAAACCTGTCCGTGCCGAGATATTTTTCATTCTCCAGAATCCGCTTGACCATGTTCTTGTTCCACACAGAACCTTCACTGTAGGGGACTTCCATACGTTTTGCGATGTCCAACAGGCTGTGACCTGCCAGATAATCGCTGAAAATCGTGACAACTGCAAGGACTTCGGTTGGATTTGTTGTGATCTCTCCGTTTTGCATCATGTAGCCGAAGGGGATAGTTCTGTTTTTCAATGTTTTCACTCCTTTGCGAATATTCTTGGCTCAATCATATCACAATTTTCCGCAGAAGTCCATTCATCATCTGCAACAAAAATCCGGTTTCGCAATTGGCATTATTCCACATATTCCGTCAATTTCAGCCCACCAATCAGATGAAAATCCAGCTCGTTCCGACTGATCACCACAATCTTCTCCACGATACTTTCAAACGCATCCGGCTCAAAATAGACCGTCAATTCCTGTCTTTTTGCGAAGAAATCCGTCAGCATTTCGATCTGATTAAGGGTTTCGTCCTCATCACCGGACTGCGTGAGTCGCTTGAGTTCTCGCTGTAAACGGGAGATTTTCGTGTTCAGTTCGGCGGTCTGCGTCTGGAATTTTGCTTCGTTCAGAAAGCCTTTGGTTTTCAGTCGTGTGAGGACGTGCTGTTGTTCCCGCAGTTTAGCAATTTCTTTGCGGATGTCCATGATCTGGAGGTTGCCGGAATACTTTTTGAGTTTGAGTTCCTGCAAAGCATCCAGCAGCGGTACAAGTATGTTTTGAACATTGTTTGTTAATTTGTTGGAAAGCCGTATGAATGCGTCATAAATTTCTGATTCGGGAATAATAGGGTTGCAGCATCTTGCAGCATCTTTATCCCTTGTGCGACATACCCAGCATTCATGATCTGAACGCATACGCTGTTTATATGTTGCACCACAGCTGCCACATAATATCTTTCTGGACAAAAAGTGGTGATTACAGGCATATTCTCGTTTTCTTGATGCCAGTAATTCCTGAACATGCCAGAATGATTCTTTGTCAATAATCGGGGGATTGACGGCATTTGCATAGTACATCTGTACTTCACCATGATTTTTCTTTTTGACAAAAGGTACTTGTTCGGTGCGGTAATTTTTTTGAAACAATGCATCACCGATGTATCGTTCGTTGGTCAGAACGTATCTGACTGTGGTGATGTGCCATTTTTCACCGTATTGACACGTAGCAACCTCCGAATTGTTAAGCTTTTCTGCGATTGTTTGCAATCCATTTCCGCTGAGATACCAGTTGAATATTTTGCACACAATTTCTGCTTCTGCTGGATTTATTGCAAGGACATTTCCATCAAAAACATATCCGAATGGGGGAGTGGAGTTTCTGTATGTTCCATTTTCCATCCGTTTCCGGATACTCCACCGCATATTCTGCGAAATGGACACTGACTCCTCCTGTGCCAGCCCTCCCATGATCGTGATCATCATCTCATCCGTCATATTTGCCGTGTCGATACTCTCTTTCTCGAAAAATATCGTAATTCCAAGCGATTTCAGCTCTCGCACATTCTTCAGGCAGTCCTTTGTGTTTCTCGCAAAACGGCTGATCGACTTCGTATAGATCCGGTCGATCTTCCCCCTGCGGCAGTCCTGCATGAGCCGCTGAAACTCCTCTCGCTTGTCCTCACGAGTACCGGTGATGCCCTCGTCAGCGTATACATCAACAAGCATTTCCGTTTCGGAATCCTCAAATTTATGGCTGTAATACGTCACCTGTGCCATGTAGGAATTGAGCTGATCCTCACTGCTGGAACTGACACGGCAGTACGCCGCTGCTCGGATTTTAGCCTTGCTTTCAACCAAAGTCGGCTGGATTACGGTAACTGTTGGCATCTCGCCACCTCCTTTTTACCCTGTTTCTATCACCATACCACATTTTCGTGCGGAATGGAATCACCATAGTCAACAAATTTCATCCTCATTTTCTGTGAATTCCATCCCACGGTCTGCCCATCCTGCTGTTACACAACAGCAGGTGAACAAAACTCCGCCGAATCCTCCTAGAATTAAACCGATAATAAACCAGATCATCCGCCCACCTCCAATTCTCTTGCGGATGGGAAGCAGGAAACCACATGTTCACGTAGTTTCTTCATGCACAGTTCCTTCTGCTCTGAAGTCAGTCCTGCCAGTTTCTCCTGCACAAATTTTTCAAGCAGATGACACGCATATTCCGCTTGTCCGTATTTTTTCATAAGCTCACTCCCAAACTGATTTTAATTGCATTGTCAATTTTTCGCATGATTTCGCCGTCCAGCGTTCCCACATAATCTCGGATACGCTGGCGGTCAATCGTGCGGATCTGTTCCAGAAAAACAGTGGAATTTCTCGAAAGTCCGCCGCTTTTGCCAATGCAGATATGTACCGGCAGATAATGCTTTCCAGCGGTGGAAATCGGGGCGATGATGATGGTGGGGCTGTGGAAATTTCCCTCATCGTTCTGCACCACCAGTACCGGACGGATGCCGCCTTGCTCGCTGCCGATTGTGCCAGACAAATCGGCATAGAATATATCGCCTCGCTTCACAGTCAATTTACCGCACAGTAAAGCCCTTTTTGTATCTGACACAACGCCTGAACGGGCAGAACAGCACAATGTTGTTTCGGTCGTACCAGACGCATCCATGGCAGGGATGATGGGGCGGCAGTCGGATCGTCGGCTGGGGGATACTGCTGCGTTCACCGCAGATGATCGGCTGCCATTGGCTGTATTTCCGCATTTTCTTGTCACTTTTGATCTCCACATTGTTTCGCCTCCTCCAGTCTATGTAAACGGCGGCAGAAATCGCCGCCGTATTGTCGTTTCTTCCTCCGTTTGATGCACAAATTTCGCTGTGTTCAGCTTTTTTCATGTATCAAACGTCCGTGATATTCGTCCACGCCCCCGTCACGGCGGAGCAGCAGGAACGAGCGACAGCGTATCGCTCTCATGGAAATCTCATCCCTCCGAGGTTCGCTCCGGAGCCGCCCTCATTGCCTGATTCCCCGATCAAGGGGTGCTGTGACTGGACGGAAGTAGCATTATCCTCCTGCGTTTCATCGCTCACGGGGTGCTGCCCCGATTTCCAAGCTCATATTGTTCGCTCGCTCATTCCGAGGTCGTGGCGTATAGCTTGTGCAGCTGTCGGTTTGCTGTCGACCGCAGGATTCATGTATTCCTGTTGTTGGTATTCGGTTTTCAAGATTCAGCAAAAGCTTCTTTTTGTGCTTTTACACCTGTATCGGAACGAAATTGCACACTTCACAACCCTATTCTTCAAACTTTTTCATAAGTTCAGCAATTTTATACAATAATCGTGTCTTTCTTTTGCTGATTGCTTGTTGAGTATTGCCAAACACATCAGCACATTCTTCCTCGGTCATGTCCTTATAGAACAAGTAAAAAATCAGCTTAAGTTCATCTTCTTCAAGTGCCTTCAACGCCTTGTACAGACATCGTTTTTCTCCATTTGCGTCCATGATATGTTCCGGATGATTGACATTCGTAATAAATTCATGGAAATTCTGAAACGCACCATTCAAGCCGCCCTTCAGCGAAGAAAAGGGGATGAACCAACTCTGATATTTCTGCTCACGCTTTTCTTTTCTCCAGTTCATTCGCCTGTAGGCATGATAAAATTCCTCAGTAACCTCAACGTTTTCGTATTGTCCCGTGCTGGGATTGAACACACTCAAAAATTTCTTTTCCATAGTTTCCTCCGTTTCGATTTTTCTTGCATCAAAACGAAGGAAGTCACGGATATTTGGCAATGCTGCATTGCCATGTTATGCAAAAGGGCATAAAAAATCTCCGTTTCTGCTTTTAAAGCAGAACGGAGTTTACCTGATACTCAAATGCGTCTGACTACGTCATCCGCTGTTTTTGTGTCGCCGTGCGACACAAAAACACGTCTCATGCAATTCTCAACGCCGCTTGCAGCGGCTAAATTTCTGTAGACTTCGTCTACAGAAATTATGAGAATTTGTATGAAAAAACAAAAACAGAGCAGGATTCGACAATGCTTTAAAAGCTTGTCAAACTCCTACTCCATACTTTCGTATGTGTGGTGTCTGTACTAAAACTTTGGTTTTATTCATTCCCAAACGCCGCATTCTGCGGCTATATCATCATTTTGACTATGATGATAAATGGGACTGGATAAGTTTACTTCTACGATATTTACTTTTTTGCGGCATTTCCAGCATTTGATTACTAATGCACACGATGGCGGATACAGTGGAAATGCCAGTTCCTGATCCGTCACCACATCACAAAGCCGCCCGTCACAGACGGGGCAGCGGATCTGGTACTTCGTTTTCTCTTTTTCCTCTGTCACATCTTCCTCATCCTAATTTTTGCTAATCAGCTAAAACTTGACTAACAATTTTGCGGTCTGCACCGCAAAATCATTGTTCATTTTTTCAGCCAATCTATGAATTTCATCCAATCTGCATCCGTCGCATCGGCATCCCGTGCGGCTCGCAGTGCCTGCACCACGATAGGATGGGATGAGGCATATGCCGCTGCATCGGGGCTGAGCGACCCATTCGCCTTTGCATACAGATCATACAGGGTTTCGGTTTCCTGCTTGTTCAGGTGCAGGACGCTGGCGAGGTTCTCAAGCAGTTCGGGGCTGGGATTGGTTCGCTGACCATGCTCCAGCTGGCTCAAATAGCCCACAGAAATGCCGAGTTCCTCCGCCAGTTCCTGACTTTTCATAGAATGACATTGCCTTTGATTGGTAATGAACCGTCCAAATTCTATCTTGTCATTCATGAGGGTTCCTTATGTTTTAGGCATAGCTGAAACTTCGCCATCTACATTAACGTTATCGCACGTTTTTCAGCACTTCTTCATGGACTCGGAGCGGATAACAGATACTCCTCAAACGACAACTCCCCGCCGGCACCCGCATACGCTGCATATTCCAACACCTTTGCGGCATCGGTTGCATCAAATCCGCCATCACCATTCACATCGGCGGCGGATTTCTGCCCGTTGTTCAGACTGCTGTTTTGTCCGACACCGACATTTGCTGCGGCTGTCAGAATGTCGGCGGCATCGGCGGCATTCACATTGCTGTCCGTATTCAGATCGCCGAGGGCATAAGTGGATTTGTAGGAAGTACGGTTGCCGATTCCGTAGGGAACACGGTCGGACTCAAAGAGGAATTTCAGTATTCCTATTTCAGAATCCAGATAAGGAACATACATTTCCTCGAGATCTCCATTGAAATAAATACAAGCTTCATCCTGAAATCCAACATAATTGTTATCATAGGTCAGCAATCTTGTATCATAGGTCTTGCCGTGATACTCCCAAATACCGTTTTCAATTCCATAGACAACCACGCCATGTCCGCCCTGCCTTGCCATATAAGAAAACATTACAGCTCTGCCATGTTCCATATCTTCATGGAATCTGCCGCTTTCCAGATATGCAATATCCCGATCGCCCAATTCAATCAAATCTTCCTTATAGGAGACCAGCCAGTAATGGGTAATTGCTTTTACCGATTCGTCGCAAAGAGGAATATCACGCAGTGTTTCCGCTCCCTCATACAGATCGGATGGCTGCAGCACACCGACAGAAACAAGATAAGAAATCAGTGCAAATCCTGCACAGGCGCCCTTGTAATTCTGATTTGCAATTTCGGGTTCGATGCAGGCTTCGTACATCTCGATATACCATGCAATTGTATCCGGATGACAATCTCCCAGATATTCTGTTACTGTTTCTTCATCCCACATATAACTGACAAGATCACCATTTGTAAAGCTCCAGGAATCTTCTTCCATAGAAAACGTACAATCCATCCGATTGCTTTTGTTGTAGTTCACATGAATTTTGGAGTTTTCCAACATTGTATTTCCATTCTCAATGAATATCTCATCCCACCCTGCATGGTCGCCTTTGTAAAAAACATCGCACAAATTTGTACAGCCGTCAAAGGCGTTTTCTGCAATGCGTTCCAATGTGTTCGAGAGAATCACAGTTTGTAATCTCGTACAATTCTGAAAAGCGTTTTCGGGAATGGTTGTTACGCCCGAAGGCAATCTCAAAGTACTGAAGCGTATTTCGGAAAAGGCTCCATCTGCAATTTGTGTGATTGGTACGCCATCAATTTCCTCAGGAATGCAAAATGTATTTCCGCCAATCGCTTTTGTAATTTCAATGGAATCGCCGTGGTGGATATAATAGAAATTTCCGTTCGAGGGATCCCAGTATTTCATCTCGGTAATTTCTTCCGTAGCAGAAACAGGAAAAGCACGAAATTCCGGCATTGCACAGAGTAAATAAGCTGTTGAAATGAGATATGCAAGACTCTTTAAAACTTTCATGTTGCCTCCTGAACGATACATAGATATTAATGCACAGCAAAAGTTACATTGTTACAATGCAACTTTTGCTATTATTGATATTGTTAAATGAAAATTTGGTATCAATTATATGTGTAGAGTAAATCAATAGAATCAACATTAAGCTTGTCTATAAAAAATAATCTCATGTCCTATGGGACCAGAATACGGATTCCCTGCACCTACTTCCGCAGCATAGTCAAGAATATCATTAGCATCTCTATTATCACATGCGTTATTATTATTAACATCTAACGCTTCACGATGCTTAAGATCAGGGAAATATCCCCAAATAACACTGTCAGTTTCATTGAAAATATCAAAGGGTCTTCCGTAATTACAGCATGCAACCATGATATTTGCAGCATCAACAGCATCTACAGGAGCATGTCGTCCTGTTGAAGTTACAATCCAATCTTCGCCATTTGTATCCCCTACAAAATATGAATCCATTACATAATCATTTGCTAGTGGAATGATACCTAAAGCAATTTCTGCCTCTGTGTCATCTATAGAAACAAAATCTGTCGTTGTATTTTCAGCGAAAAAATACACAGTAAACAATTCCCCATCTGCATAACTTGTGGTAGCAGACGCACTTACCACACACAGAGTTTCTTCATCATTAGAAACAGATGCAGATGTCAAAGAATTTGCCAATACTGCCCCCTTATCCAGAATCGGCTTGCCGTCATTATTTGTGATTACACTGTAACCTTCATCAATGTCGAGCGTAAGTGTATTAGCATTGAAACCACTGTTATTATTGATGGACATGGTTACTGCTACTGTACCAGCAGGAACAGTACTACCATCCTCAGTTGTAATAGCGGTTGTCAGCGTTTCATAGGAAACTGAATACACATTTCTTTCCTCAGCAGATGCAGGCATTGCTGCAAAAGATGCAAGAATTGCAGCAATGGATGCAAGGGACATTACTTTCTTGTTAAATTTTCTCATAGTTTACCTCTCCTTTTAAAGTTTTTCGTTTTGAACTGCATTCTTTATCTTCCCTATCATCACAAGAGATGCCAAGCTTATTATTGCAAATGAAATTGTTCCATAGCACATTTTCAATTGCACAACAAGTGAAAAGATAAAAAAACAGGATTCAATAAAAAGAATTGACCAAGTGCGTTTGCGAAAAATCCGTTGTTCTACTCCATCCAGAGGCTTGTTAGCATCCTCAATCGGTGCAAATAGAACAATCACAATGCCACCAGCAAGCATCAGACAACTACAAATAAACTTTCCCAACGGCAGAAACTTTATTGCCAGAAGAACCATAGTTATCATTAGGACAGAATAGAGATAGCAGCGTAGATGTGTCTTGGCATGATATCCACCTGCATATCTTCGCAAAGGCATGTAGAAAAGCATAAACAAAACGCTCTCCCACAACATACCGCATAATAAACCGATTGCAATCGTTGTCAACAAGTTTAACACCAAATTTAAGCCTTGCTGAATACCAAAGCGATATATTTCCCTATCTTCCGACAAAATTACACGCTGCTTCTCTAATTCCTCTGTGAATCGTTCTGATAATTTGTAAAACATCAGAACTTGCGAAGCTTCTTTGCTACTTCAGGCATTTCATCCTGATGCATAGTATACGAACAAGTTGAGTTAGCCATCAAGGTTGTGACAACGAGTGCCAGTGCCGCCATAATACCAGCATATTTCTGCATGAAATTTTTCATCAAAAAACCTCCCTTCATGTATTCTTTCTGGTATCTTCATTATACCACAAATTGAACACCCGTTCGGGAGGTTGTAATAATTTACAGTTTTATTGTAACTTTCTAAGATTTTCAGGCAACGTACAGGATAACTTCGGCAATAAATGTATCCTGTTCCGGCTTCAGTTGCAGAATACCTTGATATTTCTCTACAACATCTCGGACATTGCGCAAGCCCCTGCCATGCTCGTCCTTTTCCTTTTTTGTCGTCACAAGCTCGCCATTTTCATACTGAATTCGTCCATTATAGCGATTGCTGATATGAAAGAGCAGCATTCCTTTCTGATAGGTGATTTTCACAGTCAGCTCACTTTCTCCTTCCAATTCTGTCACTGCCGTTAATGCATTATCCAGAAGATTTGTCAGAATCACTGACAAATCCACGATTTCTACATTCAGCTCTGTGGGGACATTTGCCTGCACATCAATATGCACATCGAGATTTGAAACATTTCCTAATTTGTAATTGAGGATGCTGTCAATTGCTGCATTGCCTGTTGCAGCATAAACTGTTTTCAATTTCTGATGTTTCTGTACAAGCTCGTTCACATATTGATTAGCCTCCTTGACTTTGCCATCATTCATCAGATTTTGCAGTAAAAACAAATGATTGTTCAGATCATGTCTAAATGCACGGACATCCTCTGTTGACTCTTGCATGAGTTTACACTGGTTGTAGTAATAAGCACGTTCCTGTTCGGCTATCGCCGATTTCAGTTGCTTGTCATATGATGCCGAAAGAGAATCATACAAAAAGAAAACAACCGTATTGATGAAAAATATCACAAGCACAGAAATCACAATCGTGCTTTGTGAAACGCCACTACTCATCTGAAATAGCACCTCAATGATAATTGTCATGATGGGAATTGAAGTTGAGGCAAGGAACAACCCGAGTGGAAGAGAATGATGTTTTTTTACCTTAACGATATTCTCTATCATCAGCACAATGAAAAAATAAAGAATTTTGCATAAGACAATACCAGCAATATTGGAGTATCCGTATTTTTCCATAGGGGTTATGTTCGTCATCGTAAGTGCTGTCATAAGAACTTCTACAGCAAAACTAACAAAATAAACATAGATTACCGCTAACAACTGCTTTCTAATTCCAACTTCATAACATCTGGCAATGATGAGCAAAAAAAACAGATTTGCTGCCATCATCACAATAGGAATGTCAATCAAGAAATGTACTATCCCAGTTCCGACAAAATAAAGACTATATGCCAAAATCGCCTGTTTCTTCGCTCCATGTTTCAAGGGAAAAAAGACAGACATCATTCTCTTGTAAATGTACAATGAAAACAAATTCGCAAGCAAATACACAATATCGTACAAGGTCATTTGCATAGAAAGCACCTCCGTTTATTCCTGATTCCATACAAATTGCATTTCTCGGATTTCACTTCTTTTTGATTGTGCAATCGGCAGAACAGCATGATTTGCCATTTCTACTGTTTCATAAGTAAATCTTCTTACTTGTAGTAGGTTGACCAGATAGCTTTTGTGAATCCGAATAAAATGGTAATGACGAAGCTGCTGTTCCACATTCTCAAGGTCACCATAGAATTCGTCCTTCTGATTTCTGAAGTAAATAATAACCTTTCGTTTGTTGTTTTCAAAATACAGAATATCCCTGATCGCAACTCTATGAACATCATGTCCAACCTTGTACGAAAACGCTTCTGCCTTCAAATTCAGCTTATGCATCAGTTTTACAAAGGCTTTTTCAATTTTCTCCTCTGTCAAAGGTTTCGGCAGAAAATGGATGGGATCAAAGTCAAAAACCTCAATAGCATATTCTGTTTTGCCGGAAATATAAACAATCTGCGTGGATTCGTTACCCAATGTTTCACGTAAAATCCTGCTGACTTCAATTCCGGATGCTCCATCCATTTCAATATCCAGAAAAACAACATCATAGAATAAACCGCTTCTTAAATGATTCTGAAAAACATCGCCACTGTTATAAATATCAACCTCACAGTATATGCCATACTTTTTCGTGATTGTAATGAGAAGCGTTTCAACTTGCGAGCAGACAAGATCATCATCATCCACAACCGCAATCTTAATCGTCTTATCCATTCTACCACCATCCACCCATATAAAATTGCAACCATTATACCACAAAAAAGAATAATATGCAAGAGATTTTCAATAAATTATGCAATTTTCTTCGCATTTGTGGTATAATAAAACTATGGACTGCAAGCGATAATTTTCGTCAATTCCGCCCCTAAATGCCGAAATACGGTCATTTCACGAAACATAGGCACTCTGCATCCGCCGACGGACAAGATTCTGACGGCGGATTACTTTTTAAGCGGTCAGCTGCAGTCGGCTGACATATTTTTTCTTCATTTGCAGGGAAGAATGCACATAGCGGTTCAGCGTGATGCCTGCATCCGCATGACCGAGCAGCTCGCTCAAAGTCTTCGGATCGAAGCCGTTTTCCACGCAAACTGTCGCATAAGTGTGGCGGAGCATATGAAAGTTCACCTTACGGACACTGCAGGCTTTCAGAATCCGCTGAAAACGATTCTGCATCGTTCTCGGCTCGGTTGGCTTGGCTGTTCCGGTCACAAGATATGCCGCTGGATTGTTTCTGAATTTCGCCAACAGTGGAATCAGAAATTCCGGAATCGGGATGGTGCGGACGGAAGTGCGGCTTTTCGGTGTGCCGATGATGACCTCGGATGTGCCGCCACGATTCACACGCTGCACCGTCCGATTGACTGAAAGCAAGCCATTTTCCAAATCAATGTCCTCCCACCGCAGACCGCACAGCTCGCCCACACGAAGTCCTGTAAACATGCAGAGCAGCACTGCCAGATTGGTGCGATCAGGATTACTCGTGAGGTACTGTTCCAGCTTACGGCGTTCCGCAGCAGTCAGCACCTCCACACTTTTCTGTTCTGATTTCGGCATGGCGAAATGCACTTCACGGATGCCATACTCCTTCGATACATATACCGAAATACTGCGGAAAACAGTCATAATATCACGGACGGACTTTGCAGAAAGACCGCCCTTGCCGCTGAGCCTGCCGTGCTGGAGTTTCTGCATGATGAAGGCATTCATCCGGCTGGCAGTCAGGTCAGTCATGCGTATGCTGCCGAGAATGGGCAGGATGTGTTTGCTGACGATGCTCAGATAGTTAGCGTAGCTGGACGGTTTTACACGCAGCTTTGCTGAAATGAGCCACTGCTCGGCGGCATCCCGAACGGTCAGTTTCAATGAAGAAACAGGTTTTTCCTGCCCGACAGCATACAGTTCTGCCATCTTCTGCTTGACCTCTGCAAGGGTGCGGGCATAGACAGATTTGTATCGGATGCTGCCATTCTCACGGTATCCAACCGACACACGCCCCTCGAATCGACCATCCTTACGCTTGTAAATATTGCTGCCTCTCTTTGCCATAATAACTCCTCCAATCGACAAGAAAATGACGGCTGAAACGCTTGCAAAATGGTTTTACGACTGTTCCAGCGTCGAAAAATTTCAAAAAAATCACAAAAAAGACTTTACTTTTCCAGAAAATATGATATAATAAAGTTGTCATCACCGCAAGTCCACCACCAAAACCGCTGTTTCAATGGGCGGAATTGACGAAAGCAAACGGCATATCGGTTATCCCGATATGCCGTGATTTTAATATGTGGGTGTCTGCGTCTGTTCTTCCTTAATACCCTGTGTAAGCTTCTTCTGCTGAATCATTCTCCGCAGCTTGCGATCCACTTTGGAATGAAGTTTCTGGTGGCTGCGATAATAGTCATCTTCGATGCAGCGGGCAAGGCTTGTGAACAGTGCAAGAATAGTGGAATTGAGTGCGGTGTGCTGATCGGATTGTGAATGCTGTAACGTTTCTTCTGGTGAATTATAATTTTCCCAGAAATTCGGAACACTCTCCGGCGGCGGATGCACATCAACAACAGCCTGTTCCTCCGCCAGCATCATCACATCCATCTCCGCACAAGTCTGCACAATCATATTCCGCACAGAATGGAACTGCGGATTCTCCGAAAGCGGCGGAAAATCAACCTTTGCGGAGGAATAGACATCGTGCTTCTGCTGCTCCATGCCGCACCAGAGAGCATACATTTTCTGAATCGCCTCATGCTCTGCAAGTCTTTCAAAAATTCTGTCCACCGTCCGCTTCACCTGCGGTTTCAGGTAGCCATACACCTTTTTGCCCTTCGCATTGGTAAGCTGGGAGTGCAGGTGCAAGATCAGATCACACAGCTCTGCATCCGATGTGCCGGACTGGATCTCAGCGGCGAGCCTGTGCATCAGATCGGCGGAATGCTGTTTCAGAAGATTCCGAAGGTCGGTCTGCTGGGCATAAAGGTGATGCAGCTCGTCCGCATAGATGTCATTCGCAAAGCCGCTGCGGATTTTTTCAATGCCCTGTTTCGTGAGAAAACCCTCATGCTCATCCGTGGAATAGACCACGATATGAACATGAGGGCTCGTCTGTTTGTCATGGAAAGCCGCATACCAGCGGAGGTTCGCAAGGTCGATTTTCTGGGCTTTTGCAATATTCGGGATCTGCCGCTTGACCAGATTCCGCCACGCATCAAGAGTGTCGTACCCCATCCACTGGGCATCATCACGCCGGAGCGACACGACATGCGTCCATACATTGCCGCCGTGATTGGCGATCTCCTTTGCAACCGCTTCAAGATCAATCGGTTTGTCCTCGGATGAAAATAAACCGTGAGAACCAAACTTCACAGCCCCAGGACGATTTGCAAGGTAATTGACATAATTCTCACGGTTTGCAAGCCTGTCGGCATTTCGTTCAAGGACTTCCGTGATGAATGCGGAGGCGGATTTCTGGGTGGGGGACTGCTGGTATTCGGTGTATTCAAAAAAATCTCTGCTGTCGGGAAAATCCTTCAGCAGGGAGTTGATTAATTTTTGCTGTGCATCTGTCGCTGGTGCAGTGCCGCTGTTCTGTTTTACGGCGACCGAGCCTTGACGGGTTGCGATGTATTTCACATAGTTCGCAAGATTTTTCTGACCGCCGCTTTTGAGGTAGCGGCTGGTGACGATAAGCTTGGGCATAACATTCTCCTTTCACATTCAGCATCAATTCTTCTGATACCTCACTGCCTCCTCACAATCAATAATCCCATTGATTTTCCGCACCTCCGCAGCGACCATTCCCTGCAGCTGCCGCATCGTTTCCTCATCAATGTCATTGACCGCCGCCAGCATATGGGACAGCTTGCCCAGTTCGACAGCAACCTTGAAAAGCAGTCGGGCGAGCCGCTGTTCCGTGCCTTTGATCGTGGCATTGACAGTTTCAGTGATCAGGGGCGAAATGTAGTTCACACTTTTCTCCTCATCCAAATAGCCGATATAAAACCGGATCGCCTTCTCGATAAACTCGCTCTGCGACCGGCAGTTGTCCCCCTTGAAATGCGATTCCACATCACGGAGCGTCTGTGGATATGCCCAGAGCGGAAACTTCACTTTGTTCTCATTTTTCATGGAAATTCACCTCCGACACCTGTTGTATTTCCGAAATTCTGGGGATTTTCCGCACTCCGACCCCGAAGTGCCATTTTCGGGCATTCGCACGACCCCGAAATGAAATTCCCAAAAATCCCGAAATGCGGTCGGCTTTGCCGTCCGCTGTGACTGCGGCGACCCCGCCGCTTTAACTTGCAACCACGGAACCCGTGGTGGTGAGATGCCTCCCAATGCCTTCGGCAAAGGTCGGCAGGGATTTCCTGTTGCCGCTTGAGCGAAGCGAATAAGGCAACATCTCACCAGCGGGCGTTGCCCGCCAGCGTGGGGCAAACTGGGGCGTATCTCACTGTGAATCCTCCTGCATGTCCTGCGGTGGCAGAACGGATTTAGACTGTTTACCGGACTTTTTCAAGGGTTTCTCGCCGGTTCTCATATCAATAAAATCCCTCACATTCTGCGGCACGGTACGGCTGTAAAGCTGTTCCACAAACCGTTCAAGCTCTGCTGTGAGCGTCGTGTTTTTCTGCGGCAGGTACATCTCCAGTGCTGCCAATTTTTCTTCATGAATGGCAATCGTAACGTTCTTTTTCATGGCATCATTCCTCCAAATCTTCATTGATTTCGTCCGTCGCATCCTCCGTTGTCGGGTTCAGAGCAGCATAAACCTCCGGCGGATAAGTGACCGCATCAAACGTACACCAGCACGTCCAATCCCGATTTTCCAGCGGCTCTTTCACCACAAAACCGCAATCGGCAGAGGGAAAAATGACCTGCCCGCCGCCGACATACACAGCGAAAAGTTCGCCATCAAACACGCCCACACCTGCCACGTCCGGCATGGAATCCAGCCCCTCATACGGCGTATAATAGAGCGTCTGCGGCTCATTTCGGAAGGATTTTTCCGCCGGATCATACTGCAAATAACCGAGCAGAAGCCCGACAGCATCGGTCGTCCGGTAGTGCAGTTCCTCGTGCATCTGACCGCCGCTGCCTGCCGAATATGCCCAGCCGGACACATACGCATTCTCTGCCCATGCCGCAAGATCAGCGGCATTTTTTGTTGCCGGATCGCTGAACATATACTCGTTCATCGTCACATTCAGCACCCAAGTATAGCTGCGGCGGAAGTCCTCCAGCACAATATTGCTGCCGTATTTCTCGTTGACACTCTCGATCAGCACAGCATCATCGGGGGCAGCGGCGAACAGATTTGCATACTCCTGAAAATCAATTTCCTCCACAGTTTCAAAAGCGGAAATGTAAATCAGTTGTGCCTTGATCGTATCTTTCCGCATCCCGACCGCCGCCATTGCATCCGCAATCTGCACACCTGCGTTCTGGAAATCCTGCATATTCTCCATCTTTTCCGGCGAAAGTCCGGTCAGATAGGACGAAATATCGGGCTGGATTATGCTCTGCTCCGGCTGCTGCGTGAGGGCGAGAATCACAATCAACGGCAGGAAAAGCAGCACTAAAATGATGCCAACAATCCAGAAAACTGCCTTCCAAGTACGTTTGTCCGTGGCAAGCAGGAGGGCAATTTTTTTGAGAGCGGCGGCAACAATTGCAGGCATATCATCGACCTCCCGCTGTGCCGAACAGCACTTCCTTGTGCGGCGGAGCGATCACCTGTAAGAAATATCTTTCGCCGCCGCAGCGGTATAAACAGGTGCCACGAGTCGCCGCTTTCACAAGCGAATACTCTGCCTCCTCGACCTGCAAAGCGTCCATGTAGTCCGCCCCGCTGATCTTTCCGGCGTTGAAGAAAAACTGGTGCGTCGGGATGCTGAACAGCGGTTTTGTAAATTCACGGATGTCCGGCAAGAGGAAATCCTCGACATTCTGACTCGCCAAAATGAACGAAGAATCCTTCTTTCTGACACGCTTCATGCCGTTGCGAATGTACTCAATGGCGGTCAGATTTCCAAGAAAAAGATAGACCTCATCAATCGCTGCAACCGTGTTTCCACGTCCCAGAAGCTGGTTGCTCATGTAGGACAGGATATTGAACAGGAGCGTATCTTTCAGCCGTTTGTTCGTGTCCATCAGCCCTTTCACTCCGAAACACACCAGCATTCCGTCCCCGATATTCGTGTGTCCGTCGAAATATTTCGCCTCCGCACCACGGCACATGGAGTGCAGACCGAGGCAAATATTCTGCAAAATTTCCTCAGTATACAGGTGCTTTTTCTCATGATCGAACGCCATAAATTCTTTCTCCGTCAGCTCGTACAGGTCACTCACAGTCGGATAATCCTGCGGCTTCAGGCGGTCGAAATCTGCTGTATCCTCGATTCCGAAACGGGCATAAAGCTTCATCAGCATGATCTCAATCGTGTCAATTTCTGCGTCTGTAAAGTCCTTGTAAGCTCTGAAAAAGTCTTTTAAATAGGAGATATGCTGTGAAAGTCTGGTGACCTTTCGGAAGGTTTCGGGGGCTTCTGCATCCGCTTTTTCACCATCCGACCAAGCCTTTGGTTCAAGCGGATTGATCATAAATTCACCGGACATCATGTCGATGTAAGTGCCGCCGAGGTTCTCGCACAGTTCCCGATACTCCGCCTCCGGATCAAGCACAAGCACGGCTTTTCCGGCTTCACGGTGATTGCACAGCAGGAGCTTGAGCAGGTGGGATTTGCCCTGACCGCTGTTGCCGAGGATCAGAATATTACTGTTCGTCTTGTCATCCGCCCGCTTGTCAAAGTCCACCAGCACATTCGTTCCGTACCTGTCACGCCCGATGTAGAAACCGTGCGGATCGGTTTTTCCGCTATAATTCAGTGGGTACAAATTCGCAACGCTTGATGCAGGCAGCACCCGTTCAAACTGGTTCATGAACACATTACTGCCGCAGGGCAGCACCGCAAGGAAGCCCTCTTTCTGCCGGAGCAGCAGCCTGTCCACGCTGATGCGTGAGCGAGTCAGTTCCATCTGCACCTCCGCCTGCAGCTCACGCAGCTTGTCCTCGGTCGCTGCACGCAATTCGAGGAATACAGCCGTGTGCAGCAGCGGCTCACGATTACGCCGAAGTTCCGACAATAATTCCACCACATCCTGCATATTATCCTGTGCCTTTACGGTTTCTGCAACGTCATTGGTTGTCGTCATCATGTGGTTTTTCCGCATTGCCTGCTGCACGATTTTTCGCTGTTCTGCACCCGGTACAAGGCGATTGTAGATTCGCAGAGCAACACCATTTTTGTCCGCAAGGTGGGATAAAATCGCCGTATCCTCCGTGGTCGGAGGATATTCAATCACCGCCCAGCAGCACTTGTAGAAGTTGCCACAGATGTAATGATCGGCGAAAAATCGCACAGTGCTGGGGCAGATCCGGTCAAAAAAGTCCTTCACAGCGATTTCTTCCTGCTGTTCAGGGGTGGGGGTTCTTTTCTTAAACATCATTCTCACACTCCATTTTCAAATAATTTTCGCCCTCAATATCGGGGATTTCATCGCCTGCGGCACTCGTTGCAAAATACAGAGCAAGCATCCGCTTGATGTCGGATTTCCCCAATCTTCTGGCGAAAAAGCCATGCTCGGCAATTGCTTTTTCAATGCGGTTGAGCAGTTTGAAAATGCTCTCCTCCTTCTCCCTGCGGAAGCGTACCGCAAACAGGAATCGCCGTGCGGATGCCATCTCGGTCTGGATCTCGTCGAGGAAATCATAGTCCGCCTTAAGAAGTCTGCGGATATTCTCGTTTTCCTCTGTATCCAGCCGTTTTTTGAGATGTGCCTTGTTGCTGTCAAAGCATTCACAGCTGTCGAGGGCAAGAAGCTCCAGTTCTGGGAACATACTCAACAAGAGCATGAGCCGGTGGATTTTCATCTCGATATTCACCGCTGACAGCACCGAAATATTGGTCGGTTCAACGGCGAAAAACACAAATTCCGCTTTATCCGTCCTCACGCCGTACTTGGTGAAGCCTTCAAATCCGATCAGCCGCTGAACGTTGTTTTTCTTGATTGTTCGCATAATTTCATCCTTTCTTATTCCAAATAAATTTTTGCTGTGAGGTCAGCGGCGAGCCGCCGCTGGCGATTTGCCTGCCGTGTCAAATCCAGGCACGGCATACCCTGAATTTTGAGCAGAATCCATCCTCAATTCAGGGCATCCCAATGCACCTGCGATGTAAAGGTCGGCACAAGTTTACAAACTCTTTTTCTCATAGATTCATCACTTCTTCCAGTAAAATTTCTGCTGTATTGTCAAAAAGAACCGCACAGCATTGTGCAGATAATCCATGATCGCTGCATCCTCCGCACGCAGGCTCAGAAATGCAAAGCACACCGTCAGTGCCGCTGGGAGGACGGTGCGGAACTGCACAAATAAAAATGCCGAAATGATAATTCCGACACAGACCAGGCAAAAATCTCGCACGTTCCAGAACCAGAGCTTGACGGTGGCTCGAAGGTTTTCGGGGTAGTAGTAGGTTTTCAATTTTTCACGCCTCCTTTTGGATATAAAAAAATCCGCTAACCTCAGTCAGCGGAAATGTAGTTACCATTTTTTTATAATTTCTATACTATCCGGTTTGAACCATTTTCCTCTATATACAATCGCTTTATCACTCAATCGAACATATATGTGATTTAAGTATTCCTCATTAATGCTGTTTAAGTGTAAGCAACAATTGTACATTTCTGGATTATCCATCGCTCTCTTTTTCTTCACAAGGATATTATGCTTTGTGTCAATCTCATTAGAGTTGGTTAGGGAATACATCCAAACAAGTTCTCCCAAAAGTGTTTCCGGAAATCCCATGTGGGAAGGAGAACCTTTTAAACCTTCTTCTTTAATTGATTTCGCACAATTTATGTTAGTGTAATGAAATAATCCATAATTTATTATCTTTTCTCTTTGTTGAGAAGATAGTCTGAACAATGGCAAATTACAAATAAGGAACACTATTATCCACAAAAACAAAATGACAAAAACAAGCATTATGATACCCCTTGTATTAAGATAGTATTATTATATCACTTATTTTTTAGTTAGTCAATAACTATCTCACAGCACGAGCCACCATCGTTCCGGCTCGCACAGCCGAATTCACCGTACTCGTCACGCTCATTATATTCACATGCACACTCGTATCCAGCCCGAACTGCTGGGCAATTCTCGGCACTTCGTTCGCCGAAAGCATCACGCCGATGGCAAGGATCATGTTCGTCTGCCACGTCAGAAGTCCCAGAAACAGGAGGGTTGTCTGCAAAAATGAGGTCAGGCACAGGGCGATGACCTGCTTGCACCAGCCGTAAAATCCGTCCGTGTAGCCTCTTGGAACACTGAACATGTAGAGACTTCCGACCGCAATCTGGCACAGCAGGATGCCGCCACGTTTCAGATTTGCAAAGAACAGTTTCAACACACAGTATGCCAGCACAATGCAGGTCAGCAGTCCCAGAAGTCCTGATGTTCCGTCATAATTCCCCATCACTTTTACTGCAAGGCTGCCGATGTCCATGAAGCTTTCGCCGAAAAACGCCGCCGCAAGGTCATTGGCAAACGTCCCCTGCAGGCTGATGCAGAACGAATACAGGGCTGGCGGCACCCGGCTGAACAGCCCTGCCGCCATGAACCCTTTGAGGATGTTCAAGAACAGCGTCGGCAGACTGCCCCGTCCGTTCTGGTACTCAATTGCCGTGTCGAACACCGCCACGATCACACCTGCGGCGAACAATGCCCACCCGATGCAGTAAAAGAACCGGAGGAACGCATTCGCCCAGCCAAGCTGAAAGATGCCTGCGGATGTTGTGTTGAGCATTACGAAAATCTGCGATATTGTGTCAAAAATCAAGCTGTAGATCCATTCCAGGATCGTGTAGAGAATCGTTTCCGAAAAGGCGGATGCAGCGTTTTCGGTCGCATTGCTCACGGAATTTCCAATCCAATCCACAGCATCGGATAACCAGTCAAACATCAAAATTCCCTCCTTCAATTCTGAACAGGCATGAGCTGTTGCCCCCATGCAGTCGTTTCCGGCTGCTTCGGGTAATCATACCTGCCTCCTCCAGATCATGCAAAGCTCGAAATACGGTGCGTTTGCACAGGTGCAGATCTCCTGCGATCCGTCGGACTGACGGGAAACACTCGCCGTTCTTGTCCGCCCTGCCGCACAGATACACATACACACTCACGGCTCTGTGCGGCAAATCCGTGTTATAAATCTTCTGCACAGTCTGCATCCTCGCACCCCCTGTCCGTTCGTACTTTCGGCGGCTGTTCTGGTATAGTTTCTTCCTCCGGCATCGGAATTTCTTCCATTTTCTGCGGATATTTCATAGCAACTGCCTGCAGCAGAGCATCACGCTCCATGTACACAACCTGCCTTGCACCCTTGTCCGGCAGCAGGTACGGCTCACAGAACTGAATGCCCCACTCGAAGTAAAGCTTGAGCTTGGAAATCATCGGGTGTGTGCCAGTTTTCATGACGATGAACTGACCTTTTGGCATGGATTTCAGCTCGTCCACCGTCATCAGCGGTCTGCCTATCATCTGCAGAGACCGGCTTTTCTCTCTGCCATGTGACACCGTGCCGGACAAAACCGTCTGTTCGCCGAGGGCTTTGGAGAGCACCTCCGCACTTTGACTGTTCGGTGCAAAACCGCCGAATACCGTCAGCTGCGTGTTGTCCGTGATGATCTCCATACCCTGTTTGCCGTAGTTTTGCTCCAGCTGTGCAAAGGACTGGATGATCGCCACAATGGATATTTTTCGGCTTCGTCCTGCGGAAAACATCGCTTCAGCTCCCTCGATTTTTGGAAACGTGCCGAATTCATCACACAGGAACATTACCCGCCGGTCAAGCGACCCGCCGTTCTCATCTGCAATCGTGAGGATCTCCCGATAAAGCTGCTGGAGCAGGAGGCTGACCATGAAGTATTTTGATTTATCCTCCTCCGGCAGGATAATAAAAATCGCCGATTTCTCGCTGCAAAACTGTTCTGCATCAATCGCTGTGCCGAAGCACAGCATCTGCTCCATCTCGGTATCGAGAAAACTGTTGAGCCGTGACAATGCCGTACTCATGACCGACAGCATCGCCTGATCGGAGGAATTGAGTGCCGCCCCTGCCAGCCACTTTGACTTGTGTTCTGCTGGGAGCATCGCCATGAGCTTTTGGAAGTACATCTGCGGCTTCTGCTTCGGATTTGTTTGATATTTCGCCAATAAATCCTGTATCAGTTTGAACACCGACACAATATGGCGTTCGTTTTTCTCCCCGAATTCCGCCAGCAGCAGGATCACGGAACTGAGCAGTCCTTCCGCTGCATCATAGAAAAATGCGTTCGCACCGTAGCCTGCGTTCTCGCCGCTGCTGCCGATGGCAATGATCGTTTTTGCTGTAATCTTGGCAAATTTCTCCGCCTTTGCCTTGGCTGACAAGTTGTACTTGTCAGCAAGGTACTCGTCCATGTACTTGTTCACCAGATGCAGGATGTTGTTCTCGTCCGAACGGGTCGGATTTCGCAGGTCAAGCACAGAAACATTGTACCCATAGTAATTCTTTGCAATCGTTCCGTAGTTCCGGGCAACGTCTCCCTTCGAATCCGTATTGACAAAGCTCATGCCCGATGCACAGGCAAGCTCGATGTTCGGATACAGGAAATACGACGTTTTTCCGACACCTGCAGCACCGATCATGAGTGTATGCACATCGCCGGTGTCCACCAGTGCAACTGTGCGTTTCCCCTGGCTGCGGCAGCCCACCACCGTACCTTGCACAGCCGGAAGATTCTTCCCCTGCCTCCATTCCTCCGGCTCAAACAGCAGAGAAGAAAAAGCCCGATTTACTTCACGTTTCGTGGCAAATCTTGCTGTTCCATGCTGACCGTTGCCGATTGTTTTTGACTGAATGCCATTGAGAGAATTCAAGTCCAGAACGTTCACAATGACCAGAAAAATCACAAATACAACTGCAAGTATAATAATCAATAAAATCTGTCTTTCATTCAAATAAACTTCCCCTTTCTGAAAAAATTTTTCCTTTCTGCGATAATATATAAACTTAAACTGGATAGTTCTCTTTGCTGTGACTCTGTGTCACCACTCCTGTGACACCTGTTGTTCTGGTTCGTTCTCCAGTTCTTCACATGGCTCTGTGGAAATCTCCATGCTGCTCTGCGTTTCGCACCGGATGGCACAGTCCGCCAGTTCGTAGAGTAGCTTCGCTGTCTGAACGCACTGCTCCCTTGTTCGTGCATTCTGTTTGAAATCACGGAATACAGCCGAAAATGCGGTATTCAGATTATCCTGTTTCGTCTGCATCCTGCCCTTGTCCATGTACGCCCGATACTGCTGGGAAAGCTTGATTTTGAGCTTTTCGAACATTCCAGCGTCCCCCAGAAAATACGCCGAGCCGCTTAGAGCGTACTCGGCGAGTGTGTGATATTGCCCGTTTGCAAGGGCGGACTGGAGCAGGGAACGCAGGCGTTCTGGGGCGAATTTCCGCAGCTGAACTGCCTGCACCTGTGAGATATACACCTCTTTCCTGCGGTGCGGCACTGCTGGCAGCGGCTGAACCCCATGCCGAGCCTTCAAGTCCTCATTGAAGTCCTTGTACTCCGGCAGGTGGCGGTAAAGCCTCGTATATCCGGCGTTTTTCAGCACATCCTGCAGTCTGTCCGCCGCATCCATGCCGCCTTCATCATTGTCCGTACAAAGCACAATATCTGTGATGTGCGGATGCTCCTGCAGGGCGGTCAGAACAGCGTGTTCATAGACACCGTTCATGGCAATATAGCTGTTGCTTTCCCAGTGTTTCGGGTAAAGTGTGAGGAAACTGAGCATGTCAATGGGGGCTTCAAACACATACAGCCGCTGCGACTCGCCAAAGTGAGCAAAGCTATATCTTGTGTCTGAGCCTTCACAGGTCAGCCGGAAACTACTGCCGAATGTGATGGTTGACCGCTTGTGTGCCTGCCTCGGCACACCTGCACTGTCCACACCGACAAACACCGCATTATGATGCTCTTTATCCTCGTAGATTAGGCGTTTCCTTGCAAAATGGGTAATGATTTCGAGAGCAATGAACCGCTGTTTTATGAGGTAGGCGTAAACCCGATGCATATCCGTGTGTGCCTCCGGCAGGCGGAATTCCTTTTTCTCCTCCTCCTTTTTGACGGGCGGCGGATGGGTGAGCGTCTGTACAGAATCGCCCAGAAGTGCCTGCATTGCGTCCTGAAAGCCCATTCCATAGTGCTGCTGCATGAACCGGATCGGACCGCCGCCGACCTGATTCTTGTGGTCGAACCACTGCGAACCAGACAGCGTAATGCTGTCATGCCTGCCGCATTCGTCGTAGTAGATAAGCTTGTACTCTCGTCCGGCACGCTCCAGCGTTTCGCCCCGCATTCGCAGAAATTCGGGCAGATCCACGCTGTTGGCGGCGGCGATCTGGTCGGGGGTGTAGGGGATGTAGGGCATGGTGGAATCACTCCTTTCTTTCGTAATCTCGGCATTTCCTTAAATCCCAGCAATTTCCCAAACATACAGCGGACACGTCATGGAAAACAGCAGACAGCCGAAAACCACTGCGATCGGGATCCAGTCAAACTGCCCGTGCTTGCGGTAGTCAAAATAGGCGGTGGAGATCTTCACAAACAGTAGAATCGCCAGAACTGCGTCAATAATGGGGAACACCACATTATTCACAATCGCCTTGATCTGCGTTTTCG
Organism: Oscillospiraceae bacterium; assembly: GCA_017521325.1. Taxonomy (GTDB): domain Bacteria; phylum Bacillota; class Clostridia; order Oscillospirales; family Ruminococcaceae; genus UBA3855. Next base: position 9,184 of record JAFXCV010000060.1, on the reverse strand, counting down.
CACTGTTCCAGGTGTTCGTCACCGCACTTGCCACGTCGCCGTCGGCGTACACCGTCAGGCTGCACAGGCTTACCATGATCAGCACCACCGCCAGCACAATCAGAAGCTTCTTTTTCATCATACCCCTCCCATCTCTGTGAGCGTTCCGGTCAGCACAGTCCTCGCATCCTTGAACTCATAGGAACAGGTGGACAGCGAAATGAACCGTGTATCTCCCGAAATATTGGCGTTTTCATATATCTTTGACACCTCTGCAAGGTGTGAAAGCCAGCTTGAAATCTCTGCACTGCCGTCGTACAGCACATCATACCTGCCCACCACTGCGGCGGAGAAAAAATCAATCCGGAACACTGTTTCAGAGGTCGCCAGCCAGCCGTAGCGATGACTGGAAAAGTACGCAGAATCGGTGAATCTCGTGATTCCTGCAAACATCGTTCCGTTGTTCATGTTGTGGGCATAGACCAGATTCACAGGGTTCATGAACCGCCGTTCACAGCGAAAATCCAAAAACACAGAGCCAGCCTTCAGCGACCTGCCATCCGGTGCGTGATGCAGATAAAAATCATTGTCCTCGCCCTGCATAATCGGGTAATTGATGCCCGTATCCGGCAGATACAGCCAGCCGATAGCGTTCGGATATGCTGTCTGCAATGCCTCCGCCTGTGCCGTCAGCTCGTCCATCACTTCAACAGGGAGCGTGTCGCTTGGGATATAGGGGGCTGTTTCTTGTACGGTAATGTCCTCCGTTGTGCCTGTCATTTCTTCCTCTGTAATTGTTAAAACAGGTGTAGTTTCGGTGTTTTTCAATTCTTCCGTCATAATATCCAGCGTGTCCATCATGCTCGCTGACGGCTGGAAATCCGCCATTTTCCTGTCCACAATTTTCTGTGCCGCCTCATCTTTGGTCAGCAGCACAACGCCCCCCACAAGGAGGGCGGCTGCCGCAGCAGCCGCAAGAATGCGTGTGAATTTGCTCATAATCAGACCTTCTTTCTGAATGTGATAAACGCCAGCAGTACCGCACCGCCTGCGATCATCAGCCATGCAGGGATGTCATTCGTTGCATCGCCGGTCGGAACGGAGGGTGTAGTTACTGTGACCTTTGCCTTGTCGTACATCACAACCGCCGTTACATCGCCGTTTTCCTTGACGGTGAACTTCACATCGTTTGCGATCTCATAGCCATCCGGAGCAATTGTTTCACGCAAAATATAGGGCTTTCCTGCAATCAGCACAGCCTCAATGAAATGCGGCTCATTCGTGGAAATCCACTCCTCGATCACATTTTCATTTTCATCAAGCACCTGCAGTTTAGCGTTCGGCAGCTCGCTGTCGGATGTGATGTCACGCTTGCTGATCTCGACCTTCGTGGTATCGTCCACCATCACGATCAGCGGCACACCATTCTCCGTGAATGCCGAAGCATCGACATTTTCAACGTTTACAGTGCCATCCTCCAGAATCTCAAAAGCAATGTCCGTGGCGATCACATAGCCATCCGGTGCTGCAACCTCATGGAGCGTGTACTTACCTGCGGAAAGCAGGGAAACAACATGGTTTGTGCCGTCGGAAGTCCATTCTTCGACAACTTCAGAATTTTCATTCAAAAGCTGCATTTTTGCACCCTCCAGTTCCTTGCCGTACACATCCTGCTTGGAAATCTCCACGGTAACAGGCTCATTTTCTGCCGTGATTTCGATAAAATCGCCATCCTCGTCAATCGTCACAGGGAACACAGCATCGGACAGCACATATCCGGCAGGCGGGGCAATTTCCTTCACAGCGTACTCACCATAGGGAACTGATTCAAACGCAAAATAGCCGTTTTCATCGGAAACAGCGGTCATGATCGCAGATTCCTCGGAGAACTCCTCCGTACCAGCCTCGAACAGTCCGAACAGTGCGTCCTCCAGCGGCTCATCCTCCGGATCGACCTTCAGACCGGAAACCGTACCACGAATCAGCTTGTTCTCAAACTGTCCGCAATCAATGGACACAGTTGTCATCTCCTGTCCCATGTACTCAAAATTGACAAGGTACTTTTCACCGTTCAGGACATAATGCTCATCGGTTGCAATCTCCTGCACATAGTAGCGTCCGAAGAGGAGTTTTTCGCTGAATTTCGCTGTCATATCCTCACAGAGTGTGATTTCGGAAATCAGTCCGTCCGCCGGAATCACGCTGCCATCCGCAGCAGTCAGTTCCTCATCCGCAAACAGTCCGAAACGGACGGAAAGGTACTCGTTCTGTCCGCCGATGCCGAACAGCTCATCATGTTCCATTGCCTTTGCAAGGCTGATTTCCACGCCCTGATGGTCGTTCCAGAATGTTGTATTCACAGTTTCTCTCACCTCGATTTCCTGTCCTGCATAGGCAAGCTCCACAATCTGCGGCGTGCCGTCCAGCACATAACCTGCAGGGGCGGTCTTTTCACAGATTTCGTACTTACCCAGATACAGCAGTTTGCTTGCAGCATAGCCATTTTCATCCGTCACAAGCACATCTGCTACTTCGCCTGCATGCAGTCTGAGCGTGCCATCCGCCGTCACAATATCCTCCGCCGCAACAATTTCAAATTCTGCACCTGCAAGCGGCTTTTTATCGAAAACAGGCGTAAATCTGCCGTCCTGCTCGCTTACGGTCACAAAGCTGTCACCTGTTTTCTGGATTGCAATTTTTCCCTTCTGCGGTGTATTGGTTTTCTCCACTGTCAGAACCTCCACCGTGCCGTCAATTGTGAACGGAACAGCGGTTTTGTCGAGAACATAGCCATTTGCCGCCTGCACCTCATGCAGCTCATAGTCGCCGTAAACCAGCTCGTTCGGAAGCATGAGTGTGCCGGTTTCATCCGTATAGAAGGTGTCTACCAGCATGGCGGAGGGGTAGGTCACTTCCTGCTGGACATAAGCCTGCTTTGCCACATCCCACACCTGAAAGCCGATGCCGGACACGGGAATGATATTTCCCGTTTCTGCGTCCTTTTTCACAATTTTCACATGGGAGGTAAGAACCGCATCATTGATGATATAGAAATAATCCTTTTCGTTTTCGCAGATATTGACCTCGAAATCGTCCATCCACTCGGTATTTTCCCAGCCTGCTGTCTGATGCACCACATAGATACCATAGGGCAGCATTTTCGTCTGTGCATAGCCGTTTTCATCGCAGATGAGGTGGTCACGTTCGGATTCCTTCGCTGCTTCATAGCTGCCTGCGGATTTGAGATAGATGTCAAACTCCGCACCTGCCTCCGGCGTTTCGATCTGTGTTGTACCGTCGTCGCTGTGCTTGATGATGGAAATTTTGCCCTTCACAGGGGATTCGTACACAGTCATTTCCACGCTGTTTCGGGAAATTGTGAAGTTCTGCGGCTCTGCACCCACTTCATACACAGTCGGATCGAGCAGGTAGCCTTCGGAGGGGGTGATCTCACAAATCGTCCAGTTTTCGCCGCAAAGATACTCACCCGTCACAAAACTGCCGTTTTCATCGGTGGTGTAGGTGTCCACCAGCTCGCCGTTCTCGTAAATGCCGTACACCGCACCAGAGAGCGTTGCATTGCCCTGTGCTGCGGCGTTTTCCGCATCCTCCTTCGTGACCTCTACCGTGAATTTCTTCAGCACATTCTCAAAGGAAACGTCCACAGTCGCATCCGCTGTCAGCGTTGCGGTCTGGTCGGCAGGGACAACATAACGAACCGGCACATCCTGCTCGGAAATGGTGTACACGATCTTCTCATTATTGCTGTCAAAGACCGGAATATCGCTTAAAATCGCCGTTCCGTCCGCACCGGTGGTGATGATGTAGCTGTTGCCGCCGCCCGTCACGGTGAACGTTCTGTCGCCGTTCTGACCATCCTCGGACAGCTTGTTGATCTTCAAACCGCCGGTTTTCAGCTCATTGACGAACGCCGCTGTCACCGTCAGGTCAACCGTGCCATTCGCAAGGCTCACATTCTGTGCCTTCGGGACGTTGTAGCGGCTGTCCACATTCACCTCAGAAATGGTGTAATCGCACGCAGTTCCGGCATTTCTGACATCATAGACCAGCAGGCGTTCGTCCGCATCATCGCCGAACACAGCCACGCCGTTTTCATTTGTGACCTCCGTCCAGCGTTCGCCGGTGGTGTTGTTCACAACCTCAAACGTTCTGCCGCCGATAACGCCGTCCTCTGCGGTCTTGTTGACCAGAATTTTGCCGTAGGATGGGGATTCCTTCACAGTTGTCGTACCGCTGCCGAAGAGGGTGTAGACGGTTTCATCCAGTGCATATCCGGTCGGGGCGGAAATTTCCTTTGCGTAATAAGTGCCGCTTTTCAGCTTGACGCTGCCCATTCCATCCTCACCGATGGTGATTTCAGCGACCTTGTTTTTGCACGCATTGTCGGAATAAATGCCGTACACAGCGGTCGAGCCGTCTACGCTGCTTTTGCCGATTGCCATGCTCGTTTCGGCATCCACCTTACACAGCGTAAAATGCACATCCGCCTGTGCGATGCGGAAAGCGGAGGTGTTCAGGGCAGAAGTATTCTTGCCGTCCGTGTTGTTGTTGATGACAACGCCCTGCGAGCCGTTGGATTCGATACGCCAGTGCTTTCCGCCGGAACCGTTGCCGCTGCCGACGGTTTTGTCGGTGATCAGATGTTCAGAAACGCCGATACTGCGAAGATACTGCACAACAGCGTCACGGTTTTCAAACTCTCCCATATAGATCCAGGCATGGTTGATGTCTTTCGTTTCAGACACAACGACCGAGCCAGCGGTAATTGTCGAGCCGTCCGCACACTCCCAATAGGGATGCTCCTCCGTCTTGATATTCTGCTTCTCAATGTCCAGTTTTGACGTAACACCGCCATAAGTGATGGTGCAGTCCTTGTCCATCGACAGCCAATGCACGGTATCAACCGGAACAGGATTGTTCCAGTCAAAGCCGGATGTGCTGTAGCCGAGGTGCGTCAGCGTGTAGTACACAAGTCCGGAGCAGTCAATGCCCTGTGTGCGGATGTATTCCTCAGTCAGCGGCTTATAGCTGCCCTGATAGTACACGCCGGTGTAGCCCTTGCAGCCAAAGCTGTACGGACTGCCGAGCAGGTTTGCCGCCTGTGCGATGACGGCATCGGCGGACGGAAATGCTGTATTTTCGGTCGATTCCGCCGCTTCTGTGGGGATGCCGCTGAGATTTGTGCCGATCATGGATGCGGCACAGAGTCCGGCGAGGAAGCCGGAGCCGAGTCTTTTCAGAATGCTGTGTTTCTTCATAAGTTTTTCTCCTTTGCAATAAAGAAACGCCGATGTTTCGGCGGTTTCAGAGTTGATAAGACGACAGCATTTCCTCCGCCTGCGGCGGAGGAAATTGCAAACAGATACAAGAAAAGAGCCGATTTCTCGACTCTTTTCTTGGGTTCAATTCAATTGTATCCGGTTTTCGTATAGGTCAAACGCCTCGATAATGCTGGCGGTATTGTCCGCATATTTTCCTGCGGAAGCATCAAATTCACGCCATATGCCGTCGATTTTCACGACATTCACCACATGCCCGTACCAGCCGTCATAGGATGCGAACGCAATGCCGCAGTCCAGCCCTGCTCCATCGTACAGAAAGTACGCATTCAAGGCATATTCGATGCAGTTGCGACCGCCCATAGCGTTTGCATCCGCAAGGGCTGCCGCTGCACGATCCAGCTCGCTGCCACTGTACCCTTGACCTTTCATATATAATGTATCATGGTCAATGCCGTATTCTGTGAGGAACACCCACATCTGGGGGCTGAGATCGTTCATATCCACAGTCTGCGGTGGTGCTGTCGTGGTTTGTGTGGTGATTTCGGGGGTTGTTGTGGTTGTGGTGATGGTCGTTGTTTCCGGCGGAATTGTGGTCTGCACCGTTGTTTCCTGCACAGCTGTGGTTTCCGTGTAAACCGCCGTTTCCTGCGTCGTTTCCGCCTCTTTCGCCTCTGTTAATAAAAATGATGTGTCAGGCTTTGCGTATACAGCACAGGTCTGGGTGGTCGCTTCGGATTCTGTCACTGCTGGGGAACTCTCCGGCACAGTTTCAGGTATACTTTCACTGAAAGTCACCGTTTCCGGCGGCAATTCTGTTGTCTGCGTTTCCGCCGTTATCTGGCTATTCTTCGTGATTTCGGCGGTGGTTTCTGTCTGCATGATGGTCGCTCTCTCCGGCGAATATGCCATAGTATCGCTGCAGCCGGTCAGCGTTATCAGCAGCAGAAAAAGGAAACATGCTCTTTTCATATGCGTCCCTCCTTTGCCACCACCATACCACATTTCATTATAGATGTCCAGCTTTTTCAAGGAAATTCGACCTTTTCCACAAGTAGGTGATCTGATTTTCTGGCAAAACCACTGAATAAAATTCATCACATCACCATCTCCGGTTCAGGTTCTTCTTCCATTTCTTCATCCGCCTTGACCTCGATTTCCGACACCTGCTCCTGTGTAAGCTTCAGATCGTAGGCGTTCAACACGGACTGATTGACCGCCTCTCTGCCAGACTTCGTGATGGCGTGGAAAGTGTCGGAATACTGGACTTTTCCTTCCTTGTCCGTGTAACTTGTGGAAGGCATTGCCACAAATCTGCCCTTCTCCGTTTCCATGACACGCAGACCATGCACAGCGAACACGCCATCGAGCGTGACGCTGGCAAATGCCTTGACAGGGGAATCGGGCTTTGTAATGATGCGGTTGATACTTGCTGAAATTTTCATGAAATCTCCTCCTTCTTGAATTTACATCATGCTCAAATCCAGTGATTCTTCCTCCATTCCGAAGAGAATCGCCAGCACTTCCTGCGGTGTAAGCTGCTGTACCATCGGTGTGAACTGTTCGGTGTACTTCTCGATCTGCTCGTCCGTCAGCGAACAGGATACATGCTCACCAATCGAATTTGTCGTATCACCGACCACGAAAAATGTTCCATGAATCAGCAATTCTCCGACGATCCGGTTGGGCTGGCTGCCGTTGAGCAGGAATTCGTCATTACAGAAAATGAGAGCGTCGCCCTTTTCTTCAAAGTACACCGCTTCGATGTAGCCGCCGACCACTGCCTGCATGTCGGAAACATCCTCCGAAATTTCCTTGACATATGGCGGCTTTTCGGGTTCACATACCAGAATCTTCATCCGTATCACCCCCTTTCTCGCACAGCGGAAGATGCCCTCGTTCCTTCAGAAATTCGTACAGGAACCGCCGCCCTCTCTGCGTCCAGTAGGTATGCACCGCCGACCGGCAATGCACATCGTCATACACAATCGTCCGGCTGCGTGTGTACCCATGATTGGCGTATTTCTGATATAAAACCCAAGTGCCGCACTGCAGCTGGAACTGCACACCCAGATTATGCAGGAGCCGGTTCATTTCACGCCCCGACATGCCGTAATCCTTGGCAATCACCGTGATTGGCACAGCGTCCGTGCAGGCAGTGATGAGGTCAAGATAACCACACTTCTGTGTAAGGATGCGGTTTTCCTCTGTCAGGACTTTGTTCTTGTCACGTTCCTCCTTAAGTGCGGTGAATGTGCGGATTGCGGTTTCCGGATCGGAAAGAAAATTCTCCAAGACTTCATCCCGTGCATAGAATCCGTACTTTCGAAGGGAAGGCAAAATTTCAGAAGTCACCCATCTTTTGAATACTTTTGCTTCGGATTTCTTACTTCCCAGAATCAGGGAATACAGCCCCGACTCGTTGATGATGAGCAAACTCTGTATTCCTCCAAGGGTATAACATTTTGATATACCCTTGTCCTCAATCGCAACATGCATAGCCAGTGCCCTGCTTGCATTTTTATAGCCCAGGCTTTCAGCAATATCTTTTCCAACAAACCATGGCTCTCCATCAATCATCACAGTTCTGACCCGTCCGAACTCCTCATGCTCAAACACTTTCATCTCATTCATTCGCTTTTCCCTCCATTCCAAATTCACGGTCACACCGCTTGTCCAATGGACACCTGTTGCACTTTGGATACCGGTCACAGATCTGCTTGATTTCCGATTCCTCCATGTCCTTCGGATAGATCCACATCTCCGGATTGCCGTCGTCATCCCTGATGGCAAATTCCATCTCTCGTCCTGTCAGCAGATGCAGGACGATACGCCCTGCATCGTTTTGATGATCAATTTTGTAAAGTCCAGCCATTAGAAAAATCCTCCGTTCTCGTCAAAAAATGAAAGCTGAAGCCCCATTTTTTCTCTTTCGCTTGTGTCGTAATTGGAAATGAACAATTCGGGGTAAACGCTGCCCTTCTCATACTTCTGCTTCAGATTGTTCGTCCGAAGAATCGGCTCAATCCAGATGCCGTCCCTCGCCCAGAGCTGCCGGATTTCGGGACAGTCGTTGTAGGATACCAGAAATTTTCCCTGACATCCCAGCAGCGTGTCACGCAGCCGCTGGTGATCCTCAGTTCCGAACGGTGCGTCATGGTAGTAATGCTCGGTCGAAAAATACGGCGGATCGCAATAGAAAAAGCTCACCGGACGGTCATACTGCCGGATGAGCTGCTCGAAATCCTTGTTCTCAATAATGACCCGCTGCAGACGTTCCGCCGCCATGTCAATCAGCGGAAAATCCGACCAATAGGAATGCGGCTTCGCACTGAAACACCGCAGATTATTGGCATAACTGCCACGGATCAGCTGGTAAAACTTTACTGCCCTGTCGCAGTCGCCGTACTGCGGCAGCAGCCCATTCTTGTGCAGACTGGCGATCCTCTCGAAATCCTCACGGGAATTGACAACGTATTCCAGCTGTTTCTTGAGTTCCTCCGGCTGCTCACGCACACAGCGGTACAGATTCGTGAGGTTGCTGTTGACATCGTTCAGCACCTCGAATGGAGTCTGCGGCTTGTGGAACAGCACCCAGCCGCCGCCACCGAATACCTCGATATATCGTTCATATTTCAGCGGAAAACGAAGCACCGCCGCTTCACGGAGATTCTTCTTTCCGCCCGTCCACGGGATAAAACTATTCATCGCTCACACCCCCTGCAAAGGCAGTCCTGCCCGTTATAGGGCAGGATACGGGTTTTGGCTGAATTAAGCTTTTTCCGCAAGCTCCTTCTTCAGCCGCTTGATTTCATAGTCCGTATACTTCACAATCGCCGCAAGGCTGCCAATGGCAAGCCCGACAATCATGCCGAGAAGCATACCGATGAAAAGATAGGTCATGT